>JAEYYX010000123.1 GCA_023428245.1 Pseudomonadota bacterium
CGAAGGTCTGGGTGAACATGTCGCCCGACAACCAGGGGCGCTTCCTGCGCGCGCTCATCGACAAGGTGGTGGTCGACGAGGACAAGGGCACGTGCCGGGTCGAGCTGATCGACTTCGGCGCCGCCGCTGGGACGAGGGACGCGGCATGACCGAGGACAGCGCGAAGCTGAGCGCCGCGACGGGCGACTACCGGATCATCGAGGAGAAGGTCTTCTGGCACCGGAGCCGTCGCGTCGAGCTCACCCCGACGCCGCCCGCCGAGAAGCCTGAGCCCGTGCGCCGGCCCGCCAAGGTCGCTCGGCAGCTCGCGCTCGCGCACCACCTCGACGCGGCCATCGCGCGCGGGCTCGTGGCCGACCAGGCCGCCCTGGCGCGCAAGCTCGGGCTCACCCGCGCCCGGGTCACGCAGCTTTTCGACCTGCTGATGCTCGCCGCTGATCTGCAGGAGCGGGTGTTGGCTCTTGAGGCCGTGGACGGGGTGGAGCCGATGGCCGAGCGGACGCTGCGGGAGGTGGCGCACGCGGGGACGTGGGCCGAGCAGCGAGCGGCGTGGGCGAAGCTGCTGCCGTGCGCTACGCAGAACCGATGACGGCCGGCCCGCTCTTCACCATCGGCTACGAGGGTCGCACGCAGGACGAGTACCTCGCGCTTCTGCGCGAGGCGGGCGTGACGCTGCTCGCCGACGTTCGTCGCAACCCGATCAGCCGCAAGAAGGGCTTCTCGAAGAGCACGCTGGCCCAGGGCGCCGCCGTCGGCATCCGCTACGAGCACCTGCCCGAGCTCGGCATCGCCTCCGAGAAGCGGAAGAACCTCGCCACGCAGGCCGACGTCGCCGCGCTCTTCGCCGAGTACGAGCGGGACTGGCTGCCGATGCAGGGGCCCGCCCTGGCGAAGCTCCGGGCCTGGCTCGACGCCGGCGAGCGAGTGGCCCTCACGTGCTTCGAGCGTGTGCCGGGCGACTGTCACCGGCACTGCGTTGCCGAGGCGCTGGGCGTTGGGGCTCAGCATCTCTGACGCCGGCCGAACTTCGAAACGGGCCCCAAGTCAACAAAGTTGCAGAAAACTTGAGCAATCACGGGCCCTGACGGATTCTGCCTGGCGCGATGAGCGATCTCTCCTACGCCCTGATCAGCTCGGTGCCCGTGTCGGACACGTTCTTCGACACGTTGCGCGCCGACTACCCAGGGTTCGACGAGTGGCTCAAGCGCAAGGCTACCGAGTCCGCGTACGTCGCGCGTCGCGAGCACGGCGGCATCGACGGCTTCCTATACCTGAAGCTCGAGGACGGCGCGGTCACCGACGTCGAGCCCGCCCTCGTGCCCGCAAGGCGGCTCAAGGTCGGCACGCTCAAGGTGAACCCGCACGGCACGCGCCTCGGCGAACGCCTCATCAAGAAGGTCTTCGATCACGCTACCGAGCAGAACGTCGACGAGATCTACGTCACCGTCTTCCCGAAGCACGCGAAGCTGATCGAGCTGTTCGCGCGCTAGCGACGCAGCTTTAGCGTCCAAGACAAGGAGAGAATCCTTGCAGAAGCAGACGCCTGCACCGAGCGTGGTCAGCTAGGAGAGCTGCTCCGCCGGGAAGGGATATACAGCGCGCAGCTGGGGAGCTGGCGCAAGCAGCGAGCGGAGCACGGGCGCGAGGGACTCGCCGTCGGGCGCCCAGGGCGCAAGCCAGCGCAAACTGCCGAAGAGCGCCGCGTCGAGCAACTCGAGCGCAAACTGGCAGCGCTTGAGAAGGAGAACCGCATCCAGCGCAAGCTCTTGGAGCTGTCGGGAAAAGCGCACGAGATTCTTGGGCTCGCGCTGCCGAGAATCGAGGAGAACGACGAGACTCTCGAGTCGAGCTCGTCCGAAAGCGCGACGAGGAGGTCCCGGTGAAGCGGGCGTGTGACGCGGTCGGGCTCAGGCGAGCTACTTACTACCGAGCTATCAAGCCGCACCCAGAGCAGCCGACCGAGCCGCGAGCGGAGAGACCTCGCTCTCACAGACGGCTCAGCGATGAACAGAGGCAGGCGCTGCTATCGCTCATGAACACCGAGGAATTCATTGACCAGTCGCCGCGCGAGGTCTATGGGGCGCTACTCAGCCGCGGCGAGTATTACTGCTCGTGGCGGACGATGTACCGGGTGCTGAGTGCGCAGGGGCCGGTGCGGGAGCGAAGAAATCAGCGAGAGGCTAGGTTTTTCGCGATTCCGCGACTGGAGGCGACCGCCCCGAACCAGGTGTGGACGTGGGACATCAGCAAGATTGCAACCTGCGAGCGGGGTGTGTTTCTCAACCTGTACGTCGTGCTTGACCTCTTCAGCCGCTACGTGGTCGGCTGGATGGTAGCGGCCCATGAGAACTCTGCGCTGGCCAAGCAGCTCTTTGAGGAGGCGATTCCGCGCTACGGTCTTGTTGCTAGCGAGCTGACGGTCCATCACGACCATGGGGCGCCGATGACGAGCCACTCCTTCAAGGACCTACTGCGAGAACTCGGCGTGACCCAGAGCATGAGTCGGCCACGCGTCTCGAACGACAACGCTTTCTCTGAGGCGCACTTCCGCACCGCGAAGTACCAGCCCGACTACCCCGGCCGCTTTGTCGACATCGACGCCGCGCGGACGTGGTTTCAAGATTTCTTCGCGTGGTACAACGAGCTGCACCATCACGAGGGCATCGCGCTCTTCACTCCCGCCCAGGTCTTCCGCGGAGAGGTCGGCGAACTCGCCGCCGTCCGTCAGCAGGCGCTCGACGCCGCCTACGCGACTCACCGGGAGCGATTCGTCTCGGGGCCACCCAAGGTCGCTCTGCCTCCCACCCAGGTCCTCATCAACCCTGCTGACGCCGCACCGCCATCCCTTGAACAGCTCCTCGCGACGCCCAACAACGACGTCGATGGGCTCTGGCCCACGAAGAACAACAAGCGCGTGCCGTGCATCAACCTGCCCGGCGCTGCGCCGCCTCAGCCCGAAGCTCTTTCGACATAGAAATCAACCCGCCGCTGTCTCGAAAACGTTGACACGTTCCGGTACGTCCCGAATCTTCATCGTCAGATTGATCAGCGCGGATTCGAAGAGCCTCGGGCAGCCAAGTGATCGGCACCTTGCCAAGCTTCCCGACGATCTGATCAAGATGCCAACCGTGATTGTACTTAAGGTGATCGAAATCCGGAGTTGCGACGACCTGGCCCCAGAGCCACCGGAGCAAGTCGTCTGGCGGCGACCATTCATCCTCGCGGCACAAAATCTCCTGAAGCTCATCGATCAGAACGGCCATTGCTTCCGAACGCTGTTCGCCTGCGTCCGTGAACGCTTGTTCTATGCAGGTCTTCAACCCGAGCCAGTCGTGTTGCATCCCCCACAAGGTGCAACGAACGAAGTCTGAAACCGCACCATGCCTGATGAAGAGCTCCTGATAACCTCGTACCAGCTCACACTCGGCCTTCGATGTAGTGAGCTCGGCCGGCGGACTAGGAGAACCACCATAGAATATGCGTAGCAGCTCTAGTTTCTTTTCTTCGCCACAGAGATTTAACAGCTCTTCGACTAGCTTTGCTGCTCGATTCTGATCCTCTCGCCTCTGAGCGTGGACCCAGGCGTGCACCGCGCTCAAGACGAAGCTGTGTCGGGCAGACGTCCGCTCGCCTGCCCAAAGCTCACGAACAAGGAATCGACGAACCGGTACCCGTTCCATCGCAGCGCGGCCCAGCGCTGACGCGATAGAATGAACGCGCGTCATCTCTTCAGATCCGAGAAGACTCTCCGCGTCGTCAAGAAAGCCCTCGATGTCGGCCAGCGAGTTCAACTCCTTGGCCTTCAGTTCGACTATCGCCAGCGTCGCTCTAATATCGTCCCAGTTCGTGAGCCTTTCGAAGAGGTCCACGACGGGATTCGCTCGATAGACTTTCTCGAGCTCTTTCGCGATCGCGTGGCACTTCCCCTTCCCATGCTCTGCGTGCCAATGCCAAACCCTTCTCGCGACGCGAAGCTCACGCATACTCAGTCTCCCGCTGGCGAGAACACTCTTCACCCACATCAGGTCGTCGACCAGCCAAGAGCTCAACTCGGACGAGTATTTCTTATGCTTAGGGCCTACCTGCCCACGGGCATAGTTCAAACCCGTGTGTGCCTCCGAAAGCATGTTCCAGAGCGCCACCCTCGCTTTCTCATCGATCTCCTCGCGGTCTTCCAGAATACAGCGAATCCTCTTGAGCACCCGCGCGCGTCCCACCATGTTGGGGTGGTTCGAATGCAGGTGGTGCGCCCCGAAATGAAGCGTGGGTCCATCACTCCATGTCTGATGCCTCTGTACATGGCAAAGATGCTTCACAAGCGCCCCGATAGCCTTCATCTCCAGCGCGCCGCACTGCGGCAATCCGGAGGCACTAAGGCGTGCCAACACGACGTCAGCGACCACGTCGCCGAACTCATGGATGAACCCCGGACCGTTCTCCAGCAAAGCTCTGGCAGTGTCCGCAGCTCGTCGGCCGTCATTGGGAAGCCCATGCTTCAGCGTGGGCCCAAATATCGCCTCCTGGACATAGAGCTCCAACAGCTCCACTACCACCAGCCCTCGCTGTTCGTCTGTCAAGATCCCACGCGCCACCTTTTGATGAGCGCCGGCAAGTTTCAAGACAACCTCGGATTGTGAGTAGCGTCGCGACCTTTGATAGAACTGAACCGTTTCGTCTGCGGCCACTTCGAGACGCAGTCGACGGAGAAACCCAAGGACATCCTGAGGGTAGTAGGCTCCTACTTCCTGCAGCTTCTCGACAACCGCAATGCGTTGCGAAGGGGTCATGCCGGGCAACGCCGTGTTCAGCGCGACAAACAACGGAGCGCCCAGTCGGGGCGGATTGTCTCCGTGGCGAAGCATGAAGTCCGTGCGGGCCAGTGCCGCGAGCATTCGCTCTTCTCGAGGACCAGCCCCGTCAAACATCATAGATTTCGTCAGCTCATCGACCAGAGCCCGAGCCGCAGCAGAGGGGACGTAGGGCTGATTCCCGTAGTCGCGCTCTTCGCAAAGCCAGTCGCGAACGAGAAAGTCGCGAAGGACGTCAGGCTTCACGTCGACAAGTCGATCGCGAGCGCCCCACTTACGCAGGAGTCGCGCGGACGTCAGCCGCATCAATGCCTGCTCCACAGCATCGACGCCTGCGCAACCGGCGCGGTCACCCAGGTGCTCAAGCTGGCTCTTGTCCTCTCGATTGATCGGACCAAGCAAAGCAGCCCACCGGAGCACGGGCAGGAGTTCTTTCCTTCCGTCCCCGCCTTCGAGCACCTCGCTCAGGTACTTTCGACAAAGGCTACTCGCGTTGTCCGGCAGGCTGGCCAATGAGCCGTCCTTCTCGAGGAGCTGAATCGCAAGGCTCAACCAGATCGGATAGCCATCGAAACGAACGGCCAGTGCTTTCGCGGTCTCATTGCGCCAATGCTGGGACGTATTGGCCAAGCCGCCCGTCTCCATAAGCTTGGAGCACATCTCCTCGCACTCTTTCCTCGCCAGCGGTTTGAGAAGCAGCTCCTGCACGCGATGCTTCCTTTTCGGGTCTTGCAGCGCCCGCAATATGGGGTCATTTGCTGAGCGCACCGCTATCGCGATTTTCCATTGCTGAGCTCGTCCGACGCGTCCCCCGAGCTGCTCCTGGAGTCGTTGGACCAAACGCTCATCATCGGGCTCGTCGACAATCAGAAGCGTTGGACGCTCTGGCACGACGGCATCGAACCACGTGCTCGATGCTGCCATGCTTTGGACATTGGCCCAGAGCACCTGCCATTTGCCCTCGGCAGCAATCTGACAAGCGCCTTCGAGGAGGAATCGGGTCTTTCCGATGCCTCCCGCAGCGTGGACCTGCAGAAAGCTCTTGTCACCGACGAGGAAGGCATCGAGCTCCGTAAGGTCTGTTTCTCGCCCTACATATGGCCCAAGCTCCGCGCGCCCCATGAATCCGTCAGCATCCACGACTTGAAGGCACGCCTCCGCTGGAGAAAGAAAGATGCGGTTCTCACTCTGAAAGAACGCTCGATCGACCTCGGGATGCTTGTCCAGGTAGCCATCAAGGGTCGCTTCTTCCCAATAGGTTGCCGTAAGGCCCAGCTTGCTGAACAGCGGCGCAACCTCATCCTCCCAAGTCTCTTGGTCTGTGGGATTGAAGCTGGCGTTCGTGACCAGCACCCAATTCGTCACTCCCTTCCATTGTGCGTGTCGCGGATGCTTCACCTTCCGGTACTTCGCAACGTTGACGGCTTCCGCCTTAGCATCAGCGATGGCCTTCGCCGCGGTGGGGGCCTGATGGTGCTTAGCTTGGTAGACGGTCGTGCCGTCGCCTGAACGAGCGTCCTGACCCCCGTCTCGTCCTCGGCGACCAAACAGCCGTGCGTCGGGGTACTCAAAGAAGACGAGTGTTGTCGCCAACGCCTCGAAGGTCTCCCCGCTTCGAATCAGTCCCCAATTTCGTGCAGCTCTCATATCTCACCCTTTGAGACGACTGGATCCATGAGGATGTCCATCTTCATCTCGCCTTGGAGCGCAGGTCGCCCAACCGCACCCCATCACAGGTTCAGGAGCCGGACAACCGGGCTCAGCGCCCTGACCCCGTGAGCCAGCCACTCGGCAAACCCTTTCATCGTTCGCTTTTCGCCGCCCCCCTTGCCCTCCCCGCTCGGCTTCGGCCAGGGTGCCTCTCGAAGTGACCTCTGGGGGAAGGAGGCGCGCGGGGGGTCGGTCACGTCCTTTGGTGCGGCCAAGTCCTTTGGGGGCCATGGGGAAACGATAACTTCTCAAGAAAAAGGGAACACTCATGCCGCGTAAATTGATCGCTAAACTTCCTTTCGAAGAAATCGAGGACGAAATCATCTTCACGCAGGCCGCGCTCGCGGCCGATCCGGACGCGAAAGATCTGGTGCCGCTCACGGAGAGCTGGCTTGCGCTCATCGACAAAGCCCAGGCGACGGAGCTCGAGCTGCGGCGCGCGATCGCGAACACTGATGCGGCGCGGGTCGTCGCCAATGCGCGCCTCGATCAGGCTTGTGTGGCTTTCGGGGATGATTTGCTTCTCGCAGCAGGGAAAGATCGGGGCTCAGCCCGCTTCAAACAATTCTTCGGCGGCCCTGTGGCGCGCTTCGTGCGCATGGCTCTGCCTCGCCAGATCGCCCAGGTGCGCGCTTGGCTCTCGAGCACCGACGAGGTGTTTCTCAAACACAAACCGGAGCTCGAGAAATGGGTCCAGGCGGCGGACGCGGCCCTGATCGCTACGCGGGCGCTGGCTCTCAAGCGCGGGGAGAACGCCGTCACCAAAGATGAGCTCAGCTCCGATCTGACGCGGGAGCGCGATAGCTTGGCGGAGACGCTCGCCGCCCGCGCTCGGGAACGACGCCTCGATCGCAACTGGCCGAAAACTTTCTTCCGAGTCACCTCCTCGCGCTCCGCCCCCACGGAAACTGAGGAAGAGCCCGGCGCCGAAGCGACCGCGGCGTAGCCGCCAGGAGCCGCGCCCACTGAAAGACGTCCGCGCGGAATTTCTCGAGGATGGACCTCGGAAAGCGGCTTGCACGCCGTGCAAACGCTCCGGCGACTCTCGGAAACCCGTTTGCACGCCGTGTCAGCGCTCGGAAGAGTCCTAGGAGACCCGCTTACAGGCCGTGCAAACGCTCGGACTACTCTCGGAAACCCGTTTGCACGCCGTGTCAGCGCTCGGAAGAGTCCTAGGAGACCCGCTTGCACGCCGTGCAAGCGGGTTTCTGAGTTTCGGAAGGTCGATTGCACCGCGTGCAAAAGCCTCCCGGAGCTTTCGAGAGCTGCTCCGCGCGCTGGCGTTGCCCTGGCCCATACGTCAAAGTGCCCGGGATGGCGAAACCTGCGATCGACATTGCTGCAATGACACCTGACGAGCGACTTACGCTGATCGGTGAGCTTTGGGACAGTCTCGACGACCTACCGCCCCGCTTGTCCGACGAGCAATCTCAGGAACTCCTTCTACGAGTCGAACGCGTGCGCAAAGCCGGAACCTCAGGGACAACGATCGACGAGATTCGTGAGCGGCTCCTCGGATCGTGATTCCGCACATCATTCTCCCCGAGGCCTCCGCGGAAATCGCTGAAGCGTTTGGATGGTACGAGTCCCGGTCGGCTGGGCTCGGACGGCGATTCATCGACACCGTCACGTCGATCGTCCGTCGCGCGTGTGAGACGCCTCTTTCATTCCCTGTCGCACAACACGGAACGCGAAGCGCTCGAGTATTCGGCTTCCCTTACAGTATCTATTTCGCGGTCGAAGGAGAGCTTCTCGTGGTCTACGCGGTGTTCCACGAACGTAGACATCCAGCACGACGCACCGGGCGACGGCGTTGATCCTCCGAGTCTACCCGGACGAGGCCGCACGACCCACGCCGCTCTGGGAGCCGCGACGATCGCCACGCTGGTTCGCGCGCTCGGCCCCGATTGTCGTGTGTCCACCTCAGACCTCAAAGTGCGCATCGATGGGACCGATCTCTCGACGTTCCCCGACGCCGTCGTCGCCATTGGCGGGAGATCGGTCTACCGCGGGATGACCCTCGAAGACTCGCCGCAAGAGGCCCAGCTCAGCTCCGGAACGCGCCAATCCTCAGCCACTTCGCATCATTCGGGAATCGACGGCGACTCGGCTTCGCCTGAACAACGATCCGCGGCCTGAGACACCCATTCTCTGACAGGATGATTGTGCTTGAGGCGAACGCGGGGTTCGTCTCCGGATCGCTTGTGAATCACGCTCCATGAAAGGTTCATCGCTCGGACTTGCTTCTCTCGCATCCACGACACGTTCTGAGATGCGCGGCGCCAAGTCGCGGCGGCGGATCGGTCAGTCGGCCGAGAAACGGAGCTGGACGCCTGGCCGAATTTCGTCGCCGCTCCATTTCTCTCTTGATCTATCCCCCCCCCATTTTGATACATGTCCGATTGGGATTGTGAGCAAAGACAAAGCGAAGCCAAAGCGTGGCGTTTCTGTCACGTTCGCAATTGCCGTGATCGCATGCGCGCTCCTCGCGTGGGCCGCTCGAGGCGCAACAACACAGTCGCCTCCGTCAAAATCCCTCGAGAGCAGCGTCGCTGAACCACGAGTCCATGCCCGTCAGGCCCGATGTTCCGAGGGGCAATGGCGCCAGATCAGCGACGTCGGACTCCGGAAGTCGCTCCTATCACTGTCCCAGATTGTCTTTCGGCATGAGGACGTGATCCCCAGCCTCGTGCCACTTTCAGTTCTCGACTGGAACCTGGGTGTCCCGACAGCGCCGCGAGGAGTCAACGAAGCTTACCAGCTTGCAGATCGGCTTGCGTCCGAGCTCCAGAACAGAAAGACGTCGTTTGGCGAAGCTCTACTGAAGTCCGAAGATCCGCTGACCAGGTCGAGCGGAGGACGCCTCGGCGTGTTCCCCGCTAGCGAATTCAGTATGTGGCCGGAAGTGCTGGATTGCCTCGAACCGCTCTCCCTGGGCGAAGTGTCGACGGCGGTCGCGACCCCTTTCGGGATTCACATCTTCCGTCGCGACCCCTTACCCCCTCTTGAAACGTTCTCCGCGACGCGACTGATTGTCGGCTACGACGGAGCAGAGTTTCTGCGCCACGTCGCGAGAGGGCCAGGCGTGTTCGAGAAGGCGCGAATGCGATCGCGAAACCAAGCAAAAGCACTCGCCGAAGACCTCCGCTCGCAGGCCACACCCGAAAACTTTCGGGCACTAGTGACGAAATATTCGGAACATCGAGACGCCGAGAATGGAGGAGACATTGGGGTCTGGTCCTCACGCGAGCCATCCATCTTTCCTCGTCTCCTCGACTCGATCCTAGCGTTGCCGGTAGGTGGGCTCAGTGAGCCCGTAGATTCGGAGCTCGGATTCCAGATCTTCTTGCGCACCGAGCCGAGCACGCGTACCCGTTTTGCGCTCCGTGCGCGGCGGCTGGCGTTCGATCCGGACGCGGACGAAACCGACCCTGAATCGAGCAACACGATTCTTCGTATGGCTGAAGGCGCCCTAGCAGGTTGGCGAGCTCTGCTTGCCAAAGGCATGCCCGCAGCACAGCTTCCGGACCTGGGCGAGCTCGAAACCTGGACGCTCGGTCGCGGACCCGATGGCGTCGACGATGCCATTCAGCGCGTGGGCCCTGGACAGTTACTCCCTGCTCCTGTTCGGTCCGACTACACGTACCTCATCGGGCTCCGAGTGGAGCCCCCCGCCCACGAAGACCTCGATGGGAGAGAATGGCTCCCTTCAAACAAGGAGGCGACGCCGTGAAGGTGCGGGCTGCACTGCTGTCGCTCGGGCTCGGCCTCGCGGGTCTCGTGCTGTTCTTCTTCATTCGCGCCCCTGCCTCTGAATTGAAGACTGAACCCGCCCGCACGCCCGAACCTGTGAGCCATGAAACTCGGCCCACGTCCACAAGAAGTCAGGACGCGTCCCCTAGGGCTATTCCATCCGAGCTCCGCGGTTTGGTCCTAGACTCAGCGGGGCGTCCTGTCGGTGCGGCCTCCGTCTGTGTCATCACATGGATGACCGAGCGCCTCGATAGCGTTCCTCCCGAGTGCGCGGAATCGGACACCGACGGCAAATTTTCATTGGGCTTTCTAGACGGCAGAAATGCACAGCTCCATGCGAGCCATTCGGGTGTCGGAGCAGCCCACCTCGAAGGTCTTCTTCAAGACTGGCTGAACACAGAATTGATATTGCGCTTAGAAGGGCCGACCGGGCCTGGTCTGAGCGGAAAGGTTGTCGACAGCGTCGGGGGGCCGATTCCAGGCGCCACGATTCAAGCGGTCCCAGTCTTGCCGGGAGTGGACTCGCCATTGCCCGATTCCATCGCCGTGAGCGACGGTACGGGGGCCTTCGTCCTCCCTCTGGCAGCGCGCCAATATGAAATCATAGCGAACGCCACGGGCTACGGGAGCATTCGCCGAACAGTCGATGTCCCTAGCGGACCCATAGAGCTCGCGCTGGGCCCCGAGTGCCAGATTCGAGGGCGGGTCATCAGCGCCGATGGAGACGCGATCGCTGGGATTCGAGTCGTTGCCACGCGCGAAGGAATCGTTCAGGGGTCGTCCGCCGCCGTGACGGAGCAGGACGGGACCTTCCTCCTCCATGGACTCATCGCCGGAAGATATTCCGTGGGGGTATCAAGCGATTCATGGGAGGCGCCCCTCGTGTCAGCGCAGGTTGGCGTCGGAGAGAACGCACCGGAAGCCAGCATCGTGGCGGAACGGCGGCTCGCGTTCGAAGGCCACGTTGCCGTCGACGGCGTCCCCTGCGCGAACGGATCTGTGGTCCTCGAAGGAGCCGTCATGCGAGGCGCGGAGCTCGACACCCTTGGTGTCGCCCGAGTCGCCCGTCTTGTCGCGGGGGCGTACGAAGTAAAGATCGCATGCAACGGCGCTCTACCGGAGAATGACAAGGTGGAAATCCGTGAAGGGTCCGCGGATCATGAACGCACGAGGCGATGGAGCCTTCGCCGTGGACACTCCATCTCCGGCAAGATTCGAGGCTCCGACGGACTCGGCCGGGAGGGCCTGACCGTCCATGTCGAGGAGGCGCCTTCTTCCGACGAAGGATCCCCGGTCCTCCAGGCGACGGACTGCAGGACAGACGAGAGCGGCGTATTTTCGTGCTCCGGGCTGAGCCCTGGAGCGCATCGCGTGAGCGTTCAGCAGGGATTCCGGGAGTTACTCATTCGCTCCGCAAACGTCAGCGGGGATATGGTGGTAGACTGGTCCCTCCCGCCGCTCGGCGCACTTCGGATCACAACAGGTGCCCGAGTCCCCCTCCTGGGAGTGCAGGCAGAGGGCCCCGCTGGGTTCGTCCAGGCAGAACGGGAGTCAGACGCCTTCTGGCTGCGGAACCTCCCCACCGGCACCTACAAGGTTCGCTTCACGGGGGAATCACAGACGGTGACCGTAGCAGTTCGCAGTGGCCCACCCCAAGAACTCGCGCTGCCGCTCGCTCCGCTCCAGATCTTGTTCGGCTCGGTCGTCGGGCCAGAAGGTCATCCCATCCCGGACGCGTGGATTCGAGTGAGCGACGGAAGTCCGTTCGCGTCAGCTCGCGATCTAACGGCCCAAACTGACGCGGAAGGGCGCTTCGCGATCCCAGACGTGCCTCCGGGTGAGTATCAGGCCTCCGTGGAGACTGAGCTAGGCAATCTCCGGAGCTCGGTGCGGCCCGGTCAGCCATTGGTCCTCCGTGTAACGAAGCCCGACGAGGCCGGTCAGAGCTCGAACTAGACGCAAACGAGCCACTCATCGATCCATCCCCCTGGAAGCGCGCCCAGGGCGGGGGAAAACCAGCAAAAGAAAAGGGGAAATAAATGAAAAAGCCAAACACAACCGCAGTCGTAGGAATCGTACTCGCCTCTCTCTTCGTCGGAGAGAGCGCATTTGCCGGGGCGTGTCAGGTCCTGAGCAGCACTTGGAATGTCCAGCTCCATTGTGGGCTCCCAAGTCGGGGGTATGGAAGGGGCTTCACTTACGCTGGTTTAAAATTCTTGGAGGCAAACTCAACAGGCGAGAGCGGACCATTATCAGAAGTTGGGGCAGTTGCCGTGAACTCGAGCGGAGCACTAATGCCGGCATGTAAGCCGATCGATACCACGGAGAATAATTCGCCGGTCGTTATCGGTGGGGACCCGTGCGCCGCTGGCGTGAAATTTTGGGTCCAGGTGGGATTCCTGTCTCGTATACACATCACCGAGCCCACGAGACGTAGAGGAATGGCGGTTGG
>JAEYYX010000026.1 GCA_023428245.1 Pseudomonadota bacterium
CGGGTTTTGCCACCACTTCGGTGGCTCGGGTCTTTGGTTTCGGCACTGGTCTTTGACTTCTCTCGCCCCTCGGATTGTACTGATAATTCGAGAAGCCGCTGTCTCACCAGTTATTGGCACGGGGGGGAACCTTGAAGTCGCCGCGTGACTACTTCTCAAGCCAAGCCCCCTTCCTTGGCTACCGCCGAACCGGCTAACTCCCCCTTTGCTGAAGACATGGGTAAGCAGCTCGATGTCTGAGCTCAGTGAGCCACTTCCGAGTCGCGCAAAAAGGGCAGAGTAATGCTCTCGCAAACTGGGACGAAGAGTGGCAGCGATCCCGAGCCCGCTGTCGGAGACAACTGTTTGAATGTGAGGTTCGTTACCTTCGTATTTCTGAAGCCCGGCAAACCCTCCATTTGCTTGGCTATGCTCTCTTATGTTGTGGACCAATTCGCCGAACATCGTCGTCGCCGCAACCTGGTATTCCGCGTTCGCGAGGCGAACAAACTTGTTTGTCAGTCGATCGACGAGGTCCGAGTTGTCACGGCCAACTTCTACTCGCCGAAGCTCCTCAAGGTTGGGACTCTGCCCTAGATAGCGGCTCGCCGCCGACTCGACGGGCCTACCCGGTATGACCGTCACTACATCGTCTAGGAGGTCGAAAAATCCAGCGCGATCCAGAAACGTTCTGACACGCTCAGTTTCGCTGAAGTCGAGAGAGATCGTTCGTCGGTCGGTCGCAGCCTGGTTTGCGAATGCCAAAAGACGGGCGATACAGTCGAACATCAAGCCACACCCTTTCGAAAGTCGGATCAGGATCGGTATGTCGCGAGAGCACTCGGTCGACTGGCAAAGCATTTCCTCGAAATCATCGGCCGTGGTCCATCCTTCTGGCAGTTCGATCACGAAGGCTGGACTTACGAGATGCCAACAATTCGAATCATCTTTCTTGTAGCGGTCCATGTTCCGATACAAGAAACTGTTCACCTCGCTCTTGGCCACGCCGAGTCTCTTCGCAATTGCCTTGGCCTTGAGTCCTGGCTCTTGCTGGAGCAAAGTGACAATTGCGCCATGCGAGAGCGTCACCATCTCGCGCTGTCCGGCTCATTGCGCGCCAACGCAGCTGTTCGACGAGGACCCATTGGTCGCATCACAGATTCCCCGAGAAGGCGCGCTGGGTCAGCGAAGTCGAGGCAATGTTGCTCAAATTCAAGGATGACTCTAGGTGTTCCAGAGTCAAAGAAGTTCGTCGAGCTATTCTCACGTACGCCTCTTGCTGGGCAACAGGCGGCACTGAAATCGCGATCTGTGCAAAGGACGACTTCTTCAGAATCGGCATTGTTGTGGATTTCGCCGCGCCGACAATCGCCGTCTTGAGGAGTCTCAGTGCTGCGTATCCGAAATCATCAAGCACCTCGTTGTTCCATTCTATTGCGTTTAGCTGCTGATTGAATGCGCACTTTATCGGCGCGATCCCCATCTTTCCGATAGTCGCCCCGATACAACAAACCAACGCGGCTCCAGCCCGAACCGTTCTCACCGAGTCGGCTCCTCGCGCAGTGAGATATCGCCTCGGTGCTACTTCTGATTCGAGATCGCCTGGCGTGATGAAGGGAATATCCCCTCCAAACATTCCCATTTCAGACGAAGGTGGCGTACTTCCGGTAGTTATCACGCCTAGCTCCCCCAACTCCTTCACCGGCCAGCCCTTCGGGTTCGTGACGGGGTCGCCGAACATCTCTAGGAACGCGGAGCGGAGGAGCTCTTCCGTGAGGCGGATGGCTTCTTGGCGCTTTTTGCGGATGGCGTCGGCCTTGTCGAGGATGGCGGCGATGCGCTTTTGCTCGGGGAGGGGCGGGAGCAGTACGGGAAACTCTTTCAGGAGCGAGAGATTGATGTGCGGCACCCCGGTCGCCTGAATTCGCGAACTCAGAAGCGACACACCCAATGGTGAGCGGTAGTAGTGGTAGAGGTATCTGGAATCCGCGCGCTCTCGATTCGGCGTCAGCTTCATCTGGCTCTGCGACACCACGTATCGGGGGAACCGAGCCTGCAACGGGACTTCAGCGACCTGACCAAGCGTGCCTCGCTGGGTGAAGACCAGATCCCCTGGGTACGCCATGTTCTGTATGAGCGACTCTGCCTTTTCCTCGGAAACAAAGACGAACTCGTCATCGATGAACCGCGAGTGCTTTCCATCGAGGTTTACACCACGGATAACGGGCACGCCTGGAAGCGGAACGTAGTCCGCCGATGTGAGGTTAGAACCGAAGGGCCCTCCGACGAACGAATACTTCTTGCTCGCTGCGATCTCGTGCATCTGCACCAGGCTCCACCCCTGCGGGCAGAGCGCACGGAGCGCTGAAGGGAAGCTCACAACATCCCCTCCAGCTCATCCAAGTCCTTCGCAATCTCCTTCTCGAGCGCGCGGAGCTTCTTCAAGATCTCCTTCGGGGATTCGTATTCGACCTCTTCGTGAACGACCTCCTTGTAGCGATTGAAAGAGAGGTCGTACTTCTGAGCCCGGATCTCTTCGGCGGGGACGAAGAAGCATTGACTCGTGCGATCCGTGTCTTTCTTTGGACTCTTCTTGGTCCAGCGGGCGACGCAGTCGGGGAGGTCGTTGTCTTTGACGGGGCCGAGGGGAGTGCGCTCTTCGCTCGCGGGGGTGCGCTTGTCGTCTAAGGAAAAGCCGTCCTTCTCGATGTTGTAGAAGAAGACGTGGTCCGTCTTGCCGCCCTTGGTGAAGACGAGGATGGCCGTGGAGACGCCAGCGTAAGGCTTGAAGACGCCGCTCGGCAGCTTGATGACGGCTTCGAGCTGGTGGGCGTCGAGGAGCAGCTTGCGGAGCTCTTGGTGCGCGTTGGACGTACCGAAGAGAACGCCGTCGGGGACGATGGTGGCGCTGCGGCCGCTGCTCTTCAGCATGCGCAGGATGAGCGCGACGAAGAGGAGCTCGGTCTTCTTCGTTTTGACGGCGCGCGTGAGGGAGGGGTGGACGTCTTCGGCGTCGAGGCTGCCCTTGAAGGGGGGATTGGCGAGGATGACGTCGAAGGCGTTTTCCGCCTTCTTCGGGAATTTGTCAGGGAAGCTGCTCGAGAGCGTGTCTTGATAGTGAATGTCGGGATTGTCGACGCCGTGGAGCATGAGGTTCATGCTAGCGATGCGCAGCATGGTCGCGTCGAAGTCGAAGCCGTGGAACATGCCGCCTTCGATGTGCTTCTTGACCTTCGGATCGAGCTCGTCGGCCGTGTAGATCGGGTGCCCCTCCTCGTCCTTCAGGATCCCCTTCTTCGACGTGTACTTGTGCCAGAGGTATTCGCGCGCGCCGACGAGGAAGCCCGCCGTGCCACAGGCCGGGTCCGCGACCGTTTCGGTCGGCTTCGGATCCGTCAGCGCGCACATGAGCGCGATGATGTGCCGCGGGGTGCGAAACTGGCCGTTGATGCCGGCGGTCGTCAGTTTACTGAGCAGGTACTCGTAGAGGTCGCCTTTCGTGTCCCCTTGCGTGAGCGGCAGCGCGTCGATCATGAGCACCGCTTTCACGAGCAGGCTCGGCTTCTGCACCATCAGCTGGGCATCGGCCATGTACTCCGAGAACGTCGTGCCCCCGTTCAGGTTGCGGAAGAAAGGGAAGAGCTCGTCGCGGACGAGGGGCAAGAGCTCCGCGCCCCCGAGCTCCTTCAGGTTGCCCCAGCGGAGCTGCTGTTTGTTCTTCGGAAAGATGCGGTGCCAGTCCTTCCCCGTCCGCTGCGCCTTCTTCTCTTCGCGCGTCTCGGTGATGTCGAGCATGCGCGCGAACATCAGGAAGGAGATCTGTTCGATGACGGTGAGCGGGTTCGTGATCCCCCCGGTCCAGAACTCTTCCCAGAGTTTGTCGATGTCGCTGCGGAGCTTGCCTGTGATCATGAGCGGAACGGGTCTTAGGGGCGAAGAGGCGGGTCTGTCGAGCTCACGCCGAGCGGATCTTGCTCGGATCGAAGGTCTCGAGGATGGCGAGAAGGCGATTCACCTGAGCGTCGTCCGTGAAGACGCCGTCGACGCCGTCGGCGTGGAGCTGTGTGAACGGGGCCTCGTAGAGGTCCTCGATCGTCAGCATGCCGTGCTCGGTGATGTGCTGTTTCACGAGCGAGAGGAACTGAACCTGCTGGGCGCTGAGCTTCGGGAAAGCGTGGACGAACTCGGTGAACGCTTTTTCGACTTCTGCCGAATCGAGACCGACGAGCCCGCGCAGGACGAACTGGAGCCGATCTTTGGCGTCTGCTGAGCCTTCGTCGCTCGCATCTTTGTCGAAGAGACGCCCGAGATCTGCGCCCGGGTCGGTTTCGAGAATGAGCGCGGCGAGTTTTTTCACGTCTTCGTCGGAGACGCGAATGTTCGAGCGGATCTTGCGGAGGACGAGGTTCGTCTCGAAGTGCTCGAGGAGCGCCTTCTTGACGCGCGTTCGATACTCGACGAGCTGGAGTCCTTCGAGCTTCGTCTTGTACGCCGTGCTGACGAGCCCGGAGTCGGCGATGTCGAGGCGCAAGGGGCCCGGCTTCGCAACGATCGCGGCGTAGTTCTGGTACTTCATGACGCCGCGCAGCTCGCCGCGAAGTTCCTCGAGCTCGGCCTGGGTCGCTGACTGCCAGAAGGGCTTGCTTCGGACTTTCTTGATCGACTCGGCCTTCGCCTTCACCTGATTCAGGTTCATCTGCAGGTTCTCGACCTGCTCGCTGATGGCCGCTTTGTGTTTCTCTTGCTCGGGAGTGGCTTCGAGCTGGGCCTTCTGGAGTTCGGTCATCACTAGGTCGAAGCGATAGGCTGCGTCCTCGCCGCGCTGATGAATGAGGTGCATGAGCGGGGCTGCAACGGTTCGCAGCTTGTCCTTCGTCGTTGCGTGCCAGGCGGAGACGACCTCCGATTTCGAGAGTTCTTCGAGCTCTTTCCAGTGCTCCTTGGCGGCGATGGCGCTCGTACCCTGAACCGCGTGGACCATTTGCGTGAGATGCTTCACGCAAGTGTCGGCTGTAGCCTGATCGAGGGCGCGAATCGCCGCTTCCATCAAGTCGAGCCGCGCTTCGAAGAGCTGTTGAAGCAAGGAGCGGCTCACGCTCGGTTGTTTCTCCTGGTAGCGCTCTTCGAAGAACTCGAAATTGCCCCAGTGGTCAAAGATGAGGAACTCGCTCTTGTCGACGCCGGGGCCGAATAAGTTCGGACAGAGCCGCGTTCCCCGCCCGACCATCTGCCAGAACTTCACGTAGCTCTTCACCGGCTTCGCAAAGACGAGGTTCACGACCTCGGGGACGTCGATGCCCGTGTCGAGCATGTCGACGGAGATCGCGATCGTGAGCTCGCTGTCCTTGATCTTGAACTGGTCGATGAGCGCCTCGGCGTTCGGATCGTAGTTGTCGATGACGCGACAGAACTTCCCCCCATATTGCGGGTAGAGCTCCGTGAACACCTCGGCCATGAGCACGGCGTGGTCATGGTTGCGGGCGAAGATGATGCTCTTGCCCGGGTGACTCCCGCTCGGATCGCGGAGCCCGTGGTCCATGAGGTTGCGGAGGATGATTCGGTTCGTGTCGCGGTTGAAGACCTGCTTGTCGACCTTCGTCTTTTCGAACTCAACCTCGTGGGGATTGTCGAGATCGGCCTCGAGCTCCGCCCGCTCGGCCGGAGTCATCTGGCTGTACTTGATTCCCTCGCGGAGGAACTTCGTCGTGACGCTGACCACGCGAAAGGGCGTCAGGTACGGCGGGTCGTTCCGGATGGCTTCTTGGTATTCGTAGTTGGATGTTGGATCGCGGTCCTTGCACTCGAAGAGCTTGTATGTGTTTCGCTCAACGAACTTCACGGGCGTCGCCGTGAGGCCGACCTGGAGCGCGTCGAAGTAGACAAAGAGGTCCCGGTATTTGTTGTAGATGCTGCGGTGCGACTCGTCGGCGATGATCAGGTCAAAAAAGCCCGGATCGAACGACTGGAACACGTTCATCATCGCCGGGTACGTGCCGACGAAGACGCGGTGCTGCGTGTCTCCGACGGAGGC
Organism: Pseudomonadota bacterium; assembly: GCA_023428245.1. Classification (GTDB taxonomy): domain Bacteria; phylum Myxococcota_A; class Polyangia; order Polyangiales; family Polyangiaceae; genus NIC37A-2. The sequence continues at coordinate 6,011 of JAEYYX010000026.1, forward strand.
TTTGTCGACGATGGTCCGGGGTTCGTTCGGGAGGTAGTGCTTGAAGGCGTTCAGGGCTTGTTTGCGGAGCTCCCGACGGTCGCAGAGGAAGAGGATACGCTTGGCCCAGCGGGCGCGCGAGAGCACGTCACAGAGCGAGATCGCGACGCGGGTCTTTCCCGTTCCGGTTGCCTGAACGACGAGCGCTTTGCGGTGCTTGTTCGTGAAGCGTTCACAGACGCGCTTGATCGCTTCGACCTGATACATGCGCTCGGCGATGGTCGGGCTCGGCGCGACGCCGGAGAGGTCGAGCTTTTCCCGCCGCTGGAAGTGGAGCGACTGAAGGCTGCCCTTCGAGTAATAGCCGTACAGCTTGCGCGGCGCGTAGCCCTGCGCGTCGTCCTCGATCGTGATCTCGGGGCCGTTCGTGAAGAAGATGACGGGGCGCTGGCCGTACTGTTTTTCGAGAGCGTCGGCGTAGAAATGCGCCTGGGTTCGGCCGACCGACGGGTCCTTCGCGGTGCGCTTCGCTTCGATGACCGCGAGCGGCTTGCCGTTATCGTCCCAGAGGACGTAGTCGATGCGCCCTTTGCCGTTCTTGCCCGTCGCGTAGCCTTCGGGGAGTCCGCTGACCTCGATCTCTTGACCGACTTCGTCGGTGCTCTTGCCGCCCTGGCCGACATTCCAGCCCGCGGCGACGAGATCTTCGTCGATGAGCCGACGACGCGTCTCTTCTTCGTTCAGATGGAGAATGCCCGCGACCTTTTCACCCTGCTCGCGAATCGCGGACAGCTCTTCGGCGCTCTCGAAGAACGCCTTCTCTGCGGCCTCCTGAGCTGCTTCCGAGTGCGAGAGCTTTTCCCGCTCGAGGCGGAGCTCTTCGCGTAGCCTTTCTAGCTCTTTTTCGCGGGCGGCCTCGAGCTCTCGCTGTTTCTCGAGCTCTTTCTGGAGCTCCAGGTTCTTCTGCTTGAACTGAGCCTTCGTCGACTCGGGCAGAGGTTCCCTCAAGGCCTCCGGCGTGTCCGCCCGTTTGCCGCCGAGCTTCGTCAGATAGAACCAACGAGCAACGTTCAGCGCGTCGTCGAGACGAGCCAGGATGATCTCGGTCGTGACGGTGTCGCCGTGGGCCCCGCGATTGCCCGCTTTGCGGAGCGCGTGCAAACGCATCACGATCACCTCCGGCGTCGCGGCGAGGAACGCACGCGCGTCGAGCAGGTCGCTGAGCTGAGCGCCGTGCATCCGCGGCAAGCGGTTGCGCAGGTAAAGCTGTTCGACAATGTCCTCGACGAAATTCCGCAGCTTCACTGCCGCGCTCTGCGGATCGCTCTGCGCGTACTTCTCCGCAAAGCCGCCGAGGTCCGCGAGGAGCGGGATGTGCGGTCGGAGAAACTCGAAGTTCAGGGATTGCATCGAACGCGACCTCGCCCACCTTCCCACGGCTCATCCTGCCTGGGACCCAAGGAGCGCCCAGAATACCAGCCGGATGGGTATTCGGAAAACGAAGTCGCTCTCCCGCCTCTCTCCTGCCTTCCAAGGCCGATTCGGTGAAGAACCTCCGCTGGCGGCGTTCCGCTAGGGGACGCTCGGCACTCCGGAGGCGTTCCGCCGCCCCCCAGCGCTCTGCCCACGTGTTGAACTGCCCCCTCACCCCCCAATCTCTACCTCCCATGTCGAGGTTGACCTCCCGAAGAGCCTTCGTACTTCCTATCGACGTAGAGATTCCGCGGCCGACCAGACCAATCAATCCGCTGTTATGTAGAGATTGAGGGCCACAACCGCTTCATCTCTACAGTACACCGGGGAGTTCGAGGCTCCGAAGCAGCCCATCTCTACAGTCCGATGCAGAGATTCTGGCTGCTGGCAGGGTTATCTCTACAGTATGGTATATGGATTGAGGCTCCTAGGAGGCTTCATCCCGACATGTTCGAGGGTCGAGGGGGAAAGGGGAGCAGCAGAATGGCGCGGAAGAGGTTGATCTGGGAGCGAAGGAAGAACCGCGGGAGGAAGCCGATCCGTCGGCCGCTCCCGAATGGAGGGTGGACGCTGGCTGAGCTCGCGAGGCTCGCCGAGGTGTCTCCTCGAACTATCACGGGATACCTGAGCTCGGGACTCTTGACGCCTCCGGAGTTTCGGGGGCCCGCGACGCGCTATCAGCGGGAACACTTATTGCGTTTGATGGCGATCCGCGAAGCGAAGATCGACGGTCTCAAGAGGCTCAAGGATGTGAAGCTCAAACTCGAAACGATGGGGACTCGCGACATCGAGAGTTGGCTCGCCGCGCGGCGCATCCCCGAGCCGGCGCGAGCGGCGCTCGGCTTTTCTGGGTCAGCTCCTGCCGACGCGCCGGGCGCAGAGACGCCAGCCACGCCGCCCATGCAGCATTGGAAGACTCTCGAGTTGATGCCAGGACTGGAGCTCTCCCTGCGCGACGACGCAGGCCCGGTCGTCATGAAGGTCGCAAACTACCTTTATCATCATGTTGCTGCGCTGATTGAAGCGGCGATGGCGGATCGCCCCGCGGGCGCGAAGTGATCGGGTCGGCTCGAGCTCTCGTTACCCTAGCGTCCCGCCAAGAGCGCCCGATCGAGAGCATCCGAAACTTCCTGAATCGCGCTCTCGCTCACGCGCATAGTGTTCGAGAGGAAGACTGTGGCGAAGCCGCGGTCCGGGTAGAGGCGCAAGTTGCCGCTCACGCCGGGGCCGCCGCCGGGTTTGCTCAGGTAACGAGCGCCATCGAGCTCCCCTTCGCGGAAGGCGAGGGTTACGCCGAGAGGGCGCCCCGTCGAGCTGTATTCACTCGAGAGCAGCGCCTGGCGTGATGTGTCCGAGAGGACTCGGGAGTGCTCGCGCAAGAGATCGCTGAGGAGCTTGCCGTAGCCGCGGGCTGTCGCGAAGG
>JAEYYX010000048.1 GCA_023428245.1 Pseudomonadota bacterium
CCCCCCCCCCGCGGGGCCCACGACCACGGTACGGAGTCGCCGCCCCTAAGGGGCGGCACGGTCTCAGTCGTCCTGAGCTTTCGGCTCGGACTCGATCTCTTCGAGCAGTCGATCGACAGTCCTTCGATGGTCCTCGCCGTGGTCGTAGACGAAGCGAAGCTCGGGGACACGGCGCATAGTCAGCGCACGCGCCAATGAGCTCCGGAGACGCGGGGCGATCGCCTGAACTGCTTTGAGGCTCTGCATCTCGGCGCGCTGGTCGCTCGGCCCGAACATGAGACGCACAGAAATGGTGGCGACCCCGAGATCGGCGCTCAGGGTCACCTGACTGACGCCGAGCGCGGCAAGCCGAGGATCCTCGGCGAAACGCGCCAGCTCCACACTCAGGTGTTTCTGGATCGTTCCGCCGAGCCGAGCAGCGCGCACCTGACTCATAGGCTCTGCTTAATCTTCTCGACCTCGAACACGATGATGCGATCGCCGACGTGGATCTCTTCCATGCCTTCGAGAGAGATACCGCACTCGAAGCCGTCCTTGACCTCGCGAACGTCTTCCTTGAAGCGCTTAAGGCCGGCAACCTTGCCTTCCCAGATCTTCTCGCCGTCGCGAATGAGGCGAGCCCCTCCGCCGCGGCGCACGACGCCACCCGTGACCATACAACCAGCGATCGTTCCAGACTTCGACGTACGGAAGGTCTGACGAACCTCGGCCTCGCCGATGTCCTTTTCGACCAACTTCGGTGCGAGCAAGCCTTCCATGGCCAGCTTCACGTCGTCGAGCAGGTTGTAGATGATGGAGTATTGGCGGATTTCGACGCCTTCGCGCTGGGCGACTGCGAGCGCCTTTCCGGCGGGCTTCGCGTTGAATCCGAGGATGATGGCCCCGGCAGCGACTGCCAGGTTCACGTCGTTCTCGGTGATGGCACCAGCGGCCTGGAGCACGGTGCTGACCTTGACCTTCTCCGTCGAGAGCTGTTGCAGCGAGTCGGCGACCGCCTCCGCAGAACCTGCGACGTCGGCCTTCACGATCACCTTGAGCTCGAGCTGGTCCGATTCGCTCATGAGCTTTGCGATCTCATCGAGCGTGCGCGGCTTGTTCCCGACCGAAGGAGCCAGGCTCTTGCGCTCCTTGACCTTGCGCGTCTCCGCGATGGTCTGGGCCTGTTTCAGGTCCTTCATCGCGTAGACGAGGTCACCAGCGCGGGGCACTTCCGAGAGACCGACGATCGACGCCGGGCCACCAGGACCGACCTCTTTCAGGTTCTGGCCGCGCCAGTCGAGCATCGCGCGGACCTTGCCGAAGCCAGCGCCCGCGAGAATGACGTCTCCGGCGCGGAGCGTTCCGTCCGTCACAAGCACAGTCGCCACCGGACCGCGGCCGCGATCGAGCTGGCTCTCGATGACGATACCGGAAGCTGACTTGTCCGGGTTCGCGCGAAGCTCAAGCATCTCCGATTGGAGCGCAAGCTTCTCGAGCAGCTCATCAACCCCTACTCGCGTCTTCGCTGAAACCTCGCAGAACAAGGTGTCTCCACCCCACTCTTCCGGGACCAGGCCCTGCTCCGAGAGCTCACGGCGCACGCGCTCCGGCTGAGCGTCCGGCTTGTCGCACTTGTTGATGGCAACAATGATCGGAACGCTCGCGGCCTTAGCGTGGCTGATGGCTTCGACGGTCTGGGGCATGACGCCGTCGTCCGCCGCCACCACGAGCACAACGACGTCGGTCGCCTGAGCACCACGAGCGCGCATCGCGGTGAACGCCGCGTGGCCCGGGGTATCGAGGAAGGTCACGGGACCGTTGGGGGTCGAGACCGAGTAGGCGCCGATGTGCTGCGTGATGCCGCCGGCCTCACCGGAGACGACGTTCGTTTGCCGGAGGGCGTCGAGCAAGCTCGTCTTACCGTGATCGACGTGACCCATCACCGTCACGACCGGCGGCCGCGGCTTCAGGAGAGTCGGATCCTCTTCTTCGCCCTGACCTTGCGCGATTTGGAGGCGAGCCTCCTCACTGACCGCTACGTCCTCGACCTCCCAGCCGAACTCGCCAGCGACGATCTTGGCGGTGTCTGCGTCGAGCGTCGAGTTGATGTTGATGCCGGTCATGCCGAGCTGGAAAAGCTTCCGGAGCAGATCGGTCGCCTTGACGCCCATGTTGGCGGCGAGGGTCTGCAGGAGGACGGACTCCTCGATGCGAACGACCTTCTTGTGCGCGGAGCGCTCCTTCGTCACCGGAGCGCCAGAGCCGCGCGCCTTACCGAACGAGCCGATGCCACGGGGCTTTTGGTTTCGTCCAAAGCGCCCTCCGGGACCACCAGGACCACCAGGGCCCTGCGATTGTCCGACCGGACCACGACGGGGACCGGCGGACGGACCACCGGGAGCCTTGGCGTCGTACTGGACGCGACGCGGTGCGGCGCGATGGTTCTGCATCGAAACACCCGGACGACCTTCCCAGACCTCGATGCCGCGCTTGGGCGGGCTCGAAGGCGTTCCGACGCCGGGGGGAACCGAGGGACGAGCCTGCGCAGGGGGCACAGAAGGGGCCACCGGAGCAGGCGCGGGCGCAGGCTTGGGAGGAGGCGAAGAGACGACGGGAGCCGGGGGCTCCGGAGTCGGCGGGGGCGGGACGACCTCGGCGCGAGCCGCGACCGGTTCCGGCACGCTCGGCGGTTCGACTATGGGCTCTTTGGGAGCGGGGGGCTCTTCGGAGACCTGAGCGGGAGCCGGCGCAGGAGGGGGCTCCGGTGCCGGATGAGAAACGGCGCTCGGCTCCTTCGCGGGAGCGGGAGCGGGAGCCACAGCCGCAGGCTCGGGCTGAGCATGCACAGGGCTCGAAGGCTCTGCGGGTGCAGCCGCCTCCTTCACAAATGGCTCATCACGCTGTGCAGGCGCAGACCTGAGTTCCGGCTCTGGAGGCGCATGGACAGGAGACTGCACTTCGATGGCAGTCTCTTCTGACCCTCCCTCGGCGGTCTTGCGACGGCGCACGACAACGCGGCGCTTCGTGGCAGTATCCTCCGAGTCGCTCGAGGCGGACTTGCTCGGCGCATCGCCCGAGAGTTGTCGACGCACTCTCGCCTCGTCCTCGGTCGATACGACGCTCATATGGTTCCGCACGTCGCTAACGCCGAGGCCTTCCAAGGCCGCAATGAGAGCTTTGTTGTCGATCTCGAGTTCGCGCGCCAGTTCGTAGACACGCCGCTTTCCGCTCATTCATCCTCCGTCGCCAGACCTCGGTCTGACGTTTCAATCCGTTTGCCCCGAGACACCTGCTCAGGGGCCAAAAGGGCCATGGCGATACCGCCAAAAACGCGTTTCGCCAAGCGCTGATCAAGGATTCCGAGTACCGCGACCTCCGGTCGCCCCCAGAATCTTCCGAGCTCGTCCTTGGTGCCCCAAATCCTCGCCCGCCCCGTCTCGATCGCTCGCTCGAGCCAGGGTTTCAAAGTAGCACGACCGGCATCCGCTGCGACCAAAATCGCGCCGACCCGGCCTTCCTGATAGGCCTCTTCCGTCAGGGTTCCGCCCTCCGAGAGGAGGCCCTGGCGCTTGGCTTGGCCCAGGAGCCTCCAGACCTGCGCTCCTGCCGCTTCCGATAGGAGCTGAACCGCCTGCTCGGCGGAAGTAAGGACCTGGGTTCGGAAGCTGCGCGAAAGCGCCGACTGGGTCTTGCGGAGACAGTCGGGGGCCGGGTGCAACCACGCTCCCCGCCCAAAAGCCCTCGCTCCCAAATCCGGCACCACATGCCCGTCGGGACCAAGCACCCAGCGGACGAGCTCGTCCGGCTCCCCCGGATTTTGGCAGGCAGCGCACGCACGAACGCGCGTGCGGGCGGCACTCGGACCGTCCGACGGAGTTCGACCTCGCGCCGCCATGGAAGCCAGACCCGCTCAGTCCTCGTCCGCGGCCATTTGGGCCTCGGATTGTTGGTCAGCGCGGGCTCGCGCTCGTTGGATCTCTGGGAGATCATTCTCGAGGAAGTAGACCGAAGCCTTGTGCACTTCTTCAGCCTTGGCCGGATCGAGACCCGCGTTCTTAGCGAGCAGCTCGGGATCGGCCGCCGCGAGCTCCCGGACCGTGCGGTAGCCAGCCTCTTCGAGGAGCTGCAGGGTTCGGACGCCGATCCCGCGCACGAGGCGCAGTTTGTCGCGCTCCGTCAGAGACGTCAGCGGGTTATGGGCGGAGGCGAGACGCTCCTGACGCAGCCGCTCCATTGAAGTGAGCGCGCTGGCTCGGATCGCGTCGGCGACCTCCGTCGAGGCAATACCCTCGATACCGAAGAGCTCCTCGGTGCTCGCCTCGGCGACCTCTTCGAGCGCTCGGAAGCCCAAACGGTAGAAGGAGCGCGCCATTTCCTCATCGACACCTTCGATCTCGCGGAGAGCGCCGAGGGCGTCCTCCTCGATCTGCTTGAACTTGCTCTCGCTGATGATGTCGAGCTTCCAGCCCGTGAGCTGAGCCGCGAGGCGGACGTTCTGTCCTTTGCGACCGATGGCGAGGGAAAGCTTCTCGTCGGGGACGATGAGCTCCATGCGATGGTCGGCTTCGTCGACGATGACCTTATTCACGTCGGCGGGCTGGATCGCGTTGATGATGTAACGGGCCGGATCTTCGTCATACGGAACGATGTCGATTTTCTCCCCTCGGAGCTCCTGGACCACGGCCTGAACGCGCGACCCCTTGATTCCAACACAAGCGCCCACCGGATCGACATCCGAGCTCCGCGATTGGACAGCGATTTTCGTGCGCGAGCCTGCTTCACGGGCGACGGCCACGACCTTCACGATGCCTTCGAAAATCTCCGGAACCTCAGCCTGGAATAGCTTCTCGACCAGGTACGGAGAAGAACGACTCAAGATCACCATCGGTCCGCGCGCTTCGCGGTCGATGTTCTTCACGTAGGCGACAATGCGATCGCCGGGGCGATACGACTCACGCGGAGTTTGCTCACGGTTCGGCAGGACTGCCTCGGTCTTTCCGAGGTCGACGATGATGCTGTGGCCGCGCTCGAAGCGATGTACGATGCCGCGGATCAGCTCGCCCTGCTTGTCCTTGAACTCGTTATAGATGATGTCGCGCTCAGCATCGCGCACCCGCTGCAGAAGGACCTGCTTTGCGGTTTGGGCAGCGATACGACCGAAGGAGCTGCGCGCTTGCTTCATGTCGAGCAACTCGCCGTAGTCCTTGTCCTGCTGGCGGGCGAGCTCGGCGTCGCGCGGATGCCAGAAGACCTGGAACCCGAGTTCTTCGCCGACCTCAGCCTCGAGCCCGTGGCGCTCGGCTTCTTCGACCGAGAGCTGGTTTTCGGGGTCTTCGACCTCCTCCACCACCGTCATGTACTGGAAGAGGTCGATCTGGCCGGTTTCCTCATTCAGCCGCGCTTCCATCTCGCGCGTCGGACCGAACGCTGCCTGCGCAGCCTTCAGGATCGCCGCTTCCATGGTCTCGATGAGCACCTTGCGATCGAGGCCCTTCTCCCGGGCCACCTGATCGATCATGTCGAGAAGTCCACCTTCTGCTGCCATTTTCATTTACTCCCTGTCTTTTTCGCGGCCGTCTTCCCAGCGCCGCCCTGATTTTTCCCCTGAGGTTTCCCGCGCGAGACCTTTTGGCCGCGCCCTTCGTCCCAGTCGAAGACGAGTCGGGCGAGCGAGATATTCTCCCAGGGAATTTGAACGGTCGAAGAGCCGACCATGAGTTCGATCGATTCCTCTCCGGTGCCGAAGATGGTGCCGCGCACCACACGCTGTCCGAAGAGCGGCCCGGCGCCCTCGAAGGGCGCGGTGAGCTTCACCTTCACCCCTTGGCCCCGAAAGCGCTCGAAATCAGCGAGCGAGTAGAGGGTTCTCTCCAGACCCGGCGAGCCCACCTCGAGCCGGTAGCGACCACCGATCAAGTCGTCGACATCGAGCGCCGTCGAAAGATCGCGTGAAATGTCCGCGCACAGGTCCAGGGTGATTCCTTCCCCCGGCACCCGGCTCTCGGGGCGCTCGACAGTGATCTCGAGGACCATCCCGCCCCGATCAGGCCGCCAAATCAGCTCCACCCCCGCGACGTGATGCGCAGCGAGCACAGGCTCGATCACCGCCGTTAGACGATGTTCATCGAGTCCGGGGAGCTTGGTATAGGCAAAAGGCATGACGAACTGAGGATGGTTGTGGCGGACGCTAGAGAAAAAAAAACGGGCCCCGCGAGGGAGCCCGGTGGGTTCCGCCCAAATTGTGGCCCGGGTCTAGCCCGACAGTGGGCACCACGCAACACTCCGAGGGGCTCTCACCGCTGAAATCGTGCGGGAAGCGGTCGGAAGAGCCGATGGGCTGTAGAATCCGGGGCCCAGACAGGCTACTCCCTTGCCCAAGTGGTCGACGAAGCGAAAACCCGAGCTTATTACGACGATTTCAGCGCGAAGTATGAGGCGCGCCGAGGTCAGAACGTCCCGAGAGGGTACCACGATCTCCTCGATCATCTCGAATCCGAGACCGTCCAGCGGTACGGTCGGCACAAGGACGTGCTCGAAGTGGGCTGTGGAACGGGCCTCATCCTCGAGCGCATTCGCCATTTCGCAGCCCGCGCCGAAGGCATCGACCTCTCGCCGGGCATGCTCGAAAAGGCCCGCGCCCGAGGTCTCACCGTCCGCGAGGGATCGGCGACCGCGCTCCCCTATGAGGACGAGACCTTCGATGTGACTTGTTCTTTCAAGGTGCTCGCGCACGTGCCCGAGATCGAAAAAGCGCTCGCCGAGATGGCGCGGGTCACCAGACCTTCCGGCTATGTCATCGCCGAGTTCTACAATCCAAAAAGCCTGCGTGGCCTCCTGCGAAACCTCGGTCCGGCCCGGAAAATCGGCCGGCAACACAAGGAATCCGACGTCCTCACCCGCTTCGATCCCCCCGAGCGGGCCCGGGCCTTGGCCCCGCCGGGGACCACCTTCATCGCCTCCCGCGGCGTGCGTGTCTTCACGCCCACTGCGGCGCTCGTCGATCACCGCCTGACCGGACCGCTCTTGTACCGCGCGGAGTGCTGGGCGGCAGACAGCGTCTTCAGAGAGTATGGTGGTTTTTATATCGCCATCTATCAAAAGAATCGGAAGGCAGCTTGAACATGGAAGAGCGTTCGACCTCGTTTTGGCTGCGCGCGCTCAGGGCGCGGCGTGCTCGTATCGACGCCGGAGGGACCGAACCGCTCGTCGGGACTTTGGAGTGGCAAAATCCCGAGCTCAGGCGTGCCGCCTCCAAGTTTTTCAACGCGGCCTTCCGCGCCGAACAATCGGGCCTCAAAAAAGCGCATGAACTCGCCGACCTAGTGCGCGCCGAAGATCCTGAGCTCGCCGAGGTCCTCGTCCTCTACGGAGACGAAGAGGGCTGGCATGAAGAGCTCCTCACCCATTTCTTGCCGCACATTGGGGCCGACATCGAGCCCATGGGGCGCATCACCAGCCTCTTCTACAAGGCCTATGGCAAGGCCACCCGCATCGACACCATCGTGCTCACGAACCTTTTGTTCGAGACGCTGGGCGCGACCACCTACCGGATGACGCTACCGAAAATGGAGGAGCCGGCCATCCGCAAGATGCTCTCGATCCTCTCACGAGACGAGTCGTTCCATGTTCCCCTGAACATTCATCTGCTCGAGAAGATGTCCTCGAAACATCCTCTCGCGCGCCTACGCCTCAAGGTTCAGTGCGCCTTCTTGGTCTCGACCATGGTGCTCTTGCCCTGGGCCAGCCGCCCCAAGACCGGCGCGTTCGATGGGCTCGGCGCCCTCGAGCTCTCGCGCGCCTACGCGGAGAATATGGATCGCGCGCTCAGACGGGCCAAAGGGCTCGGGCTCGGAGTGCCTTGGGTCGTTCGGCGCGCGCTCGGTGTGAGCCGTCGCCGCACCGTGCTCAGAAACTCCCGAAGGCGCCCAGGTAAGCCCCTCCTTCGAGCGGCGTGACCGCCGGCAAGAAGGTCCAAGCTCTCGGCTGGTTCAGGCTCGGGACCGCCCGCGTGCGTGTCCCGAGCGTCCGAAACGGCTGATAGTTCAAGTTCGCTTCAATGATCCCGATCGCGGTGACCCCGAGCAGGGTCCAGGTCGAAACGGTCAAGACAGCGTGAGCCGCTTCGAAGCTGCTGCTTTCAGCCTCGCGAGGAGTCTGTTCGAGCCCGCGCGCGTAGAGGTTTGCGAGGATGAGCCCCGATGTCGTGGCTATTGCGCCGAGCCCGAGCTCGGTCACTAAGAAAAAGTCGCCGAGGGCCGCCTGTCCGTTTTGATACTGGCCCGCACCAAACGGCAAGAACGCAACGATACGACGATTCGGTGTGACGAGCGTCTCCTCAGAGGCGAGCTCGATGAGCCGCTTCTCTCGCTCCTGTCGCGCGAGCTCCCGGTCACGAGCCCGCTTTGCGACCTCCTGCTGGCGGCGAATTTCCTGCTGCTCGCGCTCCGCGATCAGACCCTGAATCTGGTCGCGAACCTCCAGGAAAAGCGTCACGACCGGCGGGGGGAACGTGAGGCTATCGGGCGGCGCCATGAGCGGATTCTTCTCGAGCGCTGTGATGAGAACTTCTCTCGCGCGCTTCTGATCCCCAGCGAGCAGGGCGCAGCTCGCCATGTAGAGCTGGCCCCTCTCGATCACGAAGATATCGGTGAAGCGCTCCTCAGCCTCCTCGCTCAGCCTGGGTTCAAGCTGCACGACACAGGCCTCGTATTGGCCCGAGTGGTAGACATCAATGATACGGTCGAGCTCGGCACGATCGCTGAGTTGTCCCTCGACCCCTGCGCCCCGCTTCGGCTCTTCGCCGAGACAAGGCGCGGTCAGGGCCAGGCTCACAAGGACAATCCAGGTCCCTCTCGGCCGCCACGCGAGCGCGGCCGAAGCAGGGGCTTTGGCTTGCGCGGAGGTCGTCAGAAAGGAGGGGGGCAGATCCATAACAGGTCCTCCTTTCGCCGCGGAGGCCGGCGGGCGCCCAAAACGCCCAGCTCAAGCTCAACCGGGGACCGGCCTCTCGTCAATGGTGAGCCTCTCCCTCGGCCTTTCGCGCGGACGCGAAAAGACGCTCGTGGTGTGGTCAGGCAGAGCTCTCAGCGCTCAACGATCGTGAACGTTCTTCCGGGCCTGAGATCCACGTCAATCTGCCGCGTGTCACTGCCCGAACCGGGAGCCGGAAAGATCGTGCACACGAGATGTTCCTCGGGGCGGCTCATGCGGATCGCGCGGGAGCTCCCGGCGACGATGGAACCGGCAGCGCCACAGGTCGCGCGGGCTCCGAGCGGTCCGTCAAAGCGTAAAATCGCATCCTTGAATTGGATCGCGCCGCGCACGAGCTGGGGGCCTTCGCCGGGAACGATCTCGACAGTGACCGGAGGCGGCTGCTCACAACACTCTGCGTTCGGAGGAATGAACTCGAAGACGTGGGGGCCGTAGCTGAGCTGATGCACCTGGAACCAGGAAGAAAGCTCCCCGTCGATACGAACGCGGGCGTTCTGGGGTCCGGCGATCGGAGTGCGAACGGCGCGCGTGCCGGCCTCCACGACTCGCTCTGGCTTCGCGAGCGGTAAAGGCTTCTTGGTCGTGACGCGCGGAGTCTCCGGGACCGGCTCCGCCGCTGGTTCATTCGGCAAGGGCAGCGGCTCCTTCGGCTGCGGGGCGGCGCGCGCGGGCGGGTCACTCTTCGAGGCGCTCTGAGTCTCGGCTGGCGACTTCTCCTCGGGCTTCGACTTGGTCGGGGCGGCAGAGACCGCCGCCCGACTCCAGAAATTACGCCCAGCGAAGACTAGACCCGAGAAAAGCACCACGCCGCCGAGAACCTTCAGGCCAATTTCGAGCTGCTTTCGAGCGCGACGCCTGCGCCTGAGCCCGGCCACCTCCGCGAGCAGGATCGTATCGTCCGGGCGATAGGCGAGAGCGCGGTTGTAGTCGATCGAGGAGCCGATCACGTCGCCCTGGTCACGTCTCGTTTGAGCTCTTTGTGAGAGGCACTGGACGATGCGCACGGAGTGCTCGGCAAGGTACTCGCCGCGCTCATCGAGAAACTGAACGATCTCGGCGCGTGGATCGCTCACGCCAAGACTCTCGAGCTCGTTCATGAGCGCCTCGGCGAGTTCGGTCGCTGAAGCATAACGCGCGCTCGGCTCACGCTCGAGCGACCGCGTCACGATTTGTCCGTAAACAGAGCCAATTTCCGGGCGAATCCGATCCGGCGGGATACAGCCCCCCTCGAGCACACGCCGGAGGACTTGCGCCGGATTCTTGCCTTCAAACGGCAAAGAGCCCGTGAGCATCTCATAGAGGAGCACACCCGCACCGAACACATCGGAGCGCGCGTCGACATCGCCTCCTTCAATCTGCTCAGGTGCCATGTGGGCGGGAGAGCCGAGCACTTGGCCTGTATGGGTCACGCCCTGAGCATCGAGCAGCTTCGCGATGCCGAAGTCGGTCAGCTTGACGCGGGGCCCGGCGCTGGGTCCACCGGTCACCGCTCCGTCTGTCGAGAGCAGGACGTTCTCGGGCTTGATATCGCGATGGATCACGCCGTGGCGATGGGCGTGCGCCAGCGCAGTAGCTACCTCATATCCGATCGAAGCCGCGACCTCGGGAGGCAGCGGTCCCGCCTCGGCGAGGAGCTGACGCAAGGTCACCCCGCGCACGAGCTCCACGACCAGGTAGCGCTCGGGCTCGGTATCGTCGGAGACGTCGTAGACCTCAACGATGTTCGGGTGCTTCACGCGCGCGACAGTCAGCGCTTCACTCGCAAAGCGCGCGCGCACATCTGGGTTGTCCCGGAGGTGCCGGTGAATCACCTTGAGCGCGACGTCCCGTCCAAGTCGACGATCGCGAGCGCGATACACGGTCGCCATCCCACCATGCCCGATCTCCTCGAGCAGCTCGTACTTGCTGATCCCAAGATCGGGGGACGCCGAAGCGACGCTCATGCGCAGCACCTCGCGCTCAGCTTCGACAAGACTCCCGGCAGCACGCCGAAAGAGTAGCGGACTTGTGGGGCGCCTGGTATCCCCAAGGTCAGGATGAACGCCGCCCCCCTCCACCCCGAATCTTCCCAGAAAACCGGCTTCTCACGCGACCCTGAAGGGGTCGCCTGCCTAGGCGGTCAAAGGATCCAGAAGCTCCTCGAGGAGGCCGGGGTCGAGACGCCAGCATACATTTATGACCTCGGAGGCATCCGACAGCGCCTCCAAAAACTCGACGCAGCCCTCGGAGACACTCCCCACCTCATCGCTTACGCGCTCAAGGCCAATAGCGCCGGAACCATCTTGCGCGAGGTGGCAAGACTCGGCGCAGGCGTCGACGCCGTTTCCGGCGGAGAGCTGCTTCTCGCGCGGCGCGTCGGAGTTCCCGCCGAGCGCATCGTCTTGAGCGGCGTCGCCAAAAGGAATGACGAGCTGGATCTTTCACTCTCTGAGGGGATTTTTTCGATACAGGCGGAGAGCCCCGGTGAGGTCAGCCGCATCATCGAGCGAGCCCGGGTCGCCGGAAAAAAGGCGCGAGTCTCACTCCGCATCAATCCGGGCGTCGAGATCGACTCTCACGCACACATCAGCACCGGCCACGACCGCGCCAAGTTCGGCATCGCCGCGTCTCAGATCCGCGACGTCGCGTCACTCCTCTCTGATTGTCCTCACGGAGCGCTTGTCGGGCTCTCGACTCACGTGGGTTCGATGCTCAAAGAGCCGAGCGGCTACCTCGCCTCAGCGCGCGTCGTCCTCGCCCACGCCCAAGAGATGCGGAGCGCCGGTCATCCCATCGAGTTCGTCGACTTCGGCGGAGGCTTCGGAATCGACTATGGCGGAGCTCCGGCCGAAGACCCCGCGGCTTTTGCGACGGCCGCGGTGCAGCTGCTCAAAGAGAGCAGCGTGCGTGACCTCAGGCTCGTCGTCGAGCCGGGACGAAGTATCGTCGGACCTTTCGGCGTCCTAGTCGCTCGCGTCGTCCAGCAGAAGACCTCCGGGCCAATTAGCTGGATCCTGATTGACGCCGGCATGAACGATCTGATGCGGCCCGCGCTCTACGGAGCCCGCCATCGCGTGGAACCTCTCGATCGTCAGCCGGGCGCGGAGCTGCACCACGTCGCGGGTCCCGTCTGCGAGAGCACCGACCAGTTCGGGGAGCACGCCCTCGGCGACATCCCTGAGTACGTCGTGCTCCGAGACGCGGGCGCCTACGGGTACGTGATGGGGAGCGAATACAACGGTCGTCCCCTCCCCTCGGAGGTCTTCGTCGATGGCGGCAAGATCGCCCACGTCGCTCGGACGCGCGGCGTCGAGGCCTGGATCGCGGATCGCCTCCGATAGGCACGGAAGCGTTCGCTCGCCCAAACTGTACGCTGCCAGAGCACACGACTCGCTCCGCACTGGGAACGCACATGCTCGAGTGACGAGCGCTCACCTGCGTTCGAGGACCCGTGAGCGGAACCACGAAACGAAGCGGGGCGGAAAGCTCTGAGAGCTCCGCCCCGTGATCGGTCTTTTGGTCTCGACCGTGAACTTTCAGCCAACGCCACCGCGCCGAGAGGCAGCAGCCACACCACGCTTCGACGGGCTCACTCGCGTTCCTGAGCGCGAGAGCCGCGAAGCGGCAGCCGAATCCGGCCCCGGAGGATCGGAGACCCGACGGCGCCCGGGAGAGACCGACTGTGCATAATGGACAGCGCCTTGATTCAAAATCTCGACGCCCATCGTGCGACAACGGCGCGAGAGCTTGTCCAAGTCGACACCCGCTGCGACCAAGAGGCCGCTCGGGGGTGACGGGTTCACGAACAAATCTGCAGTCGAGCGGCGCGTCGAGAGCATGCGCCGGACTTCCGGATCGTCGATCCAAATGAACCCGGCACAGGGCACGAATTCGGCGCGGCCGAGGACGGTGCTCGCCTGGGTCAGTTGGCGAAGGATCGGATCGGGGAGCGCGGAGATCACCTCGAGGCGCTCGCGAATCTCGGAAGGATCGACGCCCGTTCCGATCGCCAGCGCAAGGGTGCGGGGGGTCATGATCAGGTCAAGCTCCCCCTCGACGTTCCCGACTTCCGTGAGCGGATGCAGAGCGAGAACCTCGGCGACGCGAGCGCTCGTACCGATGCGCAGGGTCTGGTTGTCGATGAAGCGGCCAGCCTCGAGGTTCGCCCCCCGCGGAAGCTCCGCGAGCCAAGCGCGTCCTCGTGGGGTGATGCGAAGCATCGGACCTTCCACGCCGTCCCCTTCGTCCGCATCGGCGAGGTCGACGAGACCGAGCACGTGGAGCGTCTCGATCGCCATACGGCGGCCGATCTCGACGGGATCGGTGATGTCGATGCCGGTCTTTTGGGCGTGGCGCGTGAGCAGGCGCAAGAGGCCAGGCGTTCGCGGATCGGCTCGCATGTACTCGGCGATCGCGCCCCAGGGGGCCCACTGTCCGTCTCCGAGCTCCTGCAGAGCTTCGACGACAACGGAGCGAACGACGCTCACCGCGCCGGACTCTCGAGCGTCCCCGTGAACACGCAGGAGCTCTCCATCGTTACGCGATTCATCCCAAGCGCCACCTCGACGCCAGGTCTTGAAAAGAAGCGGACCGATCTCGGCGAGCCTGAGATCTCCGGGCGGGCCTTCAGGAGAGGTCGCCGCCGTATCCCAGAGCCCGGCGATCCGGCTCAAGGAGGCCACGAGGGCGATCGCTTCATTCGGCCGGCCGAACCGCGTTGCCATCTTCGAGATCAAAGAGCGCGGCGTCCCAACGCCCGGGCGCACTTCGCCTTCGCCTCCGTGAACGCCCATGGCAAGGCCCATCGCAAGCGGCGTCACATCGAGCGCAAAGCGAGCTCGCTGCGGAATATAGTCCTCCATGCGCACGTGATCTCGGATGCGCTGGCGGAGACCTTCGCGCTCGGCGAGTCGCTCGGCGCCAACCAATCGAGCCACCTCGGTCGGCACCACGTGCCGATTCGGATGGACAGGGATCAAGAAGCCACGCCGCTCGAGCGCAAATCCGACGCCGCGCCTCGAGGGCGTCGCGCCCGAAGCGCCCCGCAAGCGGACTGGCTCGCGCTCCATTTCGAGGAGCTCTTCCGTGTCCACCTCACCACCGACCTCTTCCACCGCATGGAGGAGTTTCCTCTCCAGAGGGGGCAACTTCTGAAGCTGTTCCCCGAGAAGCTCGGGGGTGGTCAAGATGCGCCAGGCGTCCTCGAGGGCCAGCGCCACGGGCGGCGCGACGGGCCGGCCGAGGTAGTGCGACGCAATGGCCGCAGCGACCTCGGGGTTCGCCTGAGCCAAAAGGGCCCGCACGCTGCGTCGGTCTTCCCCGGGCCAGGACTTCATCTGGATCTGGAAAGCGATCGGGAGGACGAGCTTCAGCCCGCTCCCTTCTTTCGTCACATAGACGAGGCCCCGCGCTACGAGGGGCTCGAGCCCAGGCGGGGCCGCCTCCACCTCGAGCAATCCCCCCGCCTCGGCCAGACGGTTCATCAACTCTTCCGCCGGGCGCCCCATACGCGAGGGTTCTCGCAAATCAGCGCTCAGAAGCAGGGCCCGAGCCACCTGAGACTGGACGTCGATGCGCTTGGCGGGATCCACAGCCGCGTCGACCCGGGTCACGAGGGCATTGAACTCCTTCTTGGGGAGGCCGCGCAGGACCTCAACGAGGCCGCGGCCCCGAGCTGCGTTCAGCGGGCCTTCGTTCCCCTTCGACTCCCATTCCATATCTTCGTGGTTCATGGTTGATGACTGTCTGACCTAATGTCTCTTGTGGGACCCGAATCGGGACACCGATAGAAGCAAAGCCTAACCAGGTCCCGCTGTCCAGCGAAAGCTGGGAGCGAAACGTCGGTTTTGTGAGTTCACCGTTGTCTCTTCGGCCGAGCGCGCAAAAATGCCACACCCATCGTTCAATCTCGCAGGCCCTTGCCCCAGATCTTTCAAAGATGAAAGACCGCGCAAGAAACGGAAAATGCCCGAGAGCCCGCGGGGTTGGAGAGAGGTCCCCGTGATATCGCGAGAGAGCGTGATATCAGGAGCTCTGGATGATTTTGCGAGACCCCGTGCATGGCCTCGTGGCTTTCGAGAAGCCCGAAGAGTCCATCATCGAACGACTCCTCGAAGCTCGTGAAGTGCAGCGCCTCAGGAGGATTCGCCAACTTGGGCTGACTTCTCTCGCTTACCCTGGCGCGGACCACACACGCTTCTCTCATGCCCTCGGTGCTGCCCATGTGATGGCGCGCTTCCTCGGACGGATGAAGAACCTCGAGCATGAACTCGCCCCTGAGCACCGTCTCACGCGGGAGCACGCCGAAGAAGCGCTCGCAGCGGCGCTCTTGCATGACGTCGGCCACGGTCCCTTCTCTCACTTGTTCGAAACTGTCGCCGCGAAGTCTGTTCACCACGAGACGTGGTCCGAGCGAGTCGTTCTCGACGAGAGCACCGACGTCCATCGCATCCTCGCGAGCGTACGACCTGATTTGCCCAGGCGCGTAGAGCGATTGATCCTCGGACACCACGAGCTGCCCTATCTCGCCGGCGCGGTGAGCGGGACCTTCGACGTCGATCGAGCCGACTATCTCCTGCGCGACGCCCATTTTACAGGCGTGAGCTACGGCCATTTCGACCTCGATTGGCTGCTGCGAAGCTTCTGTTTGAGCCTGGGAGGTGGACGCCTCCCTTCGTTGGCCATTGACGGTCAAAAGGGCCTGCCCGCCATCGAGTCCTTCATCTTGGCCCGGCTCTTCATGTTCCAGCAGGTCTATTTCCACAAGGCGAGTCGGGCGAGCGAGTGGCTCCTCGTGCGCATCTTTGCGCGCCTGCGGGATGTGCTCGAGAGCGAGCGGTCCTTCGCGGTCCCGGTGGGTCTCCGTGAGCTGTTGCTCGATGGGAAGACTGAACTCAGCTCCTATCTCGCCCTCGACGACCCGACGATGTGGACCTTCCTCCGCACCCTCGAAGACCACCCGGATAAAGTCACCAGCGATCTCTCGAAGCGCCTTTCGGCTCGGCGTCTCCCGAAGACCCTCGAGCTATTCGGCGAAGACGCTACCCCCGAGGGGCGAAGACGCTGCCTCGAACTGGTCAAAGACATCGCAAGACGCCGGGGCCTAGATCCCGCGTCTTATGTCGGCGTCGACACGCCGAGTGTGATCGCCTTCGAAGAGTCCACGAAAGCGCCGATTTCGGTGCGCTTCCGCGACGGCACCGAACAGGCGCCGAGTGAAGTTTCCTTCTTGCTGGGGCGCCTCAGGGGACAAACCCTGACCCGGCCGCGCATCCTCTTCGCCGATGAGCTGCGCGAGGACGTAGAAAGCGCCTTGGGGCTCGGAGGCGCGCGCGCCGTAGGGCTCGCCGGCGGGGTCTTTGGGGATCGGGAGACGCAAGGTAGCCTGAAGGGGCCTGAGGCAAAACTTTGAGTACGGCGATTGTCATGTGGGGGGCGCTCATCGCCCCGATCGCTCTCGGCGCTCCGTCGGAGATCGGAATGCCGGAAACAGACTCCGCGCGCGGTGATGGAATCTACGGAAGGCTCGACGGCGATTTTTCGCTGTCCCTCGGGCTCGGTGCCGAGATCGACGCCACGCGCTCCGCGGGGCGACCGAGTGCCGGGGCGACTCTTCGCTACTATCAAGCGTTAGGTGTCCTCCTCCACTACGCCCAAGGGGTCGATAGCGGCGATCCGCTCGAGAGAAGACTCGTCCTTGGGTTTCTCCTCGAGCCCCTCTTCCTTCTTCGCTGGCCCGAGTTTCACCACTCAGGGCGGGCGTTTCCCGATCTCTTCTTCGACTCCTTTGGTTTGCACATCGGGACGACGCTGCTCGAGCCGCGCGGAGGAGATTTCGCCCGGGAGGTCCGACTCAACGTGGGCGCAGGACTTGGAATCCCGCTGACCAGCCGCGCCCCCGGACCTTTCATCAGGGCCCGCTACGATCTCGAACTCCTCGGAGCCGAACCCGTGCATAACGTCCTTCTGAACCTCGAGTGGCAGTTTTTCTGGGAATCGCCCTGGCTCAAGCGATCTTTGGATCGAGTTGGTCCTTGAGGGCCTCAGCCTCGCGTCCGAAATAGTCGCGCACGACGAGCTCAAGGCGAGGATCGAGGAAAGAGTGAGCGCTTTGGGTCAGGGTGGCCGAGAAGCCTCGCCCGTGTTTGTGTTCGCCGCCCGCGCCTGGCTCAAAACGCGAGAGTCCTCTCAGGATCGTCTCCTCGATTCCTCGATAAAGACAGGTTTCGAAGTGCAAAAATGGAACTTCCTCGAACGCGCCCCAGTAACGCCCGTACAGCGCTTCACTGCCGAGGAGATTGAACGCGCCCGCGATCACGCCCTCGTCCCCCGAGCTGCCGGCGCGGCGCGCAAGCACCACGTGAAGCGCCTCGGGCATCGCACGCGTCACCATCCGGAAGAACTCTTCGTTCAAATAGCGCCGGCCCCAGACATATTTGTCGACCGTCGTCAGGTAAAGCTCATAGAGGAGGCGAGGGCTCACCGTCTCAAGGCTCGGACCCGTGAGGATTTCGAAGACGAGCTCCTCCTGCTCCCTGAGGACTCGACGCTCGCGCCGAACTTGCGCGCGACGCTTACTCCCCATGACCCCGAGGAAATCCTCGAAGGCGGGGAAGCCAGTGTTATGAAATTGGAATTGGACCCCGCTCCGGAGCGCCCAGCCCCCTTGCTTGAGGAGCTCCGCCTCATGTTTCGAGGGGAAGAGAACGTGCACCGACGAAACCTCAAGCTCCCTCGCTAGCCGAGGCAGGCTCTCCCCCACAAAATTCACGGTCTCGGCGATTTGCGCTGGCGATGCCCCTTCGTCGAACAAGATCCTCGGTCCGGTGGCGGGCGTGAACGGGACCGCAATGACCAGCTTCGGGAAGTAAGGAATGCCGAGGCGACTCTCCGAAAACTCCGCGATCGCGTGATCGAAGACAAACTCCCCCATGGAGTGCATCTTGAGGTACGCGGGCAAAAACGCGATCGGCTTTCGCTCGCGCTCGATCACGAGGTGACGAGGACTCCAGCCTGACCTCTCGGAGGCGGCTCCGCTCTGCTCAAGTGCCTCGAGCCAACTGCGACGTAGAAACGGGTAGCGCCTTTCGATCTGACTGAGCCGCAGCTCTCCGTAGATCGCAGCGAGAGAGCGCCCGAAGACCCAGCGAAACTCCGTCATCGGGCCCTAAGGAGCCTCCAAAGGCCGAGCAACATCGGCCCATGCTCGCGCAAACTCCCCCTCCCCGCGCCGCTCGGCGGCCCCCGCCAAAAATAGCGCGCAAGCGCGCTCGCCGCGTTTGTCCCGCGTCTCTCTCGCCCAGGAAAGCCCCTCGAGAGCTTCGAGGATCGCCTCATTTTCTCGCCCAAGCTGCGCGAGCACCACCGCTAGAGCGAGGGACGCCCGACATGTGCCGAGTCCTCCTTGTTTCTTGCTCTCGATTTTCTCCGCGCGACAGCGCCGGAGCGCCTCTCCCGAAACGCTCACAGGAGAGGGGTCGTCCTCCTCAGGCTCCGGACTCACTCCTTCGAAAGGCGCCTCGGGAGGAATTTGTTCGGGCGGGGCCCCGGCCGTAGGGGACGAGAGCTCTCCATCCAGCAGCGGCGAGCTCATATCGAGCGCGGCGGCCGCCAGGCTGTCTCGTCCATTTCTTCGCGGTGCGACCTCCTGCGTCCGCAGGCGTGCGCTCTGGGCGAGCTCTGCCGTCACCAGCACTTCCCCGGGCCGGGCCACCTCCGAAAGCTTGCGGGAGCACTCGACGGCATGGCCGAGCCCGAGGCCAACTTCCCCAGCGGTGCAGGCAATCGTCAGCAGCCCTTCCGCGAGCCCCACCGAGAGCTCGAGCGGAAAGTCCTTCGACGCGATCCAACGGATCAGGCGCCTCTCTTCCGAGAGCGGGAAAGCGGCTGCCGTGAAATCGTGGCTGAACCCAATGATACGCCCGCCGAGCGTCTGAACTTCCTTCCAAACGAGCGGCCAGAGGCCATTTTCCGGACGCGACTCCTCACAGTCCGCCTCCCCTTCGAGGGCGAGCGCGGACGCAGCGCGAAAATGCGCCACGATCTGCATCTTCGCCGCGTCGTCTAGGTCCGCTTCCGGCTCGGTCGCCTTCACGGGAGGACAGTATGATCCTCTCGCCGGAAAGCGGGAAGTGGGCCAAGGGAGCTCGGGATTTTCCGGGGCTCGGCTCTCGAGAGGACGAGCGCGGGATTTTCCGGGGCTCGGCTCTCGAGAGGATGCGCGCGGATCCTTCGGGCAGCGTGACCCTGCGGACCGAGCTCGGTGCCGCAGGTCGTCGCGCTCGTCCGGGAGTTTTTAGCGATTCATCATGTGCACGGCGTGACCGAGCGCGCCTGCGGCAGCTTCCATGATCGCTTCACCGAGGGTTGGGTGGGGATGGATGCTGAGCGCGAGGTCGTCCGCCGTAGCGACCATCTCGATCGCGAGCACTGCCTCGCTGATGAGGTCACTCGCGCTCGGTCCAACGATATGGATGCCGAGCACGCGGTGCGTCTCCTTCTCGGAGATGACCTTCACGAACCCCTCCGTCTCCGCGATGCTCATTGCGCGACCGAGCACGGAGAAGGGGAACCTTCCGACCGTGAACTCGAGTCCCTGCTCCTTGGCCTGGGCCTCGGTGAGGCCAGCGGTGCCGATTTCCGGATGTGTGAAGATAACGCCGGGGATGGTCGCGAAATCCTTGGCCGCTTTCTTGTCGGCGATGGCTTCGGCGCAGACCTCTCCTTCTTTGGAGGCTTTATGGGCGAGCATGGGCGCGCCGCTCACGTCACCAATCGCGTAGATTCCGGGGACATTCGTCCTGCACTGGGCGTCGGTGGTGATGAACCCGCGGGCGTCGATGTTCACGCCGAGCTCTTCGAGGCCAATGCCGCGAGAGCGGGGCTTCATGCCGACAGCAACGAGGACCTGGTCACACTCGATCCGCTCCTCTTTCCCACCTGAGCTGACGCGCACTGTGAAGGAGTCGTTCGACTTCTCGACGCCTTCTGCCTTGGTGTTCTTGAGAATCTTGCCGCCGCGCTTGGTGATGGCGCGCTCGACGACCTTCACGCAGTCCGGATCGACGCCGGGGAGCAGCGAATCCGTCAGCTCGACCACTGTCAGTTCGGCGCCGAACGCCTGGTAGACCATGCCGAGTTCGAGCCCGATCACGCCGCCGCCGATGACGCAGAGTCGCTTCGGAATCTCTTTCAGGCTGACAGCCTCCCGCGCGCCGATCACGCGCTTGCCGTCGAAGTCGAAGCCGGGGATTTGGATCGTCGCTGAGCCCGTCGCGATCACGATGGCTTTGCTCGCGCTGACGCGGCGCTTTCCGCCCGTCTTCTCCGTCACCTCAATGGTGTTCTTGTCAACCAAGCGACCACGACCCTCGATCAAAGTCGCGCCGTTCGACTTGAGGAGGCCGCGCACGCCCCCCGTGAGCTTTCGAACGATCCCGTCTTTCCACTCCTGCATCCGCGGCGCGTCGACCGTGACCCCGGCGACGTTGATACCGTGAGCGGAGATGCTGTGAGCCTTTTCGTAGAAATGGGCGTTCGCGATCAGTGCCTTCGACGGGATACAGCCCCAATTCAGGCAAACTCCGCCGACCTCTTCCTCCTCGATGCAGGCCGTCTTGATTCCGAGCTGAGCGAGACGAATCGCGCACACATACCCGCCCGGGCCTCCGCCGAGGACAATCGCTTCGAACTGATCTGACATGCGCCACCGCTTAGCCGAGGGGCAGCGGAGCCTCAAGAGCTCTCCCGTTCGAGAGCCAAGAGGGCTTGTTCGGCGCTCTCCCGAAGCTCCGGATCGAGCTTGGCTCCCTCGATGAAGGACGCAAACTCTCGGGCGCGCACCTCGGTCATGGCCGAGAGCAAAGCGAATCGTTCGAGGCGGTTGCCCCGGCGAAGCCCGCGTTCGACCGAGCGAGTGGCCCCTGCATGTCCGAGTGCGGCGAGCGCTACGCGGGCATGGAAGCGGAATGGATCGGCGCTCAGGCCGAAAAACCCAAAGGCGCGCCGGACGAGCCCTGGTTCTGCCGCCCGAATGCGATACCTCCCTGACAGCAAGATGGCCAGCTGTTCGTCACGGGGTTCCCCCGGCCGAAGGGCGCGCGCGACGAGGGCCACGACTCCATCGGTGGGCGAGTCGATGCCCCGTTCGAGACACACGAGCTCGGCGACCGCCCGAACCAAAGGATGTTCGTCCTCCGTAAGAGACTGGAGCGTGGTCCGGGCCGCCTCGTCTTCCCCGAGATCGAGGAGCTCGCCGAGCAAACGCGCCACGAGTTCACGTATGCGAGCATCCACGTCGTCTTTCGCCGAGCAGAGAGCTGGGGACGCGTCGCTGCCCCCGAGGGCGAAGGTGGCCGAAAGGGCCTGGTACCGCACGCGAGGATCGGTCGCACCGAGAAACGGGGCAATTTTCGACAGGACGTGTGAGTCCCCTTCCGACGCGAGTTCCCCGAGCGCGAGGAGCGCATAACGACGAACCTCGACGTCACCGTCCGCAAGAAGCGGCACGATTTTCTGGATCGCTTCGTGCATCCCGGCGTCGGCCAGAGCGACGAGCACCGCCACGCGCAGACCGGTATCGGTCGACTCATCGAGGATGCGGATCAATAGGGGCAGGATCCGCCCGCGCCCCTCGGAGTCCGAGTGCCGCGGGGCATCCCGAACAGCGGAGAGTCGAACCTTGGGATTGGGATCGGCGAGGTCGCGACAGGTCGCCTCAAGGGAACGCGGCAGCATGGGCAGCTTGAACACGCGCCCCTCGAGCTCCTTTCATTCGGACCGCGCCCCGCCGAGCGAAAACCCTGGCTGACACACTTCTGCGGGGTGATCCTCGGGAATCGGCTCGCCAGCCTGCTTCGCGATGCAGATCTTGGTGGTGTGCGCGTCTTTTTGGACGACAAGCGCACCCCAAGGATCGGGCCCACCGATATCGGTGCAGAAGTAATCAGCCCGACAATCTTTGTCGGTGTTGCACGTCATCATGCAGAATGTGCGCGAGCTCGGAGAGAGCTTCCCCGGGTACTCACAGGCGGGCACCGCCGACGAAGAGCTATTGAACATCACGCAGATGGACTCGCCTTCGGGACAGCTCGACTCGGAACAGTTGGCTAGCGTGCAATATCCGCCGGGCTGCGAGGTGTCGCAGAGTCGTTGCCGTTCACCGGAGCAGTCCTGATTGACGCGACAGTCATCTCCGATGCGCGGTTGGCACGCGGAAGCGCCCAGCAAAACGCACAGGAGGGCTGCTCCGAAGACCCGCGCTGCTAGGGGCGAGAGCGAAGATGCGAGCGCTGTCGCGTGCCCATCTTTGGCCTGTGCTGGTCCGGCGCGTCTCATTTTTGAGCTGCGCTCTAGCCTCGAAAACAGTCCTTGTCGACCAGCCCTAGCCCCTCCCCCTGTGGAAGCTTGCGCAGGTGCGCTCCCTTTCGTAAGTTTTTCTTCGTGAAAGGTCCGAGTCCCGCTCGCGCTCCCCGACTCGTCGCGAGACTGCGAAAGAGCGCACCGGCGCGCGCCGTCGGCCTGGGCCTCCTGTCGATGGTCTCGATGGGGTGCGCCGTCGAAGCCCTCGACCAGGAAACAGAGCCCACGAGCGCGCGGGTCCACGGCTATCTTCGAATCGCTGAGAGAGTTGGACCGGTCGCGGAGCGAGCCGACGCGCTCAGCGTGTTCGTGCGGTTTCCCGATGGGGCGGAGAGCCCCGAGGTCCTCTCTGCACTCGGCGTTCACGTGCGCCTCCCCGAGGCCGGCGTATGCAGTCTCGATCCCCGGCTCGCCAGACGCTCCTCCCCCGAAGCTCTCCCCTCCTCCGCGAAGGTCGAGCTTGTCCTGGCCGACTTGGTCACGTTGGGCCTCGATTCTGGAGCAGTGCGAACTGAACGACAGCTGCTCGTTCCCCATGCATTCCCCACCGTGGGCGGAACAGTCGGAGGCGCTCTCTACACGAGTCGCTCGCGGCGCGCCGAAGACCTCCCTGCGGGCGCCAGCTACACCCTTTCGGTCCAAGGCCTTGCTGAGACAGCAGAGAACCTGAAGTTCTCCTTCCGCCTGCCCGATCGTCTCAAGGACGTCACTGTCTCAGGCATCGCTCTCGGGGAGCTCAGCGAGATCGAACGAGCCCGGCCACTGGACGTGACCTGGACACCCGACGAGGCCACAGCAGAGACGGAAGAGCGTCGTGTCGTCGTGGAGATTGGTGATGGGACCGAGAGCGCTCGCTGCGTTTTCCCTGAGTCGGATGGCTCCGGAACCGTGCCCGCATCGCTGCTTGAGCGGGTGCTCACGCGGCCGTCTCCCTTGACATTGTCCCTTTTGAAGTTGACGCGAAGTCGGGCGCAAGGGGGCGGAGATCGAGACTCCCTCGACGTCCTCTTCGAAGCCGAAGTTTCACAGTCCGTTCGGGCGACCCCATGATCCAAAGGGCTCCTGGGGGCCGACTGTGATGGCAACGCCACATCGGATTTTCTTGATCCCAGGCCTCTTCGGGTTCGGCCACCTCGCGGGCTACGAATACTTCAACCACGTTCGCCGTCAGATCGGCGCCGAATTTCGCCAACGCGGACAGAGCGTGGAGTTCTACGACACACCCACGCCGCCAACATCTTCTCTCCGCTACCGCGCCGAGGTCGTCGCCCGCACGATCGCGCACCACGCGGGCTCTGAAGGTCCGATCCACCTCGTGGGGCATTCGACGGGAGGACTCGACGCACGCTTGCTCTTGTCCCCGAGTGCACAACTCCGGCTCGGAGCGGATTTGCTCGCCTGGCGCAGCCGGGTGAAGAGCCTGGTCACGCTCAACACGCCGCACTACGGCACCCCGCTCGCCTCTTACTTCTCGACGGTGTCCGGCGCGCGCATGCTCTACGCGCTCAGCCTGCTCACAATTCTCTCCCTGAAGCTGGGCGAGCCCTCCCTCGCTATCTTCGCGCGCGTGCTCGCGGGGGTCGGCGGCATCGATGCGCTCGTGGGAGGGGACCTCCGGCTATTTTCGCGCCTCACGGAAGGTTTGCTCCGCTTCGTCGCCAAGGAGAGGCGGGGGGAAATCCATGATTATCTCTCCAAAGTCCTTACGGACCAAGGGGCCATCCTCCAGATCAGCCCCGAGGCCATGGACATCTTCAATGCGAGCGTGAGAGACCGAGAGGGCATCCTCTATGGTTCGGTGCTGGCTCTCGCCCCTCGTCCGAGCAGCCTGAAAGCCGCGAAGCGGATCCGCTCCCCCTCGACGGCGATCTCCGCCGCCCTCTACGCGACCCTCTATCAGTTCGCTTCCCAACCTCACGAACGCTACGCCTACGCTCGGCTCGACGCTCGGAGCCGCACTCTCGTCGAAACTGCCACGGGCTCCACGCCCACCGACGAGGATACGGACGGCATCGTGCCCACGCTCTCGATGCAGTGGGGCCGGACCATCGCCGCCGTCGAAGCGGACCATCTCGACACCCTCGGACACTTCCTCGACTTCGACAAACCCCGCATCCACACCGACTGGCTCACGAGCGGCGCTCGAATGTCCCGGGAGCGCTTCTCTTCGCTATGCCGGGCAATCGCCGAGTTTCAGCTCGGGCCTTTTTCGGAAGCAGACGCCGCTCCGCCCGTCCCAGACGACGCCTTAGGTTCCCCGACGATCGGAAGCGACAAGCGCATCTTCTCGCCGTGACGGAGGTAGTCGACCTCGAGGTAGGGGGCGCTCTTGAGACTCTGGAACGTTTGATAAGCGTCCCCCTCTCGCTCGACGGACTGGCCGTTCACCTGCGTCACCACGTCGCCCGGCTCGAGTCCCACGCCACGGAACCTCTCGACGTTGCCAATGCGGATGATCCGGAAACCGACGAACTTTCCTTCCTTGAGCTCCGCTTTGACCTCGAGATCTTGAAGAAATCGCCCAAGCCCGGCGTCGACGACGGCGACCACATCGGCTCGCGAGAGCTCGGTCACAGGAGTCGCCACCGATTGAGCGGGGGGATCTCCGGGAGGCGCCGTGCTCTGGACCGGCGGCATCGCTCCCCCCTTGGATTTCGAACCACAGGCGCTTGAAGCGAGAAAAAGAAGAGCGAATCCCCAGGGAAGAAGCTGCGCGAAGGGACGGGGCGTCATCCAGGCGAGCCTAACGCTGAAGGCCCGGGTCGGGCTACAGCGCATCTCAAAAATGAGATGCGCGCAAAAAGCACCAAGGAACCGTCGAGCACATCTCCGGAAAATACGGCGAAAGCTCTCGCCCGTTCGCCCAGAAGGGCGGGCGAGAGCGAAGCCGTAGCATTTTTGAGACGTGTTCTACTTTGACGCTTCGAAATCGCTCCCCGGCCTCTTGGCGGTAGCTCCCGATCCGGAGCCGATGACGCGCTCGACGCGGGTCAGAAGCTCTGCGGTGACCTCTTCCACGCTGCCCTCGCCGCGCATGTGCACGATGGGGTGCTGGGGAAGAAGGCGCTCAGCATCCAAGTAAAGGGACGCCAGACGACCCTGAAGGTCATCCACTTCGTAGAGCTCCGGAGCGCCACCCCGTGCCGCACGCCGCACCTTCGCAACGCGCGGATCGATATCAACTACCACGGTCAGGTCCGGAACCAGCGCTCCCCGATTCACAGCACGCACAAACTCCGCCGCCTCGTCGGGGACCGTAGAGGTCGCCGATTGGTAGACAATGCTCGAAAGAAGATAGCGATCGGAGATCACCACCTCGCCCTCCGCAAGGCGTGGAGCGATCTCGGCGACGCAGTGGTCGGCGCGATCGGCTGCGAAGAGAAGCGCCATCGTCTTGTAGTCCGGGGCTTCTTCGACCCGTTTTCCTGAAGCGAGGATCTCGCGCAAAAAACGCCCGACGAGCCCGGTGGAAGGCTCCCGGGTCGGGTGCACCCGATGTCCCTTTCGCTCGAGCGCCTCAGTGAGTCGGGTCAACTGGGTCGTGGTTCCGGACCCGTCGATCCCCTCGAGAACGATGAACGCACCGCGCTTCACGACAGTCCCATCGGGCTCAGGTCCTCTCCGAGGACGATGTTGTCGATGAGGCGGGTGGATCCCGAATAGGCGGCGATCGCCAAGAGTACGCGTTCGGGGAGCTTTCCGTTCGGGAATGAGGATAGATCGTCAGCGTCGAGGAGCTCAGCGTATTGCACGTCAAGGCTCCCCTTCCGGAGCTCTTCGGAGACGAGGTCCAAGACCCTCGTTCTGTCGCGCTCACCGCCAGCGAACGCCTCGAAGGCGCGGGCGAGCGCACGAGGAATCGAGAGTGCTCGCTGTCTCTCGTCAGCGGAAAGGTAAATGTTCCGGGAGCTCCGCGCGAGACCATCCGCGTCACGCACAGTCGGCAGGCCGATCACCTCAACCGGTAACAGGAGATCGCTCGCCAAGGTCCGGATCACCTGGAGCTGCTGGTAGTCTTTGCGGCCGAACAGAGCGACTGAAGGGCCCAAGATCGCGAAGAACTTCGTGACGACCGTCGCGACACCCGCGAAATGGCCGGGGCGGAATTGACCGCAGAGAGGCTCCGAGACCTTGGATACGACCACCCGCGTCGCGTCTGCGCCGGGGTACATTTCCTTCGCCTCGGGAGCGAAGATACAGGTCGCGCCCGCCTTCGAAGCGAGTTCGACGTCCCTCTCCAGGGTGCGGGGGTACTTCGCAAGGTCTTCGTTCGGTCCGAACTGCGTAGGGTTCACGAAGACGGTGACAATCACTTCGTCGGCGATGCGTGCGGCGTGCTCGACAAGGCTCAGGTGCCCTTCGTGGAGCGCGCCCATTGTCAAGACAACCCCCACTCGGCGGCCGGCTCGGCGCGCCGCTTCCGCGCGGGCTCGGATCTCATCGACTCGGTGGAGGATGAGCGCGCTCACGACCCCGTCTCCTCGGAGTCAGAGGCGCTCGAGCGCGGAGCCTTCTCCCCTTCTTTCATGCGGAACGAGTGCGCCGTGTCCGGGAACTCACCCGCCCTCACCTCTCGAACGTACTCGGAGACGGCGCGAACGACTTCATCGCCCAGCGAGGCAAACCGCTTCACGAATTTCGGAGCTCGCCCTCTCCCGAGGCCCAACAGGTCCGTCGAGACCAAAACCTGCCCACTTGTGGCCGCACCCGCCCCAATCCCAATCGTCGGGATCCGCACCGCCTCGGTGATCGCCAGGCCGACTTCACTCGGCACCCCTTCAATCACGAGCGCATAGGCGCCCGCCTCTTCGATACTCTGAGCGTCCTCGATGAGCTGCTCCGCTTCGCGCGTCAGGCGCCCCTGCACCCGAAAGCCGCCCATGCTGTGCACCGACTGAGGAACGAGGCCCACGTGGCCCATGACGGGAATCCCCGCTTTGACGATCTTCTCCACAGCCCGCGCCACCGTGCGTCCGCCCTCGAGCTTCACGGACTCAGCGCCACCTTCTTTGACGAGCCTCCCCGCCGCGCGGAGCGCGTCGATCTCGTCCGTTTGATAAGAAAGGAACGGCAGATCACAAACGATGTGTGCGCTCGGACGCGCCCGAGCCACCGCGCTCGAGTGGTAGACCATCTGGTCCAAAGTCACCGGGAGGGTCGTCTCGTGACCTTGCACCACCATCCCGAGCGAATCACCTACCATCAGGACATCGACCCCGGCCTCGTCGAGGAGAGTCGCCATGGTCGCGTCATAGGCGGTCACGACCGTTATCTTCTGGCCCGCCGCGTACAGCTCACCGAGCGTCGTGACGGTCACCTTGGGGCGCTTGTTCAAGTCCAAAAGTCCCTCTCGTCTTTTTTCGGGGGGCGCCGCAAAGTCGGCGCGCGGACACCAGAGGTGCCGCCGCGGACTCTACAACTTCAAGAGACCCGGACAAGGGAGAGGCAGGACAGGGGAACATGGGCACTCGCCCTGAGCGCCCATGTGCACCTCGAGCGCTCAGGCGAAGAAGGACCCGCCGCGCCGAGGTATCCCTGGTCCTTACTTCTTCTTCGGAGCCTTCTTGGCAGCTTTCTTAGCGACCTTCTTGGTCGTCTTCTTGGCAGCCTTGGCCACGGTCTTGGCCTTGCTTGCAGCCTTCTTGGTGGCCTTCTTAGTCGTCTTCTTCGCCGCCTTGGCGACGGTCTTCGCGGTCTCGCTCACGGCCTCGGCGACCTTCTGAACGACTTTCTTGGCGACCTTCTTCGCCTTCTTCTTCGCCTTCTTCGCGGGAGCTGCCACTGCCTCGATTGCGGGAGCGGCGACTGCCTTCTTGGTCTTTCGTGCTGCCATCTGGTTTTCCTTTTGTTCTGGATCGCTCCCCAAAAACGGGAGCACAAGACTACTCTAACATTTTTGCTCCTCACCTCGTCAAGAACTACGCGCGAGCGTCCGGGAGACAACCATCAGCGACCCGTGATACACCCCTTGGAAGCGAGCTCGACCATGCGGCACAACATCCCACACAGAGCCACCGCGAGGCTCCTTCGGAACGGACGATGACGACCGAGAGCGAGAACGAATCCGTACGGAGCGAGCGCGCCGCCACGGACGAGTCGGTCCAGAGCGAGCTCGCGGTCGAGGCTCGACGTCTGCTAACTCGGTACGTCGTAGAGGTGGTGTTGCCTCTCGGACTCTGTCCTTGGGCCGCAGGTTCGCTCAGTTCCGGAAAGCTTCTGATCGAGCCAATTTGTGCTGGATTCTTCGAAGAGCTCTCGGCGTCACGGGCCGCCGCACTCACACAAGAAGTCCTCGTCGCGGCGACTCGGGATGAACGGATCGAGCTCGTCATGATCCCCTTCCCTGGTCTCCGCATGAATCGGGTCGAGTTCGATGAGGTGGCGCGCTCCGTTCGGAAGCTCGATCGCGAAGGACGATTCGCGCTCGCCGCCTTCCATCCCGAAGGGGTCCCCTCGATCACTTCGGCCGACCAGGCGGTGACCTTCTTGAGGCGCTCCCCCGACCCTATGCTCCAGGCGGTGCGCAGCGATGTGATTTCGAGAATCAATCCCGGCCTAGGCGAAGGAACGAGCTTCGCGTCCGCGCTGGAGATCGCGAGCTTGCTCGCCCAGGAGCCCAAAGAGTCGCTCCGCTCGCGCATTCTCGGCGCCAATTGGGCGACTCTGAAGCGCCTCGGTGTGGAGGACGTCGGCGCGAAGATCATAAGCATCCATGAGGATAGGGACGCCACGTATCAGCGAATCGCAGGCAGGGGGGACGCTTGAACACCGACAATACGGCGAGCCAAACGCTGATCCTTAGGCTCGAAGACTACAGCGTCTCGGCGGGGGCAGGACACCGCCTTTTCGAAACGCCCCCTGTCTCAGCGACCATTCACGCGGGCTCCGGACTTTTCTGGTTTGGGAGGATCGGGACCGGGAAGTCGCTCATCGCCCAGGGGCTCGCGAACCTCCTACCGCCTTTCGCGCGCACGAGCGGCACGATGAAACCTACGGCGCCGTCGGTCGCGCTCGTTCCCCAAGATCCTCGCCTGGTCGTCCTTCCTTCGGACACACTCGCGAGCCTCGGACGCGTGACCCGCGCCGGTACCCCGAGCTCACCTTCACTCCTCGAGACCCTCGCTGAGCTCCATGTCGATGCGGAGCGACTCCGACATGTACCCTTCCGCGATTGTTCGACGAGCGAACGCACGCGCATCCTGCTCGCGCTCGCCCTCGAGAGCGATCCCGACCTCGTAGTGATCGACGGTTGGGCCGAAGGTGCCAGCCCTTTCGAGGCCGGAAAAGTCCTCGAGCTCATCGAGCGGCGCCGGCAGCTCGGTACCGCTTTTCTGATCTTCGGTCGCGAGGCTCCCGTCGATCTTCCGGTGGCTTTCGAGGTCCGAGAGCTGCCAGGACGCCCGACGTCTCACGCGGTCCCGCTCATCCGGCGCGCGCAACGAGACGAAGCGCCCGAGCCGAAAAGGCCGAACCTGTTGGAGCTGCGCAACGTGCGTGTGGCGCGCGGACGCTCGGGGGGAAACGGGGCCGAACGAGGCTACGAAGCTGTGCGCGGCGTCAGCTTCTACTTGCGCGAGGGCGGGTCCCTTGCGCTCCTCGGTCCAGCCGGCAGCGGAAAGTCCGCCTTACTCGAGGCCATCTTCGGCGTAAGCTCACACCGCAGTGGTCGCATCCTCTTTGGAGGCCATGACATCCCGCCCGCGCTGGCGAGCGCACCGCGCTTTCGAAAAGAGATGCAGCTCGCGCTCAAGGATGGAGCCGCGGCCCTCGACGGACAAAAAACGGTCCGCCAGCTCCTCAGCGATGCGTACAAGATCGCGGGACAAAAGCCCTACGACCTCGGGACCTGGGTCTCGCGCCTCGGACTCCCGGACCGTATCCTCGATCTTCCCGCTGATCACCTGAGCGCGGGCGAGTCGGCCCGCATCGCCTTGGCCCGCAGTCTCATCCCTAGACCCAGGCTGCTCCTGCTCGACGCGCCGAGGACCCTCGGACTCACTACCGACGATGGCGCGCTCCTCTCGGTCCTGCTCGGAGAGCGACAGCGAGGCATGAGCCTCCTTGTCGCGACAAGTGACCCTTCGATCGCGGTCTCTCTTTGTGACCACGTGGCGATGATGTTCGCCGGAGTCGCCGTGGAGATAGGCCCGGCGGCGCGCGTCCTCGAAGCTCCGGCCCATCCGGCGACCCTCGACTATCTCGAAGGCTCCTCGCGGCCCATTCCACAGAACGCCTGGGTACCGGGGTGCGCGTATACGGCAGCCTGCCGCTCACGGGAGCTCGGTCGTTGTGACGCTGTGCGTCCGCGTCTCGAGGCTCTCTTGCTCCCCGAGACCGGAGAACGGAGGCGCATCGCCTGCCATTTCCCGCTACGAGGCACCGCCCCCGAATCACCGGCAACGTGATCCTGCGCGCGGCGTCCAGCGTGCTCGATGGCCCCCTCTGAGTGACCGGGGAGCACAGATGTGACTCGGGGGGCGCTCCTCAGCGGCCCCCTGCTCGGTCGTCAGATCACTCGGTGGACCCAGCCGTGTTCATCAGGGCGACGGCCGTACTGAATATCGAGAAGTCGCTGGCGTAGCTCAGCCGCGATGGGCCCGGTCTCGCCGCCATGGATCAAAAACGATCCTGAATCGGACTTTACCTCGCCGACCGGCGTAATGACCGCAGCCGTACCGCAAGCGAAGACCTCGGTGATCTCCCCGCGGTCCACGCCCCGGCGCCAATCGTCGACAGTGATCGTTCCCTCTTCGGTGGCGTAGCCAAGGTCAGCCGCGAGCGTGAGCAGGCTGTCGCGAGTGATGCCCGGGAGCAGGCTTCCGGTCAGCCGGGGAGTCAGGAGACGTGCGCTCTTGCCGGAGCCGTAGACGAAGAACAGGTTCATGCCTCCCATTTCTTCGACGTCCGTGCGCTTGACCGCGTCGAGCCAGACCACTTGGTCACAGCCCGCGAGATTCGCTTGCCGCTGAGCGACGAGGCTCGCCGCGTAGTTCCCAGCGCACTTGGTGTCGCCCGTGCCACCGGGAGCTGCGCGCACGTAGTTCTTCGAGATCCAAACCGACACCGGCCGAACCCCTTTCGGGAAGTACGCACCCGATGGCGATGCGATGAGGAGAAAGAGGTACTCTTTGGCAGGACGAACGCCGAGCGCGGCCTCGGTCGCGATCATGAGCGGACGCAGGTAGAGGCTTTCCCCGTCGCGACGAGGAACCCACTCTCGGTCCTGCTGGATCAACAGATCAGCAGCTTGCACGAAGATTTCTTCCGGAAGGCTCGGCATCGCAAGCCTCTCGGCGGAACTCTGGAAGCGACGAGCATTGGCATCGGGCCTGAAGGTAGCGACGCCGCCTCGAGCTTGCGAAAATGCCTTGAAGCCTTCGAAGATGGCTTGGCCGTAGTGGAAGACGCTCGCAGCCGGATCGAGTGAAATCGATTGGTAGGGGTCGATGCGTGCGTCATGCCAGCCTACACCTTCCACATAACGGATCTGCACCATGTGTTCGGTGAAGAGGCGACCGAAGCCCAAGTTCTTCAGACGTTCCTCGCGCGTTTCGGGCGAGACGGGATTCGGATTCGACGTGATGGAAAAGGAGAGGGCAGACATTTTCAGAGATGCGGGATGCCTCGAACTGTACTTCGGGGCATAGTCATTGTGGGGCCGCTGCGCCAGTACCGCAGGAAATCAGGTCGATCCTTATCGTCTCAGCGCCCCCCTCCTGGCGCTCGATGACCAAGCCTCCCACCGCCGCGCCGAGTACCTCAACACCCAAGAGCGCGGGTTCCGGCCGGAGTGTGAGGGGCCCGTCCGAGAGTCCCTCTCCGAGTAGGCTCGCCCCGTCGCGCGCCGTCGCCAGAATCCAAGGGGTCTCGCCGTTTTCGAAGAGCAGAGGTAACCCGACGATCGTCTCGTCCGCAGGCGCCTGGATCGCAACCGATCCCGAGGCTGTCACACGACGAAACGTTGGTGCTGGGGCGCTGTCATCTCGCGACACGATCCAAAGAGCCTCACCTGCGCTCGTCGCGGAGAATTCGAGATTCGGGCCCGGCGACGTCAAATCGAGCGGCTGGGCCATAGGAACGCAATCCTCGTCGAGCCTCTGCACTCGTAGAAACTCGGGAGGCGCCGCGACCAAGCCGCCATCGAGCTCGGGAGCTGCGTCGTTGCTCTTGGAAACAATGGACGCCCAGAGGAGCCAGTACCCACCGGGCGCAGGCAGGAGAAGTGGACGGGCCGCGTCATCCTCGGGAGGCGAAACGCGGCGCGGTGCGCCGATCGGAGCGAGGGAAGCAGCGTCGCGACGGGCACAATACACGCTTGCCTTGTCCTTCTTCTTCGGATCGCTCGAATCCCAAACCAAAAGGGCCTGGCTACCGCGCGCGGCAAGCTCGACGCTCTCCAGAGGCCGAAAGTTCGTCTCGACTTCCGCCACGCTTCCAGCTCGCAACCCTTCCCCCTCGGGCACGACGGAAGCGAGTGCGATGCGCTTTCCTCCCGCATCCCGATCGAGCCAAGCGAGGAGGAGCCCCCCGGAAAGAGCTACGAGCTTCGGAGGCTCGTCGCCTCCATAAACCCGCTCAAGCAAGACGTCGCGGGTCGTCGTCCCCTGCCGGACGTAGACCCGGATCCGATGTTCCTTCTCTCCTTCTACGGCCGAGAGAGCGAACCCATCCCGAAATGGCGCACTCGCGCCCGTCTCAATCCCCCGACCTCCCCCGAGCAGCGCAAACTTTGCTCCCGGGACGCTGGAGCAGCTCGAGTTCCCTCGTTGTCCGACCTCAGGAGGCTCCACTTCCTTCGGCTGCGTCTGGTCATCGTCGTCGAGTTTCGGCTCCGATCTCTTACAACCCGCCATCAGGAGGCAGATCCCGAATCCGAGCGCTAGGAGATGCCGCCTCATTTCGCAGGTTTGTTACACGACCCGCCCCCCCTTGCGAAGGGCCCGCTCGCGTCTACCCTCCGGTTGGTCATACCACTCGCCCCTCCGGCACCCTCTCATCTCGCCCGGATGTCTTCTACCCCTCCCCCCCGCCCCTACTCGCCGAATGCCCTCCTGTCGGCGATCTACGGTCGCGTCTTCGAACGGATCCAGGTCGAGGATGGCTGGGCCGATGAGATACGCCGTCACGCCGAAAATGCGAGCGTCCTTTATGTCTTGCCGAATCTGAATTGGCTCGACTTCCTCGCTCTCGACTACCTGACGAAGCGCCACGGCCTGCCCCGCATTCGCTTCGTCAACGATTTAGGACTTTGGTTCCTGAATCCGGAGGGGCCGACGGTACGCGGCCGGGGCCTTCTCAACATGCTCCTCCCTCCCCTGCGCAAGCAGCCGGCCGCCGAGCTGAAGCAGGCGCTCGAAATGGGAGGAAGTGCGGCGCTTTTTCTGAAGCGCCCCCTCAGCGTCCTCGATGTTGGCTCCAGCGCCTCCGGTGGACGAGGAGTCCAGGAAGGTGACGAGCTCGTCCGCACCATCGTGCAGACGCAGCGCGAAGGGAAACGGTCCCTTGTCCTCGTGCCACTCGTCTTCCTTTGGTCGAAGTCGCCGAATCGACTCGAGGCAGGTCCCGTCGACTTTGTCCTCGGCTCGCGCACCTGGCCGACCCCGACGCGAGCCCTCGCGCAGCTCCTCGCGAACCTCGAGCACGTCTCGATGCGCATGGGCGAGCCGATCAACCTCCAAGAGTTCATGCGCGTGCACGGGAGCCAACCCGACAACGTGCTGGTGCGTCGCATCACCTACATGACGCTACGCCGCCTCGAGCGCGAACGACGCACGATGGTGGGCCCGGTGCAGAAGTCTCCGGGCCGCGTCCGTAACGAAATCCTCCGCAGCCCGCGGCTCCGCAGCGTGATCTCCGATCTCTCCGGCGGGACACCCGAAGGCCTGAAACAGAAGACAGCCGAAGCTGAGAAGATGCTCGCGGAGCTTCAAGCCACTCCTTCGCCCGACGTGGTGAAGGCAATGGGCATCCTCTTGGGATGGGGTTTCAGCAGGATCTATCGGGGCATCGATTTTGTCCCCTCCGATGTGGAGCGCGTGAAACAGGCAGCGCGCGACGGTGC
The DNA here is from genome assembly GCA_023428245.1 of Pseudomonadota bacterium. GTDB lineage: Bacteria > Myxococcota_A > Polyangia > Polyangiales > Polyangiaceae > NIC37A-2. Next base: position 34,370 of record JAEYYX010000048.1, read on the forward strand.
ACTCGTCATTCTTCCGAGCCACAAGAGCCACATCGACTACCTCGTCGTCAGTTACTTTTTCTATCAGCAGAACCTCGCGGTTCCGCTCATCGCTGCCGGCGACAATCTGAATTTTCAGCCGGTGGGTCCGATCTTCCGGCGAGCGGGCGCCTTTTTCATCCGTCGCAGCTTCCGCGGCGATCGGCTCTATCCCGCCGTGGTCGATGCCTATATCCGAAGGCTCATCCGTGACGGCTATCCGATGGAGCTCTTCCTCGAAGGCGGGCGGAGCCGAACCGGAAAGCTGCTCGAGCCGAAATATGGCCTCCTCAGCATGATCGTCGACGGCGCACTCGGGGTGCCGGAGCAGAACGTCCACTTCGTCCCCTTGAGCATCGGTTACGAGCGGGTGATCGAAGCCGACAGCTTCCAGCGCGAGCTGACCGGCGGCGAGAAGAAGAAGGAAGAAGCGACGGACCTCTTGAGCGCCCGCGAGGTCCTCCAGCACCGCTACGGGCGCATCAACCTCCAGTTCGGGAACCTGCTAACGATCGAAGACATCTGTCGTGAGCTAGGGGTCGCGCGTGAAGACCTGACGCGCCCGGCGAAGCGACGCGCCTTCGTAACCCGCCTCGGCAACCGTGTGATGGATGAAGTAAATCGCGTCACGGCGGTCACCCCCGGCGCCCTGACCGCCCTCGCTTTGCTCGGAGGTCCCTCTGACGCCCAGGCGGAATCGGACATCATCCTCTTCTGCGAGCGCGCCCTTACGGTGCTGAGCCGTCTGGGGGCCCGCGTCACCTCTCCGACCACCCTAGGCCCGGGCAAGCTCCGCGTGGCCTCGATCCGAGAAGCGCTGCAGATGTTCGTGGAAGCAGACCTAGCCCGCGCGCGGGCCGTTCCAGGAGGCACGAAGGTCTACTCCGTCGTCGACGAGCGCCGCATCCAGCTCGACACTTCCAAGAACATCATCATCCACTTCTTCGTGGAGCGCGGCCTGATCGCCGCCGCTATGTCGCGAAGTCCCGGGGGGTTGCCGCTTCCAACCGAAGAACAAGCTCTCTCCGAGCGAGTCCGCCACCTCTCCAAACTCTTCAAACATGAGTTCCGCTTCCGCGCCGACGCGGCCTTCGAGGAGATCTTCTCCTCGGCGCTTGAGTCGCTCATCAAGGACGGACATCTCACTCGCGAAGGACAGCTCATTTCCGTGGGGCCCGGAGAGCTCGGCTGGAGCGGAGATCAGTGGCTGCGCTTCTACACGGACACGATCCGCAGCTTCATTGAAGCCTACCTGATCACCGCGCGCGCGCTCGAGCTGCTGCTCAGCGGGCACCTGTCGGAAAAAGAGTTCATCAAAGAAGCGCTCGTGCTCGGCGAAAATCTCTATGATTCGCGAGCCATCCTGCGCCGCGAAGCGATCAGCAAGCCCGCGCTCCAAAATGCGCTCCACGCCTTCTCGGAGCTCGGCTACGTCCGCGCCCGCAGCGAAAAATGGGAGCTCACCCACGACTACGCAAATCCCGAAGCACTCCACAACGTCGCAAATGCCCTTGCCGCATTTTTGACCGGAGCGCACACGAGTCCATGATGTCCTTACTCCGAAGCTCCGCCCGGACCCTTCTCGGGGCTGCCTTGGGATCCCTCGTCTCAGGCTGCATGGCGAGCCCGACGCCGCTCGTTCCTTCGCTCGGAGGCAGCGTCGGTGTCCCGCACCAAGGTGTGCTCACCGAGTCCCGCGAGCTCCAAAATGGCGGCCCGGGGTATCGTCGCTATCGCCCCCACGGCACGGCACATTTTGGTCTACCTCGCCTCGTCCAGGGCCTCGAACAAGCCGCCCTCACCGTCGCCCAGGAGCGCCCCGGCGGCGCGCGGCTCGTGATCGGTGACCTCTCGGCCGAGACCGGCGGCAAAATCCCGAGGCACAACTCCCACCGCACCGGACGTGATGTCGATCTGCTCTTTTACATGGTGAGCCCAGAAGGCATTCCGATCGAAAACCCCGGGTTCATCTCGCTCGGTCCCGACGGCTTCGTCAAGCTCGAGGACGGGCGATATCTCCGCCTCGACGTCGAGCGACAGTGGATCCTCATCCGCGAGCTCTTGAGCGATCCGGAGCTCCGGGTCCAGTTCCTCTTCATCAGTCGCGATCTCGAAGCGCTCATTGTCCAATACGCACTCGCCAAAGAGACTGACCTTGAACTCGTCTCTCGGGCACAGACCGTGATGGTCCAGCCGGTCGATTCTCTCCCGCACGATGACCACATCCACATGAGGATCGCCTGCGCGCCGGACGAAGCGGTCGGCGGGTGCATGGGCGGTGGACCTCACTGGAGCTGGCTGCCGCCGCTGCCCCAGGCCGATCTGAGTGAAGAAGAACTCGTCGCCTTGGTCGCTGAGAGCGATCCATTCCCTGCCCTCGAACGTCCGGCGAATGAACCGGAAGCGAGCGCCGAGGCACTACGTTCGGAGGGAGAGGTCTCGCTCACTTCCCCTCAAGGATAGAAAGCCAGGAGGACTCGCCTCGATGACCTCCGAAGCTCCGAGCGCCACCGTCCACCAGGGCGATTGCCTGAGTGTCCTACCCACTCTCATCAGCGATGGAGCGCGCTTCGATCTGATCTATGTGGACCCGCCCTATAACGCCGGGGGCAAGCGGGGGGCGCGGGTCGAGCAGGGCCAAAGAGTCCATGGGCCGACCGCCTACGAAGATCATTGGGGCGGACGGGACGCCTTCATTTCGATGCTCCGCCCGCGGCTCGCGGAGATGCGCGCCGCGCTCAGTGGCGTCGGATCGCTCTGGGTCCACCTCGACCACCGGACCGTCCACGAGACCAAGGGCCTGCTCGATGAAATCTTCGGCCCCCAGTCGTTCCAGGGCGAGGTCATCTGGGTACCCGGCAACGGCGGACGCAAGCGACGAGGGCTCAGCGTCACTCACCAAACCATCCTCGTTTATTCGAAGACGCGCGACTTCATCTACAACATCCACGATCCGGAGCTCCGCGAACCCTACGCCGAGACCAGCCAAAGGATGCATTTTACTCAGACCGACTCGAGCGGGCGGCGCTTCCGAGAACGGACACTCGGAGGAAAAACCTATCGCTACTTTCTCGACGAGGGGCGACAACGGGGCAGCGTTTGGGCCGATATCCCGGCCATGAGCGCGAACACGCCGCTTCGGCGGGAGACGACGGGGTATCCAACACAGAAACCGGTAGCGTTACTTGAGCGTATCATCCGAGCCGCTTCAACGCCCGAAAGCCTCATCTTGGACCCGATGTGCGGCTCCGGAACGACCCTTTTCGCCGCGCTCCGCCTGAGTCGAAACTGCGTAGGGATTGACCAGAGCCCGCTCGCTTGCCAGATCACGGCTCGGAGAATTCGAGAGTTCTCCACCGAGGGGAGAGAAGAGGTGCACTCCGGGGAAGCCCCCTGAGCTCACTTCCGTAGAGCCTGCTCACTGGCCCTGTCTGCCTCGGCAAGTCACGATTGGACTGTTTCTCTTCATCTCGCACAGAAGGACCTCATATTATGTCTCGCGTTTCTGTTCATTCCCTCCCCCTCCTCCTCGGCGCCTTGGCGGTCTTTATGCCCCAGGTTTCTTTCGCCCAGGAGGAGACTGAAGCCGCTTCTGAAGAAACGTCCGCTCCCGAAGCAGCTCCGGAGGTCACGACGCAAGCTACCGAATCCGACGCCGAGTCCGCGCCTGCTCAGCCGACCAGCAAGATGAACTTTGAGGTGGCTCCGCCCGACCGGGCCCTTGAGCGCACCGATTACGCTCATCACGGCTTCTACTTTCGAGTGAACGCAGGCGGCGGTTTCCTTTTCAGTAACATCAACGACAAGGCCCTCGGCGCGAGCAGCGATGGATCTTCGTTTTCCTTGGGTCTCGACGCTTTGGTCGGTGGGACCGTAGCTCCTGGCATGGCCCTCGGTTTCGCAGCGCTCACGAACACCGCTGTCTCGGTCCCCGTTTTCAACCAAAACATCACTCAGTTCCACTTCATCGCCGGGCCATTCTTCGACGCCTTCCCTAATTCGCGGAAGGGCGGACACGTGGGTGCCGCGATTGGCTTTGCGGGCACGACGCTCGACAGCATCGGCGGCGGATCGGCCTTCGGCGGCGGCGGCGCCCTTTGGGCCGGGTACGACGCTTGGGTAGCTCCTGATTGGAGCGTGGGCTTCTTCCTTCGAGGTTCTGGCGCCTACATGGCGGGCGGCGACGTTGAGTCAGCGGCCGTCGGCCTGCAGGCGATGATCACCCTGCTCCACAACTAGAGCGCGCATCTAAAAATGAGATGCGCATGAAAAACACGGGGAGCCGTCGAGCAGATCTCAGGAAAACACGGCGAAAGCTGTGCCATATTTGAGACGTGTTCTAACACCCGACGAAGAAATCGCAGCCGGGCGACCTCGGAGGTCGCCAGAGTCCTGCCCCTAGCCCGATGTGCGCCTTTCTCGCTTGGCGCAGATCGGGCTCGTTCTTTGTTGGCGCCCCTCGCTTCATTCCCAGAAAATGCTCGAAAAAACCGGTCGACTCGGGCCTTGGGGAGGACAACGGCGCCCCCCGGGCACTTTTTTGCCCTAGGTCCAAGTTGTCATTTGGGGAAAAGCGATACAGCGTGAAGGGCGAATGTCGAACCCTCTCTTGCACCTCGGCCGTCCCCTGCCCTTTGATCAATTCAGGGCCGAACACGTCGAACCAGCCATCCTGAGTCTCGTCGAAGATGCGGCGCGTGAACTCGATGCTATCGCGAGCGCCCCCGAGCCCCTGACTTACGATTCGACCTTTGGCAGGCTCGAGACAGCAACGGAGCGCCTCGGGATCGCGATGGGGATTGTTGAGCACCTCGAGTCCGTCCAGACGACTCCTGAGCTGCGTCAGGCTTACGGTGCGGTGCTTCCTCATGTGAGCGAGTTTTGGTCGAGCATTTCGCTGCATAGTGAGCTCTACAAGACGCTCAAGGCGTTCGGCGAGAGCGACAAGGTCACGGGTCTCTCCGCGACCCAACGCCGCCTGATCAAGAAAACCCTCGACGACTTCCACCGAAACGGCGCCGATCTCCCCGAGCAAGGCAAGAATCGGCTGCGAGCCATCGACTCGGAGCTCAGCCAACTCACGACTCGGTACGCGCAAAATACCCTCGACGGCACGAATGCCTTCGAGCTCTACGTCGACGAGGAGAGGCTCGCCGGCGTCCCGGAGACAGCACGCGTGCTCGCCCGCGAGGCGGCGGAAGCTAAGGGCAAGCCGGGCTACCGCCTCACGCTCCAGGCACCTTGTGTGATCGCAGTTCTGACCTTCGCCGAGGATCGCTCTCTCCGCGAAGAGATGTGGCGCGCGTTCAATCGTCGAGGCCTTTCCGCGGGCGACAACTTGAAGCTCATCTCCGAGATCCTAAGGCTCAGGAAAGAGAAGGCGAACCTGCTCGGCTTCGCAAACTTCGCCGACTTCGTGACCCAGGATCGCATGGCCGAATCCGGCGCTCAGGCGAAGAAGTTCGTCGAAGACCTGACCGAGCGCACGCAAGCGGCTTTCGCGCGCGAGACCGAAGAGCTCCGAGCTTTCCAAAGAGAGCTCGAAGGTCCGAGCGCCCCGTCCCTCGAGCCCTGGGACGTCGGGTATTACGCCGAGAAACAAAGGCGCGCGCTCTACAATCTCGATGAAGAAGCGCTCCGTCCCTACTTCTCCGCGGAGAAGGTCGTCGCCGGTGCGTTCTCACTCGCCGAAGATTTGTTCGGGGTGAAGATCGATCCCGCCGATTTGCCCGTTTGGAACCCGGCTGTGAAGAGCTACAGGATGCGCGACGAAGACGGCACCGAGCTCGGGGTTTTTTACACCGATCTCTATCCGCGCGAATCGAAGCGCGACGGAGCTTGGATGCACGGGCTCATCGCGGGAACGCCGCCCGCTCCCCACGTCGCGCTCTTCTGTGCCAACTCCCAGCCACCGAGCAAAGACTCACCGTCGCTCCTCAGCTTCCGCGACGTCGAGACCATCTTCCACGAGTTCGGTCACCTCCTTCATCACCTCCTGAGTCGGGTGGACATTCGGAGCCTGGCTTGCACCAACGTCGCGCAGGACTTCGTCGAGCTCCCCTCTCAGATCATGGAGAACTGGTGCTCCGAGAAGTCGGTGCTCGACCGCTTCGCTCATCACTACGAAACGGGCGAGCCGATCCCTCTAGAGCTCGTGCGCGCGCTGCTCGCCGCGCGAAACTTCCGCGCCGCTTCGGCCCAGATGCGCCAGCTTGGCTTCGCGGCTGTCGATCTCGCGCTTCACATGGACGACGTTCCGTCGGATCCCGAGGCCCTCAACGAGTTCTCGGAAGACCTCTTGTCCCGCTACTCGGTCACCCGCTCTCCCAAGGGCGCATCCATGATCGCCTCCTTCGGGCACCTCTTCTCGCACCCCGTCGGCTACGCCGGCGGCTACTACAGCTACAAGTGGGCCGAGGTCCTCGACGCAGATGCGTTCACCTCCTTCAAGAAGAACGGTCTCTTCGATCGCGCTACTGGTCAACGCTTCCGCGACACGATCCTGGCTCGCGGAGACAGCCAGCCTCCCCTCGATCTCTTCGTCGAGTTCATGGGGCGCGCTCCGGATCTGAGCGCGATGCTGGAGCGACAAGGGCTGAGCGCTTCTGCCGCCTAAGTGGCTGAGGCTTTCTCGTCGTGATGCGAAGAGTCACTCTGGCGCTCGTCTGCGCGGTGTTTTCCTGCTCGAGTCCACAGGCAGGCGGTCGCCGCGCCGAGTCCGTCCGCGCAGAAGGAAGCTCAAGTCCCGAGCTGAATGCCGAGTCATTTCCCGCTCCTCCCGAGCCTCTTCCGGCCCGGCCGCGGGCGAACGCTCCGGAGCCCCAAGTGTGGAAGCTCACGGTCGTCGAGCGCCCGGAGGTGCACGCTGCGAGTGTCATGCTCTTGCCCGATGAAGCGCCACGGCTCGAGCTGCGCCTAGTACTCGACCATTGGCTGAGGGCCGCGCCCACTCTCAGCAGCGCTGCGCCCAAGCCGCTTCCTTGCCCCCCGGGAGGGATCTGCGTCACGACCGAGCCTGCTCGCCTCGGAGGCGTGCTCCAGTGGATCGAGCGAGGCATCGAACCCGGTAACGAAGCGCTCACTCTCGCCCTTGAGAGCGTTCGGGCTCAGGTAAAGAAAGATCTCGAAAATCCAAAGAACATCGCAGAACTCGTGCTCACAGCTTCGAACTCAGAACCGCTCGGAGCAGCCTTCTATAGCGCTCGAGGTTTGTCGGCCCTGACTGAAGACCTCCAGAAGCTCCTCAGCGCCTCCGCCGTGTGCGCGGTAGCACCGAATGCGCGGAGTTTGCCGGCTTTGGCGATGCAGGCGGAGGCGCGCCCCGCGCGCACCAACGGGGAGCTCCGTTCCGCCCAGCTTTCTTTCGTTCGTCTCGCCGACGACAGCACCCCGATCGTCGCCTTTTCGGTGCGGGTGCTGAGCGGAGTTCGGGACGCGGCGCTTCTGAAGGAGATTGTCCTCGGACGGCTCAAGGTGAGCGGAGGGCGGAGGGAATGGCGTGCGCTCTCTGCAGCGCCTGGCGCAGAGCGAAGCGCAAGCGCGGACAGTGTCGTCTCGATCATCAAGGAGCTACATGCGGTGCCCATCAACGGCGTCTCGTCTTCTGAACAGCACGCTGCGCTCGGCGCGCAGCGGCTCGGGCGCGCAGATTTCGGGGCTTGTGAAAGCGAGCCGGACAACTTGCCGCAAGAAGCTGCTCTGGACATTGTTGTGCTCGGCCCCGCGAGCCTCGCTCGCGCCCTCGAGGCCGCGGGCCTCTCCGCGCGCACCGTCACTGTTCGATAGTACGCTCCTTCGCGTTCTGCCGTATTCAGGTCCGCTCAGCAGCAAGCATTCAGCCGCCGCTCCGTCGCTCAGCGAGACCTCGTCGACCCAGAATGTGTCTTCGGCTCCTTCGCCTCTCCGTGCTCAAACCCGCCACTCAGACGCGTGCTCTTGCCAAGAGCCTCGATGTACGCGCCCGCGCCCCGCTCGACGCGGCCGATCACCGAGGCAAACTTCGGCCGAAGGCTCGCTGGACCTGCCGCGAGCAGTGCATAGTCCTCCCCGCCATCCAGAGCTAACTGGAGCGGATCTTGACCGAGCTTCCGAGCGAGGGTTTGTACGCTCCGAGGCAAGAGCTCAAGCAGTCGCTTGCCTTCGATCACGATCCGAACGCGACTCTCCCGGCTGAGCGTCTGACTGTCCCGGCGGAGGCCGTCGGACACGTCCATGCAAGCACTCGCCTTCCCGCGGAGCCCGCGCCCTTCCGAAACCAATGCGTTCGGCGTCCGAAAAGCGCGAAGTGCCAGAGCAGCCGCCCCGTGTCCCGAGCGCACCCCGGAGCTCAGGAGGAGATACCCCAAACGAGCCAGACCGACAGCACCGACCAGCCACAGCTCGTCTCCTGCGCGCGCACCACTTCGCGTGAGCGCGCCCGCGCCCGCCTGCTCCAGCCGACCGAGAGCGGTCGTGACGACCGAAAAGCGCGGACCGTGGCTCAAGTTGCCGCCAATGATGGGACAGCTGAGGGCGCGTGCTACGCGCGCTTGGCCTCGGGAGAAGCGCTCGAAGAACTCCGCGTCCGTGGTTGGTCCCAGGGTCACATGGCACAAGAGCGCTCGCGGTTTCGCGCCCATTGCTGCCAAATCGCTCACACATCCGTGGATAGACTTATGAGCGATGTCGTCGGGGCTGACCCAGTGCGCGAGAAAATGAGACCCTTCTTCGCAGGAGTCGACGGTCCAGCAGTGGGCCTCGGGAGCGGGAGCCAGAATGGCCGTGTCGTCGCCGATGCCAGCCACGACGTCCCGTCCCCGAGCTCGGCCGAGGTTCTTTTTCAGGATCTCGAGAGCCTCTGCCTCGCTCAGACGGGCTCGGGCGCTCCCCGGACGCGGGCGGCTTGTGCGCTGTTTCATTTGCAGGGAAGGCTGACCACAAACGTGGTGCCCCGAGGATCGTTCGACTCGATGTGGACCTGTCCGTCATGAGCATCGACGAGGCGCTTGACGATGGAAAGCCCGAGGCCACTGCCGCCAATCTCTCGCGTCGAAGTATTGTCGACCTGGTAGAAGGCGTCGAACACCCGCTCCCTTTGGTCTTCGGGGATCCCGATTCCAGAATCCGCCACGCGGATCTCGATGACGCGCCGCTTCGGCGAGCCGAGCACCGCTCCGCTCGAGACTGTGCCCGGACGGGCGTCCTGCTCAACCAAGCGAACCCCAATGTCCACCGAGCCATCGGCGGGCGTGAACTTGATCGCGTTTTCGGTCAAATTGAGGAGGATTTGGCGAAGCCGCTCCGCATCGCCGTTCAAGACCGGGAGAGCGTCGTTCACGCTAGCGGTGAGACTGACGTTCTTCTTGCGCGCAGTCGGGGCCAAGGTGGTCGCGACGTCTCGGGCGAGTGCACCACAGTCGACGTTGCCTTTGCGAAGGCTCATGGTGCCGCTCTCGAGCTTCGAGAGATCAAGCAAACTCTTGATTAGCTCGAGCAGCTGCTCGCCTTTTTGGTGGATCGTTCCGAGGAACTCCCTCTGCTCGTCGTTCAGCTCCCCTGAGATCCCTTCGAGGAGCATCTCACTGTAGCCAATGATCGAAGTGAGCGGGGTGCGCAGCTCATGGGAAACCGTGGCCAGGAAGTTGCTCTTGAGGCGGTCGAGCTCCCGCAGCCGGTCGTAGGCAGACTGGAGCTTCGTGTTCTTGTCGGTGAGCTCCCGGAAGTTCTCGCGCACTGTCGCGAGATGCATGCTGCTCGCGAGGTGCGCCTTGAAGCCCGAGTAAGCGAGCACATCGAGGGTACGCTGGAAGAAACGCAAGAGCTCTTTGCACTCTTCGAGCGTCTTCGCCGGGACATCGCCTGGCGAGAGCTCTCTGGAGCTGTCCTCTGGCAGCCGGATCACCTGGCCCGAGAACCCCTGAGCTGCTCCCTTCAGGCGCACCGGACCGAGCACAATGCGCCCGAGGAGACGCCCATCGTGGTCGAGCTGGGACACGAGGTATCCCGCGCCGAACGCACACTCGACCCACGCCGGCTCGTCGACTGTCACGCCAACGGAGAGCACCTCGTGGATCGTGTCGCGGAGACGCCTCTGTCCAGCGGGGAATCCTTCGAGCAGCGCATCGAGAGGCGGCGCAGATTTCGGACCAGCCAAGAGACCGCTGGCCAGCGAATAGATGCGCGCGGGGATACCCGTGAGCTCTTCGAACGAGCTCAACATCTCGGGCAACGCGCGACGATCGAGCAGATCTTCAAGGCTGAACTGCTCGAGCATCGTCAGCTCTTCGAGCGTCTTCATGCGGCTATCGCCCATGAACCCCTCCCCCGACAGAGTCTGCCAAGATATCGTGGAGAGGGCGAGGGTCGCCAAGTTTTGCCGCAACATCCGCGACGAACTCAGGGCCATCGAACCCGAATTTTTCGCTCAGCCCATGGGTCGCTTCGAGCTGCTCCCATGTGCGATAGAGGAGCCCAACGAAGCAGGGAACGACACCGACTCCCTTCGTCGCGATCGCGAGATAGACAGGCTCCCGCCCCAGCTTGGCCATCTCGGCGATCTCCGCCTGGCTCCTGATGCTCGGGAGGTCCCGCTTGTTGAACTGGATCACGAGCGGCATCTTCTCGAGTTCGATGCCCTGTCCCTGGAGGTTTCTCTGCAAGTCGAGGAAGGACTCGGTGTTGTTGTCGGTCTCGCTCAGGCGCGAATCGGCGATGAAGGCGACCCCATCGGCCCCTTGTACGACGAGCCTGCGCGTCGAGGTGTGAATGACCTGACCGGGCACCGTGAACACCTTCACCCGCACGGCGATCCCGCTCTTGTCGTTGAAGGTGAGCGGGAGCAAGTCGAAGAAGAGCGTTCGATCGTCCTTCGTATCGAGCGTCATCAGACGCCCCTTGGAGTCACCGGAAGCGGCTTCGTGGAGGGACTGGAGGTTTGTCGTCTTTCCGCTCAGCGCGGCGCCGTAGTAGACAAGCTTGATCGTGAGTTGTTTTGTAGAAAAATCGACTTGCACTCGAGCGTCTCCCACGCGCGGTCCGGGCGTCCCTCTGGCCCCAGAATTTCAATGTTAACATATCCCAGCCGGCTCGGAACCTGCTCGGGAGCGCGACCACCGCCGAGAACCATCGAGGAATGGCCCCTGCCGGGTCCGAGGAAAAAGTGACAAGATGGACTCAAGTGTCCGCCTACACCCGGGATGAATTGGAAGGCTTTGTCCATCAAGTCCTGACTCTACAGTCAGAAGAGGACGGCCCGCTGAGAGCAACCTTAATCCGAAGTGACCGCGATCCGGGCGAAGCTCACGGCGCAGTTCTGTCCCTCCACGGATTTTGCGACTATTTCTTTCAGGTTCACGTCGCGCGCCACTTCGAGGAGGCGGGGCTTTCCTTTTGCGCCATCGATACACGACGCGCGGGGCGCTCGCTCATGGCGGGGAACCTCCCACATTTCTTCCGGAGCGCCGAAGATCCGTTCCCTGAGCTCACCTGGGCCATCGAGACCATCCGGCAAGAAGTCCAAGGACCCATCACACTCCTCGCACACTCGACGGGCTGCATCACCGCGGCGCTCTACGCAAAGCGCGGTCCCGCCCGAGATCAGATTTCCCGTCTCATCTTCAATAGCCCGTTCCTCGACTTTCCCGTGGAAGGCGCGCTCCGGCGAGCGCTCGAACCTCTGGCTTGGTTCGGCGCGCTTTGTCCGAGCCTCAGAGCGCCGACCGGCCTCGGCTCCACTTATGGAAAGACTCTCCATATCTCGGAGAGCGGCGAGTGGAGCTATGACCTCGGGAGGAAACCCCTCGATGGATTTCCCATCTTCGCTGGCTGGCTCCGAGCTGTGCTCCTTGCTCAGCGGGAGATCCGAGCGGGACTCGGTCTCGAGAAGCCTATCCTCTTGCTCCGCTCGGACAAGAGCTCGAGTCCCGTCGGCCCCGTCAATCGCCTCGCTCACACCTCAGACACAGTGCTCAAGGTCGAACACATGGCGCTCTACGGACCACGGCTCGGAAACGCTGTCACGATCGAGGTCATCCCCGAAGCGAAACACGACGTGTTCTTATCGCGCAAAGAACCCCGCGCGCTCGCTCTCGCTCGCGCGCTCTCTTTCGCCTCAGGCTCCTGACCCAAGCCCGATTTCGAAGGCTCGGCGAAGCTCTCCCGCTTCGATGGCCTGTTTCCGCGCCAAGAAGCGCCGGTAGTCTCGGAGCGGCTTCTCTCCTTCCGGAACGCGGAGGGAAAAGTCCGTGAGCCTTGTGACAGCGAACCGGGCACAAACAAGGCGCCCCTCGGTTTCAATCTCCTCGAGCTCCCGGGCCCCGAGGGCGCGCACGCTCGCGTAACCACGCACCATCGAGGCCACAAGCGCCTGGTCGAGGGAGTCTCCGTAACAGAAGGCGAGGATCGTCACGATCAGATCGTAGAGAAACGGGCCGCGGCAGGCGCTCTCAAAGTCGAGGAGCCCGAGCACTTGCTCCCCGCTCACGAGCGTGTTGTCACGGAAAAGGTCGCCGTGGATGAGCCCGGTCGGTAGATCCCGAGCGCGCTTCTTGTCAATCTCAACGAGCAGCTCATCGATTCGCTCTGCATCGGGAAGCAGGCTCGCCCGACTACTTTCGTGCACACGGCGGAGCCGCGTGCGGAGCGCATCGATCGTGAAGCGCCCACCCGGCACCGAAAGTCCGGAGAGCTCAGCCAGATGTACCCGGGCAAGAGCTGCGCCGACCGAATGCGCGAGACCCGGAGTCACGCGCTTCTGACAGACAACTTCACCCTCCACGTGCTCGTAGAGAGAAAAGGGTTGCTCGCGACCGTCCGGCCGCCCGTGGATCACACAGGGCTCTCCCTCCAGGGTGACGAGAGGCCGGGCCACGGGAACCGCGGCGCTTGCCAGTGCGAGATTCAGACGCACCTCAAACTGTGCGCCCGACAGACCCTGTTCCTCGTAGAGACGACCGAAGAACCTCTGGCCGTCCTCTGTATCAAGGAAGAAATTCGAGTTCACGCTCCCCGCGGCGAGCGCCGTGACGCTCTTCAGGCGAAGGCCATAAGCGCTCGCGAGGCGCTGGGCCTCAGTCAGACTCAGCTCGGTCAAAAGGGCCATAGGGCCCTCCCTATAGCGGAGCTCGCCTCGCTTGACTCGACCCCGGGTGTCCGTTTTTCAGGCCCCAAGAACGGGGCCGCGGCACGACGCGCCTTACGACTTGCGCTATAGACCCTCGCCGGGAGACAAGCCGAACTCAGGCCGCCTCCCCGAAAACCCTAGGATGGAGCTTACAGGAGATACAACCAGCCTTTCCGCCAGCGCGCGGAGGGCCCTCGAACGGGTCTCGAGGAGGAAAGTTCCCGCCGACGTAATCGTCAGTCCGGAGCTCGCCCGCTCCCTGGCGACAGCGTCCCAAGAATCCGGACGCCAAGTCGGTGTCTTGGTTTCGCGCATCGGTAACGTCGAGCACGTCATCATCGGAACTCCGACGGGCTTGATGCTTCCGGATGTCGGCCGTTTGCGCGCCGCGAAAGGTCGCTTCCGCGGAGTCCGCCTGATCCATACGCACCTTTTCGGCGAAGGCCTAACTCACGACGATCTGACCGACCTGACGCGGCTCCGGCTCGACCTCGTGTGCGCGCTCGTCTTGAATCCGCGCGGGGAGCTCGCGCGCATCACCTGGGCACACAACCGGCCCTCAGCGAAGAAGGACGACGAGGACACGCTCGGTTATGAGCTCGTCGCGCCGATGCCCTGGGGTCGTCCCCAGCCTCACTTTGGCGAACTCATCTCGGCCCTCGAAGACGAATACTCTCGCCTGGAGAAGGGTCGTCCCCTCGAAGCCAAAGACGGCCGGGCCATGCTCGTCCACGTCGGGGAAAAATCCCGCGGACCGACGGCCCAAAGGCACGCCGAGTCGCGCATGCAGGAGCTCGCTGCCCTCGCTGAGACGGCAGGAGTCGAGGTCGTGCGCCGCGTGATTCAGATCCGTGAGCGCATCGATCCAAAGTTCGTGCTCGGCAAGGGCCGTCTCGAACAGCTCGTCATGGAGGCGATCGATCTCGACGTTGAAACTCTCATCTTCGACTGCAACTTGAGCCCCACGCAAGCGAGCTCGATCGCTCAAGAGACAGATCTCAAGATCCTCGATCGCACTCAGCTCATCTTGGACATCTTCGCCCAACGCGCGGAGAGTCGAGACGGAAAGCTGCAAGTCGAGCTCGCGCAGCTCAAGTACACGCTGCCCCGCCTCGGTCAGAAGGACGACGGTCTCTCACGCCTCACCGGCGGCATTGGTGGACGTGGGCCCGGTGAGACGAAGCTCGAGATCGGACGCCGCCGCGCTCGCGAGCGCCTCGAACGACTCCAAAAACAGCTCACAGAGCTCGAGAAGCAGCGCGGGGAACGCCGCCGCAAACGCCAAAGCGAAGACATCCCCGTCGTGGCCATCGTCGGTTACACCAACGCGGGCAAGAGCACGCTCCTGAACACCCTAACCCAAGCGGGCGTTCTCGCTGAGAACAAGCTCTTCGCTACCCTCGACACTCGCTCCCGCCGACTCACGCTGCCGGAAGGAAACACGATCGTCCTCAGCGACACCGTAGGGTTCATTCGCGACATGCCGAAGGACCTCTTCGCGGCCTTCCGCGCGACGTTCGAAGAAGCCGCCGACGCAGACCTGATTCTCGAACTCGTCGACGCCTCCGATCCCGAAGAAGCGACTCACCGCAAAGAGACAGAACGTCTCATCAGCGAGCTCGGCATCGCGGAGATTCCGCGACTCACCGTCTACAACAAGTCGGATCAGCTCGGCCCCGAGACAATCCGCGCTCTCTCGGAGCAGCCGAACTCTCTTGTCATCTCAGCGCGCGATCGGGAGAGCCTGAGGCCCCTCCTGGCCGAGCTCTCCCACAGGTTTCCGGCGGCCGGCTGGACGAACCTCCAGACGGCTCCGGAAGAGGTCGAGGCGAGCTCCGAGGAGCGCTTCATCCCCGAGGGCATGGTCTGGGACGAGGACTTCGGCGAGTTCGTCGAAGCGCCCCCCGCCTGAAGCGCGCCGATTTATCGCGGCAGCGGAGCGAGCCTTCCCTCGGGGCCTTGGAGACTCTCCGGCGGCAGGAGGGGCTGTCGCGCACGGGCCCCGGTATCGCCGCATGGCCCCTGACGGACAGCGGCCGGGCCTCTGGCCGACAGCGGCGAGCCCCAGCGCAAAGAACCCCCGGACTCCCGGGTGCTCAAGGGGTGCTCAGACCTTCTCGCTGTCGCGACGGGGGCGCCGATTCCCGTCGAGGACCTTCTTGCGGACGCGGATGGCGGTCGGGGTGATCTCGACGAGCTCATCGCGGTCAATCCACTCGAGAGCCGTATCGATGGTCAGTGCGCGAGGCGGGGTCAAGATCACGTTCTCGTCGCGGCCGGCTGCGCGAATGTTCGTGAGCTTTTTCTCTTTGGTCACGTTGACGTCGAGATCGTTCTCACGATTGTGCTCGCCGACGATCATGCCCTCGTACACCTCAGCGCCTTCGCGGATGAACATCTGGCCGCGAGGCTGCAGTCCGAAGAGCGCATAAGGAGTCGCCACACCAGCGCGGTCAGCGACCATTGCGCCGCTCGCGCGACGGAGCATCGGCCCCGCGTAGGGTTCCCAGCCTGCGAACAGAGTGTTCAGAAGTCCGAGGCCGCGCGTCTCGGTGAGGAAGTCGGAGCGGAAACCGATCAAACCACGGGAAGGAACGCGGAACTCGACGCGCGCGCGCCCCGAGCCCATGTTCGTCATGTTCGTCATCTGGCCGCGTCGCTCACCGAGCCGAACCGTTACCGCACCGACGTACTCTTCCGGCACATCGATCACGACGAGCTCGACTGGCTCCTCCCGGACCCCATTGTTCTCGCGCACGACTACCTCGGGCATGCCGAGCGAGAACTCAAAGCCTTCACGGCGCATGGTCTCGGCGAGCACCGCGAGCATCAGCTCACCGCGACCGTAGACGATAAAGGTGTCGGGCTCGTCGGTCGATTCGACGCGGAGCGCGAGGTTTCTCTTGGCTTCCTTCTCGAGGCGCTCCTTGATGTGGCGCGATGTAACCCATTTTCCGACCTTGCCTGCGAAGGGCGAGTTTGAAACGACGAAGCGGATCTTGATGGTCGGTTCTTCGACGGAGATGCGCGGGAGAGCTTCCGGCTGCGTGGGATCGGCCAGCGTATCGCCGATCTGGACCTCTTCGAGGCCCGCGACAGCGACGATATCGCCTGCGATTGCTTCCTCGACCTTCACGCGCGCCGTACCCTCGTAGCGGTACACAGCGCTCAGACGCGCCTGCTTCGTCGACTCTTCGCCGATGAAAGCGACGCTCGAGTTGACCCGGATCTTGCCGCGCCAAACGCGACCGATCGCGAGACGGCCGACGTACTCATCGTGCTCGATGTTGTGCACGAGGAACTGGAGCGGAGCTTCCACGTCGAGCTTCGGGGGCCTCACGCGCTCGATGATGGTCTCGAAGAGCGGCGTGAGGTCTTTGCCTTCATCGTCAAGGCTGCGCTTGGCGATGCCGAGCTTTCCGATCGCGTAGATGGTCGCGAAATCCGCCTGCTCGTCGGTCGCGTCGAGCTCACAGAAGAGGCTGAAGGTCTCGCTCAGAACGTCGTCCGGCCGCGCGTCCTGGCGATCGATCTTGTTGATCACGACGATGACCGGGAGCCCGAGTTCAATCGCCTTGCCGAGCACGAAGCGGGTCTGGGGCAAAGGGCCTTCAGCGCTATCGACGAGCAAGAGCACGCCGTCAGCCATCTTCAAGGTTCGCTCGACCTCGCCGCCGAAATCCGCGTGGCCCGGAGTGTCGATGATGTTGATCGTAGTGTCCCCAAAGCGCACCGAGCAGTGCTTGGCGAGAATAGTGATGCCGCGCTCCCGCTCGAGGTCGTTCGAATCCATGATTCGGTCGACGACTGCCTCATTGACGCGGAACACACCCGTCTGCCTGAGCATGGCATCGACCAGCGTGGTTTTTCCGTGATCGACGTGGGCGATGATCGCAACGTTGCGCAGTTCGGACATGGGACGCGCCTGCTAGCTGCTCCGGGCGCGCCCCGCAAGGAGACTCAAGGGAAGCCCGGGAGATTCCAAAGTCCACTCAGCCTGTAGAGAACACCGTCGCTCTTCGCGTGAATCTCCGCGGAGAGACGGAGAAAAGCGACATGGGCTTCCGACAGCGCCCCCTGCCCCTCCCCCCAGTCGAGCTCAAAATTTCCCTGTTCCGCCACGAGAATTTGGCTGCCTGAGCTGCCGATCTCGAGGGTCACGCGGGTCCCAGCTTTGAGCACGAGGCGCTCGAAGGACAGTCCGTTCTGTCCCCCTTCGGAGAGCAGCGGATAGCGGCGACCGCGACCGAGGCGCGCCGAAGGCACCGCCTTGAGCGCCACGATCAGCGCCGCGTCAGGCGCCGCGGCCACGAGCTGGTCTACTGTGGTGCCGAGAGCGCGCGCGACCCGGAGAGCTACGGCCAGCGTCGGGTTGGCCTGACCCGCCTCCAGGTGGGCGATGGTCGGGCGCGGCACCCCAGACGATTCGGCGAGCGCGGCCTGACTCCAACCGAGCCGCTCACGCAGCCGCTTCAAGTTGCGCGCGATCAATGTCGACGCATCGTCCGTCATGACGACGCATTGTACACGGCCGCACCGGGGCCCGAAAGGCGCCTCCCTGGCTTTTGTTAGGGGGCGATCTCGACACGGCCGATATCGACCACCTCGTCCCAGGCGGATTCGTGACCTTCGTAATGAACCTTGAGTCGTCCGGCGCTCTCCACTTCGAGCACCGTCGCTCGATAAAAGGACCCCCGAAAGCGCACACGCACCTTATCGCCGACCTTAAAGCGACTGAGCCGCGAGGCCGCATCGCTCTTCTCTTCTTTGTTCTGGAGCGCTCGCACGTGCCGGGGCGGCGGGGGGAACACGCGCTCCCGAGCGAAACCCTTGATGCGATCGAGGGTCACATCCTCATCCCAACGCGCCGGATAACCGTCAAAATGCACGCGGAAGCGCGCGTCGCCCCGAGCTAAAATGATATAAGCGGGGTAGAGCTGCTTCTCATCGCCCCACTCGACGAGCACGTAGTCGCCCACCCTGTAAGGGCGCTGACAGGCGACCACAAACAAGAAAAGCCCGAGGGCGAGAAGTCGGAGCGCTCGGCTGAGAATCGTCGGCGCGAGGCCTAACCCTGCCCTATCCAGGCTCGACTGCCGCGAAAGAGAAACGCGAGCGCTCGTCATGAAAGACCTCTATCGAGAGCGCGCCGCCGAGCACTCTTCGTGTCCCGGCCCACGAACAGAAAAAGGAGAGCCAAGGTCAGGACGACGCCAGCCGAAATGAAAAGCTCGGGCTCGCCACTCAAGGAGAAATGTTCCGGCGGACCAAACAGCTCAAAGGTCCCATCGAGAACCGCGAAGCCGTTGAACCCGATGTGAAAGGCCAGGCTCGGAATGAGCGAGCCCGAAAGAGCCCGAAGGGCCGAGAGGACAGCGGCGACCACACCGAGAGCCGGCCACAGCTTCGGCTCGAGGTGGCTCAAGAGAAACCCGGCCCCGGAGATGACGGCGGCGGCCAGAAGAGTCTTCCCGCCTTGCCTGAGGGAGCCAAAGATAGCCCCGCGGAAGAAGACCTCTTCTGCAAGAGGCACGAGCACGACCAAAATCACCGCGAGCATCACGCCGTGCGTCACGCTGGTGGGACGCAACATGGCGGCTCGCTCCGCGATCTCACTCGGGGGACTCGGTGAAATCGACTCCATGAGCACCGCGATGCGGCGCGCCGGGATCTGGCTGAGCGCCCCACAAAAAAAACTCACGAGCACTAGGAAGGCCGGCACCGGACGAAAGGCGAGAGTGTTCGGACGCCCCGCCGGCCCGAGCAAGAACGCACTGGCGAGCAAAAAGGCGATCGCCGAAAGCCCACCGAGGGTGACAAGATCTTTCAGAGCGTCCGGGGAAGTCGCTCCAATCAGCATCACCACGAGCGAAAAAGCCAGCATGGTGCCGAGCATCCAGAGTCCCGCCTCGAGGAGCCCGAACCGGGGCCCATCCTCACCGGCCGGTCTCAGAGAAGGGCGCTTCGTCATGAAAGGGCGCTCCCTCGGAGCTTCGGTCGGGTCCCGATCTTCTGCACGGTATCCCGCAGGAAGTCAGGGGAGAGTTCCGGGTGATCGACGGTGAAATGGAGCCCGCGGCTCTCCTTGCGCGTCTGGGCCGCGGCGATCACAAGGGAGGCAACCAGCTGAATGTTGCGGAGCTCAAGGAGATCGCGCGTGATGAAGTGCTTCCAATAGTACTCGAGGATTTCGCCTTCGAGCACGTTCACGCGGCGCTCGGCGCGGCGGAGACGCGAATCGCTGCGCACGATGCCGACGTAGTTCCACATGAGGCGCCGGACCTCGTCCCAGTTCTGGGTCACGATGACAGCTTCGTTGCTCGGGCCTGCATCGCCCGTCTCCCAAGGGGGAACCGAGGGCTCGGGGCGGCCGCGCAGTTCCTGGATCTGCTCGCGGAGCTTTTGAGCCGCGCGGTCGGCAAAGACAAGCCCCTCGAGGAGCGAGTTCGATGCAAGGCGGTTCGCTCCGTGGAGCCCGGTGCAGGCCGTCTCACCGATCACCCACAATCCCGGGAGGCTGCTTCGCCCCCAAAGATCGCTCGTCACCCCGCCGCACATGTAGTGCGCCGCGGGCACGACAGGGATCGGATCCCGCGTCATATCGAGACCGTAAGAGAGAGAGCGCTCGTAGATGTTCGGGAAACGGTCCCGGATGTAGCTGGCCGGTTTGTGGGTGATGTCGAGTAGGACGAACTCACTTCCGGTCCGCTTCATCTCGAAGTCGATGGCGCGCGCAACGATGTCACGGGGGGCGAGATCCGCGAGCTCGTGGTGCTTCGGCATGAAGGCTTCGCCCGTGGGAAGCCGGAGCACGGCGCCCTCCCCTCGCAGCGCTTCGCTGACGAGAAAACTCTTGGCGCGAGGTTCATAAAGGACCGTCGGGTGGAACTGGAAAAACTCCATGTTCGCGACCTCGGCCCCCGCGCGAAACGCCATCGCGACTCCGTCGCCCGTCGCGACGTCGGGATTCGAGGTATAAAGGTAGACTTTCCCGGCTCCGCCCGTCGCTAGAATCGTCGCGCGGGCTCGGATCGTCTCAACGCGCCCTGTGCGCTCGTCGAGCACGTACGCGCCCACACACTCGTCGGGCATGCCGAAGCGGCTGTGCACGATGAGGTCGACGCCCATGCGCCACTCGCAGACCTCGATGTTCTCATGCTTGAGGACGGCTTCGGTCAGGGCCCGCTGGATCTCCGCGCCCGTCAGATCTTTCGCATGTGCGACACGCCGCTCGCTGTGCCCACCTTCACGGGCCAGATCGAGAGCTCCGTCCTCACGACGCGAAAACTGTGCGCCCACGTCCATGAGCCATTTGAGGACACGGGGACCCTCCGTCACACAGAGATCGACCGTTTCCGAGCGACAGAGCCCAGCCCCAGCGGTGTGAGTGTCTCGGATGTGTTTTTCGAAGCTATCGAGCGGATCGAGCACCGCTGCGATGCCGCCTTGAGCCCGAGCGCTCGCTGAATCCTCGAGGCTTCGCTTTGTCACCAACAGAACGGTGCCGAACTCTGCTGCGCGGAGCGCAAAGGAGAGACCGGCGACGCCACCGCCGAGGACAAGAAAATCAGGGGATGACAACTGGGGCACGGGCGGCTCAATACCAAGGCCCCGGGCCACTTGCACGGCCGCGGGGGCCCTCCTACGCTGGGAGAACAGTAGAGCGTGCATTTTTCACGAGCACGCTGCCCTGGCCCGCATCGAAGGAGATGAGCGTGAAGATCCTGGTTCCGATCAAGAGAGTGAGCGACCCCGACAACGCCAACAAGATCAAGGTTGCCCCCGGGGGGGCCGCGATCGACGCGGGTGGCCTCGAGTGGAAGATCAACCCGTTCGACGAGTACGCGCTCGAAACCGCGCTCCGTCTGACGGAAAACGGCGCCCTGCCGAAACAACGCGAAGGCGAGGTCATCGTCGTGACCTTCGGCCCCAAGGAGGTCGAACCGATCCTCAGGAGCGCCCTGGCCACTGGCGCCAGCCGGGCGATCCGCGTGGAGGCAGAGGACAGCCAGCTCGATGGTGGCATCGTCGCCGCCGCCCTGAAGACCCTCGTCGAAGCTGAAAAGCCTGACTGGGTCATCCTCGGCAAACAGGCCGTCGACGGCGACTCGAATCAGGTCGGCCAGATGCTCGCTGAGCTGCTCGACGCGCCCATGGCAACCTTCGCTGCCACGATCAAAGAGGAGGCGGATGGTCGCCTGCTCGTCGGTCGTGAAGTCGACGGCGGTCTCCACAAGGTACGCCTGACCGGTCCCGGCGTCGTCACCGTGGACCTGCGCATCGTGGCGCCGGAGAGCGTCTATTCGAACAAGACGGACGCCTCCTTCAAGTACCAGGAGGGCGTCCGCTTCGCGCCCCTACCCGCGATCATGCAGGCGAAGAAGAAGCCCCTCGACACGAAGACGCTCGCGGAGCTGACGAACAAGGCGGCCGCGATGAACTACACGAAGTTCGAGCTGCCCGCCGGGCGTAAGGCCGGATCGAAGGTCGCAAGTGTCGCTGAACTGGTCGCGAAGCTGACGAACGAGGCGAAGGTCCTCTGAGCCGACAGGGAGTGAAAGAGAAGATGCAAAACGTATTGATTTTGGCGGAGCTCGGCGAAGGCAAAGAACTCAAGAACGCGACGCTGTCCGCGATCGAGTTCGGTTATTCGTGCCTCGCTACGGTCGGCGGTTCCCTCGACATCTTGGTGCTCGGGAGCGACACCAAGGATGCGGTCGCGACGCTCAAGAAGCACGGCGCAGGTAAGGTCATCGTCATCGAAGACCCCGCCTTCGCTCACTACCTCGCGGAAGAGTACGCGCCGACCGTCGCCAGCATCGCTGGTTCCTACGGCCTGCTCGTGGCGACCGCGACGACCTTCGGAAAGGATCTCTTGCCGCGCGTGGCTGCGCGCATCGGCGCCGCCTACGCAACGGATGTCTCCGGAGTCGTGACGGACGGCGGCGAGCTCAGCTTCCGCCGCCCAATGTTCGCCGGAAACGCCATCGGCTACACGACGCTCAAGTCGGCCCAGAAGATCGTCACGGTGCGTCAAAGCGAGGTTTCTGCCCACGAAGCGGGCAGCAGTGAGTCACCCGTCGAGACGGCTCAACGGGTAGCCCCGAGCGGCAGCGCTCGTGCGCGCATCGAGCACGTCGCTCTCGAAACAGTCCAGTCCGAGCGCCCCGACCTCGGCGACGCCAAGACCGTCGTCTCCGGTGGCCGCGCTCTCAAGGAGCGCTTCTTCGAGGTTCTCGAACCTCTAGCCAATACGCTCGGCGCAGCGCTCGGTGCGAGTCGTGCGGCGGTCGACGCCGGGTATTGCCCGGGCGACTTCCAGGTCGGCCAGACGGGCAAGATCGTCGCCCCGACCCTCTATTTCGCCATCGGTATTTCCGGAGCCATCCAGCACATCGCCGGCATGAAGAACTCCAAGGTGATCGTGGCGATCAACAAGGACCCGGACGCGCCGATCTTCCAGGTCGCCGACTACGGCCTCGTGGCCGACCTTTTCACGGCGGTGCCCGAGCTCGTTGCGGCCCTGAAGAACCGCTAAGGCCCCCGATTTCACACGAGGGCGCGCCGACAGCGCTTGACAGTCTGTCGCGCCGCCCTCATTCTCCCCGCCCCCGACGCGCCCTCGTGGCGCTGCTGGGGGCCCATTCGGGGCGTGGCGCAGTTTGGTAGCGCGCACGGTTCGGGTTCGTGAGGTCGGCAGTTCGAATCTGCCCGCCCCGACAAAAGCCGAGGAAATCCCTCGGCTTTACTTTTTTCTACGAGCGGCTGGACGGGATTTCGAGCCGAACCGTCCAAGAGGGGGAGACTTTTGCTCTTTTTTGGTTCGGATGTACTGACACGGTAACGAGTCCGAGGTATTGTGCTCTCACTGTAGAGAAACCAGGTGTAGGAAACCTGGACGCAGCCTTCTCTGATGAGAATTTCGGGCCCCCGAATCTCCTCAGAAAGGCGCAGAGGAGACACCCGCCGTGGCAATTGAAGTTCCGAACGTCAACATCCTTATCGTAGACGACGACCAAGACATCCTGGAGTACATGCAGACGCTCCTCGAAAAGGATGGATTCGAGGTCAAGACGCAGAGCGACCCGACGCGGGTCGAAGATGAAGTTCGTCAGGGCTCATTTCACGTCATCATCCTGGACGTCATGATGCCGGAACTCGATGGCATCGAGGTGCTCCGCCGGATTCGAGCGATCGATACGGATGTCGCTGTCGTGATGTTCACTGCACATCCGAACCTGGAAACCGCTGTGGCCTCGATGAAGCTCGACGCCGTCGACTACATCAAGAAGCCCTTCAACGTTGACGAA
Organism: Pseudomonadota bacterium; assembly: GCA_023428245.1. Lineage (GTDB taxonomy): Bacteria > Myxococcota_A > Polyangia > Polyangiales > Polyangiaceae > NIC37A-2. The sequence continues at coordinate 57,797 of JAEYYX010000048.1, forward strand.
TTCCGCGAGGTCCTCGCGCGCGTCATGAAGAAGAAGGGACTCGCTCGCACTCCCGAAGAACAGCTCCACAAGATCATCGGCGACACCATCCGAGGGCTCCGCAAAGATCAGGAGCTCACCCTGAAGCAGATGAGCCGCCGGACCGGCCTCAGCATCTCCCTCCTGTCCCAGATCGAGCGCGCCGAATCGAGCCCGTCGATCTCGAGCCTCTACAAGATCGCCGTCGCCCTCGACTCGAAGATCAACAGTCTCTTCGGCGACAACTGAGCCCCCTCTCCTCTGCGTCGGCGCACTCCCCGAGGAGAGCCTCAAGGCTCTCTCCGGAAACGCTCTGGCGGAATTGAAGCAGGAAGAAAAAGAGCAGACCTCCCAATGTCCGCCCCCCTGCCAATTCTTACTTGACGGAAAGGGATCAGCTCTCCATATTCCCGGACCCGCGCGAGCGGGACCTCGCCAAAGTAGCTCAGCCGGTTAGAGCATACGCTTCATAAGCGTGGGGTCGGCGGTTCAAGTCCGCCCTTTGGCACTAGAAAACATCCTGTTTCCCGCATCGGCGCGAGCCGGTGGAATCTCCCCTTCCGCTAACTAAACCGTTCTTCGAACAGGTGAGCGGCTGTGTCGCGGACCGCCGCTTCGGTGTAACCGAAGCGCTGCAAGAGTCCTTCACGGGCTGTGTCGACGGCTTTGCGGAGGGCGGTGTCCTTGGGCGGGGTTTCCTCCCGGAGCGCCTCGCAGATCTTGCCGAGCTCCTGGCGCTTCTCGGCAAAGACGGCGCTTCTGAGCTGGGCGAGGAGTGAAGCGAAGACCGGGGATGTCACGAGCGGCTGGCCCGGGTGTTCGAGGGCCCAGGCGGCAATGCGGCCCATGAGGCGGCCGCGGAACTCTTCCTTCGGCTCTTCGGCGCCGAGCAGGCGCTCCACCTCACCCATTCGGTTTTCGTCGGGCTCGTCGAGAGCGCCGGTGTGCACGTTGCGGAGCTTCTCGCCTTTGGCCTGGGCTCCCACGTGCTCGAAATAGCGACTGAGGAGCTCTTGGTAGCTCCCGTCGTCGACAATCCCGCTCACTTGGCGCAGTTCGTCTTCGAGTTGATCCAAGAGCCAAGACCGGAGGTCACTGCGGGCGCGGCTCGTGTCGTGATAGCCGGGGCCTTCTGCGTCGATGCGGAGGAACGAGTAGTCGTCGATGCGCTCGCAGAGCCTGTCGATCTGGTCGAGGACGGCGAAGGGCGAAAGGTAGCTGAAGCGATGATCCTGAGCTGCGTCGAAGAGCAGCGTCGTCATCTCGCGGGGACTCGCGCCGAAGCTACCTTCGTACTCCCGGTGCGCTCGGAACTCTTCGTGGAGTTCTTTCGTAGGCGGCAGCTGGTGCCGCGCGCCGCGCTTCTTGTCCGGAGCGGTCTGCTCGGAGGGGAGCACACGCCCCGCGTAAAGCTCCATCTTCTGCCAGACGGAGAGCTCCTGAATCCCTGCACGGTACTCCTCCTCGTAGGCCTGAGGATTCGGCCGCTTGAGCCGGGTCAGGACAGCAAAGCGTGCGGCGAGACCGAAGGTGTGGGGCGCGATCGGAATGCGCATCTGCTTACCGACGCGCGCGCTGTAGACGAGCTCTTCATCCCGGTAGTCGAGCAAATAAGGGACAGGAATCAGCTCGAAGCGGCCACGGAAGCTCTCGAACTCGGGATGTTCGCGGAAGGCCGCGAGGTGGAGCTCATTGGCGCTGCCGAGCCAGGTCGAGTTCACGAGCAGGGTTTGACTCGAGAGAGCCACCTCCCCCGTCTCAATGACAGTCTGCAAATACTTGAAGGCGTCCAAGGGGCGCTTCAAGAGATCTGAGAGCTCAAGGAGCCCGCCGTGGGCGTCCACGAGCTCACCCCCCACCTCAAAAAGGCTGAGAGAGCGGAGACTGAGCGGCAGCGCGCCAAGGTTCTGATCGGCTGTCACCTGGCGCTCCCGCGCGTCGACACTGAGCTCAGGCCCAAGAGTCACAGCGCCCACCCGGTAGCGCCGAGAGATGAAAAAGCGCTCAATACGCACGTGCTTGAGGACGTGTTCGAGGGAGCCGTTCCCCTCGAGGAGCAGAGCGTCGAAGATGCGTTTACTCTTGTGACAGAGGGTGCCGTGGGTCAGGTAGCGGGAGAGCTGAGCGTTCGGCGGAAGCCACGTATCAAGGAGCTTCTGACGCTCCGGAGGCGGCAAGAGGAACAGCGGATGGTCGCGGACCTCAACGCTCACGCGCGCTTCGATGTCGTCGTCGGAGAGGTGCGCGTAGCTCGGGATCTGGCCCTCATTCGGCCGTCCTCCGAAGCCAATCGCGCCGCGGCCGAGGGCCTTCTTCGGAAAGACCCAGGAGACGCGATAAAGAGCGCCCTCGTCGCTCATCGAATAGTGCTCTAGACCGCGCATCAAACAGGCGGCAAGCGTGCTCTTCGCGGACCCGTTCGGACCGTGCAGGAGCAGGAGCCGGCTCGCGCGCCCGATCCGCACGAAGTTCTGCAAGGAGCGCACAAGCTCCCCCTGGACCTCTTCGTGACCGATCAGATTCTCTCGCGCAGCGTCGGCGCCGAGGAACTCTTGATCGAACACGCGGTGGCGGGTGGCAGGACCTGTAGGGCGCGCGACCGAGTAAGATCCGAAGGAGCGAATCATGTCGAGCAGATACTGGCTCGCGTCCCGCGTGTGCTTCTCAGGATCGCTTTCGACGAGCTCGAGATACTCGGCGAAGCTGAGCACTCGTCTCTCCGCCTCGAAGGCACGGCGAAGCCTCTGGTCGATCTCGCTGAGCGCCTGGTCTGCCTTCCTCATGATCTCAAGGGATGGTCGCACATCTCTGCGCCGACCGCGAAAGCCGTCAGCTTCCGAGGACGGAGACGGCCAAATCTCGCTTCTCGATCAGACAGCGCTCGTCCGTGCACACACTGAAAGAGAACTTGCCCGAGACGACGGTCGGGCCCGGGGCTGTCAGCTTCACGACACCCTTCAGCTCCGCCTTCTTTTCTTCGACCTGACCCTGCTCCTTGCGGAGCACTCCTGGCTCCGCAGAAAATGCACCGGAATCGAAGGTGAACTTGATGGGATACTCGGGGTTCACCTTGTAGCCGGCGAGAGCCTCTAGGGTGACTGTGAAGTCGAAGGGGCCCTCGGCGCTCTCGGGAGCGGAAGCCCGAACCACAAACGCCTCCTCTTTCACCTCCGGCTGAGCCTGCTTGGGCTCGGAGGGAGCGGGCGCGGGGACCTCTTGGGCGGCGGGCTTCGGCGCGTCCAGCTTCGTTTCGACTTGAGCCGGCGGCGCCTCACGACAGCCAAGGGCACCCGAGACAAGGAGGGCCAAACTGAGCCAATTGCGCATCACAGAAGGAGCTTAGCGCCGCCTCCGCAAGGCTCAAAACGGAGCCTCAAAGGGCCCAAACAGCGACCGCAATCAGCGCCACAATAACCACGAGCGCAACGACCCAAAGCCCGTTCGTTCCGCTGCGAGGCTGAAGGCCTGCGACGTGGGGTTTCGGGGGCACTTCTGGCAGATCGATGACCTTGGGGCTCGAGGTGATGCGCGGGGGGACCGACGCCGCGAGAGCGTCCATGCCTCCGAAGAATGAATCTTCCGGCGACGGAGCTTCCGTCATCTCCGCGGGAGCTTTCGCGAGTCCCTCGTGAATCGCGCGAGCGAGCTCGCCCTCGCGCATATGCGCCCACGCAAGGTGCTCGCCTTCGAGGCCATACGCCGCGCCCAGAGCGTCCGCAAAGGCGCCCATCGACTGGAATCTGAGCGATGGCGCCCTTCGCAGAGCCCGCTCAACGACCGCATCGAGGCGGCTCGGCACCGTCGCGCCGATACCCTTGGCGACGCTCGAAAGCAGAGGCGCCTCCTTGGTCAAGATCGCCATCAAGATCGCGCCGCCGGTGGTCCCGGTGAAGGGAACCTGGCCTGTGACACACTCGAACACGATCGCGCCCATCGACCAGATGTCCGCGCGGTGATCGAGTGTGTCGAGCGCCTGCGCTTGTTCGGGAGACATATAGTAGGGCGAGCCAATCGTCGTCCCGACCACAGTCAGCCGCTCTGCCCCTCGCGCGTTGTCCTTCACGGAGCCAAAATCGAGCACCTTGACGATATCGCCGTCGGGAGTCTGACAGAGGTAGATATTGTCAGGCTTCAGATCGCGGTGGACGAACTTGCGCGCGTGAGCTTCGTCGAGCGCGATCGCGACCTGGCTCACCATCCGCACCAAACGAGCCGGTTGAATGGTCCGTTCTCGCTCAAGGGTCGCCCGAAGTTCCTCACCAAACAAGAATTCCATCACGAGGGCGTGAGAGCCCTCGCTCGTCGGACGGAAATCGTAGACCTGGGCGATGTGCTCGTGAGGCAGCTCGGCGCTGATCTCGAACTCGCGCTTAAAGCGCTCGACCTCGATCGGATCGCGGGTCACGTTCTCGTGGAGAATCTTCACCGCCACGTTCCGCTTCTCGATCATATCGAGAGCTTCATAGACGCGCCCCATGCCCCCATCGGCGACGACGCGACGCAAATGGTAGCGTTCGAAGAGGAGCGTGCCGAGTCGCGGATCGAGGACGCTTGAGTTCGGTGGCGCGTTGGTCGCGCTCATGAGCTCCGACCCGTCGACGGGGCAAAACCCAGCGTCATCCGGGTAAAGGCGACCACAAGCGGGGCACGCCTTCACGTGACGTTAGGCCTCCTCCGCCTCGCCCTTTGCGGCAGACGGCGGAGCTTCCTTCGAACGATCGGGGCGATAATACAGGATGCGATGACAGCTCGGGCAGGCGTGGAACTCCTGCTGACGAGCGATCTGCTGAAACAGCATCGGGGAGACGGCGATGTGGCACGCCACACACGTTCCTTCCACGACCTCGGCGAGCCCCGAGCCCCGTCGCACACGGACCGCGTCGTAACGACGGAGCGTCTGGCGGTCGATGCCCGAAACGCGCTGTTCGCGCTCGGTCTGCCTTTCGCGGATCTCCTCCTCGAGCGCCTCGATTTTCGTTTTTTCGGCCTCGGCGGTCTCACCCAGCTCAGCCAGAACCGTGTCGCGAGCGGCCGTAGCTTTGTCGACATCGGCGCGCGCCTCGTCGATGAGCCCAGAGAGCTTCTCGATCTCCTTTTCGCGCTCGCGGTGGATGCGCCGGAGCTCTTCGAGCTCGCGCGTCGCCGCGTTTGCCTCTTTTTCGTTGCGAACGCGGGTCAGCTTCTCCCGCGCCTTGTCGACCTGAATCGCGACCTGACGGAGCTCTTGGGTGAGCTCGCTCTTGGTGCGCTCCATTTCGCGAACAGCGGCCTCGAGGCCGGCTACCCGGTCCGACAGCTCGGTCTTTTGCTGGCGGCGGCCGGCGTTCTTTCCTCGCTCTTGCTCGAGTTCAGCCTCGAGGCGAGCAAGGACACCGTCCAGAGCGGCGAGGTTTCTTAGAAGGGGGACTTGGTTCTCGATGCTCACTGCGCGGTCCTGAGGTTTTTCAAGTGGGCCCACCTGGGTTCGAACCAGGAACAACCCGGTTATGAGCCGGGGGCTCTGACCGATTGAGCTATAGGCCCGGGCCGGGCGAGAACGGTACTCGAAGGGGACGGGCAGGGCAAACGCTTGATTTTGAGTAGGATGTGCTAGACCGCCTTGACTATGGACCGTCTGGTCGTCTCGGGCGCGACCCAGCACAACCTCAAGAACGTCAGCGTCAGTCTACCGAGGAACGAGCTGGTAGTGATCACGGGCCCGAGCGGCTCGGGGAAGTCGTCTTTGGCTTTCGACACGATCTACGCCGAAGGTCAGCGCCGCTACGTCGAGTCCCTTTCCGCTTACGCACGGCAGTTCCTCGACCAGCTCCCCAAGCCCCGGGTCGAGAGCATCGAAGGCCTGAGCCCGGCCATCGCCATCGAGCAGAAAGCCCTCGGGAAGAGCCCCCGGTCCACCGTCGGCACCGTCACAGAGATCGCCGACTACCTCCGGCTCCTCTTTTCCCGTATCGGCGTCCCCCACTGTCCCATCTCCGGGGATGTCATCCGGGCTTACACGGTCCAGGAAATCGTCGACAGCATTCTCAGTCGCGAAGAGGGCAGCCGCGTGGTCCTCCTAGCGCGCATCGTCCGCGGCCGGCCCGGCGACCTGAAGGATGAGCTCTCCCGCCTCAGGCGCGACGGTTACGTCCGCGCGCGCATCGACGGCCAGAATGTGGACCTCGGCGAAGAGCCGGAGATCGACCCTGAACAGCCCCACGATCTCGACGTTGTTGTCGACCGTGTGGCGGTCCGCGAAGGCATCAAGGGCCGCGTCACAGACTCGGTGGAGCTCTGTTTGAAGCTCGGCGAAGGCTCCGTCCTGATTGATGCGATGGATGGATCCGAGCCGCTCGTGATGAGCGAGCGCCTCGTTTCGTGGAAGTATGGGTTGACCCTACCTCCCCTCGAGCCCCGCCTCTTCTCGTTCAATAGCCCTCACGGTGCCTGTCCCGAGTGTAACGGCCTTGGACGCAAGGCTTCGATCGACGCCGCGCGCGTCGTGCCCGACCCGACCCGAAGCCTCCGAGAAGGTGCAGTGACAGCCTTCGGACGCCGCGGCTCAGAGGCAAACGCCAAAGAAGTTCAGGCGGTGGTGAGCGCTCTCGGCGTCGATCCGGACAAGCCCTGGGAAGACCTGCCCAAGGCAAAGCGCGAGATCATTCTGCACGGAGACGGCAAGAACTACGTCGGCATCATTCCGCGACTCATGGAGATGCTGGACTCGGGGGCGATCCCTGAGGGCGATGAAGGCGAAGAGGCCGAAGAAGGAGCGGAGGGCTCGGTCGGTTATGACGATCTGAGCCGCTTCGTCTCGCTGCGTCCTTGTACTGCCTGTGATGGAACGCGCCTCCGCAAGGAAGCGCTGAGCGTTCGTCTGGCCGGCTTCACCATCGGCGAGCTCTGTCGCATGCCGCTCACCCGACTCCGGCAGGAGCTCCTCTCACTCACCGCGGACAATAAGCTCCTGGCCCGCGACGCCGCTGTCGCCGCGCCTCTCTTGCCCGCGGTCACCGATCGGCTCGGTTTCTTGATCGACGTCGGCCTCGGCTACCTCTCCCTCGACCGCGCCGCGGCTACCCTCTCAGGCGGCGAAGGACAGCGCATTCGCCTCGCAACCCAGATCGGCGCTTCGCTCGTCGGCGTCCTCTACGTGCTCGATGAGCCCTCGGTCGGTCTCCACGCTCGAGACAATCGACGACTCATCACCGCCATGCGGCGTCTCGTCGACAAGGGCAACAGCGTGCTTGTGGTCGAGCACGACCGCGACGCGATCTTGGCCGCAGATCACGTTGTCGACATGGGCCCGCGGGCGGGTGTCCACGGGGGCGAGATCGTCGCCCAAGGAACGCCAGCCGAAATCATGGCGAATGAGGAGTCGATCACCGGCCCCTACCTCTCTTACGACAAACACCTGCCCCTCCCCGCCCGCAAGAAGGTCGTCGCAAAACGCGCTCTCCGCGTCGTCAGCGCTACCGGGCACAATCTCAAGAACGTCACTGTCTCGATCCCGCTCGGAGTCCTAACGGCCGTCACCGGCGTCAGCGGTTCAGGCAAGAGTAGCTTGATCGTCGACACTCTGCTCGCCGCCGCTCGCGCTCGGCTCTACGGAGCCAGCGGCACGATTGGCCCCTGTGAGGGCATCGAAGGTCTCGAACAGATCGACAAAGTCATCAGCATCGACCAAGCCCCCATCGGTCGCACCCCACGCTCGAATCCCGCTACCTACACGGGCATCTTTTCCGACCTACGCGAGGTGTTCGCGAGCCTACCCGACGCCCGCGCCCGCGGTTACAAGCCGGGCCGCTTCTCCTTCAACGTGAAGGGCGGACGCTGTGAGGCCTGTATGGGCGACGGCGTGCTCAAGGTCGAGATGCACTTCCTCCCGGACGTCTACGTCGCATGTGACGCCTGCGGCGGCAGTCGCTACAACCGAGAGACCCTCGAGATCAAGTACAAGGGACTCTCGATCGCCGACGTCCTGAACCTGACAGTCGAAGATGCGCTCCCGATCTTCGAGCCCATCGGGCGCATCCACGAGCGCCTCCGCACCTTGAATCAAGTCGGCCTCGGTTACGTCACCCTCGGTCAGCCGGCGACGACGCTGTCGGGCGGCGAAGCCCAGCGCATCAAGCTCGCTCTCGAGCTCAGCCGTCGCGCCACGGGCAACACCCTCTACGTGCTCGACGAGCCCACCACAGGCCTCCATTTCTCCGACATCGAGCACCTCGCTCAGGCTCTGCTCGACCTCCGAGAAGCCGGGAACTCGATCCTTGTCATCGAACACAACCTCGAACTCGTCGCCTGTGCTGACTGGGTCATCGACATGGGCCCGGAGGGTGGCGACGGAGGCGGCACAGTCGTCGCCCAAGGCACTCCCGAAGACGTCGCGGAGGTCGCCGAGAGCCACACAGGTCAGGCGCTCAAGGAGATCCTCCACGAGCTGAACCGGCGCGGAGTGACCCGGCCGGCCCGCTCGCGCTCACCGTCGATTCCTCCGCGGCCCGGAAGCATTCCTCCGGCCGCCGGTGCACGTGGACGTCCCCCGAGCATTCCCCCGGCCGCGGGCGGACGCGGCAGTCGCCCCCCCAGCATTCCTCCCGGCCAAACGAGCCGGCCGGCGCGCGCCCCGAGTGTCCCGCCCCCCGCAGGGAGTCGCGCCCGCGCCCCGAGTGTGCCCCCGGCCCCTGGGCGCGGCAGTCGTCCGAGTGCTCCGCCGCCCGCTGGGGCCCGAGGCAGTCGTCCGAGTGCTCCGCCGCCCGCTGGGGCCCGAAGCAGTCGTCCGAGTGCTCCGCCGCCCGCTGGGTCCCGAAGCAGCAGTCGCGCCCAAAGCGCGCCCCAAAGCTCGGTGAGCCGTCCACCGAGCTCCGCCGCCCGCCCCGCGCGCTCACAGAGTGCCCCGCCGACCTCCGAACGCCCCCCCAAGTCCAAGAAGGTCCCGGCATCGTAAGAGATTTTCCGAAACACGGACCTCTTCTTTGGCCTTGACAGCCTGAGGGCCCATCAGTACATCTCACGCCCCTCGGACAAGGCAATCAGCCTCCCCCGAGGACCACTTGCGGGAATAACTCAGCGGTAGAGTGCGACCTTGCCAAGGTCGAAGTCGTGAGTTCGAATCTCATTTCCCGCTCAAAACAGCGAGCGAACAAGAGGGCTGAGCGGAACCGCTCGGCCCTTTGGCTTTCCGGCCCGTGAGCTCATCTCAGGGCTCCCAGAGGGCCCCTTCCCAACCGTCCGACCCTAGAAGAGTCAAAAAAAAGGGCTCCCGTGGAGCCCCTTTTCTCGAACACTCTCACTCCGCGGAGCGTTACTTGCCGCCGCAGGTGTCGAACTTGCCGGCGAGGGCGAGCAGGCTGAGCGCCTTGAGCATGCGCGGGAAGTACTCGCCGTCGTGGGCGCCTTCCCCGGCGGGGATCGCGACGAGCTCGGCTGCAAAGGATTCGACAGTTTCCGGGTCGAGGGTCATCGCGCCGACCGCGAAGGGGCCGACGTTGATGGCTGTGTGATCTTCGGGGCTCGGAGCCTCGTGATCCGTCGAGCCGTCCAGGTTGTACCATTGGACCGTGTTCTTGATGCCGACGGACTTCACCCAGTTCGTGACCTTGTCGTTCCAGGCCTTGGCCTCCGGCTTTCCGTACCAGAGATAGTCAGCGGCGATGCGCCAAGGAGTGCGCGCGGCGTCGTCACCGTAGGACGCCGAGCGGATGTACGCGTTGTGGCAATCAGCAGTCGCGTCGCCTCCACCCGCCGAGCCCCAGTTGCGCACGAGGCCGGTTTCGGGGTGCGAAGCAGCGGCGAGCAGCGGATAGCTGTCGTCCGCGGCGCGGTTCCAGAACTCGGCATCCTCGGGGGTCACCTTCGCGAACTCGCGGTAATAGGCGGGAGCGAAATAGGAGTAGTTCACGCACCCCCCACCCATCATATCAAACCAGCTTGAGTCGCCAGGCTGAAGGACAAGCTTGCCGTTATCCTCCATGAACATGTGCTCTTTGGTATCCTTGATGACCGGCTTGGCCTCTTCGAGATACTTGTTGTCCCCCCAGCGACAGGACGCCTGGATCAGCGCCATCGCGACGTCGAGATCGCCGTCGGAGGCCGCGTTGTCTGGATGTTGGTTGTATTTCGTGTCCCAGTGAGCGTCGCAGCCGTAGCGAAGCCAGTGCATGAGAGCCCGCCCTTCGACGCGCATGCGCTTCGAGTACTCGAAGAGCCCATCGAAGGCTGCGCGATCGTCGAAGACGACCGTCAGGAGCATTCCGTAGCCGATGCCTTCCGAGACCGTTGCGTCGAGCTTGGCGTTCTCCCAGCGAACGCGATGAGCTCCGTCGCCACAATCTTCGAGGTGGATCTCCCTCCAGACCTCATAGGCCTCTCGGGCGTCCTCGAGACCGACGCTCTCGGGACGGAAACCCCAAGGCAAGTCTTGAACGACACGGGCGCCACCAGTGCCATCGCCTCCGGTCCCGGGTGCTCCGCCTCCGGTCCCACCACCGCCAGTCCCAGGATTGACAGCTCCACCTGCTCCCTCGCCATTGATGCCACCGCTTCCCAGTCCGGTCGCGGAGCCCGTCGCGCTCCCCCCCCCGTCACCCGTAGGATCACTTGTTCCAGCGCCCCCGGAGGCGCCCGGCTGATTTGGTCCGGACGTCCCATCGTTCGGGGAGCAGCTCGCGAGAATGGCGAAAGGAAAGGTGAGAAGAGGGAGAAAGCGCTTCATTCAAGGACCCAAGCTATTGAAGCCAGAGTGTAGCGACGGCGGGGTGGTATACCAACCGTTCTCCGGCCACCTGGTCGAAGAAAAAGAAGCGCTTCCGCGTCGATCGTCGACCGACTTCCCTTCAGCCGACAAAACTACAACGAGACAGCAGCGAAGTGTCGCGCAGAACCGACGCTCATAAGACGCTCACGCTCCTGCTTCGCTTGGGGTTCGCGGGCGCTCAACCGCAAACCCAGCTCTTCGCCTTGAGCTGATGCTCGAAGGTAAAAAGCAGGAGCTCGCCGGGAGCGAGCCATCCGAAGAGCACAATCGAGCGCGCGAGCCACTCTAGATCGGTCACAACAGCGATCTTCTTCCACTGATCGCGATGCGACAGGCCGTACTCGAAGCCCATCTTCAGGTCCTCCCAGATCGCTCCCTTATCCTGGCCGACGAAGTCGTGGCCTATCTCAAGGTAAACTCGAACCTCACTCCCGTCGTCGAAGGCCTTGCGCACCCTCGGCATGAGCACGCTCTCATAGTCCTCGCGGGTGAGCGTGCCCTTCAAACGAAAGGCGAGCACATCGGACGGGAAGTCGGGCAATACCTCGATCATGCCCTACCTTAACCGAAAAACGGCCTCGTCGAAGCCGCCAACAGCGCGCGTTTATTTTCCCTCATCAGGGCGCGCAGTTCCTGCGCGCGGCGGCGTGAACACCAGAACACTCCCCAAGTGGACTCAGGGAGAGAGATCGATCTGTTCCGCGGGCGCGACCGAGCCAAGGAACAGGTCCGCGACCTTCTGAAAACCTGACGGGAGATCAGTCACGAGGAGCTGGAGGGCGCCGCCCCCATCTTTGTTGCCCGCTGGGAGCAACCGGCCGCTTCGAATCCAGGCCTGGAGGGCCTCAGCCGTGGCGGAGGCGCTGTCGACGACAGGGATCGGTCGTCCGGCGAGGCGAGAAGCGACGCGCTCAAAGACCTCTCGAAGGAGTGGGTAGTGAGTGCAGCCGAGGACAATGACCCCCGCGCCTCGTTCGATGAGCGGAGTAAGATATCGCTCGACAGCGAGCTCCGGCACGGTTCCGCTGAGCCAACCTTCTTCGACCAGAGGAACGAGCAAGGGCGCCGGTTCAGCGATCACCTCGAGACGGGTCGAGAGACTCGAAACGGCCCGCGGATATGCTCCGGAGCGGATCGTTCCCGCCGTCCCGACAACACCAACGCGAGGCGGCGGTCCTGAAGTACGCTGGGCCTCGAGAAGAGCCGCCCGCACACCTGCCTGAGCGCCCGGCTCGACGACGCCCATGACAGGAATGTCGAGCTCAGCCTCGAGGATCTCGAGAGCCACTGCGCTCACCGTATTGCAGGCGAGCACCAGGGCTTTGATACCCCTTTGGGTCAGCTCGGAGGCCGCGCGGCGCGCATAACGGATGACCGTCTCAGCGGAGCGGGTTCCATAGGGGACCCGGGCCGTATCGCCGAGATAAACGATGTTCTCCTCAGGAAACGCCTCGCGCAGAGCGCGCACTACCGTCAGGCCGCCGAGTCCTGAATCGAACACGCCAATCGGCGCGTCGTTTCCCGCGGTCACAGGTCCTCGATGCGAATGAAACGACAGCTCTTGAGGAAGGGCGCGGCCCGGACTTCCTCGAGGGCGCTCACGAGGTCGCCCTCGCGCGTCTCGTGGGTGATCATGAGAACCGACACGGGCTGACTGTCGCTCGTGTCCTCCTGGAACATCTCGGCGATGCTGATTCCGTGGCGACCGAGGGCTGTCGCGATGGAGCCGAGGACGCCCGGAGTATCGTCGACGTCGAAGCGCAGATAGTAGCGGGTCACGGTCTCAGCGAGGGGGAGCAGCTTGCGCGGACGCGCCACAATCGCGCGGGTCGAGAGCCCACGCGCGCCCTCCCGGCGGCTGCGCGACACGTCCACGAGATCGGCCACGACGCTCACAGCCGTCGGCAGATCGCCCGCCCCGCGCCCCACAAGTAGGCAGGGTCCGAGAGCTTTGCCCTGAATGAAGACGCAGTTCAAAACGCCGTCGATGGTCGCAACAACAGTCGAATTCGGGACGAACGTCGGATGCGCGCGGAGGGAAATGGCGTCGCCGAGATCGCGGCCGATCGCGAGATGTTTGATGGCGTAGCCGAAGCGTTCCGCTGCGGAGAAGTCGACCGAATCGAGGGCCGTGATGCCTTCGACCGAGATCTGGTCCGGCGTGAGCCTCGAGCCGAATGCGAGCGTGGCGGCGACGATAAGCTTCTGGGCTGCGTCGTGACCTTCGATGTCGAGGGTCGGGTCCGCTTCCGCGTATCCGAGGTCCTGAGCCTGCTTCAGGGCCGTCGCGAAGCTGATCCCCTCCTGCTTCATCTTGGTCAGGATGTAGTTCGAGGTGCCGTTGAGGATGCCGTGGAGCGACAGCACCTGGTCACCGGTGAGCGCCTCCCGCAGCGTGCGGATGATCGGAATGCCGCCGCCCACCGACGCCTCGAAGGCAAGATCGACGCGCCCGCTCTGGGCTTTGTCGAGCAGGGCCGCGCCGTGCTTTGCGATGACGTACTTGTTGGCGCTGACGACAGCGAGCCCTTGGGTGAGCGCCCGCTCGATGTAAGAGCGCGCGGGCTCTTCGCCGCCCATGACCTCGACCACCACATCGAGCTCAGGATCGCTGAAGATGGACTCAGCGTCGGTCGTGATCCTGAGACCCTCCGCTGCGCGACCCCGCACCTTGTTCGGATCCCGCACGAGCACATGGGCGATCTCGATCGGTGCTCCGACACGCTCGGTGATAGTTGCTTGGTTCGTCGAGAGCAGGTCCAAGACCCCTCCTCCGACGGTTCCGCAGCCGAGGAGCGCTACACGAATCGGCTTTCCTGGTAACGAAGGGCGATCGCTGTCGGAATTCACGGCAAAGCGTCTAGCCGGGCGGCGCCGGGAGTCAACCGGCCGGGACCCGCTCCGAAATGCTTGGGATGAGGGGTCGCCTAGGGGTCCTGGGCGACCAGCTCCGCGGTAGGCTCCGGCTCAAGAATGAGCGGGACCCCGGGCTGAGTGCGCGCCTGCTCAGAGGCCCGCTCGAAGATCTCCGGCCGTACGCGCAGCCGCGCCACCACGAACCGCCGTGGTGCGTTCTGCATCTCCCCCTCCCAGGTCCGCATCTGGGGCGGACCAGCGTTCGCCGCGAGCAGGATCGGGAAGCCCGTTAGGGGATCCATCTCATAAAGAAAAAATGAGTGATAGTGGTAGCGCTCGTCGTCCCGGAGCCCGTTGATGAAGACAACGTCTCCGAGCCGGAACACTTCGCGCCGCTTTGCGAGGGATGCGAAGAAGGCGGTCCGATTGTTCAGCCGCACCTGCTCTTCTTTCGGCACCCAGTAGACGTCGAACCAGTGAGGATGTTTCGTCGCGAAGAGAGCGAGGCTCTCAACGCTCCGCGGGTTGTCCATGCCGAGACTCGGGAGAAAGAGCGCTCCCCTCACCCTCTTTCTACCGGCTCCTCTCGGCGCCCAGCTTCCCCCCGTCGCCCAATCGAAGGCATCAGTGATGAAATCGACGCACACCTCAGGCAGCCGCACGCGTCCTCGATTATCGAAAACGAAATAACGGTCCCCGTTGTATTCATAGGTCTCCGCCCCTTTCCGATAAGCTTCGGCGAAAGCAAGCCTGAGCTTTCCATCTTCCTGGCCGTATTCGGTGCGCGGCTCGTCGAAGGGCAGACGATGTTCGACGATGCTGTCGATGGCGTTCTTGAGGGGCAAAAACGCCGCTCGGAGCGCCCGCTCGCCGCTTCTTCGAGCCTCTAGATGTCGTTTCATCTCCGGGGAGATCTCCTCGCAGTCGAGGCGAGTCTGACCGCGCTGATCGACGCTCACGTGAGCGACTGTCGTGACAGACTCACCGAGCGGAGCGCCCCCATAACTGAGCTCCACCCAGACCCCAGCCTTCGTTCGGCTCATCACCCTTGCTGAGCGAAATCCGACTTCCTCCTGAAGTTTCGTGAAATCCGCGTGGAGCGCAGGTGGAAGCGGTCCCGAGAGGTCGTCGATGCGATCGAAGAGAAGCAGAGCAGCATCCGTCTCCTCTCCCTCTCGGCGATAGCGATCCTTCTGGCGCACGAGCTCGAAGACTTCGTCTCCCCGGTGCACCCGGATCTTCGGCGCATCGAAGAGGTGATCGAAGCGCAAGATCTGACTCATGCGCGTCGCGACAGGAGGCACCATCGAGAACAGATAGCCGTTTGTGAGAAAGGCCTGACGCCTGAGCTCAGGCTCACGCCTCGTTTCCCTGAGGGTCCGCAGAATAGCGGCTCCCGGATCCGAGCTGCGCTCGAGCTCACGGCGATAGGCGAGCGCCCGCTCCGCCAAACCTTCGGGCTCAGGATGCTCGAGGAAATAGATAGGGACGGCCCGAGCGCGACCGAGGATTTCGATGCGAAGCCCCTCGGATGCGGGGTCGAGCGGCGCCTCCACGGGGCGGCTCTCCTCCGCTCGGAACCCCTCACAAGCAGGTTTCGGGGACGCGACGATCTCAGGTGCGCGGACTTCCGCTCCTACCGCCGCGGGAGTCTCATTGCTTTGGGCCCGTATCTCGCTCTTGTCCTCCGGCGCCGGCGAACGCCGGCACGCCAAATGGCCCCCTGCGAGCAGCAGGAGAACAAAAAACATCGGGCGCATTCCCACAACAATAACCCATTTGGGCCCGTTGTGCGAAGCGCCCGTCGTCCGGCGGTTCGTTTCAGTTCGTCGTGTGCGCCGAACCGGCTTCTCGCTTGGCAACCTCATCGAGGTACGCCTGCGAGGGCTGCGGCACCGACTCGAGAGCGTTCGCCAGAACCTCTTCGAGTTTGTTCACGAACACGAACTCGAGCTCGTCACGGATCTCCTTCGGCACCTCATCGAGGTCCGCACGGTTCCGCTCGGGCAAGAGCACTCGCTTGATGCCCGCGCGGTGAGCAGCGAGAGTCTTCTCCTTCACACCGCCGATCGGGAGGACCCGACCGCGAAGCGAGATTTCTCCGGTCATCGCGACGTCGTGGCGCACGCGAATACCCGTGAGGAGCGAGACGATCGCTGTGAACATCGTGATGCCCGCGCTAGGCCCATCCTTCGGCATCGCGCCAGCGGGGATGTGGATATGGATGTCGCTCTTCTCGAGGAAATCCCGCGGGATCCCGAACTTCTCGGCGTTGGTCCGTACGCAAGAGAGCGCCGCATGGGCGCTTTCTTTCATGACGTCGCCGAGCTGGCCGGTGAGCTGCATCTTCCCCGTACCGAACATCTTCGTGACCTCGATGAAGAGGATCTCGCCGCCGACACTCGTCCACGCGAGCCCAGTCGCGACGCCCGTCTCTTCGGTACGCTCCGCCACCTCACTCGTGAACTTGATCGGTCCGAGGAACTCTCGAAGGTCGTCCTCTGTCTTAAGGACGCGCTTCGACTCGTCACCCTCAGCCACCCGCACCGCGACCCCGCGGATCACGCTAGCGATGGTCCGCTCGAGAGAGCGCACACCCGCTTCACGCGTGTAGTGTTCGATGAGCTCTTCGATCGCCTCGTCGGTGATCGTGAGTTGGTCAGGCTTGAGGCCGTGCTCCTCGAGCTGCTTGGGGATCAGGTGTTGGCGAGCGATCGCCAGCTTCTCTCGCCGCGTGTAGCCAGGGATCTCGAGGATCTCCATGCGATCGCGGAGCGGCGGGGGGATCGGGTCGGCAACGTTCGCTGTCGCCACGAACATCACGTTCGAGAGATCGTAGGGGATCTCCAGGTAGTGATCCGCGAAGGTGTTGTTCTGTTCGGGGTCCAAGACCTCAAGCAGTGCCGCACTCGGATCGCCACGGAAGTCGTGTCCGATCTTGTCGACCTCGTCCATCATGAACACGGGGTTCACGGTCCCAGACTTCTTCATCCCTTGGATGATTTGGCCAGGGAGCGCGCCGACATAGGTCCGGCGGTGCCCGCGGATGGCAGCTTCGTCATGAACGCCTCCGAGTGACACGCGCACGAACTTCCGTCCCAGCGCTCGCGCAATACTGCGACCGAGCGAGGTCTTGCCGACACCGGGCGGCCCAAGCAAGCAGAGGATCGGCCCCTTCTTGTCCTTCTTCAGCTTGCGAACGGCGAGGTACTCGACGATGCGCTTCTTGACCTTGTCGAGGCCGTAGTGGTCCTCGTCGAGGACGCTGCGGACCTCGAGGATCTCGAGGTTGTCCTCAGTGGACTCGGTCCACGGGATATCGAGGATCCAGTCGAGGTACGTGCGGACCACGGTGTACTCGGCGGAGCCAACCTGCATCGAGCGGAGGCGCTTGAGCTGCTTTTTGGCAACGTTGTCCGCTTCGGTGGGGAGGTTCGCCTTGGCGAGACGCTCCTCCAGACCGTCGAGATCGCTCTGGTCGCCTTCGTCTTCGCCGAGCTCTTCCTTGATGGCCTTGAGCTGTTGGCGAAGCACGTACTCGCGCTGGTTTTTGCCCATCTCCTCCTTGATTTGGGAGTTGATGCGCTCGCGCATCTTCAAGATCTCGAGCTGACGTGTGAGCAGGCGCAGGACCTTACGGATGCGCTCTTTGACGTCGACAGTCTCGATGAGCTGAGCTTTCTCTTCGACAGGCGCGTCGAGGTTCGCCGCGACAAGATCGGAGAGCGCACCGGGGGCTTGGATCGAATCGATCAGGCTGCCCGCCTCGCGCGGCAACTCGGGCATCAGCTGGATCACCTGCTTGGCAACGTCGCGCAGGCTCATAGCAAGCGCTTCGGCCTCAACGTCGTCGACGGCGGGAGCCGCGATGCGCTGCACCTTGGCGCGCATGTACGGCTTGGTCTGCGTCACCTCGGTCAAGCGAATGCGCGTCAGACCCTGGAGGATCAGCGAGTAATTTCCTGAGGAGTGCTTCAGGGCTTTGAGCACGCGAGCCGCGCATCCAACGGGATGCAGATCATTCAGGTCAGGCTCGTCCGTCGACGGATCTCGCTGCGCGAAGATCGCGATGACTGGGCTCTCGAGGTTATGCACGTCCTCGACGAGAGCCACGGATTTCTCACGACCCACGTCGAACGGCGCGACATGCCCGGGGAAGAGCACGGCGTTGCGAATCGGCAAAACCGGAAGCTCGTCAGCGAACTGGATGTCGTCCTCGGAGGGGGGCGGCGGAGGTGCGGAGGATTGGTCTTGGTCGCTCATGGGGTTACTCAGGGCCGAGTGGCGGGGCTGTCTCGGAAAGCCGCATGGCGAGCCGAGTCATTCCCCTCTCGTATAACCATGAACCGTCTGTCCACAACCCAGGTCTGAAAGAAAGAAGGCCCCCCTAGGGTCCGCCCTGATTTTTTGGTGCGACTTCCGATAGAAAGGCTATGACCTCGATCACCCATGGGCTCTCGAGCAAGCGCTCTGTTTTTCGGGACACCTGCCATTGCCGTCCCGTCCCTGCGCGCCCTCTGTCGTGTGTGTGAGGTGCGCGGCGTCATCTCCCAGCCCGACCGCCCAGCGGGCCGGGGGCTCGGCGCTTCACCGACCCCGGTGAAAGCGGCTGCCCTTGAGCTAGGTTTGCCTGTTTACCAGCCTCATAAAGTGCGCGACGGGGAGCTTGAACGTTATGTGCGCGAGGTGGACGTCGACGTGTCCGTCGTCATCGCTTACGGAAGAATTCTTCCGAGTGCAGTCCTTTCGGCGCCCCGCCAAGGATCGGTCAATTTGCATGCCTCGCTGCTCCCAAACCACCGAGGGGCAGCCCCGATCCAGCGGGCCATCATGCGGGGGGACACGGCGACCGGAGTCTGTCTGATGCAGATGGACGAAGGCATGGATACAGGTCCCGTGCTCGCACGACGAGAGATTCCGATCGACGACGAGGACGACGCGGGGACTCTCGCGGAAAAGATCGCTGAGCTCGCAGCCCTGGTGACCGAAGAATACGTCCCAAGGGCCGCGCGAGGTGAGCTTCTGCCCGTCCCTCAAGACCACTCGCGGGCGACCCACGCCCCGCCGATCACCCGCGAGGACACTCGACTCGACTTCTCCCTCGAAGCGACCGTGGTGCGGAACCGGGTCCGAGGGCTCTCACCCCGTCCAGGTGCAGAAGTGTGGGCAGACCGCCGCGAACGTCCGCGGGCTCGGCTTCGTGTCCTCTCGCTCGCCCTCTGCGAGAAGCGGATGGACGAGGCCCCACCCGGGACAGTTCTCGTCGAGGGGGGCCGCGTCTTCGTCGCGGCAGGCGGCGATTCCGCTCTCGAACTCCTCTCGGCCCAACCTGACGGCAAGCGAGTCCAAACCGGCCGCGACCTCGCGAACGGGCGCTGGCTGAGTACCGGGGATCGGCTTCTTTCGGATTCGTGAGAGGGCCTGATAGGCTTCTCGACAATGACGGCAGTTGGAATCGATCTGGGAACCACGAACACTGTGGTGGCCGCCGTGCGCGATGGTCGTGGCGTGGCCCTGAAAGACAAGGCCGGCCATGCTCTCTTGCCGAGCGTCGTCTACTTTCCAGAGAGCGGAAATCCGGTCGTGGGCCGCGCAGCGCGGGATGCACGCACTCGCCACCCCGCCGACACCGTCTTCTCAGTGAAGCGACTGCTCGGTCGCGCCTGGGACAGCGAGCCTGTGCAGACAGCCCGCGGCCGTTTCCCCTTCGAACTCGTCGAAGGGCCGAGCAAAGCGACCCTCGTCCGCTGTCACGACGTCAACTACACGCTCCCTGAGATCAGCGCGCTCGTGCTCGAGGCAGCACGCGACATCGCGAGCTATCGACTGGGAGAGCCCGTCACTGAGGCGGTCATCACCGTACCCGCGAACTTCAACGATCTGCAGCGCGCGGCGACCAAAGCAGCCGCAGGCGTCGCCGGCCTCGACGTGCTGCGCATCATCAACGAACCCACGGCAGCTGCCCTCGCCTACGGCTTCGGCAAACAGGGGCGCGAACGAGTCGCCGTTTACGATTTTGGTGGCGGGACCTTCGATGTCACCTTGCTCGACTTGAGCGAGAACGTGTTCGAGGTCCTCTCGACCAGCGGCAACACCTTCCTCGGCGGCGACGATATCGACGGGGTCGTCTTGGAACAGCTCGTGAGTCATTTGCAGAAGCAGAGCGGGATCGACGCCGGCGAGTACCCGGAGACGCTCGAGCTTCTGCGCGCCGCGGCCGAGACCCTGAAGTGTGAGTTGTCGAACCGGAGTGTCGCTACAGCACACATCCCCGATATCTGGAATGGATCAGAGAAGACGCCCATCTCCCTCGAGTTCACCCTGAAGCGCTCGGAGTTCGAGCAGCTCGCCGAGCCCCACGTCGCGCGCACCCTCAAGGTTTGTCAAGAGGCGCTCGACGTCGCCGGCCTCACGACAAAGGATCTCGATGAGGTGCTCCTGGTCGGCGGGTCAACGCGTATCCCGCTTGTACGCCGGCGCATCTCGAGCTTCTTCGGCAAGATGCCCCAAGGGCGCATCAACCCCGACGAAGTCGTGGCGATTGGGGCGAGCATTCAGGCGATGGCGCTCAGTCCCGAGATGCAGCGCAACTTCGCGGGGGCCGATCTGCCGAGCCCCGCCATCACTCCGTCAACGCGTCCCCCGCGCGCGAGTGAGCGTCCCGCTGGCCGCTCCAAGACCCTGATGGGCGTAGGAGATATCGACAAACCCGAGGACGATCCGTTCCTGCCCGTCCCCGTGGGCAGGAGCCAGAGCGCCGCTCCTCCCCAACTCCCGAAACGCCCGGCTCCGAGCGGACTCAGCCTCGATCTCGACGACCTCGCCGAAAGCGCGCCGGCGGCCTCACCTCCTGAGGAGTTCGACGTGCTGCCGTCAGGCCTGCTCGACATCCCCGAAGAGCTCCGCGCCGGAAGCGTTCCGCCGCCCGCAGCGGATGGCTCTGTCGTTTTTGACCTCGACGGCCTCGAGAGCGGCGCCGACTTGCCCTCCCCTGCTGAAACCGCGCCCTTGCCCGCGGTCCTCTCTCCCGACAGGGCGCGCGGCCTCGGCGGCCTCGAGCGAAAGAGCATTCCTCTCCGGAGCCCGAGCATCCCGCTCTCAGCCTCGCCGAAACCGATGATCGGCCTGCCCGCTTCGCCGAAGCCGACAGCCTCTCCAAAACCGCTCACATCTGTAAAGCCAAGCGCCTCGCCGAAACCTCTCAGCAAGGACCCCACGCTCGCCGACGTTGCTCTGCCCTCCGCGGTGCCGCGGGCGCCAGAAGGCGGTCTGCCGTCGCCCCTTTTGTCGAACGCTGCGAAGGTAGTTCGAGCGCCTTCGAACGACACGGGCAGCCGCGCTCCTGCCAGCTTGCCCGATCTCACCGCGGCCCTGCCAGAGGTCGCAACGGACGGCAGTACGCTCCGGGCGGCGCGGGAAGGAGTTCCAGGACGCGATCTCCTTCCGGTTTCGCTCAAAGAAGTCGACCTCTTCGACGCCGACCTCACGAGTCTCGCTCCCGGGGCAACGACCGCGCCGTCAGCCTCTATCGACGAGGGCACGCCCCTCATCACGTCCCAAAGGCCCCCGCTCTTGCTCGACGTCACACCGCTCTCTCTGGGGGTCGAGGTGGTCGGCGGATTTACCAATCGACTCATCGAGCGCAACAGCCCCATCCCCTGCGAAAAGACGAGCACCTTCGCGACCACGAGTGACGGACAGACGCAGGTGCGAGTCCGGGTGTGCCAGGGGGAAGAGGAAGCTTTCGAACAGAATACCGTGCTCGGTGAGGTGCTCCTTTTTGGGCTCACCCCGACGGAGCGCGGCCGGACCACGATCAACGTCACCTTCGCCCTCGATGAAAACGGGATGCTCCGCGTGCACGCGCGAGATCCCGCGACCGGGGCCGCCGCCGACGCCGTCTTGAAGTTGGTCGGCGTCTCTTGAATCGACCCGCCTTCGTCCCCGTACTTCCTGACGCGCACATGCCTCCCTTGACCGAACAGACTCTCGAGCAAGAGCTCAAGGCTCTTAGGGAAAAGAGCTACTACGAGATCCTCGGCGTCTCCGACGCGGCCAGTGCAGCGGAGATACAGGCCGCCTTCCATGAATTTTCCCGCCGGTTCCACCCCGACGCCCACCGGGGACAGCCGGAGTCCTTTCGCGACAAGTCCCGGGCCATCTTCGAGCGCGGCGCAGAGGCTTACGGGGTGCTCCGGGCGCCCCGTCGGCGCTCAGACTACGATTTGACCCTGGCGCGAGGGCGCGTCCGCCTGGACGACCCTGATAATGGGGCTGTACGTCCTACGGCCCAAAAATCCCTCGAGGACCTCTGCCTGACCAAAGGCGCCAAGTTGCTCGCGCGGCAAGCCACCCGGGCCATTTCTGAGGGCAAGGTGCGAGAGGCGCGGGATTTGACGCGGCGGGCCCTCTGGGCCGAGGGGAAGAACTCGGAACTCACCGAGAGGCTCCAGGCGCTGGAGGAGCTCGTAAAAATGGGTGCGAGCTGATTTTTCCGTCCGGATCCAGATCCGCCACCCCTGGAAAAGCCGCGGAACAATGGTAGAAGAAGGGGCCCTGGAAACGGGGATGGCTTTCGCGAC
This sequence comes from Pseudomonadota bacterium, assembly GCA_023428245.1. Lineage (GTDB taxonomy): Bacteria > Myxococcota_A > Polyangia > Polyangiales > Polyangiaceae > NIC37A-2. The sequence goes on from JAEYYX010000048.1 coordinate 79,991, forward strand.
GAAAAACTGCCAGATCGCACCGCCCACCGAAACGTCTTACCCGAATCAGAGTCGGCCTCCGCCGACCCGCAGACTCACCGGAACCTCGGAGAGCACACGTGAAGATCTCTTGTCCCTCATGCTCAGCTAAGTATTCGATTGCAGACGATAAGGTCCAAAATCGTCTCGCGAAGATCCGTTGCCGGAAGTGCGGCACGTCCATTGTCATCGATGGGACCCAGACCCCACCGAGCGTCTACGCCGCGACCGAGGCGGGCGATGCAGCGCAAGCGCCTGCCGCCGCGACCGGGACGGTCTTCAGTGTGGACTTCGGCGAAGGCGACCAGAGGCAGCTCACGGTGGCCGAGCTCGTGGATGCGTACAACGCAGGCCAGGTGAACGCGGAGACCTACCTCTGGACGGAGGGTTACGCGGACTGGACGCCTCTTGGTCAAGTCGAAGAGGTCGTCAGCGCCATCAACAAGACTGCCGTCGTCGACTCGAACGCCGCCGCGGCCATGTCGACGGCGCCTTTCGAAGATCCGTTCCCCCAGCCTCCCCAGCGCAGCGGCGCGGATCTGTTCGGCGGTATCTCGACGGCAGGAAGCGAGCGCGACTTCGCCACCAGCTCGGCGGCCCCGACGCCTGCTGCCGCGGCGAAAGCTTTCGCTAGCCCCGCACAAGCGAGCGCCGGAGCCTCCGGTGCACGGAACGAGAGTTCGGTTCTCTTCTCGCTCAGCGCTCTGACCTCCGGTTCTACCTCGTCGCGCCCGAGTGTCCCCGCTCCGAGCGCTCCGAACAATGATGACTCCGGCCTCATTGATTTGAAAGCGCTCACGGAAGCTGCTGCAGCCCAGGCGCGCCCCGCGCCCCACGTCGCAGCAGCTGTCGCTCCTGTAGCGCCCTTCGCCGCCCCCGCGCCCCTCGGCGCTCCTGTGCTTGCTCCCCTCGGCATGCCGGGAAGCCCCGGTGCCTCTGTCCCTCCGGCAAGGAAGGGCAACACCGGCTACTACATCATCGGTGGCTCGATCATCGTCGCGGCCGCGGCGGTCGCCGCGCTCGTCACCTTGCTCAACAAAGAGCCCCCTCCGCCTCCGGTCCTGACCCAGGCTCCGGCTGTCGAGACCCCGCCCCCGGCCCCTTCTGCCGCAGCGCTCCCCGAGCAGCCCGAGACTCCCTCGTTGCCGCCGGCCACTGAGGAACCGAAGGCCGAGGAAACGTCAAAGGCAACGAGCACCGCCAAAAAGCCCACGACGACCAAGCCGGCCACGACCAAGACCACGTCGACGACGAGCAAGACCACGTCGAGTTCGAGCTCGTCCGACAAGCCGGCCGCGCCCGCGCCGAAGCCTGCCGCCTCGAGCGGTAGCAAGTGCAACTGCAAGGCAGGCGACCTCATGTGCGCCATGCGCTGCTCCAGCAAGTAAGAAATCGAGCGCGCTCCCCTTAAGGAGAACGCTCATCATCCACACACACCGAAACCCGAGCACGCCTCCCCGGCGTCCTCGGGTTCGCTTCTTTGCCCCCGGGCCCATCACGCATCCATCACAGTCAGAGTGCCCCGTCCGAGCCTTCGCCTCAGCTCCCAAGCTGCGGCCTGGGCCGGTGGGCGTCAGACGCCCGGATACATGTAGCGAAGCCCCGGAACCTTCTTCACAATCGGCGCAACAGCCGCGCAGAGGGCATAGATCCCGAGCGTACAGAGAACCGAAAACCCGATCGTCCCGAAGCCAGTCATTTTATGGTAGGTCGGCGAGAGCGCGTCGAGGGCTACGACATGCGCCAAGAAGACGAAATAGGTGTGGCGAGCGATCGGAGCCAATCGCTTGATCCAACTCACCTGGGTCGACAGAAGTGCGGCCATGAGCAGCAGAGCGCCCGCCGTATGAGCGACCATACGGCTCTCTCCCCCCGTAAAGGGGCGCAGCGCCTCAGCCTTCTCAAAGTAGAACCACTCGACCAAACAAAATCCGAGGAAGGCGAACAACCCGTAGAAAGAGCGCGGCATGAACTCGGCTTCACGATTCGCCTCGCGCGCCTCACGCACCTTGTGGAAAAGGACGATGGCGGGCGTCGCGCTGAGCACTAAGGGGATCTCTTCAATCCAGCGGTCGATCCTGTGCAAATGCCACGACAGCTCCCAGGGGCGATCGAGCGCAAAGAAGAAGATCCCGTCGAAGAGCGAGTACCAAAGGAGCGTGCTTAGGCCGAACAGCGTCGCGAGCGCCGGGATCGACATCTTGAGCAAGTAGCGAGTGACAAAGGACGCAAAGGTCCCGGAGAAAGCCGCGAACGGCAAGAACCAAAGGTGCCTCGCGGTGCCCGCGAAGGGTCCCCACCAAATCGTCATCTCGTGCCAGCTGCTCCCGACCGAGAGGCCGTAACGAATGTAGAGTCCACCGTAGAGGAGACTCCAGAGCACGTACGGCAACATGAGTCGCCGAAGGCGCAGCTTAATCACCGTGCTCATCGGCTCGAGGGGGCGCGCGATGCGACTCCTCACCGAAAAGAAGATGGCGAGCAGGATGTAATAGCTGGTTCCGAAGCGGCCGAGGGCCGCGGCGCCATAACTCTGCCCTTGGACCTCGGTGACGTGGGTCCAAATGACGCCGAGCGTGGCGAGCAAGCGAGCACTATCGAGCGCTTCATGCCGAATTCGACCGAGGGGCACGTGCCGAGCCTCCCCCGTATCGACTTTCATCTGCGGGCTGAGCACGAACACAACGGAGAAGAAATCGGCCTCGGGGCGGAGGACGGATCAGTAGTTGAACTCAAAGGTGCTCAGGGACTTGACCTTCTTCTTCCACGTCACCCCTTGCACCTGATTCCGGATGCACTGCTCTGCGGCGTCATTTTTCGGTGTGAGCGAGAGGTCCATGCCAACGACCCTGCCCTCCCAGATAGCAATGCGCAGCGTGAAGCGTTGATTCCCTTTGAGCTTGCAAGGCGCGTAGAGCTCAGAATTCACAATGGGCTCTGCGAGGACCTCCTGCTCGATCTCGATTCGATCGGTACCCTGGGCTGCGTCGATCGCTTGCTGAACGGTCATGCCCTCAGAAAACTCGGGGTCCCTCTGCGCTGGCGCAGGCTCGGGCTGAGGTTCGCGCTCGTCGGTCGCGGCAAATCCCGGACCGAGCCCGGAGCCCGCAGTGGGCTCGGACGGAGTCACAGTCGGAACCGGATCCTCGGGAGGCGGAACGTCCTTCGGCGAGCACCCAAATGACAGCGCGCCTAACAGCACCATGGTATCGACGCAGAGCAGAGATTTTCGCATTTTCCCTCGCCCGAGCTCATAACCTCATCGCGCGGGGCCGAGCAAGGCGGAAAAGCCACTCCTGATCCGCGTCTGGCCCCGAAGTTCCGCAAAGCGTCTCCGAGTCCCCCCTATGCCTCTTCGAAGAATCCCCCTGCTGCTTTCCTTACTCCTGCTCGTCAGCTGTGGGCGCCGGTCCGGCTCCGAGCGTCGCGGGGATGAGGCGGGACGCCCGCCTGCCCCGGCCGAGGCACCGGCTCCGGCTGGAATCGTCCTGGTAGACGGGAATGACGTGCTGCGCCTGGGAAAGGCAGAGGGCGGGAAAGGCTTCGTTGTCAACGTGTGGGCGAGCTGGTGCGGCCCCTGCAAACGGGAGTTTCCGATGTTGATCGGCCTCCGCGAGGCCTACAAAAAAGCCGGCATCGCCATCCTCTTCGTCTCGGTGGACGAGGAAGCGACGAGGGACGCGGCGATCCGTTTCGCGGAAGAACAGGGTCTCTTGGATACCATCCTGGTCGCGAAACCTCCCCTCGAGAGCCTGAAAGCGGCCCTGAACCCACGCTGGGCGGGCATGCTCCCGGCAACCTTCCTCTACGACGCCCAAGGCAAGCTCCGTTACTACTTCGGCGGCCCCGTTTACGAAAACGAGCTGAGCCCGGTCGTGTTCGGTCTCGCCCGCGGCGAACCCATCTCGGGCGAGGCGATCTTCGGCCTAGCCCCGGGTATGGACGGGCGCCCACCGGCCGAACATTGAAGGGAAATTTTGCAGCCGAGGCAAAGCCCGCCTAAGGAAGGAGCCATGCCCCCTTCCGTCTCTGCCCGTTTGCGTCGCTTCTGCCTGATCCTCGGGCTCGGTGCGGCGACCGTGGCCTGCGGCCCCAAGCAGGTGGGCGACCCCGCCAAGGTGAGCCGCAGCGAGTACGACCTCGCGACCGACCTCTGGACGCGGCAGCGTGAGCCACGGCAGGCCCTCGAGCACGCTCTTCGCGCAGCCGAGCTTGACCGAGACAACGCCGACGCGGCGCACCTGGTCAGCCTGATCTACCTCGACTTCTGCCAGAACAGCCGCATCGGCGAGTGCCGGCTGAGCGACGCAGAGCACTACGCACGACGGGCCATCCGAGCCCAAGCGGACCTCCTTCCCGCCCAGAACACCCTCGCCGTGATTCTGGTGCACCAGAAGCGCTACGATGAGGCCATCGCGATCCTCAAGCCGATCACGACGAATATCCTCTACGGAACCCCTGAAATTGCTTGGGGAAATTTAGGTTGGGCTTACCTCGAGAAGGGGGACCTCACGCGAGCCATTTCGGCCCTGAATCGGGCCGTGGCTGCCGAACCGCTCTTTTGCGTGGGAAATTATCGCCTCGGTTGCGCCTATCACCGGGCCGGACAGCTCGCCTCGGCGCGCGACTCCTTGGATCGTGCGCTCGAAACTCCGGCTCCCGGTTGCGCCGCGCTGCAAGACGCCTACTTCGAAAGGGCCCAGGTTCACCTCGAGCTCGGCGAGCGTGAGCAAGCGCGCGCTGACTACGATCGCTGCATCAGCTTGGACCGCCGCAGTCGGACCGGCGAGCGTTGTTCGACCCTGCTCGGAGCCCTCGACTGATCAGCGCCCCACCGAGTGCCCAGCGAGGGACCTGCCGGCCCGCCTCGGTGCTCTGGAGGGATCCGCCCGGGGCCTCTTCTGACCCGTCGGGGCCCCCCGCCCGAGACAGTGGAGGGCCATGGGACGATGTCCTGTTTTGCCCCAGATCCCCTTGGTTTCTCGAGGGTTCCCGGTAGGCTCGCCCGGTCCTCGATCGAGCGGAGGCGGGGACATTCTCTTCGAAATGGGCACCATGCAGTCAGTCGGACGATTCCTACGCGAGAAGCGCGAGGAAAAGCGAATGAGCGTCGCCGAGGTCGCTCGTGCCACTCGAGTGCCCATCTCCAGCGTAGAGAGAATTGAAGGCGACCAGTTCGACGAGCTCCCTGCTGAGGTATTTGTTCGAGGGTTCCTGAAGTCGTACGCACGCGCGGTCGGCGTCGATGAAGATGAGGTGTTGGCTCTTTATACAGCGAGCCGACGGAGCGCATGGGTCACCCCACTCCCGCTTCCCTCAGCCGAGCCTGTCAAACGTCGCCAGGGAGTCGGCATGGCTGTGGCGTTTGTGCTCCTGCTCATCTTGTTCACCCTCGCGCTCAGCATCGTCCTCAAGCCGCGCCGTGGTGACATGCCGCAAGAGCTCTCGGAGCTCGAGTCACGGGACGCTCCGACAACCATCCTGAGTTAGTCGAAGAGGAGCCCCTGTGGCGGCGCACATCACTCAGGCTCATGCGATCCTCATCGGTCGCGTCGACTACGGTGAGGCAGATGTGATTGCGCAGCTGTTCACCGATCGCCTCGGTCGAATCTCGGTCCTCGCACGCGGCGCTCGCCGAAGTCAGAAGAGATTCGGCGGAGCGCTTGAGCCGTTTCACACGCTCCGCGTCGGCCTGACCGCACCGGCGCGCGGCGAACTCTTTTCGCTCAAGGAGGCGGCGATCGTGCAGCCTCGCCTCTCGATCACCACGAGCCTCGAGCGCCTGGAAGCAGCCGCAGAAGGCCTCTCGTGGCTCAAGCGCTCGACCCTGCCGACGAACCCCGAGCTCTCGCTCTTCAAGCGCGCAGAGACCTTTCTCGACGTTCTCGCCGGCGAGAGTCCCCGCTTCCAGAGCGAGCTCTCCTCCTTTGGGTTCCATCTCCTCGACAGCCTCGGCTTCGGACTTAACTTCAGCTCCTGCGTCTCCTGCGACAAGGAGTGCCCCGAGGGCAAAGCCGCCTGGCTCCATCCGGCGCGAGGAGGCATCATCTGCGTCGAGTGTGGCGGAGGCCCGATCCGTCTGCCCGCCGACCTCCGCACCTGGCTAGCGCGGCGCGAGGAGAGCCCCGAAAGGCCCGTGAGCGAATCCGACGACGCGCTCCTCCTGCGCATCGTCGAGCGCGCCCTCGAAGCGCACACGGGGGTCTAGGGGGATTTTGCGATGCAATTTTAGAGCGCATCTCAAAAAGTGAGTTGCGCACAAACACGCCGGGAACAGCCCGAGCAGATCTCAGGAAAATACGGCGAAAGCTGTGGCCCTTTCGAGACGTGTTCTAGTTCTCACACACCCCGTGATACGAGGCCCCATCCGAATGTCGGCACCGAAGGACCGAGCCAAACTCACCGAGCGCGCAGGGATCGTGGCCCTCGGTACCCTGCTCAGCCGCATCTTGGGGCTCGGGCGCGATTTGGTCGTCGCCGCCTGTTTCCCGCGGATCGCGACCGACGCGTTCATGGTCGCCTTTCAAATCCCGAACATCCTGCGCCAACTGCTCGCGGAAGGAGCAGTGCAGAACGCTGTGCTCCCGGTGCTGTCGGCGACGATCGAGACGGAAGGGGAAGATCGCGGCCGGGCCTACTTCAAGAATATCCGCGGGCTCTCGCTCACCATCCTCCTTATCGTGACGGCGCTCGGCATGTGGTTCTCGCCGGAGATCGTCCTCTTGTTCGCGCCGGGTTTCGCCGATCGCCCAGAGCAGTTCGAGCAGACTGTGACCCTGACACGCTGGGTCTTTCCCTTCATCATCTTCGTCGGGACCACCGCGCTCACAAGCGCCGCCCTCAACGTTCACCAAAGGTTCACGGCGAGCGGATTCTCCCCGAGCCTGCCCAACGTCGCCTTCATCCTCGCCGCGCTCCTGCTTCCCGCGTGGCTGATTGAAATCGGTCAGCCACCGATCCTCTCGCTCGCCGTCGGAGCTGTCGTTGGCGGCGCGCTCCAGCTCTTCGCCCAGTGGCCGAGTCTCCGCGCCATCGGGTACGCTGGATTCCCGAGCCTCCGATTCTCCGATCCGCGCGTCAGCGAGACGGTCCGTCGCATGGCGCCCACCTTGATCGGCATCGGCGTCTACTATCTCGACGTGATCTTGGGTCGGCGCATCCTCTCCGAGCTTGGAGAAGGCGCCGTCACCTACTTCGGATTCGCGCTCCGTCTCTGCGACTTCCCCCAAGGCATCTTCGTGATGGCCCTCCAGACCGCGACGCTCCCGAGCCTGGCTGCGCTCGCCGCCCGCGGACAGCACGAAGAACTGAGCGAGACCTTCGGCTTCTCCGTGCGTCTATCGCTCTTCGTCGGGCTCGGAGCGGGAGCTCTTCTCGTCGGCATGGCAGAACCTCTCGTGCGGCTCCTCTTCGAGCGCGGCGAGTTTGGCCAAGTGGCAACGACCGAAACCGCGCGAGCTCTTGCGGCCCAAGGAGCCGGCGTGATGCTCGTCGCGATCGTGCGCCAGCTCACCTCCGTGTACTTCTCGCTCGGTGACACGCGCACGCCGGTCATCGTCGCGAGCGTCGACCTCGTTGTCTTCGTCGTCTCAGCCATGGTCCTCTCGCGCCAGTTTGGACACGTCGGGGTAAGTGCTGCCGTCACCTGCGCGAGCTTCGCGCAAATGCTCCTACTCTGGCTCTTGCTCGGGCGCCGCCTCCCCCTCCCGACGCACAGCGTCCTCCGCTCCGGGGCTCGCATGATACCAGGGGCCGCCTTGACGCTCGGGCTCGGTCTCTTGGTTTCGGCTTTTTTGCGCGAACTGCCCCGGGGTCAGGCGAACCTCGGAGCAGCCGTTTCGGCAATGGTTCTCGGGGTGCTTTACCTCGGCGCGGCGCGCCTGTTCCGGTGTCCGGAGTGGACAGAGCTCTCCGAACCCATCAAGCGTCGCCTCACGAGAAAGCGCGCTTCCGGTCATTCATGAAGGATCTCGAGGGCCTTGTCCGTTCTTTGTGTAAGACCCAAGCTTTCTGTATAGACCCGGCGTGACCGCGCCCTCTTCGCCTCTCGACCGCGTCGTCCTCGCGGAGTACGTCGCCTCCGCTGAGACGGAGAAACAGTTCCCTCCCCCGACGCTCGCTGAAATTGCGTTCCTTGGGCGGAGCAACGTCGGCAAGAGCAGCCTGATGAATCGGCTCATGGAGCGAAGCGGGCTCGTCCGAACCAGCAATACGCCGGGCTGTACGCGTAAGGTGAGCTGGTTTCGCGCACGGGCTCACGACAGCGCCGAGCTTTTTTTGGTCGATTTGCCCGGATACGGCTACGCCCGACGTTCCAAGGCCGAACGGAGCGAGTGGTCCCGGCTCATCGAGGACTACCTGACAACTCGCCCCAGTCTCCGCGTCGCGACAATCCTGCTCGATGTTCGTCGCGATCCCGAAGAGGAAGAACAGGATCTGAGAGAGTTCCTCACGACGCAGTCTAGCGCGTCGCGCCCCCCTCTCTCACTGCTCTTCGTCGCAACGAAACTCGACAAGATCCCGAAGAACGCTCAAAAGCCCCGGCTCAATACCATCAGTGAAAAGCTCGGCCAGCGGGTCTTCGGTTTCTCCGCAGAGACCGGGGAAGGACGCATCCCGCTCTGGCGCGCGATCCGCACCGCCGCAGGCGTGAGCCCGCTTCCGTCGTCTTCGCCCCACGATTGATCGACGTCGTCTCGGGCCCTGGCGCCTGGACCCTCGAGCAGCTTACGGGACGTGTCCGCGCTCGTCGGGGCCGCGGAGGATCGTCTTACAATCCGTGCCCGAAATCGTGACCTGCTTCGAGCCATGTTTGATGCGGTAAGCGGGCCCGATTCGGCTCCGAAAGTAGTCGAGCTGCACGCCGCCGTCCGGGTTCACTTTCTTCTTCTCGGCGATCTTCCAGAGCGCGCTCATCTTACAGGTGGGCGGGGGGAGCTCGTCGGGACCCGATCCGCAAGGGGTCGCCGGCGTGTCCATCACGGCGCCGAGCCCTTCAATCGTGAGCCTCACGCTCTGTTTCCCACAGTACGTGCGCGTAGGCAGCGTTCCGCCTTTGCGCGTAGGCTGACGCCCAATGCCGCGAGGATCTTGGAACGCATAACGGACGTTATGTGACTCATCCGTGAGATCGAGGGTCCCATCCTTTTCGAGGCCGCGCACCGTCAACCCCACGAACAGCGTCCGATCGGTGAGTGCACGGGCCTGCGCCACGAGTTCGAAAGGCCTCACACGCGTCGGGAATCCCGCGATGCCCTCGGGGCTCGGCGGCGCCGGCTTCGGGATCTCTTGGGGCGTGGCCTCATTCATGGCCCAGAGCGAGAGAACAAGGCAGGCCAAGAACGAAAAGAGCAGCACGCCCAGGCCAAGGAGCATGTCGCCGCGGCGCTCGAAAGCGAAAGGAGACGCTGGTACGGGGGCGGTGGAATTCCGCATGGGGCTCGGCGTCCTAGACCGAAGCTGGCCTCCACGCAAAAAGCCCCCTCTCGGCCGCCCGGGTTCCCTTCCCCCCTTGCAGGGACCAAATCGGACGGCTATAGGCGCGAACTCCAAGCGGAACCGACCTCGGACGCATAGCTCAGCGGTAGAGCACTGCCTTCACACGGCAGGGGTCGCAGGTTCAAATCCTGCTGCGTCCACCAAGGCTCGTAAGGGGGGCGGACACCGCCCCCCTCGTTTTTTTGGAGTGAATCCAAAAAGCCCACCCCACGGGTCCGGGTGCGCTCCGGCGAACGCTGAGCGCGTCGGCGGCGCTGAGGCCGCCCCGTTCGCTTCGCGAACTTCAGGTTGAGCTTCCAGCAGCGGAAAAACGTGCTTCACGCCTGGCGCCGAGAGCTCGGTACAGAGGCGGAAGCTGTGATGGCCGCCCGGGGCGAGTCGAAAGACCAGGAGCTCGAGCGACTGCGACGGGAGAAGCAACAACTCAAGCAGGACGCTGACACGCTAGAAAAGATCAATCGCCTTGTTCTTGAGGGAAAGTGGAGTCCCCGTTCGAAGCAGTCGACAAGTTCAAGGCAACGGCGAGCGTTTCTCGTTTGTGTGAGTTTCCTGGTATATCGCGCAACTCATACTATGCTTGGCGCAGACATGAGCCGCCGTCCCGAGCCCTGCGCGAGAGCGAACTGACAGCGAAGGTTCGGGCGATCTGCCACGAGCACTGTCGTTCACGACGTTCTTCTCAAGCATGCAAGTGTTTGAGCCAAGGAGCGGCTCGCTTCCGGGAACGCCCGCTGGTCGCCTGGCGTGTCGATCATGTGAACTCGAGAGGCAGCGCCCACGAGCCTTCCCCGCTCGTCAGCGAGCTCCGCGAGCTCGGTGATGAGGTGGAATCCCGCCCAGGTCCATGGACCGCCTTCGAGGTACTGACGCACGATGCCTGGGTCCGGCTCGAACACGAACGCGATGCGTGCTCCTGCGCCTCGGATGGCCCGGACCGCGTGCCCGAGACCCAGGCCGAACACCACGATGGCCGAATCTC
>JAEYYX010000049.1 GCA_023428245.1 Pseudomonadota bacterium
GTCAATGACCTCGACGCGTCTCCATGCTTCACGTTGGGAAGGCGGGATGCCCGCTAGCCGAGCACGAGCTTGACCTGAACCTCTGAACCAGCAGCTGCCACCGGCACGCGGAGCCCGTCCGGACCGACATCGGCGGGCTTTCCATCGACGAAGGCGCTCTTCGGCCGCCCCTTCCCTTCGATCTGGATCTTGTAGGTTGCTCCGCGGAACACTCGCGTGACGCGAGCGCCATTCCAGTCCGAGGGGAGCGCCGGACACACCACAAGAGCATCGTAGTCCGCGCGGACACCGAGGATGTATTGGGTGAGAGCCACGTACGCCCAGGAAGCTGTCCCGGTGAGCCAGGAGTTTCGGGCTCGACCGAAAAAGGACGGATGTTCGCTGCCCGTGATGAACTGGGCGTAGGCGTACGGCTCCATCGTATAGCGGTCTGCCGTCTCGTTCTTCGCTGCGGGCAGGAAGGCCTGATAAAGACGGAACGCTTCATCGCCTCGACCAAGCAGGGCTTCGGCGATCACGGGCCAAGTGTTAGCGTGACAGAAGATGCCGCCGTTTTCCTTGAGTCCGGGCGGGAAGGTCGTGATTGCCCCGATCTCCGCGTCGTGGTCGACGTAACAAGGAGCGTTCAGCACTGCGCCGTGAGCCGTCGCCAGACGCTGATGGACAGAGTCCATGGCCCGCTCGAGTTTGTCTTTCGAACCCGCTCGAGCAATCACCGCCCAGCTCTGGGCGTTCAAGAAGATCGTAGAACCGGTGCTCTTGCTGCTGCCGATCGGCTTGCCACTGTCGACATACCCTCGCAAAAACCATTCGCCGTCCCAGGCGCATGCGTCGATGCGAGAGAGCAGCTCGTCTCGACACTCGGTGAAACGCTGAGCGTCCGCCGCGTAGGCGCCCTCTTTGCGACCACTTTGCTCGACGAGCAGCAAGAACTCACGCAGGGCGTGCAGATAGAGAAAGGTCGAGAACGAGGACTCTCCCTTGCCGCGCAGGTTCAGACAATCGTTCCAGTCCGCGGCGAGTCCGAGACAGAGGCCATTCGGACCCCGCTGGCTCCAGGAGAACTCAAGCGCCCGGCACAGATGCTCATAGATGGTGCCCTCACCTTCGTCCGCAAAGGGCACAACCTCATCGAGGATCGAAGCATCGCCGGTCTCGCGCACGTACGCGGGCACGGTGATCAGAAGCCACAAGTGATCATCGGAGAAGTGCGGCGGGGTGATGTTGTGGGGGCCCTGGGTCCAGGTGAGCGGCTGGACATGGTGCATGGCCGCTCCAAACGAATGCTGGGCCCGCAAGAGCTCAAGCATCCTCGGTTTCACGTCGGCGCCGAGCGAGTGCAAGACGCCGAGGATGTCTTGGCAGGTGTCGCGATAACCAAGCCCATCACGCCCCCCCGCCTCATTGAACGAAGCCGAGCGCGACCACTTGAATGTGGTCTGACACTGCACTTGATTCCAGATGTTGCCCATGCTGTTGACCGCAGGGTCGGGCGTATCAATCTCGAGCTTCGAGAGACGGTTCTTCCAGATCTCATCGCTGTGCGCGATAGCGCGGTCGACAGCCCCCGGAACCTTGAAGCGCTCCTTGAGCTCGGCTCCCTTCTCCTCCGCGGCGCCGACGCCACAGATGAAGGTGATCTCACGCTTCTCGCCGGGTGCCAGCGTCAGCTGATGCTGAAGCGCGCCGCAGGGAGTGCCGCCCACGGCGATGCTGCCGGTGCACTTGCCGCGAAGCACGGCCTGGGGCTCGCCTTCGTGGCGGTAGGTGCCGAGGAAGGCTTCGCGATCGGTATCGAACCCGACCACATCTCCCGTGGACGCAAAATAGCCGCGCGGCTCCTCAAAGGGCCAGAGGCGCAGCCGATAGTCGATCATGCCGTCCACCACACCCATGCGACAGGTGTAGAGGATATATTGGAAATTCGTGAGATCCTGGCTCATATGCCAGAAGCACCACTCGACGTAGCCGAACAGATCGAGCTCCCGCGTGGTCTCTCCGCGGTTCTCCACCACAAGCGACCATACCTCGGCGTCCTCCCCTTCGGGCACGAACGCTCGCATCGTCGCGACGACGTCCCGGTACTCAGCCCGGAACTCGCTGTTGCCCGGACGGTGGCGCACCTCGTAGACCGCAGCCGGCGCGTCCTCGGGGGTCCCCTCTTTACGGACGACTTCGCCGCTCGGGAGCTTGAAGGGCTTGGCAACGGGTTGCCAAGACACGCTCCAAACGTCACCGTCGGCGCGATCGCGCAGGTAGAAGTAGCGCCCGGGACGGTCCGTGGGGACGCTGTTGAACCGGAAACGGAGCAGCCGACCGCTCTTCGGAGACCTATGGAATGCGTAGCCAGAGGCGTTGTTCGAGACGATAGAGCAGTAATCCCCTGTCCCCAGGTAGTTCACCCAGGACATCGGGGTATCGGGGCGCTCAATCACGTAGGCGCGGTCACTATCGTCAAAAAATCCGTATCTCATGGCTGTTTTTTTGGCTCGCCGCTCCGATTGCCTGGGGAGAGCGGACGGCGGGCGAGCAAGCCACGCGCGCCCCGGGTAGGCAAGCCGAAAAACCGAGAGGCCTCGGAATCGGCATTCGAGCGAGCTTGAGCTCGAGGGGCAGCGGGGGGATCGTGGGCGGACCCCTCCATGGCCGGCTCGCGAGAAAACGAAAAACAGGGCCGAGAACCCGCACAAGAAGCTCCGCTCTGCCGCGTCCTCGTCATCGACGAAGCGAGCGTCGTTCCCCGGGGCGAAGAGCTCAGAGTCTGGTTTGTGCAACTGAAAGACGGTTGGGTCAAAGCCCACGAGCACCCCGCGGTCGTTCCTCCGGACGAGGGCGAAGAAGACGAAGGACCTCCCCCGGGCACGATCTGGCGACGGACGACGGAACTCTCGCTGCCCCGGGGGGCGATCCTGATGCAACTCACCACCTCCCCCCACGTCATCCGTCTCGACCCGCTCGGCTACCTCGAGCGTGGACCGCGCGCCATCGACCGCCGCGTCCGCGAGACACGCTATCGAGTGAGCGGCAACTATCGAATCGAGGTCGTACCACGCGCTGGGAGCCCTTCCGCACAGACTCCGAAACAGAAGCCGCCCCGAGGCAGCTAACCTCCCTCAAAACCAACGCGCTCGCGCGCTTTTCGGCCGCTCGCGCTCAAGCTATCGTGATGAGAATGCCCTATCTTCGAAGCATCAGCGGACTCACCCCTACCGCTGCCGAAAGTCGCCCGCTCACGATCCTGCGCGCCGAGGAAGCCGAGCAGTTCTGTGGGACGCTGTTGCCCGAACAGCGCGCATGGCTCACGGCGCAAGGTGCGTCGCGCAAAGCCGGAGCGCTCTGGATCTTGCCGGGCAAAAAGGGCATCGAACAAGCAATCTATCTCGCGAGGAATTTCGAGAGTGCCTTTGTTTTCGGAGAGCTGGCCGACAGATTGCCGAAGGGCAGCTATCACCTTACGGGCGACCTCTTCACCACCGAAAAGGAAGCCGTTTGCCTGGGATTCGGGCTCGGGGCCTATTCGTTCGATCGCTACAAGAAAACTCCCAAGGAGCGCGCGCGACTGGTCTGGCCGGCGGGCATCAATCGTGCCTTGGTCGAGCGACGTCTCGAAGCGTTTTATCTCGTGCGCGATCTGATCAACACGCCCGCGCGCGACATGGATCCGAGTCATCTCGAGGAAGCAGCCCGTGAGGTCGCGAAGAAACACGGTGCGAGGGTGAGCGTTTTGCGCGGAGCCGCTCTGCTCGCAAAGAAGTATGAAATGATCCACGCGGTCGGACAGGCTTCGAGCGTCGAACCTCGTTTGATCGACCTGCGCTGGGGGAAGTCCTCGCACCCACGCCTGACCTTGGTCGGCAAGGGAGTCTGCTTCGATACAGGCGGCCTCGATATGAAGCCGGCGCAGTACATGAAGCTCATGAAGAAGGACATGGGCGGTGCGGCGCTCGTCCTCGGCCTGACTCACTTGATCATGGCGCTTGAGCTCCCGGTTGCTCTGCGGGTCTTGATTCCCGCCGTTGAGAACAGCGTGGGCGGTAACGCGTTCCACCCCCTGGACGTGCTTCGCTCCAAGAAAGGGCTCACCGTGGAAGTCGGGGACACCGATGCGGAAGGCCGCCTCATCCTGGCCGACCCTCTCTCTGACGCAGCCGAAGAAGATCCCGATCTGGTCATCGATGCAGCGACCCTGACGGGCGCCGCCCGCGTCGCCCTCGGCACCCAGATGCCCGCCATCTTCGCGAACCGCGACGAATCCTGGCGCGAGCTTGAAACGGCGGCCCGCGAGACCCAAGATTTTTGCTGGCGGCTTCCGCTCCACGAGCCCTACCGCAAAAAGCTCGAGAGCAAAGTGGCCGACCTCTCGAACATCGGTGATAGCTACGCCGGAGCCATCACCGCGGCCCTCTTCCTCGAGGAGTTCGTGAAACCCGCCCGCGACTGGGTCCACATCGACACCATGGGCTACAACCTAGAAGGAAGCCCTGGTCGGCCCGTCGGCGGCGAGGCCCTCGGGCTCCTTGCCCTCGAGCGCTGGCTCACCCGCAGGTACCCCGCGCCCGCCCGAAAGCCCCCGACGTCCAAGAGCCCCTCGGCGCAGAAGGCGAACCGTAGCCCCCGAACAGCGAGCGCGAAGGGCAAACGTACCCGCGGCTAAAGGCCGCCCAAGAAAAACCGTACTGTTCTTTTGTCATGGGTATCTTTCGCGATTCCAAGAACCCTCCTGCGATCGACCTGCGTCGCCCCCGTATCCCCAAGGCGCCGCCCCTCCCCCAGATCCGGGGCCCCAGGGGAGGTCTAGCCTATCAGCCCGATCCGCGTGACCCGATCCCCGCTCTCCCGACGAAAGAGTCCTTCGGGAAAAAATGAAGACGAGCCGACCCCGCCTCTGGTTTGACAGGTAGGCACACGGCTCGTACGGGGAGCTCTATGAGCGAGCCCGCCCCCGTCCAACCCAGCACCCGTTCGATCCGGTCTGACGACCCCATTCCGGGGGTCAAGAACCTGGTACTCGTCATGAGCGGAAAGGGAGGCGTGGGGAAAAGCACAGTCGCGACCAACCTCACCCTGGGTTTAGCCCGTCGGGGCTACCGGGTCGGACTCCTCGATGCAGATATGTACGGGCCGAGCATCCCTACGATGCTCGGTGTGACCGGAAAGCCGCGCGCCGAGGACGGCAAGCTCGTCCCCCTCGAGCGTTTTGGCGTCAAGCTGATGAGCCTCGGATTTCTCCTCGAAGATCCGCGCGCAGCGGTCATTTGGCGCGGTCCGATGCTCCACGGCGCGCTCATGCAGTTCCTCGGTGACGTCGCTTGGGGTGAGCTCGACTATCTTCTCCTCGACTTGCCTCCGGGGACCGGTGACGTAGCGCTCACCATTTCCCAGAAACTCGCGGTCAATGGCTCGATCATCGTCACCACACCCCAAGAGGTCGCGCTAGCGGACGTCTACAAGTCCGTATCGATGAACAAGAAGGTCGGAATCCCGATCACAGGCATCGTCGAGAACGCAAGCGTCTTCGTCTGCGACGGCTGCGGGAAAGAGCACTCCATCTACGGCGAGGGCGGCGGTCAATCGGTCGCAGACTTCGCCGGGGTACCTCTCCTCGCCCAGCTCCCCATCGACCCCAGTGTCCGCACCTGGGGCGACCAGGGCGTGCCCGTAGTCCAGGCGGCACCCGCTTCCCCCATCGCAAAAGCCTTCCTTGAGCTCGCCGATCGGCTCGTCCTCGAGCTCAGCAAGACTGGCGATGAGCAAGGGGAGCTCGTGATCGACCGCAGCGGGGGGACCAACCGCCACCTCCCCATCAGTCGGAGCTGAAATCCGCCCCTGACAAGCCCCGTCCCTCGGGCCCTCCCCTCGTCCGGGTGATTTTGGACGCTCGCACCTTTGGTGTATGAGGAGGGCCCCAAGAGGAGCCTTCCTCATACACGCGCTGAAGTTCGCCATGGCCCAAGAGACCCCCGAATCCACCGAGAGCACGCCCGGCGAAGCCGCGAGCACCCCCGCCACCTCGGACAACGTCGACACCTCTTCGACAGAGACCACTCCTGCCGAGAACGCGCAGAAAGAAAGCGCTGCGCCAGAGGGCGATACGGAAGCGGCTGAGACCGAGCACGGCGACGACAGCGAAAGCGACGCTGACGACAGCGAGCATGACGCCGAAGACGGCGAAGACGGCGAAGCCGACGACAGCTCTGAGGAGAGTTCGGCCGACGGATCGCCGGGCGCTCCCGGCGAGAAGAAGAAGCGCAAGCGGAAGCGCAAGAAGAAGGCGGCAAGTCCCGAAGCTGCACAGCGAGCGACGGATCGCGCTCCGTTCCACGTGGGCGAAGAGGTGTTCGGGAAGGTCACCGCAGTGGTCGACGCCGCGATCATGGTCGATCTCTCCGGAAAGGCGCTCGCAATCTTCGATCGCTCCGAGATGGAGCCGGATGACCTCTTGCCCGAGGTCGGTGAGCGATTTGTTGGTCGAGTGCTCAATGACGGTGGTCGAGGCGGCCTGGTTGTGCTCACGCGCAAGCCGCTCCGGGAAGAAGAAGAGAAGCCGAAGATCGAACAAGCTCACAAAGACGGCAGCTTGGTCTCTGGTCTCATCACCGGCGTAATCAAGGGTGGCGTCGAGGTCTTGATCGGTGGCGCGCGTGCGTTCGCCCCCGCCTCCGGAGTGGACCTGCACCCCCGAGCCGCGAACCTCGCCCAGCTCGTCGGTCAGCGCCTCGACTTCAAGGTCACGAGCTACGAGAAGCAGGGGCGCGACATCGTGGTGACGCGGCGCCCGATGATCGAGAAGGAAGCTCACGAGCGACGCAAGGCGGCCCGTGAGGCCCTCGTTGAAGGCGCCGAGATGGCGGGCATCGTGCGGACGGTCGTCGACTGGGGGGTGTTCGTTGCACTGCCCGAGGCGGAATTCCTCGAAGGCCTCGTTCACGCATCCGAAGTCAGCCACAATCCCCGCGAGAAACTCGCTGATGTTCTCAAGCCCGGCCAGAAGATCCGCGTCAAGGTCCTCAAGGTCGACGAAAAAGGCAAGGTCTGGCTCAGCCGCAAGGCTCTGCTCGAGGATCCCTTCGCGAAGGTCTTCGAGAACGTCCAGATTGGCCAGATCATCAAAGGCGAAGTCACACGGGTCGAAGAGTTCGGCGCCTTCGTAAAGATCGCCGACGGAGTCGAGGGCTTGATCCACGTCTCCGATCTCGGCGTCGTCCGCGTGGACGATGCGCGGAGCCTGCTCAAGGCCGGCGACAGCATCGACGTCCTGGTCCACCATTTCGACGAGCGTCAGAGGCGCATCGGCTTGCACCCTGCGCCCACCGAAGCCCAGCTTGGCGAGGCGAAGCAGAAGATCGCCAAGAACAACAAGATCGACGTCGAGGTCGCTAAGATCGAGCCCGCCGGTCTCCAGGTCCGGATCCTCGGAGCGACCGGACGTCACGCCCGCGGCTTCATCCCTGCGGGTCAAACGGCCACGCCCCGCGGCTCGGAGCTCCGCTCGCATTTCACAGTGGGCCAAAAGCTCAGTGTCCTGGTGGTCGACATCGATCCGAAGAACCGCGAGCCGAAGCTCAGCGTCTCCAAGCTCGCCCAGGACGAAGAGCGCCGCGCCCACAAGGAATACCGCGATAAGCTGAAGGCTGAGGCCTCCTTCGGGACGCTCGGCGACCTCCTCAAGCGGAAAATGGGCGGTTGATCGGACAGTACGCTCCCTTTTCCTCGACCTGCGCGTCGGAAGCTGCGAAGAATGGAGCAATTTCCGCCCTTTGTTCGGTTGACAGCGCCCCCTCGCACTTCCATACTCCGCGGCCCCTCAGGGATTCCTGCAGGGCAGATTTTTAGGATTCGTCATGGTCTCGAACACGCGACACTCACAAACCCGGCGCGAGATGCGTCATCAGTCGATGGGCCGCGCGAGCGCCAAGTTGCGCGCGCGCAACGGTACGCCCGCCTTCCCCGTCCATCCCCCGGGCTACAATGCGTCCGCTCCCGACGCTCGTAAGACGACCGAGTCCAAGTAACCGAAAGAAGCATCATGGCTAACCACGTCTCAGCAGAAAAGCGCACTCGTCAGCGCGAAGTCGCCACCGCTCGCAACCGCGCGATCCGCACCACCGTGCGTAACGCTCTCCGCAAGGCTCGCGCCGCGATCGCCGCAGGCGACAAGTCGGCAGCTTCGGAGCCCGTTCGTCTCGCCTCGGTCGCTCTGGCCCGCGCTGCCAGCAAAGGTGTCTTCCACCAGAAGACGGCGTCTCGTACGACGAGCCGGATTCAATCCGCTCTCGCCAAGCTCGGCTGAGATCCCCCCAGCCGTCTTCGGCCTTGAGCCGAGAGACTTCGATATCTATCGAAATCTCTCGGCTTTTTTCGTGTTTGCTTACCTGGCCCGGAACGCCGGCCCGCCGATTCGTCGCCCGGCCGATTCCAGCCTATCCTTAAAGGCTGGGTATGAGGAATCAAGAGCGGGACACAGGGGGACACCCCGAGCAAAACGAACACGGGAACCAGAAGTTCCCTCCGCCCGAAGCCTTCCGGGCCCGTGCGCGCGTCCAAGACCTCGAACACTTCCAGCGCCTTTATCGAGAAAGCCTCGACGATCCCGATACATTCTGGCGACGAGAGACCGAGGAGCTCTTGGTCCGTCGACATTGGACGAAGCTACGCGAGTGGAAGCTGCCCAAGATCGAGTGGTTCGTGGGCGGAGAGCTGAACGTGAGCGAGAGCTGTCTCGATCGCTTCCTCGACGGCCCCACCGCGGACAAGGTCGCGCTCCTCTTCGAAGGGGAACCTGGTGAAACCCGTTCCTTCACTTATCGCGAACTGCATCGAGATGTGGTCGCGCTCGCTGCGGCACTCCGTGCCCGCGGTATTGGAAAAGGAGATCGCGTCGCGATCTACATGGGCATGGTGCCCGAAGCGGTCATCGCAATGCTCGCCTGCGCGCGCATCGGCGCGCCCCACACGGTCGTCTTCGGCGGTTTCGCAGCCGAGGCGCTCGCCGACCGCCTGAACGACTCGGGAGCCAAAGCCGTGCTGACTCAAGATGGCGCCTACCGGAGAGGAAACATCCTGCCTCTCAAGGCCGCCGTCGACACCGCCGTCGACGAGGCGCCCTCGGTCGAGACCGTCATCGTCTTTCGTCGCCTGGGACAGGAGCTCTGTCCGCTCGAGATGCGTCAGGGGCGAGACTTCGAGTGGGCCGAGCTGATAGCAAGGGCGCACCCAGACCAAGGCTACGCCGAGATTGTCGAAGCGGAACACCCCTTGTTCATCCTCTACACCTCAGGCTCGACCGGAAAGCCGAAGGGCATCCTTCACACGAGCTACGGCTACTTGGCCTACGCGCACGTCACGACCAAATACATCTTCGACATTCGCGACGACGATATCTACTTCTGTACCGCCGACGTCGGTTGGATCACCGGACACACCTACGTCACCTACGGCCCGCTCTCGAACGGCGCGACGATCGTGCTTTACGAAGGGGCTCCGAATCAGCCCGATTGGGGCCGGTTTTGGCAGATCGTCGACAAACACAAGGTAACGATCCTCTACACAGCTCCAACCGCGATCCGCGCGTTCATGCGCGCCGGAGACGAGTTCGTCGACGGCCACGACCTGTCAAGTCTCCGACTACTCGGCAGCGTCGGCGAGCCTATCAACCCTGAGGCCTGGCGCTGGTACCACCGGAAGATCGGGCGTGAGCGGTGTCCGATCGTCGACACATGGTGGCAGACAGAGACGGGCGGCATCATGATCACCACCCTGCCCGGGGTGCATGCAGCGAAGCCCGGCACAGCAGGCGTCCCGTTTTTTGGCGTCAAGGCGAGCGTTCTTCCGCCCGCGGATGAGTCGGCCGATCCAGACTCGGGCGGGCTTTTGACAATTGATGAACCATGGCCCTCCATGCTGCGCGGGATCTATGGAGATCCCGAGCGAGTCGCTCAGCAGTACTTCTCGACAGTCCAAGGTCACTATTTCTCCGGCGACGGTGCCAAGGTCGACGAAGACGGGTACATCCGCGTGCTCGGACGCACCGACGACGTACTCAAGCTCTCAGGGCATCGAGTCGGGACAGCCGAGATCGAGAGTTGCCTTGTTGGGCACGGGGCCGTAGCCGAAGCAGCGGCGGTCGGTCGACCCCACGACATCAAAGGACAGGCCCTCGTCGTGTTCGTCTCGCTCAAGCCGTTCCGCCGCGGCTCTCCGAAGCTCGAGGCGGAGCTCGCGAACCACATCGCCACCGAAATCGGTCGTTTCGCTCGACCGGACGAGGTTTGCATTGTGCCCAGCTTGCCCAAGACGCGCAGCGGAAAAATCATGCGGCGGTTGCTCAAGAACATCGCCGCCTTCGAGGAGGTCCGGGGGGATCTATCCACGCTCGAGGACCGCGACGTCGTCGACGCGATCGTCCAGATCTTCAACGCCCGCGCCCGATGAACATAAGAACAATGCACCTCGCCGGGGCGCTCGAAGAGCTTTCCCGCGCCCTTCAGGAAGAAGAACGAGCCATTGTGGCCTTCGACGCGGACGGAACGCTCTGGTCCGACGACGTCGGCTCACTCGTGTTCGAGTACGCGCTCAGCGAGGCCCTCCTCCACGAGGATGCCTCGGACGCGCTCGGAGAAGTCCTCCGCGAGGTCGAGCCTGGCGTGACGCTCCCCTCCGGTTCGGTGCGGCGAGCCCAGAAGCTCCTTGAGCTCTATGAGCACAGAACCATCGGAGACAAGACGATGGCCGAGGTCCAAGTCTGGGCCTACGCGGGTCTCCGAGAGACAGAAGCTTGGGCTCTTACCGAAACGGCACTCGCCTTGTCCCCTCGACATTCGGTGCGAAGGGACGCAGTCTTCGCGCTTGTCGAGAGAGCACGGGCGCAGGGGGCGCGGGTCGTCATCGTCTCGGCGTCTCCCGAGTGGGTCGTGGCGAGCGCCGCTCGCGATCTCGGCTTCGCCCCCGAGGACGTGATCGGGGGGCGCGCTCGCGTTCAGGAGGGCATCATCGAGCCTGCGCTCGAGGAAGAGCTTCCCTACGGTGAGGGGAAGGTGACGGCGCTCAGACGTCGCGTGGGCGACGATCCCTTGGTCCTCGCGACGGGTGACAGCGGCTTCGATCTCCATCTGCTCGGGGCAGCTCGGCTCGGGCTCGGAGTCGGGAAAAAACCGAAACTCCTCGCGGGGCTAGCTGAACTGTCGCATTGCTTCCTCCTCGAAGCATAAGCCTTCCCTGGCGATCCGGCTTTCGCTAAGCATAGAGCCCAACATGCTCTCTCGCCGCCTCCTGGGCCTCGCCTCCCTCCTCCCCCTCGTTCTCGCCTGCTCGAAGAGTGCTCCGCCTGCCGAAGAGCCGCGCTACGAGCTCGACGACGAGGAGGAGAGCTCCGGTGGTCCCGAAATGATGGCCGAGTTCGGTGGTCTGAACGAAGAAAAGGTCGCGCGCGTCTTCAAGAACGTACAGCCGGCGCTCTCCGACTGCCTCATGAAGGGCTACAGTCGCGTCGAGTTCCTCGGAGGCGAAGTGCGCTTCCTGGTGAACGTAAACCTGTCCGGGCGCGCTGAATCAGCCTTCATCGAGAGCTCGAATCTCGGGGACTACGAGACTGAGAGGTGCATGCTCCGCGAACTCGCGAGCCAGAAATGGCCCAAGCCTGTAGGCGGGCGCATCGGTCCGGCGCGCAACAGCATCGCATTCGATCCCCCCTCAGACGTACGCGCACCTGTCGACTGGTCCACGAGCGACGTACGCACTGCTCTAGCTCAGGGCTCGGACGACCTTCGCGCCTGTGGTGGAAACGGGCCCTTCGTCATTACGGCGTATGTGAACACAAACGGTTCTGTCATGTCAGCGGGCGTGGCCCACTCGGATCCGAACGGGGAAGCGGCCGCTGAGTGTTTGCTGAACGCAGTGCGCTCGCTCAGGTTCCCCTCCCCGGGGAGCTGGCCGGCGAAGGTCACCTTCGAACGCTAACGTGAGCGCCACCCTTCCCGGGGGCTCACAGAGTCTTAGAACTCCTCGCCGCGCGTATCCTGCGCTTGAGCGGGCAATGGCGGAGGCGCTGTCGGATCGACGCGGAAAGAGCTCTGCTCTTGGGTCTCCTGGACGCGCTCGTCTTCGAAGGCGTGCCGCAGCTTTTCCTCCTTTTCGGCCAGCTCAGCAGAGCGGGCCCCCTCGCGGTCGCGAAAGGTCCTGAGCAGAGCCTCCTTTTCCGCAAGACTACCCCTGAGCGCCCGCTTCTCACGCTCGAGCAGAGCGACCTTCTGACGCTCGGCTTCAAGCTCAGCCTTTTGAGCCGTCAGCGCGGTCTCCTTTGTAGGCTCAGGCGGAGCGCACTTAGCTAGCTCGGTCTTCGGAGCGGTCTCCGCGCCTTCTTCGAGAGCTCGCAGTTTGGCCTGCTGTCGGACAAGTTCGTCATAGGTCCGTTTGTGCGCCTCGCGCTCGACCTCGACCGCCGAGCTCACCTGTTCGTAGTCAGGCTTCGCAACGCAACCCGATGCGAGCAAGAGCCCGAGGACACAACGCGTCACCACAAGAACGTGATACCCGCGGGGAGAGCGAGGCGGCGTAGCCGCTCCCAAGACGCGCTTCACCGGAGCGCTCGCTCGGAGCACATGCTCCTTCTTCATGCTGATAGCTCCTCGAACCGAGCCTCGTAGAGAGCCCGGCAGCGATCTTCGTCAGGTCCCAGAGCGGCCCTTCGGTGCAGGACATCGAGGTGCTCCGCCAGGGTGAGGCGATCTGGGTCGGGAGCCTCCAAGAAGCGGAAGGCTTCGAGGCATCCGTCGACCCGCACCGAGCGAGCGAGAACCTTCACTCCCCGGAGCCGTTCCGGCAGAGAGAGCTCGAGGTTGCAGAAGAGCGGGCGGGCGCCGCGAGGCGGCGCACCGTGGCGGAGCAGGATGCCCGAGGAAGAAAGAGCCACGGCTCGAAGCTCTTTGCAGCTAAAGCCGTCATACGCCCTCACTGGAAAATCTGTGGTGCCGCGCAGGCCAGTCCGTCGTTCCATACCTACACCTACATAGTATCCTAATTCGTGCCCGGGTGGCATAAAAACTCACACCATAAGAAAAACTTGGCCCCCGCCCCAGGACTCCCTTACTCACCTGCCATGCGGCAGGCGCGACGATGGCGTGGGTTCGCCTTCGGCGGACTCCTTCTCGGCCTATTGGGCTCCGTTGCATTTGCCGCCGACGCACCCTCGCCCCTCGTCTTCTCCACGATCTCCGTGAGTGATGGACGCGCGACCGCTCGCGACAAGCAGGGTCAGACCCGGGAGCTAGGCCTCGACCCGGAGCTCCAGGCCGGCCTGCAGACCATCCTGGCGCGCGCCCGTCCCATCGCGGGAGCCGCCGTGGTCATCGAAGTTTCCACGGGACAGGTCCTCGCTGCCGCGGAGATCGGAACCTCACACCCCGGCGAGCTGCTCTTCGAGCCCCGGGCGCCCGCGGCCAGCGTCTTCAAGCTCGTCACCACCGCCGCTCTCTACGAACGAGGCGGCGTACGTCCTCAGGATCGAGTCTGCACCAAAGGTGGTCTCCGAGACATCGGCGAAGAGCACCTCGCGCCCGCCTCTGGTCCGGGCGTTGTTTGCGCTCCGTTTTTCCACGCCCTCGGCGTCAGTCGCAACGCAGCCTACGCGCAGCTCTCGACCGAGCGACTCATGCGGGACGATCTGCTCGCTGTTGCCGAGACCTTCGGCTTCAACCAACGCCTTCCCCTCGATGTGGAAGGGCAAGTCGGCTCCTTGAGCGTGCCTTTCAACGACCTCGAGTTCGCCCGAACGGCGGCGGGCTTTGAAAACTCAAAGCTCTCCGTGTTCGGCGCAGCCCGTCTCGCCCTCACTGTCGCGGCTCTCGGAGCGCCCCCCGAAATGCACTTCGAAGCCCACGCCCCCGCCTCGGAGCGAACGCGCGTCATCACCGAGACAACGGCGCGCCGCCTCCGAAAGAGTATGGAGCTCACTGTCCATAGCGGCACGGCTCGCGACGCTTTCCGTGACGAAACCGGACGCTACTACCTCGGCTATCTCCAGGTCGCCGGAAAAACCGGGACCCTCAAACCCGCGAAAAATGGCCCCACCTCGAACTGGTTCGTCGGGTTCGCTCCGAGCGAGAAACCGACAGTCGTCGTCGGGGTCCTGCTCCAGATCAGCGACCTCTGGCACCAGAAGGCCCCGACGGCCGCCCGCGACGTGCTCCGTTTGCACTTCGCTCGCCATGGCGCGCGGGGCGTGACGTCCCCGCTCAAGTGAGCGAGGACGCTACTCAGCAAGCACGCGCTCACGACCGAGCGCGACGCAGAGCGAGCCTTCCGAGCGCCGCGAAGAGCAGACCGAACAGGGCGAGCGCGCCCCCTCGCTCAGGCCGGATACCCACCGCGTGGCAGCCGCAGGTCCCTTCCTTCGTTGTCGCCGAGTGCTCGGCCTGAGCCTCCACTGGACCTGAGGTGTTGCCGGCTTTGCCTTTGCCGGGGATGCCGAGGTCAGGAACCGGGGTCTGGACGACCTCGTCGACCTTGATCTTGTCGCGCTTCTTCCGGCTCAGGTCCTCAGCCACCCAAATCTTGTTCAGGCCGCGATAGGTCCGCGGCGCCTTGCCCCAGCGGTACCTCACCGGTTGCTCACAGTTGATCACCGAGATGTCCGGGTGCACGTGATTGTACCGGGTCTGGAATGCGTTGGCGGAAGCGGGAGTCACCGACGGATCTGCCGCACCGAGCTCTCCTGCCGGGAGCTTCACGCCGCCCTCCACGGTGCCCCCCGCACCTAAGGTCGGATCTTTCGGAAGCGCCGCGCTGCCGTAACGGTAGTGGAGGCGCGAGACGATGTATTTATGGCGAGCGAGCAGCGCCTTGCGAGCCGCGAGTTCCTCGCGGTCCGCCTTCCATTGCTTCTCGATCTCCTTTTTCTCTTTCGGCGTCTTGCCCTCGAGCATCGCCTTCAGCTTCGCCTCCTCTTCTTCGGTCTCGGCGGGCGGCGCGGGACGGCGCTCCGATTCCGGCAATTTGGCGTCCACTGCATCACCACCCAAGCTCAAGAGCTCATGGGGCAGAAGGGGCTCGTTCGGGCAAGGCTTTCCACAGTCCCAGCTCGGAAAAGCGTACTCGAGCAGGAAGGTCCCGGGGTTCTTCTCGAGGAAACGGTCATGCAGGGCGCCGTAAAACTCACCCATGCGCTCCTTGACCTCGAAGTCGACGGAAAGGTTCGTGGGCGCCGCCATGGTCGGATAGTTTTTCACTTGCATCCTCTGCTCGGGCACGAGCGTGAAGATGAGTAACTCTTGAGCGGGAGCCGCTGAAGGGAGGCCGAAGCGCGCGGGGATCGTGGAATAGTCGGTGCCCGTGACAAAGCGGATCGGGCTCAGCTGCGCTCGGGAACCACCGACGAGCTCAACGCGCCCCGTCTCGACGTCCGCTACGAGGAACCTGTAACCCGCCTTCTCATACTCGTCGATGCTCGCGTCGCCCCCGGACGGCAGGGTCAGGTCTCGCTTCTTTAGGTGCTCGCGGAGCTCCTCCGCCGAAAACACCGAGAAGACGAACTCTCCTGTCTTCTCCTGGGCCTTCATATCCATGAGCATCTCTTTGGCGACCTTCTGCGAACCTCCCGTTTCGAAGGTGCCAAGAAACCCTGTCGAAGCCTTGGCCGTGAGGTCTCGCTCCCACTCCTGCTCCGCCTCGCCCGACTCACAGGGGTCTTTCTCCCAGAACTCGGCGAACTTGGGCGCGGAGAGATTGTCGAGGCGATCGATGAACTCACGTTTGAGCCCAGTGACTTGTTCCGCTTTGACGTCAGCCGGGACGGCAATGATGAGTGAAAAGGGCGTGAGGTTGCCCTGGTAATCGCTCATGACGCTGACCACGCTGGTGCCGCCTTTGCGCAAGATGGAGACCATCGTCGAATGCACCTTCTCACTGCCATCGCCGGCGATGAGAACGGGAGACGCAAGGGCAGTGCTGCCCGTCAATGCAGCAGCCAGGCCAAGGGCGAGAGCAGAAGCGCGAAAACCAGAGAGCGACATGGGGTTCGGAGGCTAGGACAGATGCGCGGGCCCGGTCCAGCCAGGACGGACGAGCCGCGTCGACGGCGCTCCGGGACCTGTTATGATGGTAAGGGTTCGATGCAAACTCGACCGGATGGCGATCGCGCCGAAGCCTGGCCCGCCGCCGTCGCCCTCATTTTGGCGGGGCCCCCTCTGGACCTCCTCCTCATCCGGCGATCGGAGAGCCCTCTGGATCCCTGGTCAGGGCACATGGCCCTGCCGGGCGGAAGACAGGAGCGAAGCGATGCCGACAGCCTGAGCACGGCCATCCGCGAGACCTTCGAGGAGGTCGGCGTCGCCCTCGACCGCTCTGAGTACCGCGCGTCTTTGTCACCGCTCGAGGCACGAGGACGAGGTTTGCGGAGGACGTTCCCGGTCATAGCTCACGTCTTTCACCTCCCTGAGCGGCCGGTCACGACTCCGAATTACGAGGTAGCCGAGGTCCTGTGGGCCCCCCTTTACGCACTCGAAGCCACTCCAGTCTCGCTGGACAACGGCCGCGGACCAGCGCTCATCTTGGATGGGCGGTTTGTTTGGGGCCTGACCTACCGCATCGTCGAGTCTTTCCTGAAGAACAGGAAAAATTTTCAGGACATGTAGGTGGCGTTTTGGCGATGCCACGGCTACCGTTTCGAGCCTTCCCCGAACCTCGCTATGGACGGATCGACCGACAGCGCGCGCTACTTCCGGAGCACCTCCGTCGAGGCGTGGCGCGAATCTCGTTTCTTTGCAGCGGTTCGTGAGCTCCCGATCCAGGACTGGCTCCTGCTCGGCTACTGCTCCACGCTCGTCTTGCTGGTTCTCTCCGGAGAACGAAATGCGGGACAAGGCCCCGCCTTGCTCCAGACGACCGGCCTCCTCATCGCCTTCGGTACGATCACGTTCCTCGTGAGGAGCGCGTGGCTCGCGGACAACTTCCGCTACGGAACGGTGATCGAGTCCGTTCTCTATCGACTCACGCCCCTCTGTACGCTCGAGGCGAGCTACTTCCAGTTCCGGACCACCCTCCCGCAGATGAGCTCCCGTTCTCTGGACCACCAGCTCTATGAGCTCGACCTCCGCCTGTTCGGCGTCGAGCCAGCCCTCTGGGCTCAAAAGTGGCTCACCCCAGCGCTCACTGAATGGTTCTCGTTCGCCTACCTGGGACACTTCCTCTTGGCCGCGCTCTTCGTCTTCCCAATGCTGTTTGTGGTGCGGTCACGGGCGCTCATGGGCGAGTTCTGCTTCGGGCTGATCTGTATCTTTGCTTTCGGGCACCTGACCTACACGATTGTCCCCGGCTACGGTCCCTACCACGCGCTCGCGAGCGAGTTCACCGTGCCGCTTCCTTCAGGCTTCTGGTACGATCTGCAAACCCAAGTCGTGGCTAGCGCGGGGGCTCAAAAGGACATTTTCCCGTCAATTCACACGGCTGTGCCGACGTTCCTCGCTTACTTCTCCTTTCGCCATCGGCACCTCGTTCCGTACAGGTACGTTTGGCCGCTTGTGACGTTCTTCGCGCTGAACATCGCGCTCGCGACCATGTACCTCCGCTGGCACTACCTGATCGACGTGATCGCAGGACTCGGTTACGCGGCCTTGGGCATCGCCGCCTCGATCATCGTCCCCCGCTGGGAGCTCGCTCGGCGCGAGAGCCTGGGCCTCCGGCCCATCTGGCCGAGCTATCGCCCCGACGGATCGTTCTGAACATCCGGGCGAGTTACCGCCCCGAGGGGTCCTTCTGAAAGATCTGCGCGGCGGCGACACCACGACCCGCCTCAGCGATGATCACGAGCCAAACGTCTCGCTGAGCCTCGGTAGGCTTGAAACACTGCTCCTTACGTCCGAGCACCGCTTGGCTGCCCCGATCGTTCTCCTCGAACAAGGGCGTCTCCGCGACAGCGTGGGGTTGCGTCGCGTCCACAGCGTAAAAGCCCAGCCGGAGGTCCTCGATGGGCGGAGGGCCAAAGGCCACCACCGTGTAACAGGACCCCGGTGTCAGCTGTAGCCGCTGCAGCAGCATCTGCCCCTCTTGGAACTGCCCGGCAAAGGGCACCCCAAAAGGTCGCGCGCCCGCTGGAAGATGTGTGCTGGCGGCGTATTGGACCATCGGCCCCGCCGCCGCGGCCATCGTGATATCGACAGGCGCAGCTAGCTGCCGCGGCTCCTTCATTTGCGGTGCACCGCCACTCGCCGCGCCTCCGCTGGGACTCGGCTCGACGGCGTGGATGCCTCCCGATGCTGGTACCTCCGGGGCGGATCCCCCCGAGCTGGGAGCGCCCCCCGCAGCCGCCATACCTCCCACGCCGCCCTCCGATGGCTCTGGGGCCACCTCACCGGAAGGAATGCAGTATTCACCATCGAAGCGCTGGCCGGACGGGCAAGGGGAAGGTCCGTCGCTCGAACCCGCGGAAGCCGGGGGCGCAGATCCGCCGCAAGCGGCCGTCAGGAAGAGCGCTCCTAGGAACGCGGCGCTCGCTTGAACCCCATCAAAAGATCTCTTCCCGCTCGGCGCCACCTTCGTCATGCCGCGCATGATTGAGGAAATGCGCCGAGAGGGAAAGACCAGAATGCGCTCTCAGCGAGTGCAGAAGCCTTCGTAGTCGATGTAACTCGTGATGGTCGGGTTCGGCCCGCACACCGGACAAGTCTTGTCCTTGCGCAGACGCAAGCTGCGGAAGGTCATGCGCATTGAGTCGTAGGTGAGGAGGCGACCAACCAGCGGATCGCCCTTGCCGAGGATGAGCTTGACAGCTTCGGTCGCCTGGAGTGTCCCGACAATGCCAGGCAAAATCCCGAGAACGCCGGCCTCAGCGCAAGAAGGCGCGAGGTGCGCGGGCGGCGGCTCCGGATACAAGCAGCGGTAACAGGGTCCGTCATAGGGCGAAAACGGAGCAAACGTCGTAACTTGCCCGTCGAAGCGGAAGATCGAGCCGTGGATGACCGGGAGCTTGTGAAAGACCGAAGCGTCGTTCACGAGATAACGGGTCGGGAAGTTGTCGAGTCCATCAATGACAACGTCCCACTTCTCCCCGAAGATGCGGTCGACGTTCTGGCTGTTCAGGCGCTCATTGAACTTGACCACCTTCACGTCAGGGTTGAGGTCTTTGATGTAGATCTCTGCACTATCGACCTTCGGCATCCCGATGCGCGCGGTGGAGTGGATGATCTGACGCTGCAGGTTCGAGGCGTCGACAGTATCAGCGTCAACGAGACCAAGAGTGCCCACGCCTGCTGCTGCGAGGTACTGGGCCGCGGGTGCACCGAGACCACCTGCGCCAAGGAGCAGGACGCGAGCCGAGAGGAGCTTCTCCTGACCCCTCTCGCCCACCTCAGGCAGGAGGATATGGCGAGAGTAGCGGTCGAGCTGAGCCGGAGTCAGGTTCGGCGGGGTCTCGACGGGGTACCTGAGGTCCTTCCAGCGGACAAAGCCGGGGTTCGCGCTCGAGACGTTTTGGTAGCCGAGCTCCGAGAGCGTGCGCGCAGCGAAGGCGCTCCGCGTTCCGCCCGCGCAATACACGATGATCTCCTCGTTCTTATCCGAGAGCTTCTGCTCCGCCTGCATCTCGAGGAAGCCCCGGGGAAGGTGGATTGCGCCGGGAATGTAGCCAGCGCGGAACTCGTCCTTCTCGCGGACGTCGACGAGGAGCGGCTTCTTGCGAGACGTGTCTTCCAGACGCGCTTTGACGTCCTCAAGGGAGACGAAACGCACGGAGCTCCGCACGTCGGAGAAAAGATCGCTATAGGTCTTGGACATAGGGGCTTTCGAGGGCCAAACGGGAAGTGTCAGCCAGATTGTCTCATTTTCCCATGCAACAATCCGGCCCCCATTATTCGTCCCGAACCGGGGCCGTCAAGGAAGATTTGGCAACGGCGGGCCCCGGGTGGACGTCGCTGTCCCCTGAGCAGTCGTCTATTCGACATTCCCTCTTGGACCGAAGCTCAGCGCGTGTTCGAATTCCCGAGCCCTCTTCAGGTCTTGCCCGTTCTGCTAACCTACCGTCCCCCTGAGGGCAGGTTCCACGCGCGCGGGGTGACCCAAGGGCCCCTTCCGGAGCGATTTTTCTGATGTCAACGAACCGTCTCGGTGAACTCCTCGTTCGTGAAAAGCTGATCAGCCTTCAGCAGCTTCGGCAGGCACAAGAAGAGCAGAAGAAGACAGGGCAAAACCTAGGCTTTGCGCTAGCCAAGCTCGGCTACGTGAACGACGAGGAGATCACGAACTTCCTCTCGAATCAGTACCGACTGCCCGCGGTCAACCTCGACGAATACGAGATCGACGCCGAAGTCATCAAGATCGTCAACAAAGACGTCTGTATCAAACACGGCATCGTCCCCGTCTCACGTTCGGGCTCGTCGCTCATCGTAGCGATGAGCGATCCCACGAACCTGCACGCTATCGACGACATCAAGTTCCTGAGCGGATACAACGTCGAACCCGTCGTCGCGTCCGAGTCAGCCATCACGAACGCGATCGAGCGATACTATAACGCCGGCCCCTCTTACGAGGAGGTGCTCGAAGACTTCCAGCTCGAAGACGAGGATCTCGAGTTCGCGGGCGAAGAGGGGGGAAGCGTCACTGCGCTCGAACTCGAGCGCGCGAGCGAGGACGCGCCGGTGGTCAGGCTCGTGAACGTGCTGCTCTTGAACGCCATCAAGAAACGCTGCAGCGACATCCACATCGAGCCCTACGAAAAGCGCTTCCGCGTCCGCTACCGCATCGACGGCGTGCTCCAAGAGGAGATGAGCCCTCCCCTCAGGCTGAAGAACGCTCTCGTCAGCCGTATCAAGATCATGAGCCAGCTCGACATCGCCGAGCGCCGCCTGCCTCAAGACGGGCGCATCAAGCTCAAGCTCGGCAAAGGACGCGAGATGGATTTCCGCGTCTCGGTCCTCCCGACCATGTGGGGCGAGAAGGTAGTGCTCCGTCTCCTCGACAAGAGCAACCTCCAGCTCGACATGACGAAACTCGGCTTCGACCCAAAGCCGAGGGATGACTTCGAGTGGGCCATCAATCAGCCGTGGGGCATGGTGCTCGTGACCGGTCCAACCGGATCCGGAAAGACGACGACCCTCTACTCAGCGCTCAGCGCCCTGAACCAGCCCGGGGTCAACATCAGCACCGCCGAAGATCCCGTCGAGTACAACCTGCACGGCATCAATCAGTGTCAGATGCACGATGAGATCGGCTTGAACTTCGCCGCCGCGCTCCGCTCCTTCCTCCGGCAGGACCCGGACA
This sequence comes from Pseudomonadota bacterium, assembly GCA_023428245.1. Taxonomy (GTDB): domain Bacteria; phylum Myxococcota_A; class Polyangia; order Polyangiales; family Polyangiaceae; genus NIC37A-2. The sequence continues at coordinate 21,244 of JAEYYX010000049.1, forward strand.
CGATCATGGTCGGCGAGATTCGTGACTTCGAGACCGCGGAAATCGCGGTCAAAGCTGCGCTCACCGGCCACCTCGTGCTCTCGACCCTGCACACGAACGACGCGCCCGCCACGATTTCCCGCCTCCTGAACATGGGCGTCGAGCCGTTCCTCATTACGGCGAGCGTCAACTTGGTCTTGGCGCAACGTCTCGCAAGGAAGATCTGCAGCGACTGCAAGAAGGAGATCGCAGTCGACGCGGAGGCCCTGCGTGAGCTCGGCGCGACCGAAGACCAGATCCGCGAGGCGAAGACGATGTACAAGGGGACAGGCTGCTCAACCTGCAACAACAGCGGCTACAAAGGGCGCATCGCGCTCTACGAGGTCATGCGCTTCACCGATGGCCTCAAGGAGCTCGTGCTCCAAGGTGCGTCCACTGCCGAGCTCAAGCTCGGGGCCATCAAGAGCGGCATGGCCACCCTGCGCATGGCGGGGATCAAGAAAGTGCTCGAAGGCGTCACGACCCCCGAAGAAGTCGGACGCGTCACCATGGCCGACTAGGCGTCTGAGAGAGTCAGCGAAGAGGCGGCGAGGATCGGAAGGGACGAATGGAACCAGGCGTAAAGGTCAATCTCCACCAGCTGCTGCGCGCGGTCATCGAGAAGGGCGCCAGCGACATGCACATCACGACCGGCTCTCCGCCGCTCCTGCGCATCGACGGACAGGTCGTCCCTCTCAAGCTCGATCCTCTCAGCCCAGTCGAGACCAAACAGCTCTGCTACTCGGTTCTCACCGAAGAACAGAAGATCGAGTTCGAGAAGAACAAAGAGCTCGACCTTTCCTTCGGCGTAAAAAACCTGTCGCGCTTCCGCGCCAACATCTTCATGCAGCGCGGAGCCGTCTCCGGTGCGTTCCGCTCGATCCCGTTCAAGATTCTGAGCTTTGAGGAGCTCGGTCTGCCCCCTGTCGTGGCAAGCTTCGCCAAGAAACCTCGCGGGCTCATCCTCGTCACCGGTCCGACCGGTTCCGGCAAGAGCACCACCCTCGCCAGCATCATCGACAAGATCAACGCAGAGCAGCGGGTTCACATCATGACGGTCGAGGACCCGATCGAATACCTCCACCCCCACAAGAAATCTGTGGTGAACCAGCGGGAAGTCGGAGCCGATACCGGCAACTTCAAAACAGCCCTGAAATACGTGCTCCGGCAAGATCCGGACGTCGTCTTGATCGGCGAGATGCGCGACCTCGAGACGATCGAGGCTGCCCTGACCATCGCCGAGACAGGACACCTCGTATTCGCGACTCTCCATACGAACAGCGCCGTCCAGAGCGTCAACCGGATCATCGACGTTTTCCCGCCTCACCAGCAGGCCCAGGTCCGCGCTCAGCTCTCTTTCGTACTCGAAGGTATCGTCAGCCAGCTGCTCCTGCCGCGGGCAGGCGCACCGGGCCGCGTGCTCGCGATGGAGGTCCTCGTCCCGAACGCCGCGATTCGCAACCTGATCCGCGAAGACAAGGTGCACCAGATATACTCGCAAATGCAGGTCGGCCAGGCAGGCCACGGCATGCAAACGCTCAATCAGTCGCTTTTCTCGCTCTACGCGCGGCGCCTCATCACCCTCGAAGAGGCCTTCGGCCGAAGCAATGACGCAGAAGAGCTGCGGATGATGATCGAGCAACGCGGCGGTTCGGTCCCTCGTGGCTGAGATGTCACCGTCCTCGGGCCTTTGTCATACCTGCGAGCGATCGTTGCCAGACTCGACCTTTGCGCTATAGGGCTCGCGCGGAAACGACATGTGCGGCGTGTTCGGGATCTACGGCCACAGTGAGGCCGCCAAGCTTGCTTATCTCGGTTTGCACGCCCTGCAGCATCGCGGGCAGGAGAGTGCAGGCATCGTGTCCAGTGACGGACGCCAGCTCAAGCTGTTCCGCGACATGGGACATGTCATCGACGTCTTCCCAGAGTCGCAGCTCGAAGAGCTGAAGGGTGTCCACGCCATCGGGCACGTCCGGTATTCGACCTCCGGGGGCTCGGCGCTTCGAAACGCGCAGCCGATCGCTATCGAGTACTCCAAGGGAACGCTCGCTGTCGCTCACAACGGAAACCTCACGAACGCCGACGCGCTTCGTAAGAGCCTCGAAGAGGCTGGATCGATCTTCCAAACCTCGAGCGACACCGAAGTCATCGTCCACCTGATCGCCAAGAGCAAACAACAGCGCGTCTTCGATCGCATCGCGGACGCTCTCGGCCAAGTCGAAGGCGCCTATTCGCTCCTCTGTCTGACCGAAGACTCGCTGATCGCTGTGCGCGATCCGCTGGGCATCCGCCCCTTGTGCCTCGGCAAGTTGCGCGGCACCGACGTTCCCGTCTTGGCCAGCGAACCGACCAGCTTCGAGCTGATCGACGCCGATTTCGTCCGCGACATAGCGCCGGGCGAAATGTTGATCGTAAGTCCCGAAGGAACCAAGAGCCTGTTCCCCTTTCACCCGGTCGCCCGAAGAACCTGCATCTTCGAGTTCGTCTATTTTGCGCGTCCCGACTCAGTCCTCGACGGCGTGAGCGTATACGAAGCGCGCAAGAACCTCGGACGCAGCCTCGCGCGCGAACACGGTGTTGACGCCGACGTCGTCATCCCGGTCCCCGACTCGGGAGTCCCCGCGACGATCGGCTACGCCCAAGAATCGGGCATTCCCTTCGAGATGGGCCTGGTTCGCAGCCATTACGTAGGCCGTACGTTCATCGAGCCGAAGCAGAGCATCCGACACTTCGGGGTTCGCCTGAAGCTGTCCCCGGTCGGCGAGACTCTTCGCGGCAAACGTGTCGTCGTCGTTGACGACTCGATCGTACGCGGCACCACCAGCCGAAAGATCGTCAAGATGCTCAGGGATGCGGGCGCCAAAGAGGTCCACATGCGCATCGCGAGCCCTCCGACTGAGTGGCCATGTTATTACGGCGTGGACACGCCGACCCGGAGCGAGCTGATCGCCGCGACCCACACCGTCGAGGAGATCAACCAATACATCACGAGCGATACACTCGCCTATCTGACGCTCGACTCCCTGAAGCACAGCGTGCTTGCGGCGCGCGAGAACCACATGCGCCGGGAGAGCGGGCCCCCTGCGCTCCCGCTCACCGAGCCGGCCAGCAGTAGGCGACACCTCACCGTCGCCCAGTCGCTCACGGAGACCTCCTTTTGCCATGCCTGCTGGAGCGGGGACTACCCCGTTAAGTTCCAGCCGCAGGAGCGCAAGGAGCAGCTCCCGCTCTTGCACGTCTAACTCTGCACGTCTAACTCTGCACGTCTAACTCGTCCGCCAAAGCGCCGCCCTTGTACCGAACACTCGCGAGTTGCCCCAAGCCCTCGCGAGTTTGCATTTCAAGCTTCGTGAAATGCTCGAAGGGCCTTCGTGAGCGGGCGCAGTAAGGACGACGGAGTCGCTCAAAGGAGCGAGCCTACTTGAGGGTTTCCTCTTCGCAGGAGAACGCCATGAAGTGGGCGTGCTGGACCCCTTCGCGAAAATCGTCAAACAGCGCGCCCACGAAGCCATTGTCGCCGCGCACGAGACGCGGCTCGATGCTGTTCGCGGCCCCGCCGACAAGCTGTCGCTTCGGCTCCAGGCTCTCTAGACCCTCGCCGATCACCGTGCCGAAAATATCGTAGTTTTCGCCGGACAGCTCCGCCCAGGCGAGCACGACGCGATCCCCGAACGAGACGAGGTTGTTGTCCCGGACAGCCACGCCAAGAGGCGTCACAGGAGCTGGCCCCGCGAGCACAGCTCCCTCCGGACTCAAGATAGCGCCCCAGATCGCCGTTCGATCTTGGACGTCCCAGGTGAGGAGGAAATTGTCGCCGAGAGCCGCGATCTTCGGTCGGTCTCCGCCCGAAGCGACAACTTGAACGGGGGGCGAAGTCGGAGTCGCGAGGTCTTTCGCAAAAGCACGAAACTCCACTTCGATGTTACCACCAGGGACCCTGGTGTTTGTCGCTGTGTAGACGATCCCGTAGCCGGTCCGGTTCGCCTCGACCGCAACGAAGCCGTAGTCTTTTCCGTCTTTGGGCGTCAGCTCAAGGTTCCCCCCGATGAGCTCACCGTCTGCGGAGATGAGCTGAGCTCGAATCTGGGGACCCCCAGGGAGCGGCAAAATCTCCTGCCAAAGGACGACGAAACGCCCTTGATCGTAGATGACCTCAGGGGCCCAGGACGACGACGGCGTGTCGGTCAACCGAAGGTCCGAAAGCCGCTTTTGCCCCGATGGATCGAAGAGCGTAAAATAGACCTCGTAGTTGCCGCTGCGGGCGTCCTGCCAGGCGGCGCCAAAATGCTGCCCGGACCAAGCGAGAGGTGTCCCGTAGGAGCCAACGTTGACCGACGAAACGAGCCCCTCGCCGGACAGGATCTCGCCGCTCGCGTCCCGCCATTGAATGAAGCTCTGGTTCTCGGAAAGCGACCTGTCACGAGCACGGTAGCCGAGGGCAAACACGCCTTGTCCGAAGGCGATGCCTCGGCTTCCGGACAAAACGCGCGCCTCCGACGCGATGCGCACGGGCGTCATCAGCGCGCCCGAAGATGGTAGGATCGGCAGGCCGTTGTCGACGACGTTGTCGCAATCGTTGTCGACCCGATCGCAGACCTCAGTGGCTCCCGGATAAGCGCGTGGGCTCGTATCGTCACAATCGTTGCCGCAAGTGCCGTCGGGAAGCGGTGCGTAAAAGCCATCTCCATCTAGGTCGACGCTCACAGAATCATACTCACAGCCCCCCGTCTCCGGCACGCACCGAGCCGCAAGACAGGGATCGTCGGAGTGACACTCGATGGTCGGCTGCGCGACACACTGCCCCTCCAGACAGCGGGCGGGCTGGCAGAGATCAGTGGAGCATTCGGCGTCGGTCTCACAGCGGAGCCCCGCGCTCAAGAGCGCCGAGCGCGAGCCGCATCCAAGAGCGAACCAGGAGAGCGAAAGCCCCAGGGTCCAGAGGGCACCACGCATCAATAACAAACCCCATAGTTGAGCACGTCGGTCTCTCCGCAGATGAGCCCCGGCGGGCAAACATCGGGCTCGAACACGCTGCACAGCTTCGCGCAGCGAGGTCCTCCGGTCGCTCCAACCACACAGAGATAGCCCGGAGCGCACAGCTCACCGTTGCCGCTGCCACAGATTTCGCCCTGGGTCGCCTGCCCCGCCTGGGCACAGTAGGTCCCGTACACCGTCGCCCCACATTCTCCTTCTTTCGGGAAGCGCGAGTAGGGTGCGCAAGCGCCACCTTCAGGACAAGTCGCGATGGGATCCAAAGGATCGCAGGGGGTCATCCCTTTCACGGGAGGAACCGTCTCACAGGGTTCCAAGACGACCGTTCCACCCACGCTGGGCGCCCCTCCCGTGAGGGCACTGACGCCGCCGGTCCCGCCACTCGGAGCGCCGCCGCTTGCGCTTACGCCTCCCGAGGCGACGCCACCGGTTCCGCCACTCGGGTCCCTTGGATCGTCGTAGTCGGACGACGCAGCGGTCCCGCCGCAAGCCACGGCAGATCCGAGCGCAAGAACAAACATCGTCCGGTGCATTCGAGCTTCCGAAGTATAGCGGAATTGAGCGAGACGCCAGACAATCAAAGTTGAGATGTGCGGCCGCTACCAGGCTCCTGCCGAATTCAGCGAAATCAAGCTGGCCTTTGAGCTGTCCGCGAGCGCCGGCGGCGCTGGATTAGCGTGGCATAATAATATTGCAGCTTCCTACGGCGTCGGTAGTTCCGCGCCGCTGATCATCACGGAGAACCGCGAGCGAGCCCTGACCACAGGTCGATTCTGGTACGTTCCTCCCTTTTGGAATCAGCCGCTCAAAGAGCTCCCGACCTCCTTCAACGCTCGCAGCGAGAGGATCCGTGACTCGAAGTTCTTCCGCGGCGCAATCAGCGAAAGACGCTGCCTCGTCCCTATGATCGGATGGTTCGAACGAAACCGTGAGCGACGCCGTGACTACCGCTTCGCTCCGGAGCGAAGCGAGCACGAAGTCGCCCCGCCTTTCGCCTGCGCAGGTGTCTGGTCCACGGCCCACGATGAACAAGGCGGCCTCTTTCGATCCTTTGCGATCCTAACCACCGCTGCCAATGACAGCGCCCTCCCGATTCACCCCCGCATGCCGCTCGTGGTGCCACCACAACATTACGAGCCATGGCTCCTCGACGGCGACCCCCAGGAGCTCATCACCCTCTTACAAAAAGCCAATCGATCGCTCCCTCTCTCGATCGAGGAGCAGCCGCCGAAGAAGAAGGAAAACCGCACCCGCTCGCCAAGGGGTCAGCTCGACCTCTTCGGAAAGGGTCAGAACGACTCGTGAGGGTTTTTTTCCCGGCGCAAGCTTCGAGCTATCCGGGCCCGCAGCGGCGCCCATCGGGCGGGGGCGGGGCCCTTCGCTCGGCATCTGACCGCGAGTCTGGTAGAGCTCACCACCGATGAGAGGCCGAAAACTCCACTCTCGCCCCCTTCTGCTCCTCGGGCCAGCTTTCGGACTCCTGCTCGCCGGATGTCCCGACGGGCGCGGTCCGGGCGGAACTACGCCTTCCGGAGGCTCGGCGGGGCCCGCCACCGAAGACAGCGAAAGCGGAGGCGCAACCGCCATCTCGGAGAAGGAGCGCCGCAATGAGGGCGAACCTGAAGGCCCGAGTTGCATGGTTCCCCTCGCCGAGGTTCCCCTGCCTCCTCAAGCTCCCCGTGCTGAGTGTCCGGAGGATCCCGCGCGCCCTACCATGCCGGAAGGACGACTCGCGTTCCCGGGAACCAACGCGCCCGAACTGCGCGTCGAAATCGCGAAGACCGACCCACATCGCTCTCACGGTTTGATGTTCCGTCCTTCGCTTTCGGAAGACGAAGGAATGCTTTTCTCTTGGCCCATCGACGCGCCGCGCAGCTTCTGGATGCACAATACCTGCCTCGCTCTCGACATGCTGTTCATCGACGCCCGTGGTTTCGTCGTGGGTATCCTGGAGCAGGTGCCCCCCTGGAACGACCTTCCCCGCAGCGTCCGCTGCCCCGCGGCCCACGTGCTCGAGGTGCGCGCCGGCTGGACGAGAGCTCACGGGGTTGTCCCTGGTTCGCGGGCGCTGCTCGACGGGCGTCCCTTCGAGTAGTGCCCCTCGGACGGGCTTGCGCTCCGGTCTCCGCTCTGGAAAAACTCGCGTGACTATCATGATTCGTTCTGCCCTCGCCCGAGCCACTCATCGTCTCGAACTGTCGTGCTCTATCTGCGTGCTGCCTTTGATGCTGACGCTCAGCTGCAGCCGCCGCGTCGAAGAGCCTGAGCCGCGAAAAGTCGAAGAAGCAACCGAGAAGCGCGTTGAAGTCAAACAGGCCGTGCCCCGCGAGGTCACTCGCAATACCGCGGAGGGTAATGGTGACCCGCTCGGCGGAAAGTTCTCGCTAGCTGACGCCACCGCGGGCCTGCCTGAAAAAGGCAAGCTGACCGCGACCATGAAGACCTCCAAAGGCACTCTCGAATGTGAGCTCTTTGAGGACAAGGCGCCGATCACTGTCGCGAACTTCGTCGGGCTCGCGCGAGGCATGCGACCGTTCCGCGATCCCCAGAAAAACTGGATCAAGAAGCCGGCATACGACGGGACAACCTTTCACCGCGTCATCAAAGGGTTCATGATCCAAGGCGGCGACCCGGAAGGAACCGGGCGCGGGGAGCCTGGCTATGTCATCGCGGACGAAGTGTGGCCCGGAGCAACGCACAACGAGCGCGGCCTGCTCTGTATGGCCAATCGCGGGCCCAACACGAACGGCATGCAGTTCTTCATCATGGACGGCAGTGCCACGCACCTCGACCGGAGCTACACGATCTTTGGCAAGTGCAGCCCCGCTTCGGTGATTGAAGCGATCGCCGATTCCAAGGTCACGGGCGACCGCGCCGTCGATCCGGTGAAGATCGAGAAGGTCACTGTCGCTCGGCGCTGATCACTGTCCGCGCGCCTCCGTCCACACGCCTCTTCGAGCGCTCGAGCCCGTTTCCGGATGAGCGCTCGAGGCGCGTTTGTTGTACGGTTGTCCCATGACAACGAACCCGCGCTACATCGTGCGTGTCGCCGATCTCGAGGCCGGCCCCCAAATCATCCGCGCGCCGATCGCGCCAGAGTGGATCGACGAGAGGCTCGCCGACACCGAGGTCCGCAGCACCGGCGAGAGCGGCGAGGTTTCCGTCAGCGTGACCAAGAATGGTCCAGACATCCTCGTGCGGGGAGCGCTCCGGGTTCCGATCCAGGTGCCCTGCGCTCGAACTCTGGATCCGGCCCTTTATGAGCTCCGCCCGGAGGTCTTCCTGCTCCTCACCCCTTCCCACAAGCGCGGCCCAAGCCGCGGGAAGGACAAGGAAAAGAGAGCGACCCCCGCGGAAGGCGGCAAAAGCAAGCAGCGCGGCAAGGGTGACTGGAGCGAGGACCCGGAACTCAGTCGGGATGATGCGGCCTCGGACACCTACGAGGGGGAGGAAGTAGTCCTCGACGAGTTTTTCCGCGAGTTCATCCTCCTGGAAGTGCCCATGGTTCCGGTTCGAATGGACTTGCGGGACGCAAGCTTTGAAGCTAGTCCACCGCTCCCCGAAAGTTCGAAGAGCGAGAGGCTGTCTCCGTTTGCCCAGCTCCGAGAACGGCTCGAGAAAAAGGACTAACAGTGGCAACTCCCAAGCGCCGACATACAAGTAGCCGCCGCGACATGCGTCGCGCGAACCACGACAAGGTGACCCCGCCGAACGTCGTCCCCTGCTCGAACTGCTCGGCCCCGAGCCTGCCGCACCGTGTTTGTCCGGCTTGTGGCTTCTACGGTGGCAAGGCCGTCGCTCAGGTCGCAGAGAAGGCTTGACCCTTGCGGTACGCTTGGCTTTTCCCAGGCCAGGGTGCGCAATCCGTGGGGATGGGTCGCGCTCTCGCCGAGAGCAGTAGTGCGGCACGTGCTGTCTTCGAAGAGGCTGACGATGCGCTCGGCTTCTCCCTTTCGAAGCTGTGCTTCGAGGGGCCCGAAGAGGAGCTCACGCTCACCAAGTACACTCAGCCAGCGATCGTGACGGTATCCGTTGCGGCGTTGGCTGCGCTGCGCGAAGCAATCCCGAACCTCCCCGACCCCGCCTTTGTTCTCGGCCATTCTCTGGGCGAATACAGCGCACTCGTCGCCGCCGGGGCTCTCACGCTTCGGGATGCGGTGAAGCTCGTCCATCTACGGGGCCAAGCCATGCAAGACGCCGTTCCTCCCGGTGTCGGCGGTATGGCCGCAGTGGTCGGCGCAGACGTCGCGAGCGTCGAAGGTCTCTGCAAAGACGCCGCGGAAGGAGATGTCCTTTCCCCCGCGAACTTCAACGGCCCCGGCCAGATCGTGATCGCCGGCACCGCCGGCGCTATCGAGCGCGCCGCTGCCCTTGCCGCCTCCAGGTCCATGAAGCTCATCCTGCTCAAGGTGAGCGCTCCCTTTCACTGTTCGCTCATGAAGAGCGCGCGAGCCAAAGTCGAGGCCGCCCTGGGTCCGCTTCCCGTACAGGACGCAAAGTTCCCACTCATCGCGAACGTCACCGCTCAGCCTCACACTGAAGCGGCTCGCACCCGGCAGCTCCTGGTCGAACAAGTCGACTCGGCGGTCCGCTGGCAGCAGTCGGTTGAGCTCCTGGCACAAGAGGGGATCCGCGGAGCCCTTGAGCTCGGCCCGGGTAAGGTCCTCGCCGGATTGCAGAAGCGGATCAACAAGGAGATCTCGGTCCTGTCCATCGGAACTCCCGAGGGGATCGAGGCGGCTCGCGACTTTTTGGGCGCGCTCAACTGAGCTCACGCGCGTGACCTCCCGAAAAGGGCGCCTCGGAGCGCCATTTTTCGCTTCCCTCAGGCGCGAGGCGCGGGTATTGAGCCCCTCCGAAAGTCCTGTTTCGCCGAGATTGTCATGTTTGATCTGTCTGGAAAGGTAGCAGTGGTTACGGGCGGTTCTCGGGGAATCGGCCGCGCCACTTGTTTGGCTCTCGCGTCCCAGGGCGCTCACGTCGTCATCGGTTACGTCCGCGGAGAAGCTGCGGCCCAAGAAACGCTCGCAAAGGTCGTCGAGGCGGGAGGCAAGGGTGAGATCGTTCGCATCGACGCGGGCAATTTCTCTGAGACCGAGCAGACGATCACAGACATCGCGAAGCGCCTCGGTCGCCTCGATATCTTGGTCGTGAGCGCGGGAATTTCCGTGGACGGCCTCTTGATTCGCCTCAAGGAGGAGGACCTCGACGAGGTCCTTCGCGTGAATCTCAAGGGTGCTATCGCTTCGGCCAAGGGCGCGCTCAAGACGATGATCAAGCAGCGCTCCGGACGCATCATCTTCATCTCGAGCGTGATCGGGGAAGGTGGTAACGCCGGTCAGACCGCTTACGCCGCGAGCAAGGCTGGCCTACTCGGCGTCACGAAGAGCTTGGCTAAGGAATACGCGGGCCGGAACATCGCGATCAACGCCATCACCCCGGGCTACGTCGCCACCGACATGACCCAGGCGTTGAGTGAAGACCAGCGAGCTCTGATGCTCACCCAGGTCCCGATGGGTCGCCCCGCTGACCCGAAGGAAGTTGCCGCGGCAGTCGTTTTTCTGGCCTCGAGCGAGGCCGAATACATCACCGGACAAGCCATCCGCGTTAACGGTGGAATGTACATGTGAGCCAGAGCTCACGTTTCGAGAAGTAAGAGAAGCAGCCGAGCTACTTTAGCTCACGAAGGAGATCGTTCATGTCAGAAGGTCGCGACGTACTCGCCGAGGTCAAGAAGATCATCAAAGAACAACTGGACGTTGAGGAAGCGGACATCAAGCCGGAGTCCTCGTTCATTGATGACCTGGGCGCCGATTCATTGGGTCTGGTCGAGCTCGTCCTCGCTTTCGAGGAAGCCTTCGAGATCGACATCCCCGACGAAGAGACGGAGAAAATTCGTACCGTCCAGGATGCAGTCAACTACATCCAAGCGCACGCCTGATTCTACCCGTGCGGCTGCCCCGAGGGGCAGCCGCTCTGTTCTTCCCCTTCCCTTTCGGTCCAAAATTCGCTGAGCGCTGATGGAACGTGTGGTCGTCACCGGAGTTGGCATGGTCACGCCTGTGGGCGTGGGCACGCATGCGTCCTTTGAGAGCCTCCTTGGAGGTCGCTCAGGCGTCGGCCCGATCACCATCTTTCCGACCGACGATCGCTATCCGACCCGCATCGCGGCCGAAGTAAAGAACTTCGAGCCTTCTCTCTACATGGAGAAGAAGAAGCTCAAAGAGGTCGCCCGCTTCATCCCTTTCTCGGTCGCCGCGACCCAGATGGCTCTCGAGCAAGCTCAGCTCGAGCTCACGGACGAGGAGCGAGACGACGTCGGCGTCTTCATTGGCGTCGGTATGGGCGGACTCGAGAACCTCGAGAAGTGCACGCTCACGCTCGAGCACAAGGGGCCCGGTAAGATCAGTCCCTACCTGATTCCTTCGCTGATCGCGAACATGGCAGCCGGACAGGTTTCGATCCAATTCGACCTGCGCGGGCCGAGCTTCGCCCATACGAGCGCCTGTTCCTCGAGCGCACATGCCATCGGCGAGGCGATGCGCTGGATCCAGTACGGCCATGCCGAGGTCATGATCGCGGGCGGCGCCGAAGCTTCCATCGCCCCCACTGGCATCTCCGGGTTCTCCGCGATGTTCGCGCTCAGCAGGCGCAACAATGAGCCCGAGCGCGCGAGCCGTCCCTGGGACGTCGACCGAGATGGATTCGTTTGTGGCGAAGGCGCGGGAACGCTCGTGCTCGAGTCGCTCACCCGCGCCAGACGCCGCGGGGCAAAGATCCTCTGTGAGCTCACAGGCTACGCCGCTACCAGCGACGCGCACCACATCACGAAGCCCCTCGAAGAGGGGCGCGGCGCCGTCCGCGCCATGACGAAGGCGCTCAAAGACGCCCGCCTCCGCCCGGACCAAATCGGGTATATTAACGCCCACGGCACCTCCACTCCGCTCGGAGATCTGGCGGAGATGCGCGCCGTGACCCAGGTTTTCGGCGAGCATGCGACGGACGGGAAGCTCTGGGTCAGTTCGACCAAGTCGATGATGGGACACCTCTTGGGCGCAGCGGGGGCCGTCGAAGCTGCCGTCTGTGTCCAAGCTCTCGCAAGGGGCGCTGTCCCTCCGACCATCAACCTGGATCGAAAAGACCCCGAGGTCCGCATCGACTGCGTGCCCCATGAAGCGCGCGAGCGGAAGCTTGCCCATGTGATGAGCAACTCGTTCGGATTCGGGGGCACGAACGCCGCGCTCATCCTCTCCGCCTTCGAAGGATGAGCGAGCGAGGGTCGCGCCGTGCAGTGCCCTTTTTGTAAAGAGATGGATACGCGCGTCATTGACTCGCGTCTGGCCTCCGGGGGAACCGTGACCTGGCGGCGACGGGCCTGCGATCACTGCGGTCGTCGCTTTACAACCTACGAGCGTGTCGAACACCAGCTCCCGACCATCGTGAAGCGTGACGGCAAACGACAGCCGTTCAATCGCGACAAGATCCTTCGCTCCCTGACTATCGCCTGCAGCAAGCGACCCATCAGCGCAGACCAACTCGACGCCATCGCCGAGGCCATCGAAGCAGAGCTCGGCTTGAGCGGCGAGAAAGAGATACCCTCCGAGGTCGTCGGACAGCGGGTCATGGACAGCCTCAAGACGCTCGACGAGGTCGCCTACGTGCGCTTCGCCAGCGTGTACAAGTCCTTCCGCGACATCGACGAGTTCATGCGCGAAGTCGGCACCCTTGTTCGTAGCCGGCCCGAGGAATAGCGTCCCCATGTCCAACATGACCGATGAGCAGCTGATGGCCCGGGCGATCGCCGCCGCTCGGCAGGGAGACCCCTCTCCCAATCCGCACGTAGGTTGTGTCATCACCTTCCTCGGCAGTGATGGTCAGCCGGTCGTGCTCGAGACCTACCATCGGGTCGCCGGTGAAAAGCACGCGGAGGTGCTCGCGCTCGAAGCCGCCGGCCCCCAGGCTCGGGGCGCCACGGTGTATGTGACCCTCGAGCCCTGTAACCACCATGGCCGGACCCCTCCCTGCGTCGACGCGCTGATTCAAGCCGAAGTCGCTCGCGTCGTTGTCGGCTGCCGCGATCCGAACCCAAACGTGGTCGGGCAGGGCATCGAGCGCTTGCGCGCCGCGGGCATCGAAGTGACCGTGGGCGTCCTCGAGGAACAGGCGCGCGATCTCATCGCCCCCTGGGCAAAGTTCATCACCTTAGGCAGCTCGTTTCTTTCGCTCAAGCTCGCACTCTCCCTCGACGGGCGTATCGCGAGCCGAACCGGCCGCTCCAAGTGGATCACCGGACCGGAGTCTCGAGCTCACGGGCACTCGCTGCGAGCCAGCCACGACGCGGTCATGGTCGGGGTAAACACTGTCCTCGCAGACGACCCGCGACTTACGGTCCGCGCCATGCCGGGCCGAAGCCCTGCCCGCGTCGTCATCGACAGCAAGCTTCGCATCCCAGAGACGGCGCGCCTCGTCACCACAGCGCGCGAAGTCTCCACCTGTGTGATGACCACCACCCGCGCCGACGCCCAGCGCGTGGCGCTCCTCGAAGCGTACGGCGTAGCAGTAGTTCGTGTCCCGCCGACAGCCGAAGGACGCTGCGACATGCGCGCGGTGCTGCGCGAGCTCGCGAAACGCGAGGTTGTGAGCGTTTTGTGCGAAGGCGGCGCGGAGCTCGCCGGGACACTCCTCGCAGACAAACACGTCGAGCGGCTCTACGCGTTCATCGCTCCCCTTCTGCTCGGCCCCCGCGGTCGCCCGGGCGCTGTCGATTGGGCGGGCCCCGAGGGGCCGGCTGACGCACCGCGCTTGATCAATCCGGAGTGGGAGCTGCACGGACGCGACGCCTTCGTGAGCGGACGCGTCGAGTATCCGTCCGTGAATCAGGACGATTCCCCCTAAATCCGCTCCGCCCACGGTGACTCGAGATGGTGGACGCTCTCCAGCGTGGTTGGACGAGCCTTTCCAAAAGCGCCCGGTCTCGCCCTCCTTTCGCGAGAAGCATTAAAACCTCCTCGGGGGGCGCTTGCGCGCTCGGGCAGTCAGCCTCAGATTCTGCTAGGATAAAAGCGAAGCCATGGCCCTCCTGCCGATCCTGAAATATCCCGATCCGCGCCTCAAGGAACCGGCGCAGCCGGTCACGAAGTTCGACGCCGAGCTCGAGAAGCTCGTCGAGGACATGGCCGAGACGATGTACGCCGCCCCAGGCGTCGGCCTCGCGGCCAATCAGGTGGGCGTTCTGTTGCGCCTCTTCATCATCGACATCGCGAGCGAGGACGAGCCGAGCGATCTCAAGGTGTTCGTGAACCCGGAGCTCGTCGAGCTCACCGGGACGCAGGTCTATGAGGAGGGCTGCCTCTCATTCCCCGGAGCGTCCGAGGAGATCAAGCGCGCCGCCAAGGTGCGCGTCCGAGCTCAAGACCAGAAGGGCAATCCTTTCGAACTCGTCGCCGATGGTCTGCTCGCTGTAGCGATCCAACACGAGAACGACCACATTAATGGCGTGCTCATGATCGACAAGGTGAACCCCCTCAAGCGACGCAAGATCAGCCGGCAGGTCCATAACGCCCAGGTGCGCGCTGGCGACGCGATCTGACGCGCGGGCGGCGTTCCGCGGGAAAGGAACGCCGACATAATGGTCCCGAACGTAAACGGGTTCGTGCCCTCGGCGACAAAACAATACGGCACCCGCATTCGCTGGTGCCGTTCAGTTCATTTCGGACCCCACTTCGAGGCGCCGTTCAGGCGGCCTGGGCCGGAATGTGGGCCTGCGTCGGCCTCGCCTGCCCTTCGGCGGGAGCCATTTCCCCCTGCGCTCGGAACAGGGGGCGGTAGGCGTCCCGGTGGACCCAGGCAAGGAAGAGCTGAGCAGCTACGACGAAGAGCGGGAGCACGAGCCCGGGCGAGAGCACGGCGTGGAACAGGAAGATGTTCACGCTGACGGGTGCGAGCAACACCAAGGCCAGAGGCACGAAGCGCCCAGAGAGCAGCGCGATCCCGACCAGGACTTCGGTTCCTTTGATGAGGGGGAACATGTAGGAGGCCGTGGCAAGCCCCCCGATGAAGGCCGCGGCATCCCCCTCGAGGGGCGGGGACGGTAGGAAGCCCAAGAAGCCGTTGAGCCCGAAGACGAAGAAGATGACGCCCAGAAGAAGACGGGCAGCGGTGGAAAATTTTCCGGTGTAACGAGACATTATTGTCGTCCTTTCGAAGAAAATCGGCACAGCGCCGACCCGCCCCGAAACTGCGACTGTTCTACATTCTGGACTAGTCTGAGATAAATGCACACACTGTTCAACAGATGGAACAGTCAGACCTGAACGCCGCACAACTCTTCGTGGAAGTCGTTCGCCGGCGCTCCTTCACCCGCGCCGCCGCGGCGCTCGGGCTCCCGAAGTCGACGCTGAGCCGAAAGATCACCGCCCTCGAGGCGCGCCTCGGCGCGCGCCTTCTCCAACGCACCACCCGCCAGCTCCACCTGACGGACGTCGGCGCCGCCTACTACGAACGCGTGTGCCGCGTCGTCTCCGATCTCACCGAAGCGGAAGCCGCGGTCAGCGAGGCTCAGGCAAAGCCGCGCGGCGTACTACGCGTCACAGCTCCTCCGGACCTCGGTTCGACGGTGCTCGCGTGGGCGATGCCAGAGTTCTCCGCCAGGTATCCGGAGGTCGAAGTCGTGTTCGAGCTTTCGGGACGCTTTCTCGATCTTGTCGCCGAAGGCATCGACGTCGCGCTCCGCGCAGGAAAGCGAACAGACTCCTCTCTCATCGCAAGGCCGATCTTTTCGGGAACTTTCGCGCTCTATGCGAGCCCGAGCTACCTCGAAGCTCACGGCCGGCCGGAGTCTCTCGATGATCTCGCAAAGCACGCCACTGTCGTCTTTGGAAATTCTCCGGAACGCCGCTGGATCCTTGGCGAAAATGGCCATGAACGCGAGGTTCTCGTGCGCGGGAGGGTCGCCGTCGAGGACTACAACTATCTCCGCCTGACGACGGTCGCCGGCGCTGGAATCGCGCTGTTACCGACCTTTC
The DNA here is from genome assembly GCA_023428245.1 of Pseudomonadota bacterium. Lineage (GTDB taxonomy): Bacteria > Myxococcota_A > Polyangia > Polyangiales > Polyangiaceae > NIC37A-2. The sequence goes on from JAEYYX010000049.1 coordinate 37,278, forward strand.
TCGTCGGCCCCGACCTCCATTTCGGACATCTGGAGCGAGTGCTGCCCACATTCTCACAATCCACTGACACTCTCTACGTGGCCTATCCCTCCCGAGAGTTCCTACCCGCGAAGACGCGTGCCTTCGTCGACTTTGTAGTCGAGAAATTCCGTGAATGGGACAGGGTCAGCTCAACCTGCACCAAAGTGTGCCTGGCTGCCGAGCGCCCCACTCCCACGCACCTGATCGCTGCAGCGGAAACGGCCCTGGCGCCCCGCGCCTCCTGAAAAAGAGCGACGGCGCGCTCGGTGAAACCGCCGAGCCGAGCCCCAAAAATGCGCGACGAACGCGTGTTTAGGACGCTGTGCCGTCCGACTTGGCCTCGCGGAACTTCGAGGCACGGATGTCATGGCGCCGGAGCAGCTCGTGGAGGTCGGTACGGTTCCGGCCGGCAAGACGCGCCGCGCGACTCACATTGCCGCCCGCGCGCCTGAGGACCTCCTCGAGGTAAGAGCGGTCGAAGGCCTCGCGCGCTTCGCGCAACGTGGGGAACGAGCCTTCGCCCTTGTTGTTCCACGTCGGAACCAGCATGACAGGGTGCTCGACCTCTGCGGAGCCCAGAGGTCGTCCCGGTTCCCGGCCCGGATCGAGGACGGAGAGCACGTGCTCAGGCCGAAGGTACCCGTCCTGGCTCAGGATCGAAGCGCCTTCGATGACGTTTGCGAGCTCGCGAACGTTCCCGCGCCACTCATGTCCGAGCAGCACCCGGATCGCATCAAGGGTCAAATGTGGCGAGGAGATGCCATGGCGCGCGGCGGAGCGCGTCAGGAAGTACTCGGCCAAGAGTGGGATGTCTTCGCGGAGCTCGCGCAGAGGCGGCATCATGAGCGGCACCACATGAAGGCGGTAATAGAGGTCCTCCCGGAACCGGCCTTCTTTGACGTCTTGCTGGAGGTTTCGGTGCGTCGCCGCGATGATCCGGATATTCGCCGCAACTGGGGCCGTAGCTCCCACGGGAAGGTAGGAGCGTTCCTCGAGAACGCGGAGGAGCTTCACCTGCACCCCCAGCGGAGCTTCCCCAATCTCGTCAAGGAAAAGCGTGCCTCCTTCGGCCGCGGAGATAAGCCCTGTGCGAGCATGATTTGCGCCCGTGAAAGCACCGCGCTCGTATCCAAAAAGCTCACTTTCGAGGAGCTGCTCTGGGAGCGCGCCACAGTTGACGGCGGTGAAGGGGCCCTTCGAGCGCGTCGAGCCTTCATGAATGGCACGCGCCGCGAGCTCTTTTCCTGTGCCTGACTCGCCTTGGATCAGAACGGTAGCGTCGGTCTTCGCGACGCGCCGAATCCGCGCCCGAACCAAAGCGATCGCGCTCGAGACGCCGAGGAGCGCCGGGCGTTCGTTCCCTTCGCCCATGATGCGCCGAAGGCCGTCCAGCTCGCGGCGCAAGCGGACGCTCTCAACGGCGTGCTTGAGCTGCTGGAGCAGGGCATGTCCGTCGAAGGGCTTGGTCAAGAAACCGTAGGCACCGATGCGCATGGCTTCGACCGCCGACTCGATGGTCCCGTGAGCGGTGAGCACAATGACCGGCAGATCCCGCGAACGCTCCATGACGCGCCGGAGCACGTCGAGGCCGTCGGCGTCATCGAGTCGCAGATCGAGGATCATCGCGTCGACGACCTCCCGTTCGATGACCTCGAGCCCTCCGCGCGCGGTGACTTCGGTCGTCGCACGGTAACCGTTGTGTTCGAGGCGAAGGGCCACGAGCTCACACAGGTCCGCCTCATCGTCGATCATCAAGACATGAGGCCGCGGTCGCGCGTTTTCCTCGGGTTCCTCCGACGAATGAGCAGGGTCCTCCGCCGCCTCTCCTTCGCTCGCAGAAACCATGGACCAGATCTTGGTTGCCCGCTCCTCGAGCTCAGTGGTGGAAGGTTTGTTCGGTGTAGTCATCAGCTGCTTCCTCATTGGATGAGAGGGGGGGCGGAGTCCTAAGGGGAAGGAGGAGGTGAAACGTAGCACCAGCGGCGGAGCTTCCGTCCAGCTCGAGATCGCCGCCGTGAGCGACCGCGACTTCCCGGGCAAACGCGAGTCCGAGACCGATCCCGATCCCTTTCGGGGACTTCGGCACGGCACTCGTCACAAAGGCGTTGAAGATGGTCTCGCGGATGGACTCAGGAACTCCTGGTCCCTGGTCCGAAACGGTAAGACGCAGGAAGTCCTCCCCTCCCCGCTTCACGACTGTCCGCCGGACGGTCACCGCGGTCCCTTTGGGTGAAACCACGATCGCGTTGCGCAGGAGGTTCGCGATAGCGCGTTCGACAAGCACGGGGTCGGCGTGAATGGTCGGAACCTCTTCACCCTGCTCGGCCTCGATCCGCACGTCGGCCTGAGTCCGATCACGCAGCTCGGCGGTGGCTGCGACCTCGATGAGCGAGTCGATGGAAACGCCGTTCTCGAAGCGGAGGGGACTTCCGGATCGGAGCCGCGACAGATCGAGCAACGTGGCCACCAGCCGAATCTGCCTCTCGCAAGCGCTGCGCACAATCCGCACCACCCTGAGTTGCTTCGGATCGAGCTCGCCCGTGATGCCGTCTTCGAGAATAGCTAGCCCTTCCCTCATTTCGGAAAGCGGCGTGCGCACCTCGTGGGAAACCGAGGCCAAAAATCCCTGCTTCAGTGCATCGAGCTCGTGCAAGCGCTTCTGCATCCTCCGGATCTCCTCCGCTAGATCCACGATCTCCGCGGGCCCCTGCACCACACCTAGGTCTCGAAACTCGCCGCGCCCAACCGCGCGCGCCGTCTCGGCCAGATTGGCAAGAGGAACGTTGACCGAACGAGCAAGCCAAGCCGACAGAAGTATGGCAACTCCAAATGAACCGAGCGCGAGCGCAGTTCCGACCCACACTGCGCGAGAACCGATATCCCGCGCCAAGCCTTCCTGCTCTTCGAGATTCGAGTGAAGAACGATCAAGCGATCGGTGAACAAATCCGTCGTCCTCACATCGAGCTCGACGCGCTTCTCGTGATTCTCGAAATCACTGAGGCCTCCGCAGAGGTCCGGCGTCAGAGCCGACTCGGCGGCCTGGAGCCATCCCATCGCCAGCTCGTGCATCGGGAGCGCCTGCCCCGGGCCCATCTTGAGCACTTCCGCGAGCTTTTCCGTGCTTTCCCGCACGATCTGCTCCGCAGCCTCTTCGCCTAAAGGAGTCGCGCACAAACGTTCGGCGTTCCGCATCGCGACGTCGAGCCGCCACACGGCGCGATGCAATCGGCTCTCCTCGTGGAGTGATTCGATCTCTCGCGAGCGAATCCCTTCGAGCACGTCGATCATCCTCGCCAGGGACAGAACGGTCACGGCGAGCGCGATGGTCACAATCGCTACCGGGATCGAGTGACTGAAGGAGAGAGTTCGCCGAAGCGAGACGCGAACACTGGAGAGCGGAACGAAGCGCATGAATGATGAGAGTCCATCGACAGGAGCGGTTTCCCCGAAAGCTCAGCGCAACAGCTTTGGCTCGGACTCGCGCGAGCCGCTCGAGTTTCTCTGGAATAAGGCCGGCTCAAGGCGAATCCCCGCTGCTTGCAGGCGCCCAGCAAGCTTCGGCAGCTCCCCAGCTGCCGAAAAATTGCCGTCGAGGCCACTATTGGTCCCGCGCACAGTGACGAACGAGAAGACGTCGCTGAGCTCGTTTTCATCGGCCCACTCCGCGATGCGCAGCACACGGACACGCCCGTCCCGGTGTCGCCCCAGCTCGACCGCCAGGTCGAAAGAGCCCCGAAACCACGCCTCGGCGACATTCAAAGGAAGCCCCGGGCGCGCAAGGGCCATGGCCGCCGGCAGGCTCCGGAGAGCTGCGCGCACCCCGGGTGCCGTCACCGCAACGACAGCACCCTGGCTCGCTGGCGTGAGCTCGAAGAACTCGGCTAGACGCGCCGGCGACGGGTGCGCAAGCACGGGACGCGAGCCGGGCACGCTGAGCGCAACGGGCAAGAGAGGTGCAAGCGACTCACGGCCTGATCGCCCAATGACCGAAAGAGATGGCCAGGCGTCCGGCAGGAACGTCGGCTGCCCAATCAAGAGCAGACGTTCTCGTGTGAGTCCGCCCAGCAGCGCCTCGAGGAGCATGCCCGAGCCTTCCTCCGGAGGGCTCGTGAGAAGAATATTCAGGCGCGCTCCGAGGCAGAGCTGCAAAAACGTCGCCATCGCCCGCGAAAGCACGCCACGTTTCACGAGCTCGTCCAAGGTTTGGGGCTCCCTCGAGGGCTTGCGCAGGACAAACAGAAGCGCGTCCTCCCCTTCGGAGAGCCCAACAGACAGGTTCAGCCCACTCGCGAACGTCTCCTCGAAGTGGGTGGAAAAATCGTGGCTCGTGCCTCCCTCGGCTGCGATCAGTCGCTTGAGCGCGCGACGAAGCGAGGTCGTCGAGGAGAACGCGCGAGCGGCAGCCTGTGACTTGCCGTCGCGTACCTCAACAAGATCGTCGTAACGGAGGCCGGCCAAGACAGTTGCGCTCGGGTCGTCGAGGAAGGAGCGAATCGGACCGAGATCGAGGAGCTCCTCCTTGACCTGATCGACCACCGCATCAGCCGCCACGCCCACCGGCACCTCACCTTCGACGAGCAGGTGATCGACGGCGCCCACAATCGTATCACTAAACCTCGATACGGTCTCCTCCGAGACGAGGGCAGGAGGCTCCCCGAGAGCGCGGACTACGCCTTCGATGACCTTTTGGACCGCGCTCGAGCGCAAGACGGCGCCTTCGTTCCCCCGTTGACTCGGTCGGCTCGGCTCGCTCGCATCGAGGGCGCGGAGGGATGGAGCACCGCCGAGACGCGCGAGATCGTCCGAAGTCGGGCGGTCGGAGCCAATCAACGTCGACGCCAAGGGAGATTCGGGCTCAGAACTAGAAACGGGCCTCGGGCCAGGCAAGGGTGGCGCCGAGAAGCGGTCCGTGGTGTCCCCGGGGATTGAGTCGCTTGCCGGCTGGCCTAGTCCCTCGACCCTGAGCACATAGTCGCCGATGAACAGTCGATCTTCTTCGCGGAGAATAGTGGCTTGCGTGATGCGCCGACGATTGACGAAGGTACCGTTCGTGCTGTTGAGGTCGGTGACGATCAGCCGACCTTCGCGAAACAGGATGCGAGCGTGCCTTTTCGAGACGTTCCCCTTCGGGAGCACGAGATCATTGCCCGCGACCCTCCCGATCGTAGCCTCAGCCCCGCTGAACGCTTGGCGACGCTCGATGCCCCCCTTCTCGGAGATCAGGAGAGTGAACGTCGTCGCCGCTTCGCCTGCCGATTCGTTCAGCACTTAGACTTCTTTGCCTGCGAGGAGGCGCGCCGTCAAACCGTGCGCCTCAGACGTCGTAGGACGTCTCGGCACCTTGGCTCGCGACCCCTTGCGCCACGAGTTCCAAGACCTCGCCAGCAAAGGCCATGATTTCGACGTCGGAGAAGCCCCGATCACGGAGGTCCCGATAGGTTTGGCGAGCCAGATTCGCCGGGGTGGCCTTGGGCTTCTGAGTGTTCTTCAGCTCGAGTTCCGGAAGGGTGGCGGTCGGACGCTGGATCGGAAGGGTGTGTGGGATCATTGATGGCTCCAAGTGGTCCTAGCTGTCCTCAGGAGGAAAGCCGTTGACCTCGCTGTCGGTCGCCTCTTATTCAAGATTGGTGCCGGCGGCGAGGCGACGGCCTCACTACCAGATTTCGGCAAAATCGGATCATTTTGCGGCGAGGGGCGCGAATTGGTCTACGCATATCCTTCGTAAGGGCGGCGTACACTTCGCGCCTGGTGGTCGACACTGGTTTGACCATTCGTATCGGGTACTTCGCGTCCCAGCCAAGCCGGAACTCGAAGCTTCAGCTCAGACTCGCCGAGCCCGCTGCTCTCAGGGGAGTAAATCGATCGATCCGGAATCCGGACGTTCGACCCGAAGCAGGGTGCTCGTGATGAGCTCCGGCCCGCCATCCGCAAAGAACAAAGCCTCTCCAACCCGCGGACGGTGAGGAGAAGGTGCGAGTCCTCCCCCCTCGAGCATCCGTACGGCCCCCGACAGCGAGCGGCCGATGGCCAGATGTCCCTCGAGCCACTGGTCGCTCTCTCGATCCCGAACCGCGACACACACTTGGCCCTCCACGACGTACTCGGTGTTCCGAGTGACGTAGAGCTGACGCTTGCGGCGTTCGGGTCCGCTATACCTCTCTGCTCTGAACATCAAGAGACACTAACCCCGGCTCCAAGCGTCGGAAAAGAAAACGACGAGTCACAGACTCATCATGCTCTTGGTCAGAGCGGCCCCTCGGACATTTGCAAGCCCGACATCCTGCCAAGGCTTGAAGGACCACCCCTGCTCCACCCGTCCTGCCAGCGTGAGGGCGCAGTCAATATATTTCGTCACCTGCAGAACGGGGCCATGCGGCGCTGTGGATAACCTCGAGCGGCGCGGTTTGGACGCCGATCCAAAGAACATGCGGCGCACGATTGACAGAGTCTACCGATAGGGGGGAGAGAGGGGCTCGCACTCGAGACGCTCATGGCTCGTAGGAAGAAATCGGAAGACAAGGTCATCCATGTTGTGTTTGGCCCCGGGGGGGGACGGCGCGAAGGACAGGAGACCAGTGCGCCTCGAGTTCCAAGTGAACTGCCGCCCGCTTCCCCAAAGGAGCCCGTCACAGATCTCTTCACCAAGAGCGAGATCACTCGCCTCCTCGGGATCTCAGAGGCTCAGCTCCGCTCTCTGGATCGCGCAGGCATCGTTTCCCCGAGTGGGAAACGCCACGGGCGGCGCGCCTACGATTTCACGGACCTGATCGCGCTGCGAACAGCGAAGTCCCTTCTCGACCAGCGCATTCGGCTCCGGGACGTCAGCCGGGCCATCCAGTCTCTCAAAGCGGACCTGCCGCGAGTCGCGCGTCCGCTGAATGAACTCCGCATCGTGTCGGACGGTCGAAACATCGTTGTTCGCTCGAAAGACGGCGCCTTCGAGGCGATGACGGGCCAGATGATGTTGAACCTCGAGGTGCAGTCGCTCAGCGACGATATCGTGCGCGTGCTCCGCCCGAGCGCCGGACGCGAGCGCACGCGAGCGGCCTACGAGCTCTATTTGAAGGCGAGCGAGCTCGACGAAAGTCCGAGCACACTTGATGAGGCTGTGCGCCTCTACAAACAGGCCATCGAGCTCGACCCTTGGCTGGCCATCGCTTACACAAACCTCGGCAACATCGCCTTCCGACGCCAAGAGAACGCTGAGGCGGAGGCCTACTACCAAAAGGCTCTCCAAATCGACTCCAAGCAGCCGGAAGCGAAGTACAACCTCGGTTACCTCATGCTCGAGCGCGGCGAGCCCGAGCGCAGCGTGCCCTATTTCCTCGGAGCGATCGCGGCCGATCCAGATTTCGCCGACGCTCACTTCAACCTCGCGATGGCCTACGAGCAGATGGGCAAACCGGAGGAAGCCCGCCCCCTCTGGCAAAACTACATCACGCTCGAGCCCCACGGGACCTGGACAGAGATCGCCCGCAGGCATCTCTAAGAACGTCCCCAAGTGTCACAGCGAAGCTCAGGTCCGCCCTCAGGGGCGCGCGGACCTGAGCTTTTCGCCGTACTTTCCTGAGATCTGCTCGACGGTTCCCAGTGTTTCTTTGCGCATCTCATCTCGAAAGATGCGCAGATGGCCTCTCCTCGCAGGGGGCATTTTTCCCTGTCGAGAGGGATCGGCTCAGACGCGACCGAGCCGCCGGTGCTTCTCGAGCGGCATATTTGTTCGGACTCGTTCGACCTTCTTCGGGTCGAGATCTGCGATAATGAATCCAACGCCCTCGGCGAGCTCGGCGATCACTTCGCCCCACGGATCGACGATCAGAGAGTGTCCGAAGGTCTTGCGGTCCAAGGGATGAACGCCCCATTGCGCGGCAGCAACCAGGTACGATTGTGTCTCGATGGCGCGGGCGCGAAGGAGAGTGTGCCAGTGCGCTTGTCCTGTCGTCTTGGTGAAGGCGGCGGGAAGCGTCAGGACATTGACCCCGAGCTCACGCTGGTGCGCAAAGAGCTCAGGGAACCGAAGGTCATAACAAATCGATAGGCCCGCCTTGAACCCGGGGGCAAGGTCGAAGACGACCACCTCATCACCGGCCGTGTTCCCTTTCGACTCGTGGAGCACCGTCCCGTCGGGCAAGTCCACGTCGAATAGATGGATCTTTCGGTAGCGCGAGGCGAGCTCTCCCCCCGAGAAGACGACGCTCGTGTTGTAGGGACGCTCTGGATTCGGGCTGCGCTCGGGCATGCCCCCGCCGATAACGACCAATCCGAGCTCCTTGGACCAGCGGGCGAGCTCCGCCCCGATCGGCCCGTAGCTCGCACCTTTCTCGCCCGGAGCCGGCAGCACCTCGCTCACCTTGGCTTTGTCGATCTCCGCGCCCAGAAAGGCGAACCCCTCCGGCAGGAGCACGACTTCAGCTCCGCTCTGCTTTGCCCTCTCGACCTCACGTCCCGCGACCGATAAATTGGCTGTAACATCGGCCTGGCTTTCGAGCTGGACGGCAGCGAATCTCATGAACCCCGTTATGCCTGATCCGCGGACCGGCGCAATGCAAAGCTTCCAGCGGACGCCTGGGGGACTCGCTCCGCGCAGCCAGAGTCCCGGACTCGTCTTGCTCTACGCTGAGAATTTCCGAGCCGTCCCGCCGGTGCTCGCTCTCCGCAAAGACCCCCAAACAATCGGCCGGGACCCGGGCGTCGAGCTCTGCCTCGAAGTCCCCGCCGTATCCCGACGCCACGCAGAAATCCGCTTCGAGCGGGGCTCCTTCGTCGTGCGAGACCTCGGTTCAACCAATGGCACATTGCTCGACGGACAGCGTGTCGAAGAAGCAGTGCTCGAAGATAACAGTGAGCTACGCATCGGCGACGCCATTTTCAAGTTCGTCTTGGAGGGCTCAACCGAACAGGCAGGGTACCGGCTCGACGGCACGCTCGTGCATGGCCAAACACGGCTCTTCCGGGGCAGAAGTCCCTTGGTCGGGGGCTTCGAAATGGACCTCATTTCCGAGTCTTTGGGCCGGGTGGCCAAGAGCCCGCTCTCGGTCCTCTTGCTCGGAGAGAGCGGCACCGGGAAGGAGGTTGCCACGCGCCTCTTGCACCAAGAGAGCGGGCGCAGCGGAGAGTTTCACGCGGTCAACTGCGCAGCGCTCCCCGAGAACCTGATCGAGAGTGAGCTGTTCGGATACAAGCGCGGTGCCTTCTCAGGCGCCGATCGGGACAAGCTCGGCCTGTTCCAAGCCGCCCACCGAGGCACACTTCTCCTCGATGAGATCGGCGACATGCCGCTCGCAGCCCAGGCAAAGTTGCTCCGAGTTCTCCAATCGCGCGAAGTCGTCCCGGTCGGCTCAACGAAACCAGAACCCGTCGATGTCCGGGTCGTTGCCGCGACGCACCGCGATCTTGGCCGGCTTCAACAAGAAGGCCGATTCCGTCCGGACCTCTTCGCTCGGCTCAATGAGTTTAGTGTGCGGCTGCCGCCGCTCCGCGAGCGTAAGGAAGACGTCTATCTCTTGGTCCGGACTTTCCTCGAGCGGCACGGCCGCCCTGACCTCGAGCCAACCTTCCCCTTCATGGCCGCCCTCCTTCACTACGACTGGCCTTATAATGTGCGCGAGCTCGAGTCCGTCATCAAACGGGCCTCGGCCCTCACAAGGGGGCCCACCCTTGATGAAGGCTCCCTGCCGGAGACGATCCGCGAGGCCATCCTCGACTACGCGCAGGCCACCCGCCCGAAGGCCTCGGGGGACGGACCGAGCGAGGAGGAGCTCAGGCAGCTCCTCGCCGAAGCCGAAGGCAACATCGCCGCCGTGGGCCGCCGGCTCGGCAAGGCTCGCATGCAGGTTCACCGCTACTTGAAGAAGTACGGCATCTCAATCACCGACTACCGGGGCTAGGCCCCGAGGGCTCGGCCGGGCCGAGGGGCGGTTCGCGCTGACTCGGACGCCACCGGCGTCCCCTGGGTTGACCGGACCGGCCCACTCGCCTACCCGGGGTGCACGAAAACACCCGTTCAGGTTCGATCCGGCCCGCGGAGTCGAACCGGAGTGAGACGAGAGACCTTGGCGACACGAAAGAACAGCGACGCAGATCAGGCGTCGACCCCCGGAACTGGCGCGCGCTCCCGCTCTGCGAAAGGCACGAGCAAAGGCGCCGACCCCTTCGAGAGCGTCAATGCCGAGCCCGAGCAGCTCCAAGAGGTCACCAAGGCCCGCTATCTGAACTACGCGCTCTCGGTCATCACCAGTCGCGCGCTCCCCGACGTGCGCGATGGGCTGAAGCCGGTCCAAAGGCGCATCCTCTACACGATGTGGCAGCAGCGCCTCGCGCCGCCCGCCAAACATCGCAAATGTGCCAAGGTGGTCGGCGACGTCATGGGTAACTACCACCCCCATGGCGACTCGGCGATTTACGACGCTCTGGTCCGCCTCGCTCAGCCCTTCTCGCTCAGGCTTCCGCTCGTCGATGGTTCTGGCAACTTCGGCTCCCTCGACGGCGACGCCGCTGCCGCCATGCGGTACACCGAGTGTCGCCTCGCGAGCGCTGCGAGCCCGCTGCTCGAAGAGCTCAACCAGGACACCGTTGCCTTTCGGCCGAACTACGACGGGACCAGGAACGAACCCGTCGTTCTCCCGGCGCAATTCCCGAACCTCTTGATCAACGGCGCCACCGGCATCGCGGTCGGTATGGCTACGAACATCCCGCCCCATAATCCCGAGGAGGTCTGCCAAGCCGCGATCCGCTTGCTCGACGCTCGCGTGACCGATCGGGAGCTCTCGAGCCGGGAGCTCTGCCGCACCATCAAGGGCCCCGATTTCCCGACCGGGGGCCAGCTCGTCTCCTCCCCGGAAGAGATCAAGGCTGTCTACGAGACGGGCCAAGGGTCCTTGCGCCTTCGCGGCACCCACGAGCTCGGAGAAGCCACGAAGAGCTCCGATCTGCTCCTCATCACGAGCATCCCATACGGAGTGAACAAATCGACCTTGGTCGAGCGCATCGCTGAGGTAGTGACGCAGCGTAAGATGCCGCTGCTCACGGACGTGCGGGATGTCTCCGCTGACGACGTACGCATCGAGCTCGAGCTCAAGAAGGGCGCCGATCCCCAGAAGGTCCTCGCTTACCTCTACAAGAACACCCCGCTGCAGACGAACGTCGCGGTGAACATGACCTGCCTCGTGCCCACCGAAAACGCCGAGGTGGGCCGGCCGGAAAGGCTCGATCTCCACGCCATCCTCTGGCACTTCCTGCATTTCCGCTGGGAGGTCGTGACCAGGCGCCTCGAACACGAGCTCGGAGCGCTGAACCGACGCATCCACATTCTCGAAGGCTTCGAGAAGATCTTCGACGTCCTCGACCAGATCATCAAGCTCATCCGCGAGAGCGATGGCAAGGCCGACGCCGCCCAGAAGCTGATCAAGAAGTTCTCGCTCGACGCCGAGCAGGCCGACGCGATCCTCGAACTCAAGCTCTACCGACTGGCCAAGCTCGAGATCCTCGTCGTTCAAAAGGAGCTCGCCGAGAAGCGCGCTCGAGTCCGCCAGATCCAGCGCCTGCTCGGGGAGAAGTCCGGGCTCGGGCGCTGGGAAATCGTGCGAAAAGAGCTCGAGGAGTCACTCTCTGCGGTGCGAGCAGCCGGCAAGGGTCGCCGCACGCTGATCGCCGCCTCGACCGACGAGCCCGAGCTGACCGCCGAAGATCTGATCATTGAAGAGGAAGCTCACGTCCTTCTCACAGCCGACGGCTGGATCAAGCGGCAGCGCGAAATCAAGGATCCAAAAGCGAGTCGAATCCGCGAGGGCGATCGCGTCCTGGCCTGTTTCGCTGGCTCGACCCATGCCACAGCCGTCTTCTTCTCGAATCTCGGAACGGCCTACACCCTGCGCATCGCGGATGTGCCCTCCACGACCGGCTACGGCGACCCGATCCAGAAGCTCTTCAAGCTCAAAGACGGCGAAAAAATCATCAGCGCATACTCCCTCGATCCGCGCGTTGTCGGCGATCTAACGCTAGAAAAGCCGAAGAATCTGGCGCTGGCGCTTTCGAGCGACGGACTCGCCGTGACCTTCGCCCTGGCCTCGTTCCTCGAACCGAGCACTAAGGCAGGGCGGCGCTACGCGAAACTCACCGAAGGCCAAGAGATCGTGTCGGCAGCGATCGGAAGCGAGAAGCAGACAGTCATCGCGGTCTCCACGGGACGACGCGCCGTACTCAGCAAGCTTTCGGACATCAACTTCGTCACCGGACCGAGCAAGGGCGTCACGCTCATGAAGCTCGAGGCCGATGAGCGGGCTCTCGGCGCCGTAATCGCTCCTGACAAGAGTCAGGGAGTCGTCGTTAAGACCTCGCTCGGCGGCGAGTACGAGGTAACCGAAAAGAACCTTGGACTCACAGGCCGCGCCGTTCGCGGTCACGAGGTGGTAAAGCGCGGCAAGCTCGTCGAGATCGTGCCGCCAGAGTTGAGCGCGCCGCCTCCCCTTGAGGCCTGAACGAAGAGCAGCTCGAACATTTTTCGGAGTAGAACATGAGCTCGAAGAAGACCGACGCCAAAGGCGGAGAGTACAGCGCCAAGGACATTACGATCCTCGAAGGCCTCGATCCCGTCCGCAAGCGCCCTGGCATGTACATCGGAGGCGTAGGCAGCACTGGGCTGCATCACCTCGTCTGGGAAATTCTCGACAACTCGATCGACGAGGCCATGAACGGTCACGCCACGGAGATCTGCGTGACTTTGCACGCCGATGGGCGCTCGGTGACCGTCGAAGACAACGGACGCGGCATCCCTGTTGACGTGCATCCGAAGCTCAAGCGCACAGCGCTCGAGATCATCTTCACGACGCTCCACGCGGGCGGAAAGTTCGAGGGCCAGAACTACAAGACCTCGGGAGGCCTGCACGGCGTCGGCGCCAGCGTCGTTAACGCACTTTCGACGAAGCTCAGGGCGCGAGTGAAGCGAGACGGCAGCGAGTGGGCGCTCGATTTCACGCGCGGCGTTCCCGACGGTCCCGTGAAGAAAGTCGGACCCGCCAAAGGCACAGGCACCAAGGTCTTCTTTAGCCCCGATCCGACCATCTTCCCGCGCACGGAGTTCAACCCCGAGACGATCACGAGCCGGCTCGAGGTCGCGACCTTCCTGCACAAAGGTCTCAAGATCGAGTTCGTCGATGAGGTGCAGAACCGCCGCGAGACGTTCCTGCATAAGAACGGCATCGGTGATTACGTCCTTCGTTTGCAGAAAGATCGTAACGCCAAAGCGGCCCACGAGTCCTTCTTCTTCCTCGAGAAGGACGGTGAAGTGGGCATCCAGTGCGCAGCGCTTTGGACGGAGTCGACGGACGAATACGTCAAGAGCTTCGTCAACGGCATCCCCACCGCCTCCGGCGGAACCCATGAAAACGGCTTCCGTGCAGCGCTCGGCAAGGCCGTGCGCAACTACATGGAGACCCATAAGCTCACCCCACGCGGACTCACCATCGCCGCCGAGGATATCCGAGAAGGCTTGGTCGCGGTTCTCAGCATCTTCATCCCTGATCCGCAGTTCCAGGGTCAGACCAAGGATAAGCTCAATAACCCCGAAGCCCAGGGCGTAGTCGACAACGCAGTACGCGCCACGCTCGAGAACTGGCTCCACAATAGCCGCACAGTCGCTGAACAGATCGTTGGGCGCATCATCCTCTCGGCCCGCGCGCGTGAGGCGTCTCGAGCAGCGTCTGCCTCTATTACCCGCAAGTCACTGACAGGCGCTCGGCTGACTCTTCCCGGCAAATTGAGCGATTGCACTCAGAGCGATCGAGCCAACACTGAGCTCTTCATCGTCGAGGGTGACTCGGCAGGTGGTAGCGCCAAACAGGGGCGCGACCGAACGCGCCAGGCGATCCTCCCGCTCCGCGGCAAGGTGCTCAACACCGAGAGCCTCGCCCTCGGAAAGGTGCTCGAGAATCGCGAAATCGCTGACCTGATCACCGCCCTTGGCACCGGAATCGGGCCCAACTTCGACATCACGAAGCTTCGCTACGCGCGCGTCGTGCTCTTGGCCGATGCGGACTCCGACGGTCATCACATCACGACGCTCCTCCTCACGTTCTTCTATCGGCACATGCCGGAGCTCATCAAACAGGGACGAGTCTTCCTCGCGGTGCCCCCCCTCTACCGCATCGACATCGGCAACGACACCTACTGGGCCGCGGACGATCAAGTCCGAGACGCGATCCTGAAGGAGAAGAAGCCGGATTCGAAGAACGTCGAGATCACACGCTTCAAAGGTCTCGGAGAGATGATGCCTAAGGTTCTCTGGGACACGACCCTGAATCCGCGCACCCGGCGACTGATCCGGGTCGAACTCGACGACGGCCTTGAGGCCGATCGGGTCATCGCCGATCTCATGGGCAAAGACGCCTCAGCCCGGTTCCAGTTCATCATGGAGCACGCGGAGCGGGCCGAGGCGCTGGATGTCTGAGGCTGAAACGCCCCGAGCTCCCGCTTCCCGGTTTTTCCGCCAGACGGATGCCCAAGGACCCGCGCGTTCTCTGCTGCCCGCCCCTAGGAGCGCCCCGCGCTTGAGAGAGCGCGGACCTTGGGCTAACGCGCTCCCTCCGACAGCGCCCCAAGAGCCCATGTTGAAGCCCCTTTCCCGAGATCAAACCCGCTGCGCGAGCGTGACCGTGGCGAAGCTCGGCCGCGTTCTCCGGGTCTTCACGCTCGTGACCGGGCTCTTTCTTCCCGAGGGTTTCGCGCAAACTGGCGGGGACCCAGAGGCGCAACCGGATTCCACCTCGACTCCGCCCGAGCAGGACGAGGTGCCACCGCTCACAGGTGGCTCTCCCGAGCCCCAAGCGGAAGCGGAGCCCCAAGCGGAAGCGGTAGCCGGGCCCCAAGCGGAGGCGGAGGCGGAAGCGGAAGCGGGCGATGGAGAACCCGAGGCCCCGCGAGTAGAAATCCCCCCGACCGACCTCGAGGCAGCCGAAGGCCTCGTCATCCAAGCCGTCGAGATCACCGGTCTGCGCCGCGTCTCTCCGGAGGATGTTGGCACCTACCTCAAGAGCAAAGCCGGCGCCCAGCTCGACCCTGACGTCCTCCGCCGTGACGTCAAAGAGCTCTGGCGTTCAGGGTTCTTCGATGACATCGAAGTCGACCTGCGTCGGCTCAGTGACCGCGTGATGCTCCGCTTCCACGTCAAGGAGCGCGCTACGGTCCGTGTCGTCGAGTTCGAGGGGAACAAGGAGATCAAAGGCGACGATCTCGCTGAGGCCATCGAGGTCAAAAAGGACTCGGTGCTCAATCGCCCTGCGCTCCGCCGCGCTATTCAGAAGATCCGCGATAAATACGCGGAGAAGGGTTACTTTCTCGCCGAAGCCTCGAGCGAGGTGATCGCCGAAAAGGACAACCAAGTCAGCGTCCGCTTCACGATCACGGAGAACGCGGAGGTGAGCGTGAAGCGCGTCACGTTCATCGGCAACGAGAGCATCTCGACCGATGAGCTCCGGGGCGTGATGTTCACCGGAAACCCCGGGCTCCTCTCGTTCGGCGCCGGTGGGCCTTTCCGTCAGGACGCGTTCGAGCGCGACATCGCGATGATCAGCGCGATGTATTACGACCGCGGGTTCTTGCAGGTGAGCGTCAATACGCCTCGCATCATGCTGACTCCGGACAAGAGCGGCATCGAGGTGTCCATCACGGTGAATGAGGGCCCCCGCTTCAAGATTCGCCAGTTGCGTGTCTTTGAGCAAGCTCCCGACGGGAGCGAAGAGGCGAATCCTTTGCTCAGTCACCGCGCGATGCGCTCGATGATCCGCGCAGAGTCCGGCGACTACTTCAACCGCGCGGCGCTGCTCGACGATCTCTCGCACATTCGCAACATTTACCGCGACAAGGGCTACGCGAACGTGAGCGCCGAACCGCGCCCCATGGTCGATCCGGACACGCTTGAGGTCGACCTGATCGTGCCGATCGCACGCGGTCCGCTCGTCTACATCGAGCGCATCGAGATCCGCGGCAACACCAAGACCCGCGACAAGGTCCTCCGGCGCGAGTTCGAGATCGCGGAAGGCGACAAGTACTCCGAGACAAGCATCGAGCGCTCCAAGAGGCGCGTCACGGCCCTCGGCTTCTTCGAACGTGTCGACTTTTCGACTGAGCAAGGTTCGACGCCCGACCGACTGACCATCTACGTCGACGTCACCGAAAAGCCGACCGGAACGTTCCAGGTCGGCGCCGGTTTCTCCAGCATCGAGAGCTTCCTCGCGAGCGCCCAGGTCCAGCAGGCAAACCTCTTCGGCAACGGTCAGAACCTCGCGCTCATGGCGCAGATTTCCGGCATCCGGCGGCAGGTGAGCCTGCGCCTGATTGAGCCGTACTTCCTCGACAGCAGGTTCAGCCTGAGCGCCAGCGTCTTTGACACTCTGCAGAGTTACATCGACTTCCGTCAGCGGAGCCAAGGTGGAAACTTCACGCTCGGCTATCCTCTCATCAATCCTGAAGTTGCTGTCTCACTCAGCTACAACCTGACCTACGACCAGGCAGACACCCAGCCGGGCAACTCGTTCCTGTTCGTCGGCTCTCAGGCCAGAATCAGTGCTTTTTCGCAGCTCCCGCTGGCGAACCTCTTCAACGCGGGCATCACCTCCAGCATCCGCCCAGCGATCACCTTCGACAATCGCGACAACCGTCTGTTCCCGACCTCAGGCGTCTACCTGAACTACGGCGTCGAGTGGGCGCTCAAGGAGTTTGCCTCCCAGAACCAGTACGTCCGGCACCGCTACACGGGCCGCTTCTACGTTCCGGTCTGGAAAGGAGTCGTCCTCAAGCTCAACACCGAGGCAGGCCTCGTGACTAGCCCAAGCCGCGAAGGCGTACCGATCTTCGCACGCTTCTTCCTCGGAGGCATCCAGGACGTGCGAGGGTTCTTCTTCCGAAGCCTCGGCCCGCGCATGCCGCTCACTGAGACGACCGATCCGAACAGCGCTCCCTACGCAAACGGCGCGCGCATCGGCGGTAACCTTATGTACTACCAAAACCTCGAGCTCGAGTTCCCGCTGTTCGAGGCGGTTGGGCTCAAGGGGGTCGTGTTCACCGATCTCGGCAACACTTGGAACCTCGAGGGCAACTACTGTGACGCTGCCGGCGGAGCCACGCGCTACATGGAAGTGAGCCCCTGTTTCTCCGCGGAGTCGCTTCTGCATATGCGCACCTCCTGGGGCTTCGGGTTTCGCTGGTTCTCGCCGATGGGTCCGCTGCGCTTCGAGTGGGGCTTCCCCTTCGCACCGCTGCCTTTCGAAGAAAAAATGCGGTTCGAGTTCACCATCGGAAACTTCTTCTGAAGCAACGTACGCCGGCTTCTTGCCGACCTCCGCGCCGCTTTTTCAAGACCCGTCAGGACCTCCCCGGGCTATTTGGGTTATGATGGAGTGTGGGTGAAGTTAAGGGCGTGACGAATCAGGGAGATGACAGCGGGCCGCCGACGCTCGTCGAAGGAGAAGCGCCAGGACGACTCGCTCCCGCCCCAAAGGAGGGCGCCCCTTCAAAGGACAACAAGGCGAGCGAGAAGCCCGCGTCGCGGAATGTTCCCGAAGCCACCCCCCGCCCCCAGGCGGAAGGCGACGTGATCCCCTTCAAGGACAGCGACACGCACACACAGCCCTCTCTTTCCGCGCTGTCGGATCGACCGCCGCAATCCCTCGATATCCGCCGCATGTGGAGGATCGAGGAGCAGTTCGACAAACACGACGCGCGTATCCGCCTCCTCGAAAAAGAGCTAACCAAGACGCGAATGCTCGCGATCTTCGCCCTGATCCTGGTCGGACTCTTCGTGCTCGTCTGGCTCGTACGAGGGACGTAGAGAGACCTTTTTCCGCGAGATCGGTGCGAAAATTCCGCTCTCGGAGCCCGCGCGCGACAAGGCTCTCCGGCCGCGGAACTTGCGGGCGTATCTGAGCGAAATTACTGATAATTTTTCTACCTCACCAGGGGCAAAAGAGCTTGTCTCTTGGCCTTTGCTCCGGTACGGCCGAAGTCACCATTTCCATGACTGACGATACGCTCGAACCGCCCGCTGGCCCCCCTGCCTCCGACGGTGGAAACACGCCGTCTGCGTCCCACGATCAGGTGCCCGTGAGCATCCAGGAGGAAATGCGTTCGTCGTACCTGGACTATGCGATGAGCGTCATCATCGGGCGCGCGATCCCCGATGCCCGTGACGGACTCAAGCCCGTCCATCGCCGCATCCTCTACGCGATGCGTGATCTGAACCTGACACCAGGCTCTTCGTACTCGAAGTGCGCCAAGGTCGTCGGTGAAGTTCTCGGTAACTTCCACCCCCACGGTGACGCGAGCGTTTATGATGCGCTCGTGAGAATGGCGCAGGATTTTGCCATGCGCCACGTGCTCGTCGATGGGCAAGGAAACTTCGGTTCCGTCGACGGCGACTCCGCAGCTGCTTACCGTTATACCGAGTGTCGCCTGGCCCGGCTCTCGATGGAACTTCTCGAGGACATCGAGAAAGACACTGTCGACTTCTCGCCGAACTTCGATGAGTCGCGCCAAGAGCCGACAGTCCTGCCGGCGCGTTTCCCGCACCTTTTGGTCAACGGTTCCGGCGGTATCGCTGTCGGCATGGCCACGAACATCCCCCCGCACAACCTGCGGGAGGTGATCGATGCTACGATTCACCTGATCCACAATCCCGACGCGAGCATCTCGGACCTGATGGCCTACATCATTGGTCCCGACTTCCCGACGGGTGCCTCGATCTATGGGCGCGCCGGTATCTACCAGGCATACACGACGGGCCGCGGTTCGGTCCTGATGCGCGCGAGGACCGAGGTCGAACAAGTTCAAGGTTCTGAGCGCGAACAGATCGTCGTCACCGAACTCCCCTACCAGGTAAACAAGGCGCGCCTCGCCGCGAAAATTGGCGAGCTCATTCGAGAGAAGCGCATTGAGGGCGTCCGCGAGGTGCGCGATGAAAGCGACCGCGATGGCATGCGGCTCGTCGTCGAGCTCAAGAAAGACACCTTCCCCCAGGTCGTCTTGAATCACCTGTTCCGTCTCACCGACCTACAGTCCTCCTTCGGCATCATCAACCTAGCCATCGTCCAAGGTCGACCACAGGTGATGAATCTGAAGGAGACGCTTGAGGTCTTCGTCCTGCACCGCCGTGAGGTCGTGAGCCGACGCACTCGCTTCGAGCTGTCCCGAGCCGAAGGGCAGCGCGAGATCGTCGAGGGTCTCGGAATGGCGGTCACCGAGGTCGATCTTGTAATCGACACCATTCGTAAATCCCCGGACCCCGACACGGCCCGGGAAAGGCTGATGAAGCTCCCGCTCAAGGGACTCGAAGCGTTCGTGCGGAGAGCGGGTCGCCCCGAGTCTGAGATCGAGCACGCCCGGGAGGTCCCCCAGTATTTCCTGAGCGAGCGCCAAGCCAAGGCGATCCTCGAGATGCGCCTCTCGCGCCTCACCGGCCTCGAGCAGGAAAAGCTCGCCAGCGAGTATGCAGCACTCTCGGACGAAATCGCGCGCCTGCGCGCGATTCTGTCCGATGAAGGCCGCCTGATGGAGGTCATTGTCGAAGAACTGAACGAGGTGCGCGAGAAGCACGGTCAGGATCGACGCACCGTCATCGAGGACAACGAAGCCGAGATCCAGATGGAAGACCTGATCCAGGAAGAGGATATGGTCGTCACCATCTCGCACACCGGCTACATCAAGCGGACCGCTGCCAGCGACTACGAAGCTCAGAAGCGCGGCGGCAAAGGCAAACGCGGCATGAAGGCACAGGACGACGACTGGGTCAGCCAGCTCTTCATCTCGTCGACCCACAGCCTCGTCTTCTTCTTCAGCGATCTCGGCAAGGTCTACGTCAAGAAGGTCTACGAGATCCCGCAAGCAGCGCGCAGCGCTAAGGGCCGCGCCATCGTCAACTTCATCGGGCTCGAAGAAGGAGAGCGCATCACGGCCATCGCACCGGTCCCCAAGATCGAAGAAGGTCGCTACGTGATCACGGTCACCAAACAAGGCAAGATCAAGAAGACGCCTCTCGTCGACTACCGAAATTTCCGAGAAAAAGGCATCATCGGTGTGCGCATTGAGGAGGATGATCGGCTCCTCACCGCGGCCGTGACCGACGGAACGCGAGATCTTCTGATCGGTACACGCTCTGGTCAGAGCATCCGTTTCAGTGAAGAGCAGGTTCGCCCGATGGGCCGGAACACCGCTGGCGTGAAGGGAATCGAGCTCGAAGCGGGCGATGAGGTGGTCGGACTCGCAGTCTCCGATCCGAAGCGCACGCAGGTCCTTTCAATCTGTGAACGCGGCTTCGGCAAGCGAACCTCGCTGGACGAGTTCCGTCACCAGAACCGCGGCGGCAAGGGCATCATCTTGATCGATGCGTCCGAACGAAACGGGCCGGTAGTGGGGCTCGCGTTGGTGAGCGAGCGCGACGATCTCGTCATCATGACCGACCGCGGTCAGGCTATTCGCGTTCGGGTCTTGGAGATCCGCGAGACCGGACGCAACGCGCAAGGCGTCAAGATCATGGACGTCGCAGAGGGTGAGCGGGTCGTCGCCATGGAGACGCTCGCAGAGAGTGAGACGGACGAAAGTGAAGCGGGCCGAGCCTCGGGCGAAGGTGACGAAGACAGTGGCGACGCGAGCCAAGACGAGCCGGAGCTCTCCGGCGAAAGCGAGTAAGCCCAAGCCGAGCGCGAGCTCGGCAGCTCGGCCGAGCTCCGAGAGCGCGCGGCAGAGCACGACCGGAAGAAAGACAGCTGTCAGCGGGCGCTCCAAAAAAGCGCCCGTTGCCACGGCCCCGCCTGCGAGCGGGAAGAAAGCGGCAGCGGGAAACAAGGACGCGGCGGCGGCGATCTATGCGCGACTCCGCGCGGCACATCCCGACGCTCACTGCGAGCTCGATCATCAAAGCCCGTTCCAGCTGCTCGTCGCCACCGTGCTCAGTGCTCAGACGACAGACGTCCAGGTCAACAAGATCACCCCGGGCCTCTTCGCACGCTATAAAACAGCGCACGAGCTCGCTTCGGCCGATCAAGAAAGCGTCGAAAGTCTCCTGAACCAAATCGGCATGTTCCGCCAGAAGGCCAAGAACATCGTCGCGCTTTCCAAGTTGCTCGTAGAGAACCACGGTGGGGAGGTTCCCCGCACTTTGGACGAACTCATCCTCTTGCCCGGGGTCGGCCGC
This sequence comes from Pseudomonadota bacterium, assembly GCA_023428245.1. Lineage (GTDB taxonomy): Bacteria > Myxococcota_A > Polyangia > Polyangiales > Polyangiaceae > NIC37A-2. The sequence continues at coordinate 58,478 of JAEYYX010000049.1, forward strand.
AAGACGGCCAACGTCGTACTCGGGGTCGCCTTCGGTGCCCCCGAGGGGGTCGTTGTCGACACCCACGTGGGCCGAATTTCGACGCGTCTCGGCTTCACACAGAGCGACAAACCTCCGGAGATCGAGCGGGACCTGATGGCCCTTTTCCCCCCGAGCGAGTGGGACATGCTGAGCCACACGCTCATCTTTCACGGGCGCCGCATCTGTCGGGCCGTTCGGCCCGCCTGCTCCAGCTGCCCGGTGTCCGATCTCTGCCCGTCCGCGTTCCATGCCGAACAGGTGGGCCGAAAGCCGCCGCGCGCGCGCACCTCAACCAGGGCCTGAGCGTCAGCCGCGCTCTAGCCTCGAGCAGACGCGCCCCCGAGCTGCCCAATCCGCGCGCAGAGATTTTTCGCCCCTCGTGCACATGGCCAAGGGGCAAGCATCCGTGCGCGCAGGGCTACCGGCCAGATGTCCCGGAGGGAGCTTCGGGTGCGGCGGAGGCAGAATGGCTCGCCTTGCGATCCGCAAGGAAACGCTCGAGCGTGTGAGTCGTCATCTTGCCCGAAACGACTTCAGGATCCGACAGCAGCGCTTTCTGAAGCGCGATGTTCGTGCGGATACCACCGATGATGTACTCATCGAGAGCTCCCTTCATCCTCGAGATCGCCTGACCTCGCGTGGGCGCGTGCACGATGACCTTCGAGAGAAGCGAGTCGTAATTCGGCGGAACCCGCCATCCACCAAACACTCCCGAGTCCACGCGCACCCCGGTTCCGCCAGGCGGATTGTACTCGCGGATTTGTCCCGGGGACGGCGCGAAGGTCTCAGGATCTTCCGCCATGATGCGACACTCGATCGCGTGCCCGCGGAACTTCCAGGTGCGCGTGTCGGGCAGATTCAGCTTCTCACCAGCGGCGGCGCGAAGCTGCTCAACAACTAGATCAACGCCCGTGACCATTTCCGTCACAGGATGCTCGACCTGCACTCGCGTGTTCATCTCCATGAAATAGAGAGCGCCGCTCTCGTCCATGAGGAACTCGAGAGTCCCGAGACCCACGTAGCCGGTCTCGAGGATGGCGCGGCGAATGACATCGCCCATCTTCAAGCGCTGCGCGTCGCTGAGCGACGAGCTCGGCGATTCCTCGATGAGCTTCTGGTTTTTTCGCTGGAGCGAACACTCGCGCTCACCGAGAGTCCAGGCCTGACCATGTTGATCGGCGAGAGCCTGGAACTCGATGTGCTTGGGACGCACGACGAGTTTCTCGAGGTAGAGCTCCGCCGAAGCAAAAGAGATGGCCGCTTCGGCCGTCGCGGATTCGAAACCGCGCATGACCTCTTCGTCGTTCGTCGCGACGCGCATGCCGCGACCACCACCACCCCCGCGCGCCTTGAGCATCACGGGATAGCCGATCCTCTGCGCTTCAAGGACCGCGTGCGCGGCGTCTTTGAGCGCTTCGCTGCCCGGCAAGAGCGGCAGACCAAACTTCCTCGCCGTCTCACGGGCGGTGAGTTTGTCACCCCAAAGCTTCATAGCTTCGGCGGAAGGTCCGATGAACGTCAGACCACACTTGGCCACCACCTCTGCGAAATGGGGATTTTCGGAGAGGAAGCCATAGCCAGGATGAATCGCGTCAGCCGCCGTCACTTCGGCGGCGCTGATGATCGCCGGAATGTTCAGGTAACTCGCGCGAGCGGGCGCAGGCCCGATGCACACCGCTTGATCCGCAAACCGGGTGTGGAGCGCGCCGTTATCGGCTTCCGAATGCACGGCGACCGTTTGGATTCCGAGCTCGCGACAGGCGCGAATGATACGGATCGCGATCTCGCCGCGATTGGCGATGAGTACTTTTTTGAACATGGCAGCGAGCCCGGCGAATCAGGCTTTCTTGACCTTGAAGAGCTTCTGACCAAATTCGACGCTGTGACCGTTTTCCACGAGCACCTCGAGGATGGTCCCGGTGACGTCGGACTCGATCTCGTTCATCAGCTTCATCGCCTCGACGATACAGACCGCTTGTCCGGTCTTCACCGGAGCACCGACGTCCACGAAGGGCGGAGCCTCAGGAGAAGGTGCCCTGTAGAAGGTGCCCACGATGGGCGAGACGATGTACGCGACGTTCGTCTCGTCGACGGGAGCGGCCGCGGGAGCCGCATGCGGGGCGGCCGCTGCGATGACGGTCGGAGCCGCGACCGCAGTGTGAAACTGAGCCCCTCCCCCGAACGCGAGGCGAATTCGGCTATTTTCATCCTCGTACTCGAATTCGCTAACTTTTCCCTCTTCGAGTGCGTGGATGAGGGCCTTGAGGTCGTCGAGTTGAATCTTCATCGGGCGTCTATTTTCCTTGGCGCGAAATCCCCGTCTCCGGGGGCCGAGACGCTAGCGCCGATGGTTCCTCTCGACTACCCCTCTTTCGTCGCTCGCAGCACCGCGCACAGCCCCACAAGCGCGATCGAGTAGGAGCGGACTCCGAACCCGGCGACCTTAGCGAGACACGCCGGCGCGACCACCGAGGTGTGGCGAAATGTTTCGCGCGCCTCGGGGTTCGAAATGTGGACCTCCACAACCGGAATCCCGCTCGCCCGCACCGCGTCGTACAGGGCGTAGGAGTAGTGGGTGTAGGCGCCGGGGTTCAGAAGCACCCCCGAGAAACCGTCCGCCCCCGCCTCCCCGATCCAGGTGACGAGTTCCCCCTCGGAGTTGCTCTGGCGACACACGAGCTCAGCCCCGAGACCCTGGGCCTCCCGGGTCAGGATCTCGTGGAGCTCGGCTAAGGTCGTCCGGCCGTAGATCTCGGGCTCGCGCAGACCGAGACGCTGCAGGTTCGGTCCACTGACGACGAGAATCCTCATGCGAGCTCGGCGACAAGCTGGGGCGCGAGCAGTCGAAGTGCGAAGCGCGCTTTGCCTGCATTGCCTGTGGGGGAGAGGGTCATCGCGACGAAGTACCGATCGCTCACAACCCGAACGATAGTCGTCATTTTCTCGCTGCGCAGAGATACCTCCTCGGTTCCCCCCGCCTGGAGCATGTCCGCGGTGCGCTGGATCTGCTTGACCAGAACGCTCACCTCCGCGCCGACCACCTCGATATCGTAGGGTGACTCCGAGGCGACATAGGTTTCCACCGGGATCCCCTCGAAATCCATGAGCAACCCGGCGTAGCCTCCCGAGCTCTCTACCGCGGTCTTCAGCGCTTCTTTGAACATGATAGCGGCGATCATAGGCCAAGAGTGCGGGGCCGCGGAAGTTTCGCACACCGAAATCGGTGGGACCTTTCCACAGCCACGGGCTCGAGGTTCGACTCCTCAGGAGTCATGCCCGCCTCGGAGGGGGGCGGACGCCCGGTATCGCTAGGGCCCGCTGTCCCCGGGGCGAGCGCCCTCGAACAGGTAAACGACCTCCGTCTTCCGAACGAGGCCAAGCTGGTCCCGGGCGGCGCGCTCGACGAAAGCCGGGTCCGTCTTGATGGCCTGGGCGGCCGCACGCAGCTCGACAATGCGCCGCTTCGTGAGGGAGATCTCCGCTTCGACGCGGGCTCTCTCCGCCTCCAGCTCCTCGTGTCGGGTGTAACCGCGCGAGCCAACCAGCATCGCAGGCGCTCCGAACACCCCGAGCAAGAGCAGGCTCACCGGCAAAGCGCGCCGCAGCCACTCTCGGCGGGCGCGTCGGACGGCGCCGCCCGTGCGCGAAGGGAGGCTCTCCAAGTTCTCTCCGTCCATGGACTTATGGAAGATTATCACCTTGCTTCGGCTTCGAGGTCAAATCCTCGGCAGCTTTTCCGCCGGGTGGTTCGTTGCGGCGGCGCTTTCATCTAGGTTCATCTAAGGCTCGGGCATCTGGGTAGGGCTCGGGCATCTGGGTTCATCTGGGGCTCTCGGGAGCGAGCAAGTCACTCGCCGGTGACTCACCGACGTCGGACCGCAGCCCAACTCGGCACCGCTGCCCCTGGCCATACTCCGCGGGGTCCCTCCGACAAGGACCGGCTCGTCTCACCCGCGGGATTCTGAGAACTTTGCTTTCCGGAGAAAATTCTCGCGGCACGGGCGGGCAAGAGCCTGGAAAATCGCGCGACTCGGACTTTCTTCGGGGAGCCGTCGCGCTATCGTCCGGCCGATTTTGATGCACCCCGGCGGGAATCCTCCCAGCCATGAGAGAAGTATGAGCCACACCGAAGTATTGCGCGCCGAGCTCGAGAGACTCTTCGACCTGGACGAGCTAATCCAATTGAGCAGCCAGTCCTTGGGTTTCGATCCCACTGAAGTCGGAAGCCAGGCGACCCTAGGATCATTCGCGGGCGCGCTCGTGTCCTTTTGTGAGAAGGAGGACGCGATCTTCGCGCTTGCTGACGCACTACGTGCGTCCGGACGCGATTTGCATCCGCGTATCATCTCTCTCTTGAATGGTGAGCCAGATAAGGAAACGCTCCTGTCGCCGGGTTCCAGCCTCGGCGGATACCAGATCGCCCGAAAGATCGGGGAAGGTCGCGTGGGGGTGACCTACGTAGCACGCGGCCCCGAGGGTGACGTGCGACTCAAAGTTCTCACACCCGAGGCCACCCGTGATCGCCGCGGCTTGCAGCGGTATCTCACAGCAACCCGCCTCATCGACCGGGCCCACATCACGGGCGTACCGGAGCTCATCTTCGCCGGGCGCTTGGATGATCGTTATGTCGTCATCCATAGGACTCCAGAAGGGCAGCCCTTGGCTGTGCGCGTCGGACGAACAGGTCCGATGCACATCAACGAAGCGCGCGGAGTGATCGCCGCGGTGTCGGAGGTCCTGTCGCGTCTCCACTCGAAGGGCCTGGTCCATGGTGACCTGTCTCTCGACAATATCCTCACCTACCGACTCCCCACTGGCGAAACGGGGATTTCTTTGCTCGACGCTGGGACTCACTTCATCCGCATCCGGCCCGGCCGGACGCGCACAGGCCTCGCCTCGACCGGGAGTAACCCACGCACGGTCTCCCCCGAGCAAATTCGCGGCGCCGAACCTACGGCGCACAGCGATGCGTACGCGCTCGGCGCCGTGACGTTCGAGCTCCTCACGGGCAAGCCGCCCTTCGAAGGCGACGCCCTCGAGATGGCCTATGGTCACCTCACCCGCACCCCTGCCACGCCAAGCAGCATCGCCCCCCGCGGCTGGATCGGAGCGGACCTCGATCAGCTCGTGCTCTCCCTGCTCGCCAAGGAACCGGACGCCCGCATCGCGGTCTCTCTCCTGCCCGATCGCCTGGAAGACCTCATCCATTCGCGACGCCCCGGACAAGACCAGCGTCAAGAAGCCGAAGAGCTGGAGCAGAAGCTCGTCGCCGATCCGACGAACCTCGAGCTCGCAGCGTCCCTCGAAGCCACTGTGGGTCACGGTGTTTCCGCTGAGCAAGTCGGGCAGGCCTTCCGCCTGGCCGCATCGATGCTCGATGACGCCGAGCAGGCCGAAGACAAGAAGAGACTCCTCTTACGTGCTGCGCGCCTCTTCGAAGCGAAGAAGGAGACGCTCGAGAAAGCAGAGCAGGTCTACGCCGAGCTGCTCACGGAGGATCCGCGTGACCCGGTGGTCCAGGCTGGACACGACGAAACCCTCAAGCGCCAAGAGAAGTTCGACGCCCTCGTCGAAGCGCTGCTCGGACGCGCAGAAAACGCCTCGAACAATAACGAGCGGGCGCGGGCTATGGCCGAAATCGGTCGCACATACCTCCGCGATCTGGGCGACACCGAGCAAGCGGTGATCGCCCTCAGCCAGGCGTTCTGCGACGATCCGTCCGACGAGTACGCGACCGATCTCGAGCGCGCTGCCGGAACTCAGGAGAACCTTTGGAACGAAGTGCTGAGCGCTGTGGGCGAAGCGAGCCAAGACGCCTCCCAGAGCCCCGAGCATAGAAGCGCCCTCCTCTTGCGCGCAGGGCTCTGGTACCGGAGCCGTCTGTCGCGCACGGACCTAGCCGTTCCTTGTTTCCAGGCGGTTCTCGCTGCCGAACCAGCAAACGAGCAGGCACTGGTCCAGCTCACTGAGATCTACCGTAAGGCTCAGCAATGGCAGGAGCTCATCCTGATGCTCCATCACCGCGCGAACGCCGCGGCAACTCCGCAGGTCAGCCGCGATCTGCGCACCGAGATCGCCGAGATCCAGGAGCAACGCCTCGGCCAGACGTTCGAAGCCCGCTCCACCTACGAAGCGGTCCTCGCCGAAGACCCGAGTCATTCCAAGGCGAACGAAGGCCTCTTCCGCATCCTCGATCGCGCCGAAGACTACCCCGCCCTTGTTCAGTTCATCGAGCGGCGCCTGGGGAGCGAAAGCCCTCAGGACCGCGTACGCAGCTTGTGCCGCGTGGCCGAGATCTACGACACGAGGCTCGACAGCTCCGAGCAAGCTCTCGCCCAATACAAGAGGGCACTCGAGGTCGATCCCGAGAGCATCGACGCCCTACGCGGCATCGAGAATGTTCTGACCAAACAAGGCAAGTACCGCGAGCTCCTCGAGAACCTCGAGCAGCAGGTCACCTCCGCCGCTACGCCCAAGCAGAAGGTGCTCCTCTTCGAGCGCATGGCCTCCGTCTACGAAGAGGAGTTCATCGATCAGAAGGGCGCAGCGAGCGCCCTCGAACGAGCTCTAGCGCTCGATCCGAACCGCGTTTCGGCCCTCGGCCACCTCACGCGCATCTTCCGGGGCCTTGGCCGTTTCGAGGACGCCTCTCGCCTCTATGAGCGACAGGCGCGCGTCGTCGATAGCCCCGAGGAGCGCATTGCGCTCGGCATGGCCTGGGGACGGCTTCTGGCCGAAGAACTCGGAGAGCCCGAGAAGGCCGCCCGAGCCTACGAAATTGTCCTCGAGGCGAACCCGGAGCACCCGGCCGCGCTCGAAGCCCTCGCTAAGCTCAGGGAGGCCACCGGTGACGCAGCCCGCGCCGTTGAAGCCATCCTCTCTCTCGCTGACAAGGCCGAGACCCCCGAGGCACGCGCTGAGCAGTACCTGCGCGCTGCGAAGCTGCTCGAGACGCGAGGACAGCGTGAGCTGGCCATCGAGCACTATAGAAACGCTCTCGAGTCGAACCCGAGCGACCACAATATCGCCGTGCAGCTGCGCGCGGCCTATCTCGCCCTCGGCGACATCGGAGCGGCCCTTGAGCTCCTCGAACAAGAGCTCGAGGTGGCCGACAGCGATCGTCTCCAGGGCAAGCTCTCTGGAGAGATGGCTCGCATCCTCTACGACAAGAGCCACGACGTCGCGCGAGCCAAAGCTGCGGCGGAACGCGCCGTTCGACTCGACGGCTCGAACTTCGACGGTCTTTATGTGCTCGGTCACCTCGCTTTCGACGAGGGGCACTTCCTCGAAACCAGCACGCATTTTGCTCGTATCTTCGACCGACTCGCGCATATTGACGCGCCCTCGGCGATCCGCACCCTCGAGCGATACATCGACGCTCTCGGCAAGAGCGGCTCGGCGGAAGCCGCTCTTGCGGCCGCGGGAGCCCTGGCGGCTCTCGCACCGAACGACGTCGGCGCACTGAGCCGCGTCGCGAGCATTCGCTTCGATCACGGCACTCCGGCCGAAGCTGAAGAGGCGATTAGCGCCTTTATGAGAGACTACGGCTCGAGCGCGAGCAAAGAGGTCCGCGCCCGTATGAAAGGCCGGCTCGCTGAGTCGATCCGGCGCCAAGGTCGAGCCGAGGAAGCCATCCCGCTCTTTGAGGAGGCCCTTGAGCTCGATCCGACGGAAGAGAGCGCCTTAGGGGGCCTCGCAGAGGCCCACTCCGAGGCGGAGAACTGGGCCGAGGTCATCGGCGTCAAAGTGCGCCAGCTCGACCATGCGGACAGCGATGCACGCGTTCAGCTTCTCATCGACATCAGCGAAATCGCCGCACAGAAGATTGGCGATCGCAACTATGCGGCCAAGAGCCTCGTGGCAGCACTCGAAGAGCGTCCCGACGACCGCCGTCTCCTCTCGCGGCTCATGCAGCTCTACAGCGCGGAGAAGGACTGGGAAAGCCTAGTCGACGTCGTCGCCAAGCTCACCGAGTTCGCAGACGGTCCGGAGCAGAAGGTCAAATACCTGATCACCGCGGCCCTCGTCAGCATCCGCGAAATCGGCGACGGGGTGCGGGCGGCGAGCTACTTCCGCCAGGTCCTCGAGCTCGATCCCCAAAACGAGAAGGCCCTCAAGGAGCTCATCGAGCTCGAGCGAGCTCAGCACCGCTTCACGGAGGTCGAGCAGCTGCTTGTGCAGCAGATCGACGTCGCCGAGGCCAAAAACGACACAAAATCCCTCATCAAGGCCTACGACAGCCTCGCCGATCTCTACCAGAAGAACCTGGTCGACCTCGAACAGGCGGCTGCGGCTCTTGAGGCGGCGTTCGCGCTCGATCCCGAGAACCCTGCACGCCTCGAGCGCCTGAGCGCGATCTACCTGTCCGATCCCGCGAAGTTCGCCGACAAGGGAATCGAGCTACACGAGCACCAGCTCCGCAAGAACCCCTTCCGACAGGAGTCGTACAAGGCGCTCCGCAAGATCTACACGGTCGAACGGAACGCCGACGCGAGCTGGGCCCTCTGCCAAGTGCTCCATGTCCTCAACCTGGCGGAGCCGGACGAAGAGCGTTTCTTCCTCCGCATGCGCTCGGAAACGGCCGCCCCGGCTCAGGAGGCGTTCGACGAGGCAAGCTGGGGTCGGGTCATGCATCCCACGATCGATCCCCTGCTCACCATGATCTTCGCGCTCATCGAGCCTGCGGTGGTCAAAGCTCGGAGTCAGTCGGTGGAGTCCCTAGGACTCGGTGAGCATTTCCGCATCGACCCGAGCCAGCACGAGGCGACCATCTCGCAAACGCTCTACTATGCGGCTGGAGTGCTCGGCGTCGAACTGCCGGCGGTGTACCTGAACCCCAGCGACGGCGGAGGACTTTCCTATCTCCTCACGCCCTACCCGGCGCTGCAGATGGGCCGGGTGGCTCTGAGCTCGCGTATCCCGCCTCAAGTCGCCGCCTTCGTCGCCGCACAGAAGCTCGCCTACAGCCGACCTGGGCTCTTCTTGCGCCACTTCATCCAGACCGGCACCGCGCTCAAGGCTTGGCTCTTCGCAGCCATCAAGCTGAGCTCACCGCAGTTCCCCGTGACGCCGGATATCGAGGGCTCGGTGCAGGAAGGCCTCCAGGCCCTCCGTCAGAACCTGAGTGGCGACGCCAAGGATCACCTCGCGAGCACCGTTTCGAAACTGATTCAGTCGGGAACTTCCCTCGATCTGAAGAAGTGGACGGCAGCCGCAGATCTGACCGCGGACCGCGCCGGCTTCGTCGTCTGCCACGATCTCGAGACGGCCGTCCAGGTGATCCGCTCGGACGCTGCCTCCTCGCTCTCGCCCGACGAGCGCGTGAAGGAACTCGTCTCTTTCGCCTCGAGCCGGAATTACTTCGAGACCAGAAAGCACCTCGGTATCACCGTCGAGAGCTGAGCTCGATCG
>JAEYYX010000083.1 GCA_023428245.1 Pseudomonadota bacterium
TTGATCGCCCGGGGGGCGCCTCTCAAACGCGGCGCCCTCCGAGCCAAATATTACCGAAGGAGACCCAGAGCGATCTGCGGAAGCTGGTTCGCTTGAGCCAAGACCGAGGCGCCGGCTTGAGCCAGGACCTGATTCCTGGAAAGACTGGAGGTCTCTTCCGCCACGTCCACGTCACGGATGCGAGAGTTCGCAGCCGAGAGGTTGAGGCGCATGGTCTGGATGTTCGAGGTAGCGATCTCGAGGCGGTTCATGGCCGCACCGAATCCGGCACGAGAGGTCGAGACGGAGCTGATCGCGTCGTCGATCGTAGCGAGTGAATCGCGCGCGCCCGACATCGTTGAAACCGAAACCCCGGAAGCCAGGATACTGGTCAGTGCGACGCCACCAAAGGTCACCGTGATTTGGTCCGTCGCCTCGTCGTTCAGGCCGACCTGGAAGGTGAGAGCACTCTCGTCCGAGCCCACGACCGAGACGCCGTTGAACTTGGCCGAGCCCTGGATACGGCTGATCTCGTCCTTCAAGAGGCCAAATTCAGTGTCGATTTGTGAACGGTCCGACGTCGTCAAGGTGCCGTTCGATGCCTGCATCGAGAGCTCGCGCATACGACCGAGGATCGAGTGCACTTCGCCGAGGGCGCCTTCTGCCGTCTGAGCCATTGAGATGCCGTCTGCAGCGTTGCGTTCAGCGACGCTGTAAGAACGGATCTGGGACTTCATGCTCTCGCTGACCGCGAGACCGGCGGCGTCGTCTGCTGCGGTGTTGACGCGCAGACCGCTGGAGAGGCGGTTGAAGCTGACCTGAAGGTTCTTCTGATTCGCGCCCAGGTTCTTCTGGGCAGCCATTGATGAAATGTTTGTATTGATTGTAAGTGCCATGTGATGTTCCCTTCCTTGGGTTGTCCCGGACCGGAGGGTCCGGTAGGGCGTCAAATGCCCGACACCCCTTGGAACGGAACACGGGGGCGGACCTTGAGCAGAACGTCACGAATTTTTTCTTCAGCCGCGCTTCTCGGGCACGAGACGACAAGTCCCCATCCTGATTCCTAGATCACTCTGTACTGTTCGCTCCCTCGCACGCCCACATGTCGTGAAAGACGCGCGCCCCGCTGGCGCCGGTCCGCGCAGATCACCCGGCCGCACGAGAAACCCAGAGCGCGCCTCGAGCCGCTCGCCCGGGCAGCTCGAACGAACGCGAGCAACTCGCCGCCTTGAGCGGAGAACGTCTCAGCAGACCTTCAAGCGGCGCGCCCGCGAGAGGTCAAAGCGTCCGCGCACGCGCCTCGAGCAGTCCCGCGAGCTCGTCCGCTGCACGTGCCATGATCGCGCCTCGACGAATCTCTCGCTCAATGCCGGAGAGGACCTGTGCGGAGCCGCGGGCGGGCGCCGTCCGATCGAGCTCAGCCCAAGCCCACACGTCAGCCCAAGGGAATTCGCCGAGCCGCTCACGGAGGACTGCTTCGGCTACGTCGAGGGTGCGCATTTCGCTCAGGGTCTGCTCCGGGCTCTTCACGTTCCAAGTGCCTCGCGCCATCGAGGCCGCGGCTTCGAGCTCTCGTGCGGCGCGCGCCACGAGGCGAGCGCCTCGCGCCTGTTTGAGGAGAAACTCCGCCGCATCACTCGCCGAGATGCGCGGGCCGCCCGCGCCCGCCAGCGTAAGAATAGACTCGGGAGTGATTCCTCGCGGTTTTAAAGGCTCGAGCACGTCGGCAAGGCGCCTATCCGTAAACCCCGTAACGTGCGAGCCGCCCTCCGTCGCATTGACGAGCTCGGGCGGCGCCTCCATACGTGCCAGCACCGAGGCGAAGCGCTCAAGCCAAGTGCGGATGTGGCCGAAAGCCGCGGTCGTTGGTACCGACTCTCCGCTTCCCCAGCCCTGGACCCACTCCAGCCGCTCCGTCAGAGGACCTTTTCGCCCTTCGAGCTCGGTACTCGCCTTTGCGTCGCAACGCGCATGGACGAGCGAACTTCCATCAGGCGACACCTGAACCCGGCTCCCCTCGAACACGGTCCCCTGAGCGTAGGCTTGGCCGCCAGGAAATGCGAAGTCCTGCCCCACCATGACGATCGGGGAACAGCCGAGTCGCACCGCGAGCGCCATGAGCGCCGTCGATACGCTACCACAGACCGGCAACGCCGAACGGCCGTAAAGCCGATCGAAGGGCGCCGAAACCTGAGGCATGAGCTCGTGCACAGTCAAGATCGGGCCATCTTTGACCGTGAAGTGGCGCGGGTGAGAAGTGAAACTCAAGAGCCTGATCGAGCGCTCGAGGAAGGATAGTCCTTCGAAAAATCGCGAAAGATCGAGGGACTCGATACACCCGAGGAACTGCGGAACCACACCCGCCCGATCGAGAGCGCGGCCGCTCGTGTTTGTCGCGAAGATGAGCCCTTTTTTCCCGGCGTCACGCAACAGGTCGACGTTCTTCGCGAGGCTGGGGCCGGCGCCGACAATGAAAGCCGGGACGCCGCGAAAGGCTCCTTGCAGATGCAATGCACTAGGAGCCTGGGAGAGGAACGGAGCATTGTCGATGATGTCCGAGATCCAGGCGCGTCCCCGAGCGCGGAACGTCGCGTCGTTCACGACGTTCTTCTCAAGCATGCGAGTGATGATCTGAGCCAAGGAGCGGCGCGCTTCCGGGAACGCCCGCTGGTAGCCTGGCGTGTCGATCATGTGAACTCGCGAGGCAGCGCCCACGAGCCTTCCCCACTCGTCAGGGAGCTCCGCGAGCTCGGTGATGATGTGGATCCCGCCCAGGTCCATGGGACCACCTTCGAGGTACTGACGCACGATGCCTGGGTCCGGCTCGAACACGAACGCGATGCGTGCTCCTGCGCCTCGGATGGCCCGGACCGCGTGCCCGAGACCCAGGCCGAACACCACGATGGCCGAATCTC
>JAEYYX010000021.1 GCA_023428245.1 Pseudomonadota bacterium
GGGGCGGGGGGGGGGGGGGGGGGCGCCCACGTCACTCGAGCTGGGCTCGAGTGGCGGGCTGCGTTTCACGCGGCGCACCTCGGGCGTACCCCCAGTGGGCTTTGGGAGGAGGGGAGCTATTGGCACCTCGGGACGCGACCGGACGAACACCGCTCCATCAACGGCCATCCTCTCCATGAACTCGCTCCCGAACTGGATCGGCGCTTGCGCCGCGCTCGGCATCGCACCCTCGTCCACGGGGACCCGAAGCTTGAGAACTTCTGCTCCGAAGTAGGGCCCAGCCCCCGCTTCGCCGCAGTGGATTTCCAGTACGTGGGCGGAGGAGTGGGCGTTCGGGATGTCGTCTACTTCATCGGCTCGGCTATTTCGCCCGCCCGAGTCGAGGCCGACCTGCCGCGACTCCTTTGCGACTACTTCCGAGCCCTTGAGCGCGAACTTCGCGCGCAGGGAGCTACGAACGCGGAGATGTCGGAAGTAGAAGCCGAGTGGCGCGAACTCGCCCCCGTCGCTTGGCTCGACTTCTACAGGTTTACGCTCGGGTGGTCCCCCGCTTGGGCCCAGAGCGATCTCTACGCGCAGAAACTTCTGCGGCAGTTTTCACTCTGAAGGGAGCTCGTCGTCTCAGCTCGCGCGAGCGACCTGCAGTGCCTGCGGTTTCTTCCAGACCGCGATCAGGTTGATCGTCATGAGTTCATCATCGGAGTACTCCGTGAGCTCACCGGCGGCCCGAAGCTCCGGGATGGCGGCTTCGAGCCAATCGTCGTGGCGATCGCGGTAGAACCTCGTCCCCGGCATGATGTTTTCGAAGAGCGTCTCCCAGTCCTTGATGCGAAGCTTGTTCAAATAGGCGTTCGAGCGGACCTGACCGGCGTACTTTGGACGGAGGTGAGGCCAGAAGGGTGGCTCAGGGTACTCTTCGGCGAGGAGCTTCGGGTCGTGGCAGCCGGAGTGGCACGTGTAGAGGTGAATGCCGATGTACGCCGCACCGCCTGGCTTGAGCACGCGGGTTACCTCGCGAAGAGCGGCTTCCGGGTCATCAATGTGCTCGAAGACCGAGTGCGAATAGACGAAGTCGAAGTTCGCATCCGGAAAGGTCATGCGGCCAGCGTTCATGTTGAGCACGGGCACCTTGGGCAGTCTGTCGACACCGAGGCGATCCGCGAGCCCTCGCTCGAAGCGGGCGTCGACTCCGAGGGCTTTGCGTCCGAGCGTCTTGATCACACGCATCGCACTATTCTTGCGGAGCATGCGCAGGTACTCGCGCGGATCGAACCCTTGCGGGATGACGTCGGTGTCGATGCCCACCATGTCGCTGTCGACGGCGAAACTGCGCAAACAGCCGAGCTTTTGGCCGGGGCCGATGTCGAGTCCTTTTTTCCCCCGCGTCTCGAGCCCAGCGACCTCTCGCATCCGCTGCCTCGTAACGGCTCGCAAGTTCATGACCCAGTCCACACCCGCTTCAGGGGAGCGCCGGCTCATCCTTAATAGATTCCGGATTTCGCTGATCCTGTTGATGGTCCCTTTGGTTTGTGACGAATATGTGTATCGATCCATGACTCCCTCCCGAAAATGGGTCCGCCCTAGCCCCCCCCCGAAGCCGGAGGGCAAGGTGCCGTCCGGGCTCGGGGGGAGGCCCCCCAGGGCATGAAGATCGTGCTGAAAACGACAGATAGTCCGCGTCGCCCGGTGCGCTCCCTGAGCTTCGTCCTATCGCTCAGGCCCCAGTTCCGAACCGCGTAACCCCTCTCCCGAATTCATCACGCACCTCCACCAATCCCATGGACTAGGATAGCGGACTTCGAGCGTCAAGATTGCTCCCAACAGGGAGCGGGACCGCTGCTCGGGATTTGTCTACACATTTCCTGAATTTCGCAGCGCTTGTCTTGCTCGAAGAAAATTTTCAGGGGTCGAGTTTTTTGCGGCGATTATTTGCGATTTCTCTACGTTGCGCGCCGAGCTTCTGCGGTCGCAGATAGGCACGACAAAAGTTCCACACGGTGACACCCGCCGCATGGATCGTCGTCGGGCCCGCTGGGCTCGGCCCTGAGGGGCGCTTCCTACTTGAGGTAATGGCGCAGCGGTTCGCTGCTCGCTGCGATCTCAGCGGCGACGAATCCTGCGAGCTTGCGCGCGCCATTTTCCTGAAAATGGGTTCCGTCGACGGTGCCGTCGCCGCGCAGGAGGAAGAAGTCTTCAGGCGTGGGCGCTGGGCAAATCGCTTTCAAGTGCGAGACGGTGCGCTCATTGAGATCGAGGACCGTTACCTGGCGAGCCTGGCCCAGCTGTCGCATCGCCTCCGCATGGGCGCCCGTTCCATTGCCGCCGGTGCAGTAAGCCGAGTTGCGAGGAGGGGGCGTCACGAGAACAGGTACGATGCCCCGGTCGCGGGCCCCGTCGATGTACATGTTGAGGTATTCTTTGAAAGCGGTGTCGGGATCTAAGTAGTAGGGGATCGTCTGCCCGTTGATCTCGTAGGTCGCCGTCTTGTGGCCATCGTTCGTGCCGAACTGGACGAGGAGGTAGTCTCCCTCCTTTGCGTCGCTCCAAATCTTCGCGAGATGTCCTTCGTCGATGAATCGGCGCGAGGTGCGGCCGCCGAGCGCTCGATTGTCGACGGTGATGCGAGCGTCAAAGAGCGCATCGAACATCTGACCCCAGCCGGCTTGGTCCGTGGGGCTCGGCGTGTCGTTATAGGTTTGAACCGTTGAGTCGCCCGCGAGAAAAACTGTCAGTGGCGGGAGGTCGCCGGGCGGCTGTCCTCCCGACGCAGGAGCACCACCGGACGAACTAGGCGCTCCACCGCTCGAGGCCATGGCGCCCCCGGACGACAATGTCCCCCCGTCGCCCGCGCCACCGCTCGAGGTCTCAGCCCCGCCGGTTCCACTGGACGTTCCGCCCGAAGGCATCTGTTCGGCGCCACCGCTGGCAGCAGGGAGACTACCGCCGCTGCCCCCAACGCTCGTGAGCGGCGCGCCGCCCGCCGAGCTTCCACCGCTCGCGCTGACATCGCCACTGCCGCCCGTTGCCTCAGCGGGGCCAGTGTCTTCCGCTCCGCACGCGGCCGCGGCAAGACCCAGGACGAGAGCCAAAACCGGGCGCGCTGCGCGCAGACTTCTCATGATCTTCATCGCAGGTACTCCGCGAGGGCGACGCCCTCATCCCTGAGCCCCTCTGCGACGAGTTTGCCGATTTCGATGGCCCCGGGGGTGTCGAAGTGCGTGTGGTCGTCGCAGAAGAAAGCTCCGACCGGACCGCCGGTGGAGGCTGAAACGCCTCCGGCCGCCGCTGGGCAGAAGCCGAGTTTGTTGTAGAGGTCGATGCTTCTCTGGTGCAGATCAATGACCGCGACTCCCAGGGCAGCTCCTTCGGCCTGTACTGCGTCGAGGAAGCCGCGAGTGGCGATCGCTGTCGACCCGTTACACTTGATTGCGCTCACTGGTGTAATGAAGACAGGAGTGGTGCCGCGCTCGCGTGCGGCCTCGGCCATCATCCGGTAACTCTCACGGAAGGCATCGACGCCGACGTGCCGGGGGCAAGTCCGATCGCCGTCGTTGATGCCGAACTGAATCAGGAGGAAGTCCCCCTCCTTCATCTCAGCGAGCATGTTCTTCCAGCGGTCCTGAATGGTCAGTTGCCCGTTGGTTTGACCGAGCACACATTCCCCCGAGGGGTCCATGGTGTCCTTCACGTCGTACAGCCAGGTACGGACGCTCCGGCCACCCACCGCTGAGTTCACGACAGTGATGCGCTCGTCAAAGAGCGAAGCGAACATCTTGCCCCAACCGACGGGGCAAGGGGTGTTGCCGTTGGCGACGGTCGAGTCCCCGGCGAGCCAGATCTTTGCGGGGCCGAGACCCACACCTCCACCGCTCCCGTCGCTTCCGCCGCTCGGCGCCCCTCCGGCTGCCGTGTCTCCCCCGGAAGCCATGGCGCCCCCGCTTGCCTGAGGCGCGGCGCCACCCGTGGTCAGCGCGCCGCCGCTCGCAAGGGCGCCGCCAGAGGAAAGAGGAGCTCCTCCTGAGGGGAGGTTCGAGCCCCCGATGGCGGAAGCTCCCCCGCTCGCTGCCCCTCCCGAAGAAAGGCCGCCGCTCCCTGACCCTCCTGCGGACGAGGACGAGCCTCCCGTCGACTCTTCAGAAGGACCTGGGTCTCCTGGCTCGGACGAACAGGCGATGCCCCCGAGAATCAGGCCGAGGGAGAGCGTGGAGAGGAGAGAAGTGAGGCGCATGAAGGAGAAAATTACGCCGATGTTGCAGAATGAGAGGAGAAAGGGTGAGCTCAGTCTAATGCTCTCAGAGCGTCGAGCGATCTCGATTCTGCAGTGAAATCCTCGAGCGCGCCTCTTTTTTCGTCAGGCTCCCTCGTTTGCGCTCCCGTGTTCTTAGGTTCCCGCGAGCCCGTGCTCGATCAGGTAGTTATCCGTGAAATGCTTCCCGATATCGTAGGACTTGATGAGATCCTGCACGATGCGCTTCTCGATGAGACCGCCGACCCCGAAAATTTTCACCTCAACGTCGGCGAGGAAGATGCGCTTGCAGCGGCCCGGACCGAGTGACTCGGTGAGCTGAACGCCGGAGACCAAGATCTTGTCGGCCATGCGATTCGGCACGACCTTGACGTGATACTTGCGCTCGCGCTTGTCGTAGTAGGCCTCTTCCCGGTAGCGGAGGTTGTTGCCGACGACCTTTTGGATCGCGGCGGGGAGGTCCGCGACGAAGGGTTCGACCTCGATCGTGCGGGTGATGCGTTCGGGGGTCTCTTCTTCGGAGGAGACACGCCACATGGGGAATTTGAGATGCCCCTCGAAGAGCGCCTTATTGTAGGCTTCCTTGAGGAAGAGGCCGAGGAAGACCTCTTCGGAGCAATGAAACTCGTGTTCGATGCGCGCCCGTTCCGTCATGGGACCGCCAGCTAGAACACATTTTGCCCTGAAGAAAGTCTCGTTCTATGAAAAGAAGTCCGTGAGTCAGCGCCCCCCGCCTCCGTCCTGGCCGCGCCAAGTTGCCCTGGTGCTCCAGAAGGACTGGGCCATCGAGCTCTCGAGCGGCGAGGTCCTCATCACGAGCGGCTTTTTTGCCCTGCTCGTCGTCGTCCTTTCGTCCATGGCCTATTTCGGAGGGCCGAGGACCACTCAGACGGTCGCGGCGGGCGCTTTGTGGCTCTCCGTCTCTTTTGCGCTCGTCCTTTCCCTCGGCAAGAGCTGGGCCCGCGAGCGCCAAGGACATGCCCTCGAAGGTCTTCTCTTGACCCCCCTCTCGCCGAGCGCTCTCTTTGCTGGGAAAACACTGGGGCTGATTGGGTTTCTTTTCTTGGTGGAGGCGGTTGTTACTCCGCTCACGGTGCTCTTCTTCTCCATCGATCTCTTCGATGTTGCTCCTGGACTCTCGCTCATCGCCCTCTTGCTCACTCCGGGCATTGCGGCGTTTGGAACGCTGTTCGGCGCGCTGCTCGTGCGGACTCGGGCGCGAGATCTTGCTCTGTCGATCGTGATCTTTCCTCTGCTCGCTCCGGCCCTCCTGAC
This sequence comes from Pseudomonadota bacterium, assembly GCA_023428245.1. Classification (GTDB taxonomy): domain Bacteria; phylum Myxococcota_A; class Polyangia; order Polyangiales; family Polyangiaceae; genus NIC37A-2. The sequence continues at coordinate 5,522 of JAEYYX010000021.1, forward strand.
GGCCATCGCGGCCACACGGGCGCTTCTTACAAAGGCTCCGCTCTCGGACCTTTCCGGATACCTGACGCTCCTCGCGCTCTTTGATGGCATCGCCTGGGCGGGGGGGCTCGGGATGTTCGGGAAGCTCATCGAGGACTAGAATCGGCCCTTGCCATGAAGCTCGGACTCTTGGGACCCGCCGCAGACTTTGCGAGTTTGAAGGCGGCTGCGCTTGGACTCCGGCAAAAGGCCGGCGCTGAGCGCATCGTTTATCTCGGTACTGATCAGAAGCTCGAAGAGATCGTGGTCGAGTGGGCGCGCGCTTTGGTCGGCGAGGAGGCGAGCGAAGACGGACTCCTCGCGCGGGCAACGAAGCGCTGTCTCAGCGCTTCCCCTTACCAAATCGATCAGTTCATTCGCAAAGAGCGCGAGCTTGCTCACCTTCGAATGTACGAATCGCTGCCGAACGGTCGCGCTCGCTCGGTGGATATTCTCGCCGGTAAGGTCGCGGTGCTCATCCACGATAAGGCCCTGCTCGAAGAAGACGACATCCTTCCCGCGGCTCTCTTGATCTTCGGAAAGAACCCGGAGCCTCTCATCAAACAGATCGGTCGTCGCTGGTTTCTCTCGCCGGGCATGGGAGGGATCATGACCGTAAGTGACGTCGACGACGAGCTCACAGCCACCGTCTTCGGCGCCGATTTCTCGGTGCTAGAGAGCGCGGCCTTGTCCTCGGACTCCACACTCAAGATGCGCGTTCAAGGCAGCGCATGACGCGGATTGCCTTTTTCGGCGGAACGTTTGACCCGCCCCATCGCGGGCATGGTGAGGCGGCGTCCTGGGTAGCTCGCTCCGGAGAAGTCGATGAAGTCCTCGTGGTGCCTGTCTACGGGCACGCTTTCGACAAGAAGCCGTGGCTCGATTTCGAGGTCCGCTGTGAGTTGTGTCGCCTGGCGTTTGCTGGGCTGCAAGATGTTTCCGTGAGCGACATCGAGGCCAAATTGCCGAGACCGAGCTACACCATCGAGACTATCCGGGCCCTTCGGCAGAAGTATCCGGGAGCGAGCTTCCGTCTCGTGGTGGGCACGGACATCGTGGGGGACTTACCTCACTGGCGTGAGGCGGACGAACTACTCCGCATCGCTCCGCCCCTGGTGCTCTCCCGTAAGGGCTACGATGGGCCCGGGATTGTCGCCGATTTGCCGGAGATTTCGTCCTCAGAGCTCCGCGAAATGCTCGCGCAAAGGCGCGCTTCGCCCTCTGCTGAGCTCGAGGCGCGCCTGCTCCGGTTCCTCGAGCCAGAGGTCCTCGCGCGCATCTGGGAGCGGGGCTATGACCTGAATCTTCCGCGCCCCTCGGCTCGAGGTACGCCTTCGGCGTGACCCGGCGAGCCCCTCGCGGCTCGCCTGACGAACAGCCATGGACCTCCGCACCAGAACCTCCCTTTTCTGTGGCGCTCTCGCGATCGCCATTGCGATCTCAATGCTGCTCCGGAAGCGCCCTCGCGCGACCCAGCTCTGGTTCGCGGCCTTCGCGGCCAACATCGGCCTGTGGTACCTGGCGCAGTGGCTCTACCTCTTTGTACAAGCGGACGTGTGGGCTCGCTCGACCGCGATCTTGGCCGTCCTCTTGCCCCAGTTTGCGCTCCGCTTGTTCGAGGCGCTCATGCCCGAAACCGAACGGCGCTCCACGCTCCTCCGTGTCGCGGGGATCTTGCTCGGTCCTGTTGCTCTCCTCGCGGTGATCGGGCCTGTGGAGCATTGGTGGGTGCGCGGACTCACGTTCCTCTACGTGTTCGGCTTGCTCGCGTTCGGCCTTGGCTCGCTGTGGGCGCGCAACCGCAGCTCAAGATCTCGCGGCACCAAACGCAGGGTTCGCTTCATGGTGCTGGTGGGCGCGCTGGCCGTGACCGCGAGCCTCGCTGACTTCCTTTGGTTCATTGATATCAGCGTGCCCCCGATCGGGGCCGCCTTTTCGATTCTGTTCCTGTTTGTGATCAGCGAATCGCTCATCCGGCAGCGCTTCGTCGACATCTATGACGTCCTCGCGCAGGTTCTTCTCTCGGCTGCGCTCGCCAGCCTTCTAGCAGCGATTTTCTACATTTTCGTCGACCTGTTCGGCGGGTTCGACACGATGTACCTCGCGGCCTTCCTCGCCACGATCGTCATTCTTGTCGTGTTTGAGCCCCTGCGTGAAAAGGCGAGCCTTGCGATCCACCGGGTTCTGTTCCGAGAGAGGGCCGACCTCGAGCGGGCGATCGAGCGGGTGCGGGGCCAGTTGGTCCACGTCCTCGACGTAGGGCAACTCGGCAGCGTTGTGATGGGAGCGCTCGAGAACTCTCGGCGCGCGACCGCCGCGGCACTCTACGTCCGGGAGCCCGTAGAGGCGAACTTCAAAAAGCTCGCCGACTTTGGTCCGGGCGTTCCCGAGCGCATCGAAGCCGCCAAGATTCAGCCGATCCTGGAGTGCCTGGCCACGATTCCCTCAGTGTTGCTGGAGGACGAGGCGCACCAAGCCACAGAGGCGCGTCGGGCCGGGCACCGAGAAGAGGCCGAGCAAAAGAGCCGGATGCTCCTGTCCGCGGAGGTCCTTGAAGCGTTTCGCCGCGGCGCCATCGTGGCGGTCCGGACCAAGACCACGGGTCTCTCTGGGCTGCTCATGCTCGCGGACGATCGCGCCTCCGACGTCTTCTCTTTAGACGATCAACCGATCCTCGAAGAGCTCGGGCTGCAGGTCGGCGTCGTTCTCGAGAACTCCCGGCAGTTCCGCCAGATGCAGGTGCGCGATCGCCTGGCCGTCCTAGGTCAGATGGCAGCGGGTTTGGCCCACGAAGTGAAGAATCCTCTCGGCGCGATCAAAGGCGCGGCTCAGCTTCTCGAGGACCACCGGGAAGGGACGCTCGACGAGAGCGCGCGCGAGTTCGTCTCGATCATCCTTGAAGAGGTGGACCGCCTCGACCGAGTCGTCGGTTCGGTGCTCGACTACGCGCGACCGGCCCCGATCACCATGAGAGACTTCAACGTCGGAGACGTCCTCGAGAGAACGTGCAAAATGCTCGGCACCGAAGCTCACGAAGCGACGATCACCGTCAGCGTCGAGCCCGAGTTGCCGCCCCTGCGCGCGGATGCGGAACAGCTCAGGCAGGTCGTGATCAACCTCGTGCGCAACGCTCTGCAGGCCATGGGCGGACGCGGCAATGTCCACGTGGGAGCACGCCTGACTTACCGGAGCGGGCGAGAGGGACTCGAGCCTTGGCTCGAGGTGAGTGTTCGGGACGAAGGACCTGGCATCGCGGCCGAGGTCATGCAGAATCTCTTCGTTCCCTTCGTAACCACCAAAGAGCGCGGGACTGGGCTGGGGCTCGCCATCAGCCAGCGCATCGTGCAGGAGATGAGTGGGCGCATCGACGTGGCGTCGAGTCTCGGGGTGGGGACGACCTTCTCGGTCCTTCTGCCCTTTGGCGCCGATGTGGCCCGCCCTGGTCGAGGTAACAGCGAAACATCGCCGGCTTCCTCGGGATTCGCACGAGCTACGTCGACTCCGTGAGCCCGTCCGCGCTCGGCTTTCGGGTCCCGCGGTGGCGCTTCCTTGGGCCAGCTGTTGCTTCCGGGAGGGCCAAAATACCTAAGCCCTTGCATTGTCTTTGCTTTTATTGACCTGCCCAGGGCGGGCCGCCTATTGTGGTCAGGTCGGCCCTCGCGGTAAGGCGTGGTCCTGGACTCGGGTAATGGCATAATCTCGAGAATCGAGGTGCCGCCAAGGCCCCTGGCACTCCGTCGAGATGGACTATCAGAATCCGGCTTCACCCAAGAAAGTGCATAGCACTGAGCTCGCATTGCGCTTCATCTCGGGAAAGTACCAGGGGGGCGAGTTTCCGCTCACCGAGGGCGTGCCGGTGGTGGTGGGCCGTTCGAGCGATCTCGACATGGTTTTGGTCGAGGAGATGGTCTCACGGCGTCACGCGCGCATCGAGCTCGTGCGCGGCTCGGTGATCGTCGAAGACCTCGGCTCCACGAACGGGACCTTCGTGAACGGCGAGCGCGTCGAGAAGGCCTACCTGAGCGAAGGCGATCGCCTCCTCATCGGCACCAGCATCCTCAAGCTCGTTGCAGTCGAAGAGCCTTCCGGAGCAAGCCGTCGGAGCTCCCAGAAGGGGCCGTTTGGAAGGGAGACGACGCGTCAAGCCCCCGCTCAGGTTGGCAGCGCTGCGCGCATGACGGGGAGCCTCGACGAGATCCCGCTGCCTGATTTGATGCAGCTCTTCGGAACCTCGAAGAAGACCGGCACGCTCCTTCTGCACGGAGAACAGGTCGGCCAAATCCATCTGCGTGACGGCCAGATCGTCCACGCCTCCATCGAGGGGACCAACTTGGTGCCGCTCAAGGCCGCCTACCGCATGCTGCAGTGGACGAACGGGAGCTTCTCGCTCGAGCCTGCAGATCCGAACGTCGGCGCGGGCCTCTCCCTGAGCGCTCAGGCCTATCTCATGGAAGGCATCCGCCAAATCGATGAGTACGGAGCGCTCGAGCCGAGTCTTCCCCCGAAACATGCGCGCCTCGCGCTGAAGACGCCCCTGACGGCGCCCCTCAGCACCCTCGAACAACCCCAGCTCGAGGTGCTCCAGGCTTGCTTGAACTCGGCGGATTTCCAGGCTGCCCTCGATCGGTCGGCCCGTCCGGATCTCGATGTCGCCCGCGACGTCATCGATCTGATGCGGCGCGGCTACATCGAAGTGGCTGGCTGACTCGTCGGCGCGATAAGGTTGCACCTGACCGGGTACGGAAAGCGTACCCGGCTCGAGAGTGGCGCCCGGCTCGAGAGTGTGCGAGCGCTCTCAGCGGTTGCGGTAGTCGGAGTCAGCGCGTGCGCACCGAGACAGCTCGCGCGTGAGCTTCGAGGCCTTCCGCTCGCGCGAGGACCTCGATCGCGGGGCCCTGCCTCTTCAGAGCGCTTGGTTCGTAGCGGATGAGGCTCGAGCGGGCGACGAAGTCGTATACCCCGAGGGGTGAGCCGTAGCGGGCGGCGCCGCCGGTCGGGAGTACGTGGGACGGTCCCGCGAGGTAGTCACCAGCGGCCTCCGGCGTGTAGTGACCGATGAAGATGGCTCCGGCCTTCGTTACGCGGGCTGCGACTTCATTCGCGCTCTCCATCTGGACCGAGACGTGCTCGGCGGCGAGTCGATTGGCTAGTTCGAGCAAGCGATCGACTGAGTTTACGACGAACACCGTGCCGTGTCGCGCCACCGAAGCTTCGGCGATCTCGCGGCGCTTGCGCCCTCGCGCGTCGAACTCCGGGAGCTCGGCGAGCTGGCGCAACGTGGCGCCGACGACGCGCTCCGCGAAGGCGCGGCTCGTGCAAATAAGGAGGGGATAGGCGTCCTCGTCGTGCTCCGCTTGGGACAAGAGGTCGGCCGCAACGAAGTCCGGATTTGCGCTTTCGTCGGCCAGGACCAAAATCTCGCTCGGTCCTGCGATGCTATCGATCGAGACCTGGCCAAAGACGAGCCTCTTGGCGGCGGCGACGTAGATATTGCCTGGACCCACGATCTTATCACAGGAAGGGATCGTCTCGGTGCCGTAGGCCAGAGCAGCGATCGCTTGAGCTCCGCCCGCTTCGACGATCGCCGTGACGCCGGAGAGATAGGCGGCCGCGCGCACTTCGACGCTCGTGTCCGGACTCGCGAGCAGAATCTCTGGCACGCCAGCGACCTTTGCCGGGATTGCGCTCATGAGCACGCTGGAGGGGTAACAGGCCTTGCCCCCAGGAGCGTAGATACCCGCGCGGTCCACGGGGCTCACGCGGCTCGAGAGGAACACCTCGTCCTCCTCGTACCCAAAGGTGTTCAGCTGCGCTTTCTGGTGCTGGTGGTAGGCGGCGACGCGCTGGGCGGCCGTCTCGAGGGCGCTTCGGAGGTCCTGGGGCAGACTCTCGAGGGCGGCCTTTCCACTGTAGTCTCGGACGAGGAAGGTGTCCGGGCTCCGCCCTTCGAACTTTTGCACGTAGCGGCGGAGAGCGGCGTCCCCTTCACGACGCACGTCGGACAGGATCTCGCGCACGACAGGCTCGACCCGATCGAGGTCGGTGTCCCCGCGGGAAGCGAGGGCGCGGAGCTCGACGGAAAATTCAGGGGAGGACTCTTCGAGCAGACGCAGGGTGGTCATTCTCAGGCCCGGTTTTGTCGCGTTCGGTGCCGGCCGGCAAGGAGTTTATAGTTCGCGTCAAAATGCCTGATTTCGCGTCCAAATGGCTCTACTTTGAGGAGTTCTTCCATTTCACCGACCCAATCAGCGCGGTGTGACGCGCCTTTGAGCGCCTCGAGGGAGCGAGCCGTGACGAGCCCCCGGCGCGCCAAATCCCAGTAGGAGCGTGAAAGCGCGGAGTCGTCGAAGCGGTGCAGCTGGGTAAGGGAACGGGTGACCCGAAGGGTTGCCGGCACGTCCAAGACCCCTCGCTCGAGGAGAATGAAGGCTGCTTGCGCGTAGTTGAAGAAGGCGAACAGGCGTGGGCCAAACATCGCAAACTCGGAGGGCGCACTTTGGTTCGCGAGATGAATCAAGATCAGGGGCGCGCCAGGTCGACCCGCGCCGTATCTCTGGGTCGCAAGCTCGAGGATCTGCTCGCGTTCATCAGGATAGAGCTCCCCCGCCTCGAGGACTTCCCGGAGCCCGTCCAGCGCGAGGGTGCCTTCGAGGATGTCCGCATAGAGGGAGTAAATGAACGCATCTGACTCCGAGTCGTCACCGACGAGGAGCTCGAGATCGGGCGCTGGTCTGCCGGCCTTCGCCTCCTCGTCGCTCGCCGACAAGAGCGCGAGGAGCTTGTAGCCAAGCTGACCGCGGAGCGATCGGAATCGAAGCCGGAGCAAATTCTTGAGATTCGGCTTGAGCGTGAGGCGATCAGGGGTCACGCCGTCGAGCATCAGGCGCAGGCGGATGCTCGTGCGCAGCTGCTTGGGGCTGCCGGAGAGGACATGGACATAGGCGCGGCTCCTAGTGAGCTCGAGGAGGAGCTCGGTGGCGCCCGGCACCGCGCGCTTCTGATCGGCGCGCTCAGTGGCGCTCTTCCAGAGGTCTCCGACTGTCGCGAATTCACTCCGGAGGTACGTCTTGTCGAGGTCGAAGCGCGCAACCAGGTTCATGTCGACCAGGCCCGACGGGTGTCTTCGAGCGTCTCGACCATCTCATGGGAATTTGCTGAGCGCGCCGCGTAGAGCGCTGCCTCGAGGCGACTCTGAGCTTCTTCGTAGCGCCGGCGTCCGTAAGAGACGTGCGCGAGCGCACCCAAGATCTTGGCGCGGTCGGCGCTTGCCGGGGGCGCGAGGTCGAGCGCCTCGGAGAGCACGCCATCGGCATCCGAGTAGTCGCCAGCTCTGATCAAAGAGGCTCCGAGTTTTCGGCTAAAAATCAGCACTGCCCGCATTGGATCGTCGATCTCTCCGCGGGAGATCTCGCGCCGAGCTAGATCGAGTCCGCGCCGGAGCGCGAGCACTTCAGCTGCCGCGTCGCCAATTGCTGTTGCGCGATCTGCTACCTTTTCGAGGAGCAGGAGCGCTTGGAAGGCCTCGTCGGCTTGATAGGCGTGACCGGCTCGTACCTCGAGGGGGCCGCGTCTCTTGTCTTCGATGCGCAGGGCGAGTCGATGGAGCTGGCGACGGGCCTCGATCGGGATCGTTGCCAGCGTGACTTTGCGCCAGAGGGGATGGGAGAAAGAGGCGATTCCGCTCGCGACTTCGATGATGCCGCGACCAAGGAGCTGTGCGATCGGTGCGTCGACGCCGTCCATGCGAGCGAGCTCTGCGATCGTCGAGATCGGTGAGGCGAAGCCAAGCACCGCGAGTCCCTGGAGCACGCGCCGCGCATCCGCGTCGAGCAGATCGAGGCGGCTCGCGATGACGTCGACCAATTTCTCGGGAATTTCGGTCGCGCCTTCCAAGGAGTAGCGGATCGCTTGATCGAGATAGAGGGGCAGGACTTTCGAGGGGATCGGGATGTTGAGTCCCCTCGTCGCTGGTCGCGTCGAGCTCGCGTCGAGGGGGCCGAGGGTTCTGTGAGAGGTGCGCTCGACGGACCAGCCTGGGTCGAAATCCGGGCTGTGAGTGCCGACAATGAGGGCGGCCACTCCCGGAGGATCGTTGAGCAGATCTTGGATCGCCGTGAGCGAGGCGCCGTCCATCTGATCGAGATCGTCGAGCAAAATGACAGGTGTGCCGCTTTGTTTCTTGGACGAAGTGGCGAGGGCGTAACGCAGCGCACTCGAGAGGCAGTGTTGGCGATCCATCGGGGATCGCGAGTCGCCCGGCTGGGGTCCGCTGAAGATCTCGATCAGGCCTCGCCGCACATCGAGGGACGCGTCGCCGAAACTGTCGGGATCGATACCCTCTTGGGGCAGCCGCAAAAGGCCGCGGATGAGCGTCGCGAGTCCCGAATAGGCGACCTTGGCGCCGTAGGGATCGGGGGTGACGCCGACGGCGCGGTCTCCTTGTTCCGTCGCGATCCGCGCGAACTCTTCGAGCAAGCGGGTCTTGCCGGCGCCGGGTTCGCCCGAAATGCGCGCTCCTTGGATGGTGGCGGTGAGGGGTCTGCGCGCCGACAAGAACGCGAGCTCCTCGCGCCGTCCGATGAAGGGGAGTGGATAGTTTTCGGCGCGGGACTGAGGCAGTGGCGCCGCGCACTCGCAGCAGTAGCGGGCAAGCGGGACGCTATAGCCACACGCCTCGCAATCGATCATCTCTCCGAGCGAGAGGCTCGGGGCGAGGCGCTCGGATGCATCCATCCTTCGCATCTCGCTCTCCGCACTCACCGCGCTCCGCAGCGCTTCGGAGAACTCCTGGGCATCTTCGAAGCGGTCGCTCGGCAGCTTCGCCAAGGAGCGCTTCACCACGTCCGCGATCGCAGCGGGAATGTCGCGGCGAGGCGCGACCTGCCGCGGATCGGGCGCGGGCACCGAGAGGTGCATCATCACGACCTGCGTCGGAGATTCTCCTTCGAAGGGTAGCTTGCCAGTCAAGAGCTGGAACAAGATGACGCCGACCGCGTAGAGATCGCTCCGGCCATCGATTTCGTCGCCTCTGCCCTGTTCCGGGGCCATGTAGTCCGGCGTTCCGCAGACGATGCCCGGGCTCGTGACGTTCGTGGGCTGGTCCGCGCGCACCTTGGCGAGGCCAAAGTCGACGACTTTGACGAGATCTCCGCCCCGCCGTTGAGGCTGAAGGATGATGTTCTCAGGCTTCAGATCCCGGTGGACGATGCCGAGCTCGTGCGCCTCGGAGAGCGCAGCGAGTACCTGGTGGATGATATCCACCACTCGGGCCAAGGGCAGGGGGCCGTCCTGTTGGATGACCTGGGCCAAGTCCTTCCCTCGCAGGAACTCCATGACGAGGTAGGGTTCCCCGTCCTCGGTGCGTCCAAAATCGAAGACGGAGATGCTGTTGGGGTGGTTGAGCTGACTCGCCGCGCGCGCTTCCGTCAGAAAGCGAGCGACCGAGCCCTCGTCCGCCAAGAGATAGGGGTGAACGATCTTCACGGCGACCGTCCGGCCGAGCACGCTCTGCTCGGCTCGGTATACCCGACCCATTCCGCCGACCCCGACCAACTCGAGGATGTGATAACCGGGCGCCAGCGTGGTCCCGATGAACTTGTCGTCGCTCTTCGAGCTCACTGCACCGAGCGGGAACCCGCAGCCCGAACAATAGGGACTGTTCGTCTCGACTCGCTTGCCGCACTGGGGGCATGGGCGGAAGTCCCCCTGCAACGTGCCGCTGGGTGTGGAGCTCATGTGTGTCTTTGGAACCTTCGACGGCGCCCAAGCGAGCCGAGTCAAGGAATGGGGGCAAGTCTTACGAACTTCCGTTCCCGCCGCAACAACGAGGCGCGCCCGCGATTTCCCCCGGCCTCGAGGGATCGCGGACAGGAGAGCCTCCTTGGGCAGCGGGCCAGTGTCGGCCTTCCTCGGGATTTGAGGGATGCCCCCGAACGGTTGTAGGCTGCTCATCTATGGCTGATCGCTTGAGGTTGGGCGAGCTGCTCGTCGAGGCGGGGTTGGTCTCGAGTGAGGCGCTCGAGGCAGCGCTCGAGAAGCAGAAGACTGAGGGGAGGAGACTGGGCGAGCTGCTCGTTGAGGCGGGAGCTCTCTCGGAGGTTCGCCTGACTCAGGTTCTGAGTCAGCAGCTCAGTGTACCCTGGGTCTCACTCTCCCATATCGATTTCTCGAGGCAGCTCTTGAACTTGGTCCCCGCGGAGACCGCCCAGAAGTACGCTGTCGTTCCGATCTACGTGCGGCGGGCGAAGAACCGCCAGCAGACCCTCTACGTCGCCATGGTCGATCCGAGTGACCAGGCTGCGCTCGACGAGATTGCGAACTTTTCCGGGCTCCCGGTGCGACCGATGATCGCCCCCGCGTCGGATATCCTCGGCGCGATCCGCGTCTATTATCTCGGTTTACCGGCGGAGTCGGAGCCTACGCCCGAGTCAGTAGAAGCAGAGTCGATTGAACTTCCCGATCCGCGCGCTTCCGATCCTCCCCCTCAGATGGTCACCTTGACGCTTCTGGACGGAACGGTCGTGAAGTTGCCTGCGCTGGAGAAGGGACCACTGTCCAACCGCGAACCTCAGAAGCTGACCGCCCGTGACCTGATTGACGCTCTCCGCGTCCGGGCGCACGGCGGCGACGCCTCTCAAGTCGTCGACGAGAGTATCAACTGGGAGCTCATGTTTACGTCTCTGCTCTCGATCTTGATCAAGAAGCGCTTGATTCACGATTGGGAGTTCGTGGACGAGATGAAGAAGTTATGAGCGAGCCTCGGGGTGAAGAGCCGCGCATCTTCCGCGTTGCGGAGGTGTCGCGCGGCATCAAGCAGATCCTCGAACAGCGGACGGCCGGCCTGTGGGTCGAGGGCGAGATCGGAGGCGTTCAGCGTCCGGGGAGCGGTCACGTCTATTTTACGATCAAGGACGAGCTCGAAGAGGCAGCCCTCGATTGTGTCCTCTACAAGCGGGAGGCGATGCGCTTTGGCCGCGCGATCGAGGAGGGGGCGCGCGTGGTCCTTCGAGGCAGAGCTACTCTCTACGCTCCTCGGGGGCGGCTGCAGTGGGTCTGCGACGTCGTTCGTCCAAGCGGGCGAGGAGCGCTCCTCGTCAAACTGGAAGAGCTCAAGCGCCGCCTCGCTGAAGAAGGGCTTTTCGATGCGAGCCGGAAGCGTCGCCTACCGACGACGCCGCGCGTGATTGGGGTGGTGACGAGCCGGACGGGCGCGGCCTTTCACGACATTTGTACTGTGGCGCTCAGACGGGCCCACGTCCGCATCGTGCTGTCGGCCGCGACGGTGCAGGGTGAAGGAGCACCTCTCAGCATCATCCAGGCGCTCGATCGGCTCGAGGCGCTGCCCCAACTCGACGTCTTGATCGTGGGACGAGGCGGCGGCGCCCAGGAGGACTTGCTCGCGTTCAGCGATGAGCGAGTCGTGAGGAGACTAGCCGCGACGCGCGTGCCGGTCGTCAGCGCCGTCGGCCATGAGATCGATCACTCGCTTGCTGATTTGGTCGCTGACGCTCGGGCCGCGACTCCTTCTCAGGCAGCAGAGATGGTTGTGTTCGATGCTTCCGAGCGCACTCAGACGCTGCGTTCTCTCGAGCGACGGCTCGCCCTCGCGCTAACCGCTCGCGTGCGCGAGCGCGCTGTGAAGCTGACGCGCCTCGAGAAACGACTTGGCGATCCGCGCTTCGTGGTAGCGACCCACAGGCAGCACCTCGACGAACTCTCGGCAGACATGGCGCGCTGGATGCGGTTGATCCTCACCGAGGCCAAGAAGAACGAGCGAGAGCTCACGACCCGCCTCGAGCGGCGCCATCCGCGGACTGTCGTGCTCCACGCCCGCTCGCGGCTGCTCCCGCTCCATGGGCGCTTACGGAGCCAGGGGGAGCGCCTTGTCGAACAGAAGGGCGCTCCGCTCGGTGAGTTCTCCGCGCGTCTCGATGCTCTCTCTCCGCTCAAGGTGCTCGGACGCGGCTACGCAGTCGTGCTCAATCGACACGGCAAAGCGGTCCGCTCCGCGAGTGAGGTCTTTCCCGGGGAACGCCTCTCGATCCGCCTCAAGTCCGGAGAAATTGCGGCGGAAGTCGTCGAGCCAAACGAGCCTTGAGCCGCCTCTTGGATCGTCGCTCAGGGGGTTGTGCGCAAATGGAGGAGCGAAATCGGAGTTGTCGCGATTTTTGAGATAGCTTCCTGTTGAATAGCGTCGAAAGTTCTGGCCAAGTGTCGCCCCTCGGAGGTGAGGGGCCTCGGTATCGGGAAATCACTCGTGACTCAGTTCTTGCTTGTTGGCCATCCGGTAGGCCACTCGGTCTCACCCAGCATCCACTTCGCGGCTTACAAGGCCCTGGGGCGCTCGGACGCGCATTATTCCGTGCTCGACTGCCCGACCGAAGCTGACGTGCGCCGCGTCTTCGAGCGGCTGCGGAGCGGGGAGCTCGCGGGCGCGAACGTGACAGTGCCCCACAAGACGCTCGCTCTTTCCCTCGCCGATCGCGTTGACACATCGGCTCGCGACGTCGGAGCCGCCAATGTGCTCGCATGTATGCGGGGTGAGATCGTTGCCTACAACACCGACGCGCCTGCTCTCGCGGAAGAGCTCCTCGAACTCATCCCGACCCCCTCATCAGGCGCGCTCATCGTGGGCAGTGGGGGCGCGGCACTGGCGGCTGCTGTCAGCGCCAAGTTGGCGGGCTTTGCGCCGATCTTGGTGACGGCGCGCCGCTTCTCGATCGGAGAAGATCCGCGCGGCTGGCCGCTTTCCGACGTCTTCGCGGAGCGCGGCGTCGAAGCGTGTCCGTGGCCGCTCGATGGACCGGACCAGTCGCCCCAAGCGCTCCTCGAGCGTGTCGAAATGGTGATTCAAGCTACGAGCGCGGGCATGAAAGGGACAGACTCGGGAGAAATGCTCACCGCGTTCGTTGGAACCGGTAGAGACCGAGCCTACTATGATCTTGTGTATAATCCTCCACTCACGCCCTTCTTGCGAGCCGCGGAGGAGCGAGGCGCGCGCGCGCGCGGAGGTCTAGGCATGTTGGTTCGGCAAGCGGCCCGTGCGATTGAGATCTGGCTCGGCGAAAGGCCGGCACTCGAGCCGCTGTTTGCCGCGGCTGAGCAGGCGCTCGGCCTTCCTCCGCGGGCGGCAAAATCATGAGGGCAGATCGGAAGCGGGGCCCGGCTTGGAGGGGACCCGCTGACGGGCCTTGGCCCTGGGTTTCGGTGCAGGGCGACCTCACGAAGGCGGAGGGGGAGTGGATCACGACGAACGACTACGGGGCATACGCCGCGAGTACTGTCGCTCTCATGCACACGAGGCGCCATCACGCGCTTCTGGTCGTTCCTTGGCAGAAACGGGGCCCCCGCTACGTCATCTTGAGCCACGTCGAGACCGCCCTCGAGGTGCGTGGTCGCTTCTACCAAATGTCGACGCACCAGTTCCCGGGCGTCGCCCCCACGCCCGGCTATCGCTTCTTAGAGTCGTTCCATCAAGACCCCTTGCCCCGTTGGGTTTTCCGGGTCGCGGGCGGGACCCTCGAGCGAACTGTGAGTCTGGTCCGCGGCTCACCAGCGGTCATCCTGTCCTTCCATTGGTCGGGGCCCGATCCGGCGCGGCTGCTCTTGCGTCCGCTGATGCCGATGCGCCCGGAGCATCAGCTCTGTCGTGAGTACGGCAGTGTGCGCCAGGAGGTCATCCTGCGCTCCGGTGAGGTCGAGGTTCAGCCCGATCCCGCCTTGCCCGCGGTGCGCTTCCGTCATCGCGGCGTGTTCATGGGGTCGCCCGATTGGTGGCGTCAGTTCGAATACCTCGATGATCGCGGGCGCTACTTAGATTTCCGTGAGGACATGTGGACTCCGGGAATCTTTGAGGTCCAGCTTCAGCCCCAGGGGCGCACGGAGCTCATGGCCTTCGTCGGTGATCCTCCGCAAGGCGAGCCGATGCGGCTCGTGCTCGAGGCCGCAGAGCATCGTATCGCCGAAGATCCTGGCCAGGAAAGCGCACCAGGTATTCGACTGCTCCGGATCGCTGTCGATAGTTTCCGTGTCGGTGCTCAGAACGAGATCGTTGCTGGCTATCCTTGGCATGACGTTTGGACCCGGGATCACCTCCTCGCCCTGCCTGGGATCTTCTTGGCCGCCGGTCGCCCGGAAGACGCTGCCATCGCGCTCCGCACAGTGATCCAGACCATGGAAGGCGGTCTGATCCCCGAGCGTCCGAGGGGCGGCGAAGGCTCGAGACCTTGTGTCGACGCGTCCTTGTGGGCGTTCTTGATGAGTCAGCGCGTGCTCAGCTCATTGCCCGAAGGCGCGGCCAAGGATGGGCTCGCTCGCTTCCTGCTCCCCGCTTTGCGCGCGATCCATCAGACGATCAAGGGCGGAAGCGACTTCGCCTGGCTCTCAGCAGAGGGCCTGCTCGTATTGAATGGCTTCGGGCCTCACACTTGGATGGACGCGACTATCGAAGGTGTCCCGGTCACGCCGCGGGATGGAGCATGCATTGAGATCCAGGCGCTGTGGGTCGAAGCCTGTCGCATCTTGGCGAAGCTCGCGGCCGAGCTGGGGGACGCCCAGACCAGCGCAGAAGTGGACAGTGACGCCGCGCGTGGAGCGAGCGCTTTTCGCGATAGCTTCGTGCTTGGGCAGTGGAACTATCCTCCGGACCGCGTGTCCGAGGGCCGGGATTTCGCCTCCGGTTGGGTGGACAGGTCGATTCGCCCGAACGCACTGATCGCGCTGGCCGTCTGTCCTTCGCTTTTTGAAGCGACCGAGCGGCGGGAGATCTTGGCCTGCGTCGAGACTTTCCTTTTGACGCCCCGGGGCATCCGGACGCTCGATCCTCGCGATCCGAACTACATCGCGAGCGCTGGCGGGACGATCGCGGATCGACTCCGCGCAGCACACCAAGGCTCCGCCTGGCCTCACCTGCTCCTCTTCTACGTGCGGGCGAAACTGCACGAGTACCCCGAGGCAAGGGATGAGCTGGTGACGCTCATCAGCGACGTGCTCCAGGTGGGCATTGCCTTTGGCTACGTGGGACAAATGGTGGACGGCGATCCTCCGCATACCTGGCGCGGGAGCCCCGCCTACGCCGTCGCGAATGCCATGCTGCTCGAGGCGCTGCGGCTCGAGCTCCACGTTCCATAGCGTCTCCCTTCGCGAGGCGCTTTCATCAAGCGGCGGCCTTGTCGGGTCCTACGAAAAGAGCTCACCCGCCTCGGCGGGTGAGCTCCGAATGCGCTCAAGAGAACCCGGGGGTTACTTCGAGAGGGGCGCGAGCAGTTCGCTCTTCGTCGACAGGACGAGCTCGGTGTCTGCGTCGATGGCGTCGTAGGCCTCGAGGGTCCGAACGAAGGCGAAGAACTCAGGATCTTTGCCATGCGATTGCGCATAGATCTGGACGCTTTGCGCTTCGCCTTCACCACGGGTCGTCTCGGCGATCTCGTAGGCCTTGGCCAGGATGATCGCCTTCTCCTTGTCCGTTTCCGCCATGATCTTCTGGGCCTCTTCGCCGCCCTCCGAGCGATAACGTTTGGCCATCCGTTCGCGCTCCGCGCGCATACGTTGGAACACGCTCTCCTGGACCTCGCTCGGGAGATCGGCGCGCACGATGCGCACGTCGAGCAGCTCGATGCCGAGCTGAGCCAAAGGACCTTTGGCGTGCTCGGTGACGCGATCGGTGAGCAGCTGACGCTTACTGCCGACGATGTCGCCGAAGTTGTGACTGGCGATCTCGCGGCGGAGCTCGCTGTTGACGATATCGCCGAGGCGCGCCTTCGCTTCGACCTCGTGCTGGACGGTCTTAAAGAACAGGATCGGATCTTTGATCCGCCAGCGGCTGACCGGATCGGCGACGAGGCGCTTCTTGTCGAGAGTCAGGTATTCGGCGGGCGGCGTATCGCTGCCCAAAATCCGCTTGTCCATGCGGTGCACCGTCTCCATGAACGGTACCTTCCACTTCGGACCAGGCGCGGTCACGCTGTAACGGTATTCACCGAACTTGGTCACGATGCCCTGTTCCCCTTCGCCGATGACGTAGAAGGAGTCGAGGCCGAGCCACAGCAACGCGGCGATCACGATGACGAGGGAGCTTCGGTTCATTGTGCGTCTCCTGACTTCTCGAGGGTCGCGGGGCGACGATTACCGCCGATGGGGAGGAAGGGGAGCGTGCTCCCGCTCAAGCTGCCGTCGATGATGGTTTTCTTCTGGACGCGGGTGAGAACCTGCTCGAGGGTCTCGATCGAAAGGCGTTTGCGAGTGACGCCTTCCGCCTTTTTGTATTCGGCGTAGACGGCGTCGAAGCGTCGCGCGTCACCCTGCGCCTTGAGTACACGTTCCTCGCGGAACGCTTCCGCCTCGCGCATCTGCTTCTCGGCTTCGCCGCGAGCGCGCGGGATAACGTCTTCTTGATAGCCGCGGGCTTGGTTGATGAGCTCTTCTTTCTTCTCGCGAGCTCGTACGACCTCGTGAAACGCATCGCGCACCTGGGCGGGAGGATCGACGCTCTGCAGCTTGACCTCCGTGATGGTGATGCCGCTCTGGTAGTCGTCCATGAGCTTCTGGAGCAGGGCACGGGTGTCTTCCTGAACGAGACCACGGCCCTTGGTGATGGCGTCGTCGATCGTCGTCTGTCCGATGATGCCGCGCAGGGCGACCTCGGCGCTCGAGCGGAGCGCCTCTTCGGGTGCCGCGAGCCGGAACAGGTACTTGCTCGGCTCCGAGACCCGGTACTGCACGATCATGTGAGCCTCGACCATGTTTTCGTCGCCCGTCAGCATGAGCGCTTCGGTGGGCTTCGGTTGGTCGCCGCGGAAACCGACCTCGATGCGGCGGATCCGCGAGACGTTCACGATGTCGACCTTTTGGACGAGGGGGATGCGGAAATGGAGACCGGGATCGGCCCGCCCCGACTCTCTCCCGAGCGTCCGGATCACCGCAATTTCACCCGCCTCGACCTGGTAAAAGCTGCTCACCAGAGCGAGCAGGATCGCGAGGATGAGCACGATGGGTCCGAGACGAAACGCGCGGCGGCTCGTCTGCCCCATGAAACTTGAGAAGAGATCTACCGGATCTCGCGGCGATCTACCGTTTCTGCCAGCCATTGTCTGGACCCTAGCATTCCCGGCCCCGCAAGGAAGGGCGGGCGTGAGCGGGCGGAGAGCCGCTCCCTCTTAGGAGCGGCTGTCACTGTCGCTCGAGGCGGACACGCTCGAGGTCGTCTATTGGCGGACCCGGAAGAAGCCGGGGAACGAGGTGCCGATTTCGTCGCAGGTCGGATCGGTGACGATCAGCTCAGGGCGGCCTTCCTCGCTGTAGATGATCGAGTTCTGCCGGAACGTCCGCCCAAAGTGGATCGCCTCGTCGCGATCGATGCCGTGAACGAGCCAAGAAGGCTCACGCCAGGACCCCTCGGGATCGTCCTCGAAGCCAACACAGGCGTCGACCCGATAGCAGCCGAGGATCAAGAGCTCGCGCATCACCTGATGGCGTTGCTCGTTCACCTTGCGCGGCAAGAGCATCGAGCGCGGGTTATAGGCGGTGACGATAGCGAGCTTGCCCTTGAGCAGCTTCGGGAGCTCGTCCGTCGGGCCGGGCTTTTGGCCGTCGAGAGAGACGCGGAGGGTTCCCTCGGCCGAGGGCAGTTCGTAAATCGTGCCGAAGTAGGCTCGGAGTAGCGTCTGATCCATCTTACGAGCCGAATCGGTAGCCTACGCCCCGGACGGTGAGCAAGTGGGTGGGATTGGTGGGGTCAGGCTCCAGTTTCGAGCGCAGCTGCAGGATGAAGTTGTCGATGGTGCGCAGCGTCCCGTGGTGTTTCGGGCCCCAAACTCGGGTCTGAATGTCCTCCCGGGACAGCGCCGTGCCTGGTTTCGCGGCGAGGCACCAAAGCACGTCGAACTCGGTCGCTGTCAGCTCGACAGGGGCGCCCGCGCGCGTGACCTCGCGCTTCTTCGGATCGATGACGAGCTCGCCCACGCGCAGGGGACGCTCGGCGGCGGCGCGGGCCTCGGTGGATTCTTTGCTCCGGCGGAGCACCGCGTTGATGCGCGCGAGCAGCTCCGCGAGGCCGAAGGGCTTCGTGATGTAGTCCTCGGCCCCGAGATTCAGGCCCATGACTTTGTCCGTTTCGGTGCCGAGAGCGCTCAGCATGATCACGGGCACGCGCGAGCCAGCTCCGCGGATGCCTTGGATGACCTCGAAGCCATTCTGCTTCGGGAGCATGATGTCCAGGATCACGAGATCGGGCTCACGGGTGCGGAACTCTTCGAGCCCAGCATCGCCGTCGTTCACGGTAGTCACAGAGAAGCCCTCAGCTTCGAGGTTCAGCTTGAGCCCGAGCGAGATGCTCTCGTCGTCTTCGATGATGAGGATGTGTGTGCGGTCGTTCATCGGCCTGGGGGCGGTGGCGGCGTTGAGTCACCTTGACCTTTGGAGGAATGGGACGATTTCGCCGAGGACTCAAACTTCGGGATCACCAGGGAAAAGGTAGTACCTTGGCCCGGGCGGCTCGAGAGTTCAACGCGCCCACCGTGGGCTTTCAAGACGTGATGCACGATGGCAAGGCCCAGGCCGGAGCCCTCCTTTTCGCGGGAGAGCCGATCGTCCACGCGGTAGAATTTCTGGAAGATGCGCTTGTGCTCGGCGAGCGGAATGCCCTCGCCGTTGTCGGTCACCGAGACGTACACCGAACGCGCAGATTCTGCACAGCGGAGCGTGACGCGGCAGGGCTGTCCTCCGTATTTCGCAGCATTGGTCAAGAGATTCAGGATGGCGTCGGAAAGCGCGCCGCGATCAGCGAAGATCTGGATGGATTCGGGAGGGTAGGCGACGTCGAACTCGACATGCCTTCGCTTGCGCGTCGTCTCAAAGGCTTCGACTGCCATGTGCACGACCGAGCGCAGATCTGTTTTCACTTTGTGAAACTCGCGAAGCCCGCTTTCCATCCGGCCCCAGTCGAGGAGTCGATCGATGAGCTCGGCGAGGCGCGTGCTTTCCCGCTCGAGGGCTTCGATGCACTGGGCTTCGGTCTCGGGGTTCCCCCGGCGGCGCGAGAGCGTCTCGGTGAACAGGCGGATCGAGGTCAGCGGCGTGCGCAGCTCGTGGCTCACTTTCGAGACGAAATCGCTCTGCAATCTTGAAATATTCGCTTCCCGCCGCACAAAAACCCAAACCAAGATGACGCCGGTGATGGTGGCGCCCGAGAGGGCAAGCACTAAGATCCCC
Source organism: Pseudomonadota bacterium (assembly GCA_023428245.1). GTDB lineage: Bacteria > Myxococcota_A > Polyangia > Polyangiales > Polyangiaceae > NIC37A-2. The sequence continues at coordinate 24,746 of JAEYYX010000021.1, forward strand.
ATCAAGACGTTGGCCTCGATCCCGCCCAAGAAGAGGAGTACCACTCCGAGCGCGAGCAGGAGCGCGGTCGGCACGACCCCGAGCAACAAGAGCAGCACGACGATACGGCGGTAGCCGAGATCGGGGAGCTCTCTCGAACGCATGGAAACGAGTTTACCAGAGACCCCGGCCAAAGCCTCCCCGAGCGCGCGGACGCGTCTGCGCACCGGTCTTGCCGTGGTGCTGCTCGGCGCGTGTGGCATTTGGGGCGCGCGCGAGGTTCAAGACGCGCTCATCCAGCAGGCGAGCGCTCGCGCATCCGAGGCGCTGCTCTTCTTGGACCGGTGGCTGGCTGAGGCTCGAGCCTCGGGGGAAGAAGAAGAGATGCCGGGAGGAGCGGAGGTCCGCGCGCCGCCCTTCGAGGTCCTTTCTGAGAGCGCCCCAAATGGGCCTGCTGCCCGGCTTGCCCGCACCCCGGACGTGATCTCGGTGCCGCCGGCGCGCGTGCTCGATTGGGTGCGCGCGAAAAAGATCCCGAAGGGACGTGTGGCGCTCGCGTCTCCCTGGCTCCCAGCAGGGATCGCGATCGGGGGCATCTCGCGCTTCGGCCTCGGCCTCGTCGAGAGCGACCGGCTGGTGCGCGTCGAGGGGGCGCCGGTGACGGACGCGAGCCAGGTCATCAGTGCGGTGCTCTCGGCCCTCGGCCGGGGGGCGTCCCAGATCAGCGGTGAGTTCGTGCGCGCGACGGAGCGGGGGCCGCGGACGATCCGTCTCATTGTTCATTTGCCGACGCCGCGTGAGCTCGAGGCCGTGCTCGAAGAGTCGGAAAAGGCCGCGCCTTAGGCTCTGCAGGACCTTCACGCACCGAGAGCGGGAGCACTCGAGATCGGTGCTTCGAAAGCCCAGGGCGCGGGCAATGCCCCAGGTTTGCGCTTCCGCGTCGGACGCGCTAGCCGCGGTAGCGATGTCGCGCATGGTGCACTGTGTAAAGTTAGGCCGGGAGGCCCCCGGTCTCGAGAAACCTCCCCTCAAGGGCCCCGTCGGCCAGCGCGTGTTCGAGAACGTGTCCGCCGAGGCGTGGCGCAAGTGGCTCGAGCACTCCAAAATGCTGATCAACGAGTTCCGCCTCGATGTGACGAGCGAGCAGGGCCAAAATATCTGGTTCACCGAGCTCGAGAAGTACTTCTGGGGCGATGGCTCCTCGACGCCCCCGGATTTCGTCGACAAGAAGGATTGAGTCGAAGCTGGCAGCCGCCCGAGCCCTCGCGCCCCCGGGGCGTCCTGGCTTCTTGAGCGCGGCAAATCTCCTTTCGAGGCTGCCTTCCTCTCGTCAGGCGTCACGGGTCGCAGGCCGTGGCTGGCTTGTCGGATCCGTCTTGTCCCCCCATGCCGGCAGCGCCGGCCGCACCACAGACATTTCTCTCGCTGCAGGTGTCCGGGACCGGAAGAGTACCCCCGCTCAGAGAACAGGGCGCATCGTCCGAGAAGTAGCTCGCGCCGATCAAGCGATCGTCATAGTAGTAGCAAGTTCCTCCGACGAACCCACTGCTCCAGGAAAAGCCGACTACCCCACCGCACTGAAGCAGCGAAACGTACAACCAGTCACAGGTCTCGAGGAACCCACCGGGGCAGTAGTGCTCCGGACACTGGGCCTGCTCGGCCACTTCCTCGAGGGACCGTTCACAGTCGAATGAGCCGCTCCCTCCCGTAGACGACTGGCCCCCGGCGCCGAAATCGCTGCCCCCGGTCGCCATCAAGCTACCTACTTCCCCGTTACATCCCGCCCCTGTTGTCAAAACACAAACCAGGCCGACCGCCGTCCACGCTCTCCATCCCATGGGGCGAGGTTAGCAGTGGGGGAAAGGAGAGGTAGCACGAAGGTCCTGAAGGCTTCTGGCGCTTGATCTGGGGCCTGGAGATGAGCCGTCACTCCTTCCGGTAGTCACATATGAGCCCGACTTCCGTTCCGGGGCGGCCGAGGGCGGCGGGGATCGAGCGGAAGAAGCGCTTGTGGGAGTCGATGCAAGGGACGACGAGGTCGGGTGAGCCGAGGCCTAGCTTGGTGTCGATATAACAATAGCCTTTGCTCTCGAGCGTGGGATGGAGCTCGTGCGCGCAGCGGGAATAATCTGACGACGGATCGCTCGGATCGCCTGGCATTCTCGGGATCTCGCAGAGCGTTCCAGGGTCCGTGGGCTTGATCAGCATGGGACGTCGGTACTCATCGTCGACTGGCATGCGGCCAATCGTCGTGCAGTCGAGCTCCTGGTCTCGGTAGAATTCGAGCAGCTTGCACTTCGGGGTGCCGTCTCCGTGGAGCGGGAGACTGGGCGTGAAGCAGGCGTAGTTCGAACTTGTCCCTTGACCGAGGAGTGACGTGTGAATGAAGTCCTGGTAGCCGTAGCCTGGTTGTCCGAGGTCCATGAGCTGCTGGGGGCAGATTGAGCCAACGCGGGCGCTTTCCCCGAGGGAGCGCGCGAACTGGAGGAGCCGGGTCGGAGGAAACGCCCCGGCGAAGCGCTGCGGTTCTCCGTAGGAGCCGTCCAGTTGGCGACAGAGTGGTGACTCGGTCTCGAGCCTCGGGTCGCAGGCGCAGCCGCGCGCGTCAGAGCAAACTTCAGGCCGCGGGAGCTCGAAGATGCAGGAATGTTGGAGGCTGTCCCGGCGGGGCCAAATCACTTCGTGGCCGTGGAGCGGGTCCCAGGCGGCCCCCGGGAGCGGGAGGCCGGCTCGGGGCTCGACGGACTCGATGAGGTGCGAATCGGAGGGGGGAATATTTTGCGCCGGATCTCCCAGGAGCTTGTCCCAGATCCCGCTCGCTTCGAGCTCGCTCGGCGTGAGAAATTCGAGAGACTGACCCGGCCTTTGGGACTCGGGCTTGGTGATGAGCTGCCAGGGCACGCCGGAGAGGAGGAGGACCTGGACCATGTCGGGGGTGCTCCCGTACTTGAAGAGCGGGTTTTCGACGCGCTGTCCGCGGCGATTCGTGATGATCGGCGAGGTGAGCGCTTCAGTATATCGCTCGACCGGAAAGAGATAGTCTTTCCCGAAGCGTTTTTTCTGAGCCCAGCAGCGTGTGTTGAGCGGCGCGTCGCGGGAGTCGAGGGTCATTCCCTCGAGACAGGCGAGGTCTTCGCTCAAGGGAGCGCATCCCGCGGGCGGCTCCTCCTCAGAGAGGTCACAGGGCCGACAACAAGCGCTCCCGGGATTCGTAGCGCAGGCGCTCGTGCCCCGCGGCACTGTCTCGTCGCCCATTTTCCAGGCGTCCCCCGAATCCAGCACCGAACAATCGTCCTCGTCGGTGAGGATGATGATCGTGAGGGAAGAAAAAGGGGGGAAGAACTCGGCGCGTCTCGCGAGAAGGTCTTCCGCGACGCCTTCGGCAACCGTCGTTTTCTCGATGCCTTCGCCGGTGACGGTGACGGTCGCGGGCGGCTCCGGATCGATCAGGAAGCGATACATGGCCTCGAGGGGCGCTTCGTAGCCGCACCCGTCCTCGCCAGCTGCGAGGATTTGGCTCGCGATATCCTCGTCACCCAGGACGCTCAGCGGGTAGGCGCCTTCACTCTTTCCCGCACAGATCTCACCGCCTCCTTCGAGGGAGGAAGTGATGACGAGGGCGCTCGAGAGGAGCCGCTCGCCCCTCATGGCAAAGTCGTTTGGACACGCCCCGCTGACGGGTGGGAACGAACTTCCGTCCGGCGCGACGCATTCGGTCCAGCGATACTTCGCGCGCTCGAGGGCGCTCGCCAAGAGGCTCTGCTTGTCGGCCATCGACTGGGAATCATCGACGACCAAGAGAACCGCATGTCCCCCGACCTTCGGCTGATCCTCCCGACGCTGGAGGGGCGGGTAGTCGAGCTCTTTCAATCCCGACCAAATGGGCCGGTTCAGGCAGCCACCGATCGTCAGCGCCGAAACGACTACTCCCACGAGAGACACAAGTCCCAATGCCGAAGTTCTCATGGAGCGCGCCTTTCGCTGTGCGGGGGACGAACCCGACGTCCGCTTCGAGCTCTACCCTTTCCGGAAGAGTATGTGTCGCGGGGCCGACTCGTTGTTCGAGCTAGCGGCGAATCGCCATCGACTCGACTTCGACCGATGGGCCGAGCGACGGGCTCATCCGAGGCTTATCGAGGCCTATGGCTTCGGCTCTTCGAGGACGATCCCGCGATAGATGTCATCGAGCGCAAAGCGGCAGGTCGGCTCCTCGAGCACGACTTCTTCGCCCGCGTGGACGTCGCGTTCGGTCCAGCCGCTCGCGGTGCGCTCGACGACCGTGATGAGGTCCGAGGTCGACACGCGGCAATCGGGACCGAGAGCGGGGACGAGCGCTGCGATCGTCGCGGCTCCGAGATCGGCGTAGGTCGGGGTTCCGTGAGCGAACGCAAATATCTCGCCTGCGAGGTATTCGAGCTTCAACGGGATGAGTTCGAGCGCTCGAATGTAAGCGTCCTAGGAGTGGTGGAGACGCCGCGCCGTCGACATCTGGACGCTGAGGCTAGCAGGTCTCTAAAATTCCGGCCACGAGGCGATCGATCTGTCCGTCTCGCCGGTGTCGTGCCGTCTTGCCGGTGTCACGCCGCCTCGTTCGGGCGGACTCGGAGGATCAACGCCGTCGCCCGATGCGTCCCGCTGGATGTCTACGTTCGTGGAACACCGCGTAGACCACGAGAAGCTCTCCTTCGACCGAGGAGCCGCTCACGAATCTCGTCGATCGTTGTCCCTGAGGCTCCGGTTTCGCGCACGCGTTCGACTCGTAGAAGGAGTTCCTGAGATTGTTCCTCGGACAAGCGGGGGGGTAGGTCGTCGAGACGGTCCCAGAGCTCACCGATCAGCGTAAGCCGCTCGTCAGGTGTCATCGCAGCAATGTCGATCGCAGGTTTTGCCATCCCGCGCACTTTGACGTATGGGCCATGGCAACGCCAGCGGGGCTGGCAGCTCTCAGACACTCCGGGAGCCTCATGCAAGGCCGGAAATCGAACGGGTGAGCACCCGGGGAGGCTCCTTCCGAGCTTGCAAGAGGGTTTCCGGGTTTCGCTCGACCCTCCTGTCTCGTGCGGAAAGGGGGTGGATGAAGGTTCGGGGACCCTCCTGCATCGTCGGAAAGGGCCTGGTCGAGCTCCGGAATGGGCTTCTGCACGGACGGAAGGAGGCTCTCCCGGAAGCAGAAAACGCGATGTCCGATCCGGTAGGAGCCTCGCCGACGCCTTTCACGCGGAAATTCGGCTCGGCGAAGCTCTCACCGGGACTCAGCTACTCGGCGGCGCGCGCCTCTTCGCCGATTTCCTCCTCGATCTCGTCCTTTGCCGAGCGGGACGGGCCGGTGCGGAAGAACGTCTTGGGCCAGGCGCGGTCGAGTTTCCGCTCCCGGGCGCGCGCTGCGAGATTCTCCGCGAGCCCGTCGCGTTCGCGCGTCAGATCGCTCGCGAGCTCATCGCGCGCGATCGCACTCTCCCCTCGCTTCAAAGCGAGAGCGCGCGTCGCGACGAGCGCTGCGTCGGCTTCCTGGACCCACTTCTCGAGGTTCGGTTTGTGGCGAAGAAAAACCTCATCACGACTTTCGAGCCACGCGCGCACCTGGGCGATTTGGCGAGGCAGAGCCATGCGAACGAAGAGTCGAGGCGCTTCCCGAAAGAACTGCTTGAAGCGCGTGGCAGTGCGATCTTTGCCCGCCGCCATCCAGAGCTCGTCCGCGAAGGCAATGCACGCTTGGTCGAGGCGAGCATTAGCGACCATGCGCGCTGCGTCTGTATGGGCCACTTGGCGGCGCAAATCGAGCTCCGTCGCTTGAGCTTTGTCGATCAGGGCAAGCCAGCTCTCAGTGAGCGGGACGAGATCCTTCGCGTCGGGATCGGCCGCGAGCGCGGCCTGCGTGAAGAGGATTTCGTCTTCGATTTCTTCAAAGGGAAGTTTAGCGATCAGTTTGCGAGGCATGAGCGTTCCTTTTTCATTCAAAGAGTTATCGTTCCCCGTGTCCTCCCGAGACATAGGCCGCACCCAAAGGACACACTGACCCCCCGCGCGCCTCCTCCCCCGAGAGGTCACTTCGGGAGGCAGACTCGCCGAAGCCTCCTGCGGAGGGCAAGAGGGAGACGAAGAAGGCCGAAAAGCTCGGGGATTCTGGGCAAGGGCCTTGCGGGAAGGGGGGCTGCCGTGAGATTCACCGGCATGTCCGCGCCGAGCCTCGAGACCTTTGTCGCCACCTGGAGCCAGTCGAGCGGGGCCGAGCGCGCGAACAAGGACAGCTTCCTCGCGCAGCTCTGTGAGGTGCTCGACGTGCCCCGTCCCGATCCGACAACCGGGGACGCGGCGCGGGACCAGTACGTCTTCGAGAAGGACGCGCCTTTCGTTTTCGAAGGAGGCGCGAAGTCAATCAAGAAGATCGATCTCTATAAGGCTGGCCACTTCATCCTCGAGGCTAAACAAGGTTCGGAGCTTGGCGCCGCGAAGCTTGGAACAGCAAAGCGAGGGACCCCCGGCTGGTCCGTCGCCATGAACGACGCCTTCGGTCAGGCGCTCGGGTACTCGAAGAGCTTCGATCAAGCCGTTCCTTTTCTCGTCGTCTGTGACATCGGCCATTGCTTCGATCTCTACGCAGACTTCAGCGGCTCCTGGCAATATCGGCCGTTTCCGAACGCACAGCAGCACCGCATCTACCTCAAAGATCTGCTGACGAAGCCCGCGCTGGTCGACCGCCTTCGGCTTCTCTTCACCGATCCATACGCGCTCGACCCATCGAAGCATGCGGCGAAGGTGACCCGAGAGGTCGCGGCGCATTTGGCCGAGCTCGCCAAGAAGCTCGAGACGGACCACGGACAGGTTCCGGTTGCGCGCTTTCTCATGCGCTGTCTCTTCACGATGTTCGCCGAAGACGTCGGCCTCCTCCCCGACCGTCTCTTCACGCAATACCTGAGAGACTATTGGCTGAAGAGTCCGGCGTCGTTCCCGGGGGGCATCGAGTCTTTGTGGCGCGCGATGAATGACGGCGGGAACCTACCGACCGCGAAGCTACTTCGCTTCAACGGGGGACTCTTCGTCGGTCCGACGGGACTCGACCTCGACGAAGAAGCTCTCCAGTTGCTCTTGAAGGCGGCGGAGTGTGACTGGTCCGACGTTGAACCTGCGATCTTTGGCACGCTGCTCGAGCGCGCCTTAGATCCGGAGGAGCGGCATCGCCTCGGGGCACATTTTACCCCCCGCGCCTACGTGGAGCGCCTCGTGAAGCCGACGATCGAGGAACCGCTTCGCGAAGAGTGGGACCAAATTCGCATCGAAGTGCGCACGAGGCTGAAGGACATCGAAAGCGTAAAGGGCGGCGCTCGCACAAAAAAGCTGAACGAAGCAACCAAACTCGCGCGCGATTTTCATCATCGCTTACTCGCTTTGCGCATCCTCGACCCCGCTTGCGGCACCGGGAACTTTCTCTACGTCGCGATGGATGTCTTGAAGCGGCTCGAGAGCGAAGTCTTAGCGCTCATCGCCGACATCAACAGCGGCGACCAAGATCTCCTGCACATCGAACACGCGCGCATCAGCCCTGAGCAATTCCTCGGCATCGAGATCAAGCCCTGGGCCAAGGAGATCGCCGATCTCGTCCTTTGGATCGGCTACCTCCAGTGGCACTTCCGGCAATATGGGAAGACCGTCAGTGTCCCCGAGCCCGTCCTCCGCGACTACAAGAACATTGAATGCCGCGACGCGGTGCTCGCCTACGACAGCGAAGAGCTCGACATCGATCTCGACGGCAAGCCGAAGACCCGCTGGGACGGAAAGTCGATGAAGATCCATCCCGTCACCGGCAAGGAGGTGCCCGACGAAACGCGCCGCGTCCCGCTCTACAAATACGTGAACCCCCGCAAAGCCGAGTGGCCCAAGGCAGATTTCATTGTGGGGAATCCTCCGTTCGTCGGAAACAAGCGGATGCGGGAGGCGCTCGGGGATGGCTACGTCGATGAGTTGCGCGGTGCATACAGCGACATGCCCGAGACTGCTGATCTGGTCATGTATTGGTGGCACCAAGCTGGCCTCCGGCTGAAGAACAAAGCCTGTGACCGCTTTGGGTTCATCACCACAAACAGCATTACCCAGTCGCAGCAGCGGCCGATCGTACAGAACGTTCTAGGAGGAGGTTCGGCACACTTCGTTTTCGCGGTTGCTGACCATCCATGGGTTGAAAGCGACACCGGCGCCGCCGTTCGCATAGCAATGAGTGTCCTTGCGCCTGGCGATGAACCGGGGGTACTCGCGAGAGTCGTCGCCGAAAAGGACGCAGGCGGAGATCACCCAGAGGTCGTTCTCGATCTGCGATCCGGTCCGATCGAGCCCGACTTCCGAATCGGAGCAGCCGTCGCTTCCGCGAAGTCACTTGCGGCGAACCGAGGGCTTTCGTTCATGGGGATCACGCTTGTCGGCAAGGGATTTCGGCTCGATCGAAGCGATCTGTCGGCCCTCGGACTAGACGCCGGCAGTCTCCCTAGGGTTGTGCGTCCCTACCGAAGTGGCAAGGAGCTCACAGACGTCGCGCAGGAGCGCTGGGTCATCGACTTCTTCGGAATGGCTCAGCTGGATGCGCAGGGCGAGTACCCACTTCTGTACCAGCACCTCCTCGATACAGTCTTCCCTTTGCGTAAGGAGAACAAACGGGAGTCGTATCGGACAGCTTGGCATGTGTTTGGCGAACCTCGCGGTCGAATGAGGGCGGCACTCGAGGGCCTACCGCGCTTCATCGCCACACTTGAGACTTCCAAGCATCGAGTGTTCCAGTTCTTGCCGGGTGACACACTTGCCGACCACACATTGTTCGCGATTGCGTCGTCGCGTCCCGAAGATTTGGGCGTACTGAGTTCGAGAGCTCACGTCGCGTTCGCTGCTGCGGCAGGGTCGCGAATGGGGGTTGGCAACGATTCCCGTTGGCGCAATCTTGCTTGCTTCGATCCCTTCCCCTTCCCCGATTTCACCGACGCTTCGCGCGAACGGATCGGCGCCCTCGGCGAAGCTCTCGATGCGCACCGCAAGAAGCAACAGGCGCAGTATCCTGAGCTGACCATCACGGGCATGTACAACGTGCTCGAGAAGCTGCGCGCGGAGGAGCCGCTCTGCGAGAAGGAAAAGAAGATCCACGAGCAGGGGCTCGTCTCGATCTTGAAGCAGATCCATGACGACCTCGATCGCGCGGTCTTCGAGGCCTACGGCTGGCCGGAGACGCTGACGGACGAAGAGATCCTCGAGCGCTTGGTCGCTCTGAATCGGGAGAGGGCCGACGAGGAGAAGCGCGGCCTCGTGCGCTGGCTGCGTCCGGAGTTCCAAAATCCCTCCAGCCGCCCCGCCGCGGGTCCCGCGCAAACGAGCCTCGCGCTTGGCGAAGTGGACGAGCCCGAAGAAGACGCGCCCGCTCTCGCCGCGACGGCGCGCACCTGGCCGAAGAAGCTCTCCGAGCGGGTCGCCGCGGTGCGCGATCTCGTCACTCCGGGGAGCCAATGGTCCGAAGCCGAAGTCGTGCGCGCGTTTCCGGGCGCAACCGCAGACCAAGTCAGTGAGGTCCTCGAGAGTCTCGGCGCGCTCGGCATGCTCGTTCTGCTCGAGAGCCCCGACGGCGCGCAATGGGCCGCGCCGCGCGCGGCGAGCCCGAGCGTACGGCCGTAAGCGGCCGGACTAGATGAATGCTTTTGCGTCGGCCGCCTCTCTCCGAGGAAGGGCAACGAAAGGGTTTGGGGAGCGGCTGGTTCGCGCGTCAGGTCTGCTTTTCGCGTTGGCGCCGTCCGCTCTCTCGGGCAAACTGAGGCATGGCGAAGCCGGCCCTGAATCTTGCGTCCCTGACAGCGGACGAAAAGCTTGAGCTCATCGACGACCTTTGGGCCAGTATCGACTTTGATGCGTTCCCGCTCTCACCGGAACAACGAGCAGAACTCGATCGGCGCCTCGATCTCGTCGAATCAGAAGGACCGATCGGCTTCTCCTGGGAACAAGTTCGCGCTGAGATGATCCGAAAATCGTGAAGACGCTCGTCCTTCGCGCCGAGGCCAAGGCGGACGCGCTCGACGCTTTCGTCTGGTACGAGTCCCATCGCCAGGGTCTTGGAGACGAGTTCCGGGATGCTGTGGGCGTCACTTTGAGCCGACTTGTTGCAAGCCCTGAGAGCTATGTTCCTGGATACCGTGGCCTTCGTCGTGCCGTCGTACGCCGATTCCCCTATGGCATCTATTTTCGGATGACCGGAGATATCGTTCTCGTCGTTGGCATCATCCACCTGAAGCGGCATCCGAGTGTCGCGAAACGTCGGTGATGAATCGGGAAGCACAGATTGAGGAGGCGATCATGAGGTCGCCCGGGGCGCTTGGGTATCCTGACGCACTCGCAATCCGCAATTGCCGGGTCTCGATGCCGACAGGAAGGGTCGACCTGGTCCTGCTCCCCCATGAGGGGCCTGTTCGCTTGGTTCTCGTCGAGGCGAAGGCTGCTTCCGCACCGGACGCGGCGTCCAAGGTGGTGGGCCAAATTCTGATGTACTACGCGGGAGCCCTTTCCTTTGGAGAGAAGGGGATCGAGTTGCTCCGCGATTTCGCCTTGAACCATCCCGAGCGGGCCCGGGGTAGCGCCTGGATCTCACCGAAAGCGCTCACCGGAATTAGCCCCCCGTCGAAGGCGTTCGAAACGCTGGGCACAGGAACGCGTTTGAAGCCCGCGCAAATTGCACTGGTTGTGGCCTTGGACGGACCACCTCATCGGGGGCTCTCCCCGACGCTGGGCGTCCTTCGAAGTCACCACCGCCTCAACATTCGTTGCGTTGTTGTCCAGAGTGGTAAGGTTCTGCCAGCCGATCCAAGCGCACCGGGCGCGTTCGTCTAGGCCCGATCCCTCTTTCTGTGAGCGATCGTTTTTGGCCCCGGTCCATCACTCGAGGCCTTCCTCACCCGAGCCTTCCCCTGAACTCGCCTGGGGCCTCTGCGCCCGGGCGGGGGCGTCAGGGGACTCTCGTGAGTCTGGCCACGTCCGCAAGATCTTCGGGGCGTCCGACGGCCCGTTTGTTCGCGATGAGGTCATCCTTACCGATGAAGGGCACGGACACGCCATCCAGAGATCCATAGCTCCTGCGGTCCCAGGCGCTCTTCAGCTCGACACCTTTGACGAAGGTCATGATGTCGATTTCGTGAGGCGCTCGGCCGAGGACGACCGTGGTATCGCGGGTGAATTCGGCCGCGGTCAGGTCGAGGGCGCCGAAGCCGAAATCATCGAGGGCGGCTATCAAGCGCTCGGCGTTCTCTCGGCTTGGATCGACGACGACGTCGACATCGTGGGTGAAGCGAGGGTAACCGTGGTGGCTCACGGCGTGGCCTCCGACGACCATGAATTCGACTTCATGGTCGACGAGTAATCGTAAGAACTCGCGGAAGTCGTCGGGGAGCGTCATCGCTCGCATAGTACCTGCGCATCAGCTCGACCGTGAGCGCGACGCGCTCATCGGGCGACATTTTTGCGTAGTCGTCTCGGACGCTCGCCTCAGCCTCTTCGGGGGTCTTGAAGATGCGGACGACGCGCTCCATTTCTGAAGACTACCAAGCGATCGTCCTCCCATCCAGCGATCGCGGCACGGCTCTCGCTCATGGTGTTCTGATGAGGGCACCTCCCTTGGAGAGCTCTCTTCGATAGTTCCGCTGCTGAGGGGCGGTGTCGACTCCTTCTTTGGCGCATCTCTGGTGATGAGATGCGATTCAAATATCCGGCAGCGGCGTCACGGTGCTCGGCCAGAGGGCTTCGAGTTCGAGCTCGATGGCGTCGAAGGGGACGGCGCGCGCTCGCTCGTTTTCGCCGAAGGTGCCGAGGTGAACGTAGCGCTCGCCTTCGAGGAGGTAGACTTCGAGGGAACGCACGATGGGATCGACGAGCCACAGGTGAGGCACGCGCTCGCGCGCGTAGAGGGGCATCTTCCTTCTTCGATCGAGGAGGGCGGTGCCGGGAGAGAGGACTTCACAGACCCAGTCGGGTGCGAGCGTCAGGAAAGCCTCTTTCGGGACCTCCGGGAGTCGCTCTCGTCGCCACCCAGCGAGATCGGGGACGAGGATGTTCGGATCGAGGTGGAGCTCAGGCTCGACCAGAATGATCCACCCGCCGGGACCACCGCGACCGCGGTGGAAGGCGCTTCCGATGTCCATGCCGAGTACGGATGCGGCTTCGGCGTGTGGCGCGGCGGGTCTCGGGTGCGTGTAGAGCTCTCCGTCGATAACCTCGGCGACGAGGTGTTCTGGCGCAGCGAGGACGTCCTCGTAGGTGGCCTTTCGGCGCGCCGTGTCGACCATAACGCCTATTTTGGCCCAGGTGGCTCTTTGCGCCAAGTAGGAGGGACTGCCCGCCTTCTTGCAGCGCGCGCTGGATTTACGCGCCCACGGCCCAGAGGAAGAACTCTTCCAGCTGAGCCTGTTCGCGGACGACGTGGGACGAGAACTTCGAGCCGAGGAACTCGTGGAGAGTTTGGCTGGCGAGCTCGGACACTCCGAGTCCGAGAGCTACTGAGGTCGGGCGGCTCGCGTCCCAGCTGGCTTGGCGAAATGCCTGGACGCGGAAGGAGGCGTGCCGGAGCGAACCAGCGGCGCATGTGAGGTAGGAGTGAGCGCTAGCGAGCGCCACGATGACGTCGATGAGCGCGGCGGGGCTGCCCAGAGAGCGGACGAGCTCGAGGTGCGCGTCGAGGGTGAGGTGCGCCGAGAGGCTCACGTAGCGACGGAAGGAACGGTCCGCTGTCTCGTTGAAACTTTGCCAAGCGGCCTCTTCGCCTGGGACGGGGCATTCGGCAGCGGGCGACAGGGTGCGCTCGAAAGCGCGTACGACGAGGCTCTCCGCAGATTCGACGCTCGCGAGGAGCTGCTTTTCGACGGCGGCGAGGGAGGGGCTCTTCGGGCGAGATTGTGCGGCGGCGTCGCGGATGAGCTCGATGGCGGCGCGGGGCGCCTCGGAAGCGCTCGGCGGGAGCCCTGCGCGGAGCCCTCGGGAGCAGAGGGCAGCGGCGGCTCGGAGAGCGCCCCGATGTTCGGGAGAGCCCGACTCGAGGCGCCGGATAGCACGCTCGACACGGGAGCTGACGCGCCCTTCGAGCACCTCTTTCGAAGAGACGACGCGGAGAGAGGCCTTCATGGGTCGAGGCCCGCCGTGCAGGCGTTGCGCTGGACCTCAGGAGCGTCAAAGCCCATCAGGTAAAGCATCGTGTCGAGGCGGTCGTGATGGTTGAAACAGGCGTCGGCGAACTCGAGGAGGCGCGGCTTGGCCTGGTACGCGATGCCGAGTCCAGCCGCCTCTAACATGAACATGTCGTTCGCCCCGTCACCGGCAGCGATCGTCTGACGCAAATCGAGATCGTAGACCTTCGCCATGTCGCGGAGGACCTGCGCTTTGCGCTGTCCGTCGACGATCGTACCGACCACTTCGCCCGTCAGGTGGCCATCTTTGACCTCGAGCTGGTTGGCGAAGGCGAAATCGAGCTCGAACTTGGCCTTGAGCTTTTCGACGAAGAAATCAAAGCCGCCGCTGACGAGCCCGACGCGGATGCCGAGGCGCTTCAAGGAACGCACGAGATCTTCCGCGCCCGGAGTGAGCTCGAAATGCTCACAGAGGCTCAGCGCCCTTTCCATGGGAAGTCCCTTGAGCAGGCGCACCCGCTCGCGCAGCGCCGAGGGGAAGTCGAGCTCCCCGCGCATGGCGCGCGCCGTGATCGCTGCGACCTGATCTTTGATGCCCGCGAGCGATGCCATCTCGTCGATGAACTCGCCCTTCACGAAGGTCGAATCGACGTCCATACACAGGAGCCGGCGGTTGGTCCGGAAGAAGTCGTTCTTCTGGAGAGCGACGTCGACGCCAAGCTTCGCGCTCTGGGCCAAGATGGCTCGGCGGAGCCCTTCGGGCACCGTCTCGACCGGCGCGCCGCTATTGGTTTCGAGGAGGACATCGATACCGAGGAAGAGGCGTCCTCCGAGGGGCCGGATCTCACGAGCGACGAAGCCGTGGGCTCTCGCACAGTCGAGCAGTTCAGCGATAGCGGTGCGAGTCCGGTCTCCGAGGATCGTGAGACAGATACAGGCGGCGCCGGGCTGCGCTTCGCCCGCGTGCAGCGTGAGATCGACGCCCCACTCGCGGGCGAGCGCATCGAGGGTTTCACTCTCGCGCGCCTGGAGTTCCCCGCCGAGGACAGCCGTCACGGAGGCGCCACCGAACTCCCGACTCTGACGGAGCGAGAGGAGCCGGAGCCCACTGTCGCCGAGGACGCGCAGCACCTGGGGAAGGGCGGCGTCCGTCATCGGACCTGTCATGTTCACGATCGTCGAGCGGGACGCTTCACTCATGGCTTCGGAGTTCTCCCTGGCGGGCTCCCATAGCCCGAAACGCGCAAAAAACCACGGTCTGACGCGTTTCCCGCGGGACGGGCGCGTTTTCCAGTGAACGGGCGAGGAGGTTCCTCACCACCAGGCGTACCCGACGCCAACACTCGGGAGAATCAGCGGAGTTGTTCCACCGTCGACGCATCCTTCGTCGACCGTACAGGTGCGCGTGGCTACGTTCGACATGTAGGCAGCGTTGAGGACTTCGATGTTCGCAGCGAGGCTACTCGTCGGCGTCAGATTCCACCGTTTCTCGAGCTTGGCGTCGACGCGGAACAGGGGAGCGCTGGGGCTCCCGTCGAAAATGAAGCCTGCGGGTGTGGTGCGGCGACCGGGTACGCCCGATGCGAGTACGATCTTGAGAGAGCCGCGAACGTTTGAGCCGAAGTCGTAGGTTGCTGCGAGGTTCAGGGTGTGCGCGCGGTCGTAGCCAGGGGGCGTCAGGATGTCCTCTACGCTCCGGAGCGTGCCCATGAAGGTGTAGCTGAGGAGACCTCCCAGGCGTCGCGTGAGCGGACGCTTGAGGTAGACTTCGACGCCGGCGGCGCGACCAAAGGCGCGCCGATCGAGACTCGTCTCATCAATGGAGAAGTTCTGCGTGAGGCCGATGGGGTCGCTCATGGCGAAGGTCCCGTTGATGAACCCGCGCAAGCTCATGTCGACCTCCCAAGGCAAGTCGAAGTCGAAACGAGACTCGGCCTGGACGCTTTGCTGGAGACCCCCGGGCAATCCACCCACCTGCGCGCCAGGTATGCCAGGCACGAAGTTCGGAGACTGATGAGCCACGCCGACGCCGTGCGCGATGCGGAGGGCCGGATGGACGCGGTAGTGAACGAAGAGTCGGGGATCGACGGAAACCCGAAAGTCGCTGAGGGAGGAGTAGCCGTCGAAGCGAATCCCCGGCACGATCTCGACGGGGCGCCCCGGCAAGAGGATGAAATTCACGTACCCGCCGAAGCTCACGTCGGTCCGCGGAGGAAAGAGCTTGAGGTACGTTTCAGGTTCTTGAACTGTGAGATCGATTTCGAGCCCATAGTTGTCGACGGAGAGATCTCCACCCGCCTGAAACATCACGAGGTCTCCTCGAGCCTCGTAGTTCACGCGAGCGAGGCCCAAGGTATCGGAAAGGTAGCCTTGGGAGGAACGGGTGCGATCGCGGCCGAAGGTCGTGGCGATGCGGAGATCGCTATTCGACGAGAAGCGATGTTTGTAGGAGAGATCGACGCGGTGAAACTCGGTCCCGCCTGAGAGGTTCCCGGTTCCCGAGAAGTAGTCGAAGGCGCCGAAGGTGAAGAGGCGCAGTTCGTCGTCGCGGGAGAGATCGTATCCGACGACGGCCTGGTAGTCCCAGTACTGGGCCTCTTGACCGGGAGCGAGAAGTGAGACGAGCAGTGCTGTGAAGGAGTAACGGCCTCCGACCATCGCGTAGCCGCGTCCATCTTTGCCGAGAGGAGCCTCGACGAATGCTCCCCCATCGAGGAGGCGAAGCTGCGCTTGTCCTCGGTAGCTGCGAGCGGGCGCCGCAAGTCCTGCCTCTATGGTCGCGCCCGCGAAGCGTCCGAAGCGGACTGGCATCGGGCCGGCGTGGAGAGTCACGTCGTCGATGAACGCAGGATGCACCACGGCAGGCCCGAGGAAGCCGTGATAGAGCAGGGGAATCCGAATTCCGTCGATGAAAAAGCCGGCGTTGCCCGGAGGGGAGCCGCGTACGAAGAAGAAGGGAAGACCGGTGGCGATAGGGGTCACACCGGGTAACACGTCGAGAGAGCGGAGCGGGTCCTCAAAAGCGCCCGCCAAGTTTCGGACCTCCGCGCGGGTCAGGGTTTGCCCGAGGGGTTCGCCGGGCCGCCCGAGAACGACAACCTCGGCGAGCTGCTGCGCGGAGGTGCGTGGGGGAGTCGGGAGAGAGGGAGGAGGAGCATGGGGATCAGCGTTTGATTTTTCAGGGTCCGGCACTTCTCCTACCGGCTCGGCGGGGGGCTGCGGCTCGAAGCGAACCAGGAACTGGATGCGGGTTCGCGTCGGCTTTCCTCGGACGTAAGCCGGCTGGAAGACCCAACGAGCGGTGGCAGCGATGGCGTGACTCGCAAAGGGCTCACTCCCTGTTACGGCCCGGGCACTCTCGACGCGGCCGGACGCGTCGATCACGAGCTCAAGGATGACCTCGACGAGCTCTTCCGTGGGAAACTCGTCGACGGGGACCGAGATCGGGGCGGGACGCGCGATCTCCTGGGGCTCTTCCTGGACCGTGGCACTAGGCTCGGGCTCGGCTGCTCTGGCTGGTGCGAGCAAGCCGAAGACGCCGATCAGGATCCTCCCGATGTCCCGAGAGAGGCGTCCCTTGGAGCTACTTGGAAAAGCCATGCCAGGGATCTCAGCCGCTGAGGGAACCATGGGGGACCCGTAGTCGCAACGTTTGGGCGCACGAGGAGGGGCTCCCGGGCGCGAATTGGCCAAGGCCGAGGCGATGGACTAGGGAGACCCGGTTTCCTCCTTCAGAGGAGCCCCCCGCCCCATGAGTCTCAAGCAGACGTCCGTCGAAAAACAGCTCCTCAGACAGCTCATTCGTACCTCAGAGACCTATCGGTTGCTCGAGCCAGGGGATCGCGTGCTGGTCGCGATGAGTGGCGGGAAAGACAGCTACGGAATGCTGCACTTGCTCAAGCAGCTCAAGGCGCGTCTCCCGTTTTCTGTCGAGCTCATCGCTGTCCATCTCGATCAGGTCCAGCCGGGGTACGACGGCGCGCCGCTCCGAGCGTACCTCGAGTCGACGGGAGTCCCTTTCCGTATCCTGCGCGAAGATACCTATTCGGTCGTCATGGAACATGTGGGTGAGGGCGGAACCTATTGTTCGCTCTGCTCGCGCCTTCGGCGCGGAGTCCTCTATCGAGCCGCGGAGGATCTGGGGTGCAACAAGATCGCCCTCGGCCATCATCGGGACGACGCTCTTGAGACGTTCCTCATGAACCTCCTCTACTCGGGCAAGCTCCAGTCGATGCCCCCTCGCTACCTGACTGATGACGGTCGCTTCCACGTGATCCGACCTCTCATCCAGTGTGAAGAGGCGAAGCTGCGCGAGCTCGCCTCCGAGCAAGCATTCCCGATCTTGCCCTGTAACCTCTGTGGGTCGCAGGAGGGCCTCAAGCGTGACAAAATGGCAGAGCTTCTCGAGAAGCTCGAAGCCGAAAATCCCACGGTGCGGAGTGTGATGATGGCCGCTCTCGGGAACGTCTGTCCGACCCACCTCTTCGACCGCGACGTTGCACGCGCCTGGGAGGAGCGTGACCCGAGTATTCCCAGCAAAGCCAGCCTCGGCGCCGGAAGGAGCCATGAGGCGCGTGAGCCGGCGCCAGGGCGGCGCCTGCCCGTCGTCGCTTGAGAGGCGTCCGAGCGGGCGACACCCCCTCCGCTTTTTGACTTTGCGGGAGGGGCAGCGTCTCTGCTACCACCGCCGGGCAGTGCAGCTTCGCCCGAGTCTGGTTTCTGGCATTCTCCTGATGGGGGCGGCCTCCCTGATCGCCCCGAGCGCGGCGGCCCATCATCGGTTCGAGATCGGAGCCGTCCTTGGTTATCGAGTCGGCGGTCACGTCGGTGCCGCCGAAGACGCTCCCGAATCCGGAAACTACTCTTTCGATGGTGCGCCCGCCTACGGCGCGCTCTTCGGCTACCGCGTGCGTCCCGACGGGCTCATCTTCCTGAGCTACGAACGACAAGAGACTCAGGCTCGCTTCACCCCCTCGGGCAACGCGAACAGCATTGCTCAGGCTGGCGTGTCCATCGAGTACTTCCAGTTCGGAGGCTCGGTAGAGCGCGCGTACGGCCGCACCATTCGGTTCGTCCCGTATATGGGCGCGAGCGTTGGACTTGCCCGCTTCGCGGCACTCGGGCGAAGCGTCCCCGACGAGTGGGCGTTTGCACCCGTGCTTGATGGCGGTTTCAAAATCGAGCTCTTGCCATGGCTCCATCTGCGCGCGGCCGCCCGCTTGCCGATCTCGTTCTTCGGCACCGAGTCGGCGGTACTCTGCCTGAGCGGCTCGAATTGTACGGTTGGCGTCGATCGCGCTCCCCGCATCCAGTTCGACATGCTCGGCGGAATCGGCGCGTCGTTCTGAGGCGATCTCGGGCGCATCCGCGTCAGGCGCACTTTTCGGGCGCGCCTTCTCCATGGCCCTTTCGAGCGCACCTCGCTTTTTCGAGATGCGCCCGGGGGGCCGAGTTCAGTTTTCGAATTCGATGACGCGCTGGGGCGCGCGTACTTCTTTGGTCCGCTCCTTGGTCCGCTCGAGGAGCGGAGGGCGGCGGAGCAGTCGATCCACCTGATCGAGGGCGCTGAACGCCATGCGATCGACGGTCTCTAGAACATCCCAAACAATGCGCATGAGAGAGCTCCCTTCTTAGCTTGCCTTCTTGAACCAGTCTTGAACGGCGCCAGCCAGGGGAAGCTTGTTCACCTGAGCCTTTGCCTGTTGCACGCCGTATTCGGTCGCCTTGGCTAAGAGCTCTTGGCCGCGATCCTCCACGAGCTCTCGGATTTCGCGTGCGAGCTCCTGCCCGAGGGCGAGCGTCTTCTCGGCGCGTGTGGGTGCGCCCGAAACGAGGTCGCTCGCCGTCTGCTTCAGGGTTTGAGCGAGGCGCGTCGCGCGGCGGACGCTACGCTCCGCGAAGCTCGTGCCCACGTACTCGGCGACCTCATTGATGAGATCGACGGGGATGCTGCCCCCGGTGCGCGGGGCGCGGTGCAGAGCATTTTGGAACCGGGGGTAGCGCCTGAGGGTCGCCTTGTATTCCTCCTCGGTGAGCCCAGCAGCTTCGAGGGCCGCGCGGAACTCCTCTTCGGCGACCTTCTTGGCCTTGAAGAGGTACATCTGGACGCGGCTCTGGAAGTTGACCGCGCCGTCCCCGCTCGTCTCGACCGCGCAGAAGATCGTGCCCGGGAACTTCTCAGTGATGAGGGACTGTACGCCGTCGGAGACGCTCGAGCTCGGCATACAGCCGAAGGGCTTTACGCTGAGCGTCATCGTGGCCTTATTCTTCACCACGTTCAAAATCAGCTTGCCGACCTCCATGTGACCTTCGCCCCCGCGGAGGTTGTTGTCGTAGTAGGGGGCGGCGATCTCAGCGATCTGGTCCATGTCGGGGAGGTGATAGTCGTAGTAGCCCCCAGCATAGGCGAAGGTGTGGAAGGCCATGCGCAGACCCTTGTCCGCGGCCCAGAGCGAGACCTTGCGCGTCGCGGCTCCGAACTCGCCGAGCCCAGCCAGACCGAGCTTCGCGGTGTCGTCGCGTCGCAGGCGCTTTCGCTCAGCGGTGTCGTAGGCGACTTCCCAGATGTTGTAGAGGAGCCAGGCGGTGACGAACTGGATATCGGCCTCGGCACCCTCGTGCTCGATGAAGCGCTGGAGACGGTAGTTTCCGTCGCCTTCGGTCGTCATGGCCCAAAACTCACCGATGATGGCGACCTTGGCCTTCGGGTTCGAGCGGTCCACCTCGATCTCCGAGAAGAGGCGTTTGCACTGCATGAGCGCAGCGAGAATGCTGCGACCGTGGAGGAGTGCGTCGTAACAGATGCGCTTCGACTGTTCGATGATCTCGTCGGTCGCGCCAGGCGTGACCTCGTAAGGACGAATTCGGTAACCGAGACCGTTGATGATGTCGCCCGCGATCAGCCCCTTCACCATGTTGATGAAGAACTTCGGGTTCATGTCGAGACCGCTCTCTTCGCCGGTTGCCTGAGAGAGACCACCTTGCTGCTGGAAGAGCATCACGCGGAAACCGTCGAAGCCGGCGTCCCGGAGCGCCTTGCGGTACTCGGTCGTGTACATGCCGAACCGACAGGGGCCGCAGGCGCCTGCGGTAAGAAAGACGTATTTGTCGATGATTTCTTGGGTCGACATGCCCTTCTGGTCACGGAGGTGAATCAAGACTTTGACCAGGTTCCCGACGGTGAAATAGGTCGGGTTACACTGTCCGCGATTGCCGAACTCCTTGCCGACGCGCAGTGAGTCATAGTCGGGCGCGTCGAGCGCAACGACCTCGTAGCCGGCGTTCTTGAGGCCACCAGATACGATGTAATCGTGAGCGACGGTGAGGCCGCCGATCAGCATCGTGATCTTGGAGCGCTCCGCCTTGGTGAAGGTCAGGTTCGCCATGCGCTCGACCCAGTGATCGGTGTGCTCGAGACCGAGACGAGCGCGCTCTTCGGCTTCGAAGCGAGCGAGCTCTTGATCAATGTCGAGCTCTTGTCCGATGACGGGGAGCGCGCGCTTCACCTGGGACTCTTGGACGAGTGTATTCATGGCATTCCCTTTCGTTCTGACTTCGGGCTTCGAGGGTCGGCGCCGGTCGCGTGACCTCTTAGGCAAACTGACACTGACGTCAGCGTTTATGCCAAACCCCGCCCGTCTCGCCAAGCATTCTGCGCAGCTTTTGCGGGAGCCCGGAAAATAAGGAGGGGCCAGACCGGAGCCTCCCGAAAAACGTCGGCTACTTCAGGAGGTTTTCGAGCCCTGAGATGACCGCGGCTCCGGACCCAGCTGACCCCCAAGGGGAAAGCAGGGCGGAGCCGCAATCTGGGGATGCCTCGGGTCGGGGGGCCCGGGGGCGCCCCGCGGACGCCCTTTGTCCGAGGGCTGCTCAGCCAAAGCGAACCAGCGACTGCATGTAGTCGTCGGGCGCCTGGTAGCCGAGCAGATTGAACATCGTCGCTGCGATGTTGCCGAGCCCGGGGTTCTGCACAGTGCTGTCGAGAGCAATGCCCTTCTGGCCCGGTGCGTAGATGAAGAGCGGGACCTTGTTGAGGGTGTGGCTCGTCTTCGGCTTGGGGCGACCGGTCGCGTCCTTGGCGATGCTGCCGTCCTTGTTGTGATCGAACATCTCGTCAGCGTTGCCGTGGTCGG
This sequence comes from Pseudomonadota bacterium, assembly GCA_023428245.1. Lineage (GTDB taxonomy): Bacteria > Myxococcota_A > Polyangia > Polyangiales > Polyangiaceae > NIC37A-2. The sequence continues at coordinate 45,987 of JAEYYX010000021.1, forward strand.
CAGTGACGATCAGGATTCCGTTGGCGCGCTCGGTAAATTGGATCAAACGCCGGAGTTCAAGGTCGACAGCTTCGACAGCCAAGATCGCCGCGTCACGCACGCCTGTGTGACCGACCATATCCCCGTTCGCGTAGTTCAGGCGGGCGACCTTGTGTTTTCCGGTCTCGAGCTCTTTGAGCAGGCGGTCGGTGATTTCGGCTGCCTTCATCCAAGGACGCTCTTCGAAGGGCAGCGTGTCGCTCGGGATTTCCACGTAAGTCTCATACTTCGAGTCGAACATCCCGCTGCGGTTTCCGTTCCAGAAGTAGGTCACGTGGCCGTACTTCTGGGTCTCGCTGATCGCGAACTGGCTAATCTGGTTGTGCGCGAGGTACTCGCCGGACGACTCGCTGATGGCCGGGGGGGAGACCAAGAACAGACGCGGGAGCTTTAGGTCACCGTCGTACTGCATCATGCCCGCGTAAACGACATCTGGGCGCTGGCCGCGATCGAACTTTGTGAACACTTCCTGCTCGAAGGCCTGCGTGATTTCGATGGCGCGATCGCCGCGGAAGTTGAAGAAAATGACAGCTGCGCCGTCACGGATCGGACCTCGCGGCTGTCCCTTCTCGTCGACGACGACGAAGGCGGGCAGGTTCTGATCACCGATCCCGGGGGTCTCGGCGCGGAACGTCTCGACAGCTTCCCGGGCGCTCCGGAAGCCGCGGCCTTGACCGAGCACGTGGGTCTTCCAGCCGGTCTCGACCATGTGCCACTCGGCCTCGTAGCGGTCCATGGTGACCTTCATGCGGCCGCCTCCGGAGGCGATGAAATAGTCGCGCCCTTTGTCGCGGAGCGACGTGAGCAGGCTCTCGAGCTCGTCGAGGTAGACGAGGCCGCTCGTCTCCGGCACGTCGCGGCCATCCAACAGCACGTGGATCCGCGCCGCCTGCACGCCCTCGCGATCGGCCGTGACGAGCATCGCCTTCAGATGCTCGATGTGGGAGTGGACGTTGCCGTCGGAGAGAAGACCGATGAAGTGGAGCGGCTGTCCGCTCGAGCGAACGCGCTCGGTACAGGCGCGCCAGGCCTCACTTTGGAACAGTGTGCCATTGTCGACGGCGTTTTGGACGAGCTTGGCGCCCTGGTCGTAGACGCGGCCAGCGCCGAGCGCGTTGTGCCCGACTTCACTGTTGCCCATGTCCGCGTCGGACGGCATGCCTACGGCCACGCCGTGTGCCCGGAGCGTCGTATAGAGAGCGTTCTGTTTGAGAAACTCGTAGTTCGGCTTTCGGGCCATGAATACGGCATCCGACTCGTCCTCTTTTCCGAGGCCGACCCCGTCCATGACACAGGTGACAACCGGCCCGGTCGGGCCAGAAAAGGTCTGAAGGCGCTTCAACGTCCAATCCATGCGGGGTTACTCCCCCTGAAGTCGCCCGAGTGCAAGCCGATCGGAAAACTGGCCGAGCGAAAAAGCCCCGACGAGCCCAGGGCTGATGGTTTGAAGCGCCGAGCGGTGACCCGGACCCCAGTCAGAGCGGACGGCCGTGCTTGCGGGGATTTTTCACCTGCAGGTACCCGCTCGTCAGGAACGTGTAGACCTGCTGGGTGAGGGCCTCGGCGCTCTCTTCACTCAGGCCGAGCGTGACAGCTTGGTAGAGGAGCTCCTTGAGCGCGCCGATCGTCAAATACGCCAAGACGCGCGGTTCTCCGTCTCGAACGAGCCCAATGGCCTGCCCATCCCGGAGACTCTCGGTCAGAATCAGCACGATGCCGTCGTAGAAGATCCCAAGCTTTCGCTCGAAATCTGGCTCGCCGACAGCGTCCGTGAAAAGGATCTTGGTGAGCGAGCGCTCGGCCAGACACACTCGGAGGATGGCCAGGATGTTCTCCTTGACCTGCTCGTCAACTGGCGGCGCATCTTCGTCTGTCCGAATCCTCACGATGCCATCATTGATGCGGCGCGCGAAACGGTCGAGGAGTTCAGAGAATGCGTCGCGCTTGTCCTCGAAATAGAGGTAAAACGTGCCGCGAGCGACGCCCGCCTCGAGGGCGATATCGTCGACGCTGGTCCGCGCGTAACCGCGCTTGGCGAACACGTCCCGCGCCACGGCCAAGAGCTGCTCGCGCCGCTGTTCGCGCTTGCGCCTTTGACTGGACGGGGTGGTGCGCTCCTGGGCTGCCTCATCCCGCTTGGGCGAGCCCTTCTTTTTGACCTGGCTTTCGGCGCGGGCGCGGTTGCCGGGGGGGGCTTTCTTCGCCCGGGGAACCTTCACGGGACTGCGCGCTCGAGACGGACTCACGAGACGAGAGGTAACATGGTCCTTTGCCGTCACAAAAATCGAGCCCTAGGGCCCTCCCAGGCCAGCCCGACGCAAATTTTGCTCGCGAATGAGCGGGGCGCTGGTATCACTGACGTCAGCGTCAGTGGTCTGGGCCGGCGCCCGCCACCGCCGCGCGAGGGAACAATCATGGGCAACGCTTTTCGACGTGAACTGGTCATTGGTATGGACGTAGGTTCAACCACGGTGAAGGCGGTGGTGCTCGACGCCGCCACCCGTGAGGTGCTTTGGCACGACTACCAAAGACACCATACGAAGCAGCCAGAGAAATGTCTCGAGCTATTAGAGACGATCTGTGCGGCCTTCCCCGACTACCCACCAGAGGACTTCCGGATGTTCATAACCGGCTCCGGTTCGGGCCCGCTGACGGAGCCGACGGGAGCGAAGTTTGTCCAAGAGGTGAACGCTGTAACGATCGCCGTTGAGGCGAAGCACCCTGATGTGCTCAGCGTGATCGAGCTTGGCGGCCAAGACGCCAAGATCATCATGTTCAAAGAAAACGAGGAGACCGGCCAAAAGACCGCGAGCACCTCGATGAACGACAAGTGTGCCAGCGGGACCGGCGCTACTATCGACAAGTGTATGATCAAGGTTGGAGCTGAGCCCGGCTTTGCGACAAGCCTCCGCTTCGACGACTCGAAACTTCATCACGTCGCGGCTAAATGTGGCGTTTTTGCCGAGACGGACATCGTCAACCTGGTCAAGAGCGGCATCCCGAAAGACGAGGTCTTGAACTCTTTGGCTGACGCCATCGTGAATCAGAACCTCAGCGTACTCACCCGCGGCAATACGCTGAAGGCCCGCGTGCTCTTGCTCGGCGGTCCGAACACCTATCTGCCATTCCTCCAAGATTGTTGGCGCAAGCGGATCCCGGAGAGCTGGGAGGCGCGCGGCTACGACTATCCGAAAGATCGCCCCATCGAAGAGCTCATCTTCGTTCCTGAGAATGCAGACCTCTACGCCGCCTTCGGAGCAGCGGTGTTTGGGCTCCTCGAAGGCGGGGAGGCGGGGCGTTTCCGCGGAGTGCAGGGTCTCGCCGACTTCATCAAGAACGGGCGTCGCGCTCGGCTCGGGCAGCAGGCAGGTCCCCCGCTCTCGGTCTCGTTGGACGAGACTGAAGAGTTCATGAACCTCTACCGGATTCCGAAGTTCGAACCTGCTCGCTTCAGCCCCGGTCAGACGGTCCGCGGCGTGATTGGGCTCGATGGCGGTTCGACCTCGTCGAAGGCCGTATTGGTCGACGAAAGCGGGACAATTCTCCTCAAGGCCTATCAGCTCTCGAAGGGGAACCCAATCCAAGACACCAAGGAGCTCCTCGAGCAGCTCATGGGTCAGATTGAGTCAGCCGGGGCGACCTTCGAGTGCCTTGGCTTTGGGGCGACGGGCTACGCAGCGGACGTGCTCGAGGAGACGGTGCGCGCGGACGTAAACATCGTTGAGACTGTCGCTCACATGATGAGCGCTGTGCACTTCTTCGGCGACGTTGATGTCATCTGTGACATTGGCGGACAGGACATCAAGGTCCTGTTCATGAAGAACGGGGACATCCAGAACTTCAAGCTCTCGAACAGCTGCTCGGCCGGTAACGGCATGTTGCTCCAGGCGATGGCGGACCAGTTCGGCCTCCCTGTGACTGCTTACGCGGAGAACGCCTTCAAAGCGGAGCTCGCGCCGAAGTTCTCTTACGGCTGCGCCGTGTTCCTCGACACCGACCGCGTCAACTTCCAGAAGGAGGGCTACCAAAAGGAGGAGCTCTTGGCGGGCCTGGCCCAGGTCCTTCCGAAGAACGTCTGGCAGTACGTGGTCCAGATTCCGCGCCTCGCCTCGCTCGGACGGAAGTTCGTGCTGCAGGGCGGTACTCAGTACAACATGGCCGCGGTCAAGGCGCAGGTCGACTACATCAAGCAGCGCGTGCCGGGCGCCGAAGTTTACGTCCACCCGCACACTGGCGAAGCGGGCGCGATCGGCGCTGCCATGGAGACGCTCCGTCGCTACACGCGCACCGGCAAGAGCAACTTCATTGGGGTCTCCGAGACGCTCAACCTCAAGTACACCACGAAGAACGACGAAAGCACCGTTTGTCACTTCTGTCCGAACGAGTGCAAGCGCACCTTCATCGACACCGAGCGTCCGGACGGCTCGACCAGCCGCTATATCTCAGGGTTTTCCTGTGAAAAGGGGACTGTTGAGAGCAAAGAGGCGATGCTTGACCTTGTGCGATCGCGGAAAGAGACCGCGGCACAATTTCCGAACCTTGTGAGTTACGAAGCGGAGCGCGCCTTCAGGCACTTCTTCAAGCCGAGTCCGCTTCCGCCCGTCGGCACCGAGATCGAGGACGTCGTCGTCAAGGAAGGTCTTTTCCGCATCAAGCGCACGACGGTCAAACGCGCCTTCGAACGCTCGAGTGAAGAGGCGGCGGCAAGGCGCAAGACGCTGCGCGTCGGTATGCCTCGGGTGCTCAACATGTACTCGACCGCGCCCTTCTTTAGGACCTACTTCGAGGCGCTCGGGCTCGGTCGTTCGAATGTCGTCTTCAGCGATGAGACAACCGAGGAGATGTTCACCGAGGGCGCGAAATACGGCTCGATCGACCCTTGCTTCCCGAGCAAGGTCGTTCAGTCACATATCCATAACCTCCTCTTTCATCATCATAACCCCGCGCGCAACCGCCCGCTCCACTATATCTTCTTCCCGATTCTGACCCACGTGCCCTCCTTCGTGGCGGACACCATGGACAACACGTCGTGTCCGATCGTCGCCGGTACGCCGGATGTGATCCAAGCCGCTTTCACCAAGGAGAAGGACTTCTTCGGCGAGCGCGGCATGGAATACTTGGCTCCGGCGCTTTCGTTCTCCGAGCCGAACCTCCTCGCTCACCGCTTGTTCGAGGCCTTCGGCCCAAGGCTCGGTATCACTCGCGACGAGAACGATTTCGCCTGTGAGCAGGGGCTCTTAGCTCTCAAGGCCTTCGAGGCAGATCTCGAGGACAAGGGCAGGGCCATTCTCGAGACGGTCGAGGCCGAAGATCGCATCGCAATCCTGGTCCTCAATCGTCCTTACCACAGCGATCCTGGCCTCAACCACGGCATCCCCGAAGAGTTCCAAGTGCTCGGTTATCCGATCTTGAGCTTGCGCTCGATTCCGAAGGACTCCGAATACCTCAAGCGCTATTTCAAGGAAGAACTCGAGAGTGGCGTCATGAAGTCGCCCCTCGAGCTCAACCACGTTTGGCCCGAGAACTACTCGGCGAACAGCGCACAGAAGGTCTGGGGGGCAGTCTTCGCGGCCCACCACCCGAACGTCGCCGTGCTCGATCTCTCGAGCTTCAAGTGTGGTCACGACGCCCCGACCTACGGGCTCATCGACGGTATCCTCCAAACGGCTCGGACGCCGACCGCTGCGCTCCACGATCTCGACGCAAACAAGCCGGGTGGCTCGATCAAGATCCGCGTGAAGACCTACGCGCATTCATTGCGCCTTCAGGCGGAGCGTCTCGAGGACCTTTCGCAGAAGCGACGCAGCCTGGAGCTTTCCATCGAGCGTAAGCGCCTGGAGCTCCTTGAGCTCAAGCGGGTCCAGTCGGAGCGCGCGCGCGGCTCCGCGGATCCGGCAGTTCTTCAGCAGATCGAGCTCGTCCGGAGCCGCGTTCGGGAGTACGAAGCCCGCCTTGCGCCGGCTTCGGAACCCATTGAATCGGGGATTGTGTCCTTGGGCCGGAAGACAGAGGACGGTCGGGTTGTTCCAGTGCAGAGAGGTTCGGGGCATGTCGCACATGCTCCGACCCAGGCATCTACGTCCATTCCGGCTGAATGATTCTGTGTTTCTGTAATATTTCGTCCCTGAAATCCTCGGGCTTCAGGACGTCCTCATGGTGAGGTCGCCTGGGGCCCGATTTCGGGTGACGAGCGCACTTGACCGAGGTTCTTCCGGGGCGTTGACTCGCGGCGCCCCTGGGGTCCGCGGAGTCCCCTGTTCGAGGCGGGACCGATGCTGTCCGCCGCTCCTCATCAAGATCAAGAGCTCGCCGTAGGTTCGGCGAACCAAGTTCAAAAGACCAAATCTGCCATGTCCGATTCCGGTAGTTCCAGCACGATGAGCGTCGCCTTCGTCGAAGGATTGTACGCAGACTTTTTGAGAGACCCATCATCCGTTCCGGAGGACTGGCGGCTTTACTTTGCCCAAAGCCCCCCGACCGAGCCGTTCTCGAAGTCTCCTCAGCTCGGACCCTCCTTCAAGCCTCGCTCCCTGTTCAGCGCGCAGTCGTTTGGAGCGCGTCCGGTCAAGTATGAGGGGACGAATGGCCATGCAGCGGCCAATGGAACTCGCGCTAACAAAGCGGTCTCTGACGCTCATGTACTTCAGGATCGCGTCGACGCGCTCGTCCGCGCTTACCGCGTCCGCGGGCACATGATGGCGCAGATCGATCCGCTGGGTTTGCCGCGCGCGAACCAGCCCGAGCTCGATCCAGCATTTTACGATCTCGGCCCGGAGGACCTCGATAGACAGTTCTCGAGCCGCACAATCTTCGGCGCTGAGTCGCTCACCCTGCGTGAGATGCTCCATCGTTTGAGCTCGACCTATTGCCGCTCGATCGGTGTGCAGTTCATGCACATCGATGACCTGCCCGTGAAGAACTGGCTGCAGGAGCGGATGGAGGGGACGCTCAATCGGGTCAAGCTGAGCCGCGAGGAACAGCTCCGCATCTTGGCCAAGCTGACTGACGCCGTGATCTTCGAGGAGTTCATTCAGAAGAAGTTCCTCGGCGCTAAGAGCTTCTCCCTTGAAGGTTCCGAGAGCTTGATCCCTCTGCTCTCCTTCGCCATTGAGCGCGCGGCGCTTCACGGCGTCAACGAAGTGGTGCTCGGCATGGCTCACCGCGGGCGTCTGAACGTGCTCGCGAACATCATGGGCAAGAGCCCGCGCAATATCTTCCGCGAATTCGAGGACGTCGACCCCGAGCTCTTCTTCGGTTCAGGTGACGTGAAGTACCACCTTGGCCACAGCTCCGATTACATCGCGGCGAGCGGGCGCCGGGTGCATCTCTCCCTCTGCTTCAACCCGAGCCATCTCGAATATGTGAATCCTGTGGTGCTCGGACGCTGCCGCGCCAAGCAGGATCGCGCTGGTGACACCTCGCGCTCGCGCAAGTGCTCCATCGTCATCCATGGTGACGCCGCGTTCGCAGGCGAGGGCGTGGTCCAGGAGACCCTGAACCTGTCCCAGCTCGAGGCCTACCAGACCGGTGGAACGATTCACGTGATCGTGAACAACCAGATCGGCTTTACGACGCCGCCCTCCGAGGCTCGCTCGACGACCTATGCCACGGACGTCGCCAAGATGCTCCAAATCCCGATCTTCCATGTGAACGGCGAAGATCCCGAGGCCGTCGCGCAGGTCGTGCTCCTCGCGATGGATTTCCGCCGCACCTTCTCGCGGGACGTCGTGATCGACATGTACGGCTACCGTCGTCACGGTCACAACGAGAGCGACGAGCCCGCCTTCACCCAGCCGCTGCTCTATGAGCACATTGCGCGGCGTAAGGGCGTTCGGGACGGTTACCTCGAGCATCTGTTGTCCCTCGGTGAGGTGACGCGTGAGGAGGCGGATCAGATCGCCGTCGAGCGCCGAGCGCACCTCGAGGCAGAGCTGAGCGAGGCGCGCCGACCGGATTACGTGCGGGTGCACGATTGGCTCGGCGGCGTCTGGCAGGGCTACCAGGGGGGCCCTGAGGAGTCAGTGCCCGAGGTCCCGACGCATCTCGATCGGGAGACGCTCACGGGGCTCATGGAAACCTTGTGTCGGGTCCCGGACGATTTCCATCCCCACAAGAAGATCCAGCGTCTCCTCGGACAGCGAGCCGAGATGGGCCGGGGCGAGCGCAACTTCGACTGGGGGACTGCAGAGGTCCTCGCCTTCGCGAGCCTTGTGAAGGAGAAGACCCGGGTCCGCCTCACGGGCCAGGACGTCGGCCGCGGAACGTTCAGCCAGAGGCACGCCATCCTGCACGATGTCGAGAACGGCCGGCAATACATGGCCCTTTCGAACATCTCCCCGGATCAGGGGCCGATCCTGATCCAGAACAGCCCCCTCAGCGAAGCGGCGGTGCTTGGCTTCGAGTACGGCTACAGCCTCGACTGGCCAGACGCCCTGGTCCTCTGGGAGGCCCAGTTCGGCGACTTCATGAATGCCGCGCAGGTCATCATCGACCAGTTCATCACGAGCGCGGAAGACAAGTGGAAGCGGCTCAGTGGCCTCGTCTTGCTCCTGCCCCACGGCTTCGAAGGTCAGGGACCGGAGCACTCAAGTGCGCGTATCGAACGTTTCCTCGCGCTTGCCGCTGAGGACAACATCCAGGTCGCGCAGCCGAGCACCCCCGCGAACTACTTCCACTTGCTCCGTCGCCAGGTGCACAGAAAGTGGCGGAAGCCGCTCATCGTCTTCACGCCGAAGAGCTTGCTTCGTCTTCCGGAAGCCACGAGCCCGATCTCAGAATTCGAGCAGGGCGAGTTCCAGCGCATCATCCCCGACGATCGCGCGAACGGTACCCCGACCAGCAAGGTCCTCATGTGCTCGGGGAAGATCTACTACGAGCTTGCTCGGCAGCGGGCCGAGCGTGGACGCGACGACTACGCGATTGTGCGCGTCGAACAGCTCTATCCGCTCGGTGAGAAGGAGCTCCGGCCCATTCTCGACGCCTATGCCCCCGGCACGCCGGTGGTCTGGGTCCAGGATGAGCCTGAAAACATGGGTGCCTGGCGTTTCATTCGAAACCTTCTCAGCGACACCATCTTCGGGCAATACCCGCTCAGTGTTGTATGCCGTCCCGCTTCGGCGAGCCCGGCGACCGGTTCCGCTCGGAGCCATAAGCTCGAGGAACAACGCCTCCACGACAGCGCGTTTGCTTGAAGCAATAGCCGCGATCGAGTATCGTCCAAATCGTTCTCACATAAAGCAAACAAATACAGGAGCCCTGTCCGAAATGGCTGTTGAGTTGAAGGTGCCCTCCGCCGGTGAGTCGATCACCGAGGTTCAGATTGGCGAGTGGTTGAAGAAGGAAGGCGACACCGTGCGTCGCGATGAGATCCTCGTCGTGATCGAGACGGACAAGGTGACCGTCGAACTGCCGGCTCCCGAGAGCGGTACGCTTACCAAGATCCTGGTCGGCGCGGGGAAAGACGCGGCGGTCGGTGACGTGATCGGTTACCTCGAGCCCGGTGCTCCGGTTGAGACCGGCGCGAGCGCCGCGCCTGCGAAGAGCGGGTCGCCCGCAGATCCCCCGCCGCCTGCTCCTGCTCCTGCTCCTGCTCCCGTCGCCTCTCAGGCTTCCGAGGACGAAGAGCGCGACGTGCGGAAGTCTCTGCCTCCTGAGGCGTTTGCTCGCGTGATGCCCGCGGCGCAGCGCGCGCTTGCCGATGCAGGCGTCGACGCCGCCGTTGTGACCCCCACGGGGCCGGGCGGACGACTCCTCAAAGAGGACGTCCAAAGGCACGTCGAGCGCAGCGCGCCCAGGCCCGCGCCGGCGCCCGCAGCTCCGATCATCCCCGACGAGCGCGGCGAAGAGATCGTTCCGATGAGCCCGATGCGTCGCAAGATCGCCGAGAGGCTCGTCGAATCTCAGCAGACGATGGCGCTGCTCACGACCTTCAATGAGGTCGACATGAGTGCGGTGATGAACCTGCGCAAACAGTACCAGGACCAGTTCGTCAAGAAGTACGGCATCAAGCTCGGCTTCATGTCCTTCTTCGTGAAGGCGGTGGTTGAGTCGCTCAAGCAGTTCCCGGCCGTCAACGGCGAGATCCGCGACCGCTCAATCGTCTACAAGAACTACTACGACATCGGCGTAGCCGTAGGCGGTGGCAAGGGCCTTGTGGTTCCAGTCATCCGCAACGCCGACCGACTGAGCTTCGCTGAAATCGAGCAAACGATCTCCGAGTATGGCGCGCGCGCTCAGAAGAACCAGATCAAGCTCGAGGAGCTGCAAGGTGGAACCTTCACGATCTCGAACGGCGGCGTGTACGGCTCGATGCTCTCGACGCCGATCGTGAACCCGCCGCAGTCGGGCGTCCTCGGCATGCACAACATCGTCGAGCGCCCCGTGGCCGTCGATGGCAAGGTCGAGATTCGTCCCGTCATGTACATCGCGCTGACTTACGATCACCGCATCGTCGACGGCCGCGAAGCCGTTAGCTTCCTGAAGCGAGTCAAGGACTCGATCGAAGCCCCCGCTCGCATCCTGCTCGAGGTCTAAGAAATGGCCGTCTCTCACGACATCATCTTTATCGGCGGTGGTCCGGCAGGCTACACGGGTGCGATCCGGGCCGCTCAGCTTGGTCTGAACACGGCGTGCATCGAACTCGAGTCGAAGCTCGGCGGAACCTGCCTCCGGGTGGGTTGTATTCCTTCGAAGGCGCTACTTGAGGCTTCCGAAAAGTACGACGAAGCGCGCTCAAGCCTCAACGAGTTCGGGGTGAAGGTCGACAATGTCACTCTCGACCTCGAGAAGATGATGGCTCGCAAGACCCAGATCGTGGACGGTCTGACTGGGGGCATCGACTACCTGTTCAAGAAGAACAAGATCACCCGCTATCTCGGTCGAGGACGCATCGTCGCCCCGGGCAAGGTGGTCGTGAGTGCGGACGAGGGGACCCAGACGGAGCTCACCGCTCAGCACATCATCATCTCCACCGGGAGCAATGTGGCGTCGCTCCGCGGCGTCGAGCTCGACTACGATCGAGTAGGAACCAGCACCGAAGCGCTGTCGTACCCCTCGGTTCCCGAGCACCTTGTCGTGATCGGCGCTGGCTATATCGGCCTCGAAATGGGCTCAGTTTGGAAGCGTCTCGGCTCCAAGGTGACTGTCGTCGAGTACCAGGATCGAATCCTGCCGGGCATGGATGCTGAGCTTGCACGCGATGCTCTGCGCTTGTTCAGAAAGCAGGGCATCGAGTTCCGCTTGGGTTCGAAGGTGACCTCCGCCCGCAAGGATGGCGACGGAGCTGTCGTCGAGATCGAGGGTCAGGAGCCCCTGCGGGCCGACCGGGTGCTGCTCGCGGCGGGGCGCGTTCCGAATACGGAAGGTCTCGGTCTCGACGAGATTGGGGTCGAAACCGATAGGCGCGGATTCGTGCGCGTCGATGACCACTTTCGAACCAACGTCACCGGCATCTACGCGGTGGGTGACGTAATTGGTGGCGCGATGCTCGCGCACAAGGCCGAGGAAGAGGGCGTTGCCTGCATCGAGAGCATCGTGACTGGTTTCGGTCACGTAAACTACACGGCCATCCCGGGCATCGTTTACACGCACCCGGAGATCGCGACGGTGGGCGCCAGCGAGGAGCAGCTCGGCGAGCGCAGTGTCGACTATCGGAAGGGAACTTTCCCCTTCCTGCCGAACGGTCGCGCCCGCGCTCTTGGGATGACCGAGGGCAAGGTGAAGATCCTCGCGGATGCGAAGACGGATCGGATCCTCGGTGTACACATCATCGGTCCCCGGGCCGGAGACCTGATCGCCGAGGCTGTTACCGCGATGGAGTTCGGTGCTTCGTCTGAGGACCTAGCGCGCACCTGCCACGCGCACCCGACCCTGTCCGAGGTCATGCGCGAAGCGGCGCTCGCCGTTGACGGTCGCGCTCGGCAGATGTGACGCCAAAGCCTTGTTGCAATTAGGAAAAGGGAGCGCGAGAGCGCTCCCTTTTCGTTTCTCGTTCAACCTCTCCCGTGCGCTTCTGCGCCGAGCGGGGTGCTCCAGCTTTTCTGACGTGAGCGATTGTGAAGTGAGTGGAGTCTCGAGCGGGCTCGAGGCGCTGTGCCCAGCAGAGAGGCGCTCCCATTGCCGCACGGTGGCATTTGCGTTAGGCGGATCTCTATGGAGAGGAGTGGTAAGGATATGGCTAGTTTTTCGACGTTTTCGAGTGGAGCCCGTGGCCCGCTGGTTCGGCGAGGTTCGCTTGTTCTCGTTTCGACGCTGGTGGCCCTCGCGCCGCTTTTCGTCGGCTGCAAAAAGCCTGAGGAGAAGAAGGCGGAGCCGACGCCAGAGCCCGCGTCGACGGCGGTCAAGACGCCTGCCACCGAGACTCAGCTCCCGCCGCTCCCGAAGGTGCCTGAGGTACCGATCCCTCCGGACAATCCTCAGTCCGAGGCGAAGGTCGCCCTCGGCAAGAAGCTCTTCTTCGACAAGCGGCTGAGCGTCGACGGGAGCATGAGCTGTTACTCATGCCACTTGGATGAAAACGGCAACGGCGGTGGGATCCCGCGCGCCGTGGGTCCGAAGAACGTGCAGCTGCCGCGGCACAGTCCGACTCTCTGGAACGTGGGATTCTTGCCGGCGCTCTACTGGGACGGCCGCGCGGCAACGCTCGAAGCACAGGCTCTCGGCGCTTGGGGGGGCGGGAACATGGGCGTCGGGGCTGATAACCTCGACAAGAAGGCTCAGGAGATCGCGAAACTCCCGGAGTACAAGGCATCCTTCGCCGAGGTCTTCCCCGGCGAGAAGATCAGCAAGGATCACGTCGCCAAGGCTCTCGCCTCTTACGAGCGGACCCTCGTTTGCAGCGACACAGCCTTCGACAAGTTCGCGGCAGGAGACAAGAGCGCGCTCTCGGAGAGCGCTCGAGCGGGCCTCGAGCTGTTCATGGGCAAGGCGATGTGCGTCGCGTGCCACGCTCCGCCGCACTTCACGACCGCGGCCATGGGCGCGGGTGCGTTCTTCAACACGGGAGTCGGAACCAAGGATGTTCCAGAAGATCAGGTCGACGTCGGGCGCATGAAGGTCACCGAGCGCGACTCGGATTGGGCAGCGTTCAAGCCCCCGACACTCCGCCACGTTTCCAAGAGCGCGCCATATTTCCACGACGGTCACGTGGCGACGCTTCGAGAAGCCGTCGTATTCATGGCCAGTGGCGGCTACGACAACAAGAACAAATCCCCGCTTCTCAGCGACAAGAAGCTGAGCGATCCGGAAATCGACCAGCTCGTGAGCTTCCTCGAGGCTCTCGAGTGCCCCGGTCGCCTCTCTTTGGACTAGAGCGAGTTTAGCTGGTTCGCTCAGGCTCCTCGGAGCTTGAGCGGGAACCGGGGAGGCTCGCTTGCCGCGTGACAGAGGGCTCGCGCTCACCATAATGAGCCCCGACTGATGGGCACCCCGAAGATCGAAGGAGCGAAGCGCAAGCTCGTCGCACTGTGGGCCCTCGGCGGTGTCACTGTGCTTCTCGTTCAAGCTGTCGTTCGCCTCGCGCCGATTGCCTGGGAGCCGGTAGAGACCTCGTCTCTGACGCCGGTGCTCTGGGTGGTTTACGTCACTTGGACGCTCATGAACGCCTATTTCGAAGGCTATCGTGGCTTTCACTTGGCCTTCGTGCCGCGCGTCGTCGGCCGTACGGAGCGGCTCCTTGGTGAACCGACGCTCCTTCGGGTGCTCTTAGCCCCCCTCTACGTGATCGGTTACTTTGACGCGACGAAGAGCGAAAAGGTGCGAGCGTGGGGCGTGACGATCTTGGTCTGGATCGCGATCTTCGTCGTGCGACGATTCCCGCAGCCGGCTCGGGGCATCGTCGATGCTGGAGTGGTTTGTGGTTTGTTTCTCGGCACGCTCAGTCTTGTTGTGCAAGGTGCACCTTTGCTGATTGGTCGAGTGAGCGCGAAGTCGGGAGCGACCGGCGCCCTCAGTTAGTCGCGCCCTTCCGAACGCGCCCATCTCGCTCAAATCAGCGTTATCCTCAGCCCTAAGGGTCTCAGTGGAGGAAGAGGCGAGAACCGTCGCCCGACTCTCCGTAAGGATCGGGGATCAGATTCATGGGCGTGCTGTCTGGATCGTCGTTGAACCGGAGTGACATGCGCTGTTTCGCTCCACTCTCCGAGAGTTTTCCCCAGAGCTCGAGCAGAGCTCCTCGTTCTTCCGCCTCCTCACTTCCGGGAGGCCAGGTTCCGCCAGCAATCATCAGTTCCCCGTCTCCCGGCAGCCACCCCAAGAGCGTCTGGCACAGGCGCTCGCGCGCGCGGCGCCAAGTCGAGTTCGGAGCAGCGACGTAGGCTGCCATCACGAGGCGCATTCCCTCGCTCGTCAAACGAGCGCAGCGCGCCGCGACGCGCTTCTCGAGGTCTTCCGCGCTCTCGTCGGGCGACGCCGTTTCGACGAGATTGAGATGAGCTCGAGCGCCGAGACGGTGCGTCCAGGTCGGCCACTCCGCCCCCGGCTCGACGATCAACAGCGTAGCTTTGTTTTCCGGTTGTCTCACGCTACCCCCCCTAACCAAAGAGCCCCCGCTCCCATTCCCCTTGCCCGAATTCTCTCCCGAAGCGAGACCTAACTGCCAAGTCTTTCGGCAGAGAGTCCCCCCGGATCTCGGCATCTTGTCTACGAAGTTTTCTTGGTCAAGCGCGCTCCGGAACCTCGCGAAGCTGCAAGAGATTCCGTCTCGCGCGAGAGCCGAGCCGCACAAGAAACCAGAAGGGGCGCACACGGCGCCCCGTCCATCGGCCGTTAGACTGACCCAGCCGTTAGACTGACCCGGCGTCCAACGTCGACGCAGTCTACTCGTCGGTCTCACCCATAACTCATGCCCATCGCGTGGAAGCCTTTGTCCACGTAGATGGTGCTGCCGGTGATGCCGGAGGCGAGCGGACTCGCGAGGAACGCTGCGACGCTCGAGACCTCTTCCTGCGTCAGGCGTTCGCGGAGCGGAGCGTGCTGCTCGTAATGCTCGACATATTCTTGAATATGGCCGGTCGCGCTGGCGGCGCGGGAGGCGTAGGGGCCAGCGCTGATGGTGTTGACGCGGATTCCGTAGCGGCGACCCGCCTGGTACGCGAGGTACTTCGTGTCGCTCTCGAGGGCCGCCTTCGCCGCGTTCATGCCGCCGCCGTAGCCATGGATGACCTGCTGCGCGCCGAGGTAGGTGAGCGAGATGGCGCTGGCGCCCTTGGGCATGAGCGGTCCGAACCGGCTCACCATGCTCACCATCGAGTATGCGCTCACGCTGAGCGCCGCTAGGTACCCTTTTCGGGAGGTGTCGATGACGTCCTTGGCGACCTCGGGGCCGTTCGCCAAGGAGTGCACGAGGATATCGAGCGAGCCTTCGCCGAAGTCCTTCGTCCACTGGTCGACCAAACCTTGGATCGTGAAGTCGCCGCGGTCGGCGTAACGCTTGCTGGTTCGAACGTCCTCCGGGACGTCCTCCATCGTGTCGTAGGCGGCGTCGAGCGCGAAAACCTTCTCGAACTCGAGGAGCTGTCCGCTCGCGAGCTTTCGATCTTCATCGAATTTGCCTCGTTTGAGCATCGTCTCGAAGATGCCCATGGCGGGAGGCCAGGAAGCGACGGAGACCTTTGCGCCGCAATCGGCCAAATCTCGGGCGATAGCAAATCCGAAGCCAGTTGCGTCGGACACGCCAGCTACCAGTGCTCGTTTTCCGCGGAGATCGATGCTTGGCATAACTTGGGGCCGGGTTTTTCCATCGCCTTTCCGTTCTGGCAAGCCGGAAACTCCCGAGGGCCCGGATTTCTCTCGAAATGCGCAGGACAAGGCTGCGGCGACGGCGCGTTATCCCCTGGTCATCGTTTGACAGGTCGCCGAAAGTGGGGATCCTTGCCGCGCAATGTCCCGAGATTTGACGCGGCTCGAGCCCGCCATGGCCCTGATCTACGGCGGGAACAAGGTTGCCCTCGTCGACGAGGCCCTCGCCCGCGCGTTTCAACCTGGAGACTCGGTGTTTGTCGACCTGGAAGGGAAGATTCTGCACATCCCGAAGCGGGAGCGAGAACGCGCTGAGGAGGCCGTCGGCCGCGCGGAGCGGGCCTTTTCAGCGATGCGCGAGGTCTCGGATCAGGCGATCTCTCGCTTCTTCTTGGCCTTCGCTCGGCGCCTAGAAGACCCCGAGGTTTGGGCAGAGATCGAGCGCGAGAACGGCGAGGATGTTCGTGCGGCGACGGCGCGGGGACGTTCGACGACTCGGCTCGCGGTCAGCGACGCGCTCCGACGCGGCATGATCGAAGGGCTCCGAGGCTGGGCAGAGTTCCCGGCGACTCGCGGTCAGATCGTCGAGACGGTCGACCACGGATCGTTTCGTGCGGAGCTCATTCGCGCGGAGCTGGGCGTGGTGGCGTTCGTCTTTGAGGGCCGCCCGAACGTCGTGGCCGACGCGACAGGCGTGCTCCGAGGCGGCAATACGGTCGTCTTCCGCATCGGGCGCGATGCTCTCGGAACGGCCAAGGCGATCCTCGCTGGCGCGGCCTTCCCTGCGCTCCGAGAAGCGGGCTTGCCGGAAGGCGCGGTCTCGCTCGTCGACAGCGAAGCCCACGCTTCAGGGTGGGCACTTTTTCAGGACAAGCGCCTGGCCCTCGCCGTGGCCCGTGGTTCCGGCCCCGCGGTGTCGACTCTGGGCGCGCTCGCTCAGAGCGCGGGCGTCCCGGTGAGCCTGCACGGGACCGGCGGCGCTTGGATGGTGGTCGGCCCGGAGGTCGATCCTGCACGCGTCACTCAGAACGTCTTCGACTCTCTCGATCGCAAGGTCTGCAACACTTTGAACACGATCTGCGTTCCGAAGGCGGCGGCCTCTGAGCTTGTTCCGGCGTTCATCGAGGGACTTCGGCGCGCCGCTGCCCGGCGTGACGTCGAATATAAGCTCCATGTGAGCGAGGAGTCGGTCTCGACGGTTCCGAAGGAACTCTTCGAGCGCGAGGTTCTGATCGCGCGCGCTGAAGGAGAGGTGCGGGAGAAGCAGGCGGAGGTGCTCGCTCCCGATCAGCTCGGTCGCGAGTGGGAATGGGAAGATAGCCCCGAGGTGACGCTGCGTTTGGTCGACTCTCTCGACGAAGCGATCGATCTCTTCAACGCCCAGAGCCCACATTTTGTGGCCTGCCTCCTTTCGGATTCTTCCGAAGCGCAGGAGCACTTCTACCGCCGCGTCGACGCGCCTTTCGTGGGGGATGGCTTTACGCGCTGGGTCGATGGACAATACGCGCTCAAGAAGCCGGAGCTCGGTCTCGCCAATTGGCAAAACGGGCGCCTGCTCGGACGCGGCGGGATCCTCACGGGCGACAGCGTCTATTCGATCCGCACCCGCGTCACGGGGACCGCGAGCGGCAAGCCAGTATGAGCGGCACCCTCGGCTGTTCCATCGCGAGCAGGACGGCGTCACGCCCTCTGGGGGGCTCGCGCTCGCTTGCGCAGGCCCCAGCGTGTGTGGCGGGCTGGGTCAGACGGGTCGCGGGGAGCTCGCTCACGGTCGGCCGGCAGAAAGCCGGGCCTCGTCAGTTGTCGATGTAGATATTGTCGAGGAAGAAATCGACATCTTCGCCCTCGGGCGGATCCATCTTGAAGTGGATCGCGTAGACGCGCGTCATATCGAGGTCGTTGGTTCGCTCACAACCAAGCCCACAGCCTTCAAAGGAGGAGAAGTCGATCTCAATCGTCTCCCACTTTGACCCTGGCTCGAAGGTCGCCAGCGACTCGACGTGTTTGTCGCAGTCATCTCCCTCGCCCGCCAAGGTGCACAGGTCCGTGTCACGGTGAGAAGCGTAGTCTTCGAGCCCGATGCGCACCTCCGCGGTCGGGACGCCCTTGAGCTCGAAGCTGAGGTTTTTATAGGGGCTGAGGTCGAAGGGCTGGCCGCTCTTGAGAGTGATCGCGATGTCGATACCCCAGTCGTCGTCGTCAAAGGTGGCCGCAACGTGCAATGCCAGATCGTCTTCGTCGTCTTCACGAGGCGTCAACATGCCCGTGACGTTCACGCCTGCCCAAGTAGTTCCCTCTTGACTGTAGCGGTCAATCTTTCCGAAAAATGGGGAGTTTGAGAAAGTTCCCTTGCTCATATCGGTGACGAGGAACGGCCCCATCGCCGGAGCTCCGCCGCTCGGAGAGCCGCCCACCGCCTCACTTCCTCCTGACGGGGACGCACCGCCGCTCTCAGGAGTCGCGCCACCGCTACTCGTCCCCCCGACGTTATCTGTGGCGCCTCCGGAACTGGGGTTCGTGTTGCCACCAGTGCTGGCTCCGCCGCTCGCGCGACCACCAGAGTCTCCGTCGTCGTCGTCTCCGCCCTTTCCGCCCGAAGACGTATTCGGCTTTCCACCGGAAGACTTTCCTCCGCTCGAGTCGGCGTTGTCGTCCGAGTCTCCGAGGAGTCCATCGTGATAGACCGAGCAAGCCTCTATCCATGAGAAGGCGAGCAGCGGAACAAGAAAGCGAGAAAGCCTCACGACGTAAATCCTAGCACAAGGGTAGCGGACTCGGCCGCTCGAAGGCGCAACTGAACCTTTCCACACGCCACGATCGAAGCGCGGGCGAGCGAGAGGAAGGGGAGAAAATTCGCTCCGGACGTGAACATCCAGTCATTCAAGAAACGGGCGCTCGAAGAGACCGAGCGGAGGCACGCAGAATGGCTGAGGCGGCTCGTTTCTTCAAGTGGGACATTGTGTGCCGTCGTCTCCAGGGCCGCGGGTGACGCGGAGCGATGATGATGCTTTCAGGAGCGGCCAGAGAGCGCGATCCAGCTCGCTGAGGATCCGGTAGGCGGTGTCGCGAGCGCCCTGGGCGCCTGGCGAGCGCACCTCGTCGAGCAGGGCACGACGCACCCCGTCGCGGATGGGTCCGGGGAGCCCGACGAGATCACGAGGGCTCGGGAGCTCATCGAGCAGCGCGTGGAAGGTGTGAGCTCGGCGGAGTGCTTCGAGCCCGTCCTTTTCGCCATCCGCGAGAGCGCGCCTGAGACAGATGCGACCAAAAGCGACGGGAAAACGAGCGGCGAGGGTCGTGAGCGCATCGAGGGAGAATGCGTCAAGACCGCCTCGCTGCACGCACCTCTGAGCTGTCGTGAGAGGACAGTGAAGGGCGAGCGCTCGGGGCAGTGGCGCGGATGCCATGTCGGCGAGAGCGTCGAGCTGATGAGGCAGGAGGTGTTCGAACGGAATCAAGCGCGGCTCGAGGGCAGCGAGCACGGAGTCGGGCGCTGCGCGAAACAGTGCTTCGAGATGGTCGCCGGCCTCTGCAGTGAGCTTCTCGACCCATGAAGGAACATCGCCCGGAGATAGCGAGCGGAGCACGTTCCACGCATCGACGAAGAGAGTGCGAGGAGGCATCTCGAGGGACTCGAGGGCTGACGTGAGCACGCTCCAGGGCACACTGAGGAGTGCTTCGAGAGAAGCGAGCTCGGGTCGGCCGATGCTCGCGGCGCGGAGCACTCGAAGAATAGGATAGTCGTTGATGAGCGAATCGTGGGAGGTCGCGACAGAGAGCCGGAACAGAAGTGCCCAGATGGCCCCCCGAAGCCTCAAGTCGGGTTCGCTCTCGAGAGAGCCCAGGATCTGCGGGATCCAAGGGGCGAGCGCACCGGGAAGCTCGGAGCGCAAGGGGTCCAAGGAGGGAGGGAAGGCTGCGTGGTGCTCGAGGAGCGCCAAGAAGGCGGCGCTGAAACGTCCCACGCGGCGAAAACGCGGCTCCCAGAGGCCCCCGAGGTACACGCCGACGCGCCGGAAGGAGCGCAGCGTTTCGAGCGCGAGCTCTTCGGGGACCTCGTGGCCGAGGAGCGCAGAGATCCCGAGGCTCTCGAGAGCCGCTTCCAGAGCGGCGCCGTGCTCCGGGAGAGAATCGTCGAAGGATTCGAGGAGCTCTTCGTGAGCCGTGAAATTTTCTTCGGAAGCGAGTAGCTCGAGTTCTTCTTGGAGGGGGCTTTCTCCTTGCGTCGGGAGCTCCCGGAGAAGACCTTGTCCCCAGGCGCTCGGAGAGAGCCGAAGGGCTTCGCGGGCGGCGCGCTTGCGAAGGACAGGCAGGAGACAATAGGGAGTGAGAGCATAGAGCTCTTCTCCGCGCGAGCCGTTCGGAGCGCTCGAGGTGCTTGGGTGCAAGAGAGAGGCAGCGACGAGGGCTCGCGCGAGTTTGTGGCCACGGGGAGGAAGAGCCCCTGTGATGCGCTTGAGGTCTTTGGCAGTGAGATCGACGCCGCGCAGGGCACTCTCGAGCCACACGGGATCGGCGAGCTCCGCCGCGCGGGAGTCGAGGAGGCGGGACCAGGCGTCGAGCGGGAGGGCGCTCGGGAGGGAAAGGCCTGTGTCCACGAGAGTTCGAGCGGCGGCTTCGGTGAGCGCGTCGAAAGCGACGGCAGCGAAGCGGGCTGGCGCGGATTCTCCGGGGTTTGCCTCGCGGAGGCGCCGTTCGAGCAGCTTTTTCAGAGCAGCTTCGAGGTTCAATCGATGGAGCTCGGCGTAGGGGATCTCGTCTGTGAGCCCGATCATTCCGAGCAGGTCTCCGAGGGACGCGTCAGGGCCGAGCTGTCGCCTGATCCAAGTTTCGGAGCGGTCGGGGTCGAGGTTCGAGTCGGGTCCGAGTCGCTCCCGGACCCAGTCGATGAGTGGACTAAGATACGAACTCGCGGGAGGTGAACGTACGATGCGCGCGCCCGGCGGGAGCACACCGAGTTGACCTTCGCGGGCAGCGAAGCAAACGGGCCTCTGGGAGACTCGGAGTTCCTCGAAATCTGCTTCGTCGAACTCGACGCGAGGATCGAGGTCGAGCAGGATGGCGCCGCGCGTGGGGAGCTTTCGAAGCTCAGTGGTTTGTGAGACAGGGTAGAAGTGTGCTAGACCACGTGCCGTGAGCCACTTGCCGAAAAGGCCTCGACCGGCGCCGTCCCTGGTGATCCAGACGAGCGGGGACCACTCGGCGCGGCTTCCGAGCTCGTGGGGAAGCCCCGGGGGAAGCTCCTCCCGGGCAAGGTCGAGTTCCCGGGCGAAGCGTACGTCCCACAGGCGCATGCGGCGGACGTCGAGGGTGCCCGGCTTTTCGCCGAGCTCGGTCTTCAGATCGAGCGGGGGCAGCCGGAGGATCTCGGAGATGACGACTTGTTCCTCGGGACGGTCCCGGAGCCAGTCGAGCTCCTGGCCTCGGTCGAGCTTGCTGAAGAGTGCGCTCAGGGAGCGCTCTTGGATCCGGGAGCGCTCGGGCCAGTCCCGGTGCGCGAGGCAGAGCCGGGCGAGCTCTCCGAGGCTAGCGACGGGCGGCGTGGAGCGCGCCATGAGGTCTCGGAGCCAGCCCATGGGTGTCGTTTCCTTCTTCGGGGATCAGTCGGGGATGAGGAGGGGTGTCCCGGTGTCCGGGAGCGATGCAGCATCCTCGCATACTGCATGAATGATGCAAAAAACTGCGTTCTGAATGAATTAATTCAAAGGGTTATGTTGCTCTCCTGAATCGTCTGTCCTCCTTTTCCTCAAGAGGGGACCGGCTGGCGTCTGCGCGCGCTCGCGCTCGCGCTGGGGCGCCTCCGGACCGAACCGGGTGCTCTCGAGACAAGGCAGGCGCGCGGGACGGGAGGCAGCTGGCTGCCGTGGTGAAGGGGTCGGAGGGTTCTTCGAGGCAGCTGGCTGCTTGCTGAATAACCAGGGGAGGGCTGAACAGGCGGCTGGCTGCTTGCTGAATAACCCAGGCGAGGGCTGACCAGGCAGCTGGCTGCCGTGGCGAAGGGAGGGAGGGCTCTTCGAGGCAGCTGGCTGCCGTGACGAAGGGGTGGGAGGGCACTTCGAGGCAGCTGGCGGCTTGCGGAATGACCAGGCGAGGGCTGAACAGGCAGCTGGCTGCCTGGTAAAACGGGACCGAGGGCTCCGGAGGCAGCTGGCTGCCGTGGCGAGAGGGACGGAGGGCTCTTCGAGGCAGCTGGCTGCCGTGGCGAAGGGGATGGAGCGCTTTCCGATGCCGTGGCGAGAGGGACGGAGGACTCTTCGAGACAGCTAGCCGGTGCCCTTGGGACGGTGGAAGGCTTGGAAGACGGCTGGCTGGGGAGGGCTGGGAGGGAGCCCCGTGACCGCGGCTTGGGCTGGGGGAGGACTGGGAGGGAGCCCTTTTGGGCCTTTTGAGGGTTGGAGGGGCTCCCGGGAGCCTCCGAGAAACAGTTGCTGCGGGGGTTATCCCGGGCACTCGCCGTGGGGGTTCACTCGGACTCTGTCGGATCGGCGACTCCAAAAAAAGAAGCTCCATCGAGAGTTTCGGTTTCCGGGTTGTCCCCTTCCGATGAGGGACGCGGCCGAGGGGCGGTCAGAGAAGTCGCGGCGCGGCGAGAGGAGGTGGCGGGGGAGCGGTCGAGCGGAACGATTCCGGCCCTTCACGGGGCTACGTACGTCAAGCCGAATCGAGTCGTACGATTTTTCGAGGCGCACGTACGGTAGATCCGTGGACGTGCGTACGTATTTGGGCGACTTTTTCGGAGCACGTAGGCGCGATGAGCGGTGGGGACGCCTTCGATGAGAGACCAAGATCGACGATTCCGACGCGAACTGCAGCGAAGGAAGGGCCAGCTCGGGGCATGGTGTGTGAATTTTTCAGGTCAACAGTGGCGGATGGGACCTGCTGCGCGCTAGACGCCCCCGGGTGAACGGCATCACCCTGCCTGGACTTCTCGTTTGGTACGTCGTCTTCCTTTTCAGCACGACCTTCCATGAGTTCATGCACGCCTTCGTCGCCTATCGCGCGGGCGACACCACAGCCTACGAGGGGGGGCAAGTCACCTTGGACCCGATGCCGCACCTGCGGCGCTCGCCTTTCGGCATGGTCGCCTGGCCGCTGCTCTCCTTTTTGATCTCCGGCGGCGCCTGGATGTTCGGTTGGGCCTCGGCACCTTACGATCGGCACTGGGCCGATCGGAATCCGACCCGTTATGCGCTGATGTCGGCTTCGGGGCCGCTCGCGAATTTCCTGCTCGTGGGGGTCGGGATGTTTGCCATTCACCTGCTCCTGGGGCAGGGGTTGCTCGTCCTTTCGAGCGCGCCGCGGCTCGATGCGCTCGCCATTGCGGCGACGGACGGCTCTCCCGCGATCGATGCGCTCGCGATGGCCCTCTCCGTTCTTGTCAGCCTGAACGTGGTGCTCGGCGTCTTCAACCTGCTGCCGGTGCCGCCCCTCGACGGGTTCTCGGTGGTTGAAGGCCTCGCGCCCCGTTCGGCGGCGGGCTTCTTCCAGACTGTCCGTTACACCCCCGCCTACCAGTTCTTGGGGCTCGCGGTCGCTTGGTACCTCGGCCCGGCCATCATCGGACCCGCTCTCGGGATCGCGGTCGGCGTTCTTTACGCGCTCTGAGCTTCGGGCGTCCGATAGGGCGTTCGTGGACCCTAGGCGCGCTTTGAGACGGACCGGTGGGGCTTCCGACGAGCGCTGGCATGTCCTTGGGGGGTGCGGGGTTGAAGCGCCCAGGTGGCGTGCAGACAAAAAGCCTGCGGCGCTCTCGCGCGTTCCCCGGGGCAGGGTTGTGCGAGGCGCCGCTTGGGTCGCTTCTTGCTTGAGCCGGGCTCTCTCTTGATTCGGCTCTGCTCGTGAGCCTATTCGGCGGGGCTCTTGAACTTACTCGGCGGGACTTGCCGCGGGGTTCAGCTCGATCTCTTCGTGGGTGTGTTCTTCAGGAGCCTCAAGGCCGCGCTTCTTGAGCAAGCGGTCACGAGCTTCGATGTCGATCCAGTTCTTGAAGCGGGCGCGGTCGGAGGGCTTGCGCAGGTCGCTCACGAGACCGAAGAGGGCGAGGAAACGCAGCACGTAGTAGCTGATGTCGATTTCCCACCAGAAGAAGCCCTGGTTCGCCGTGGTCGGGAAGTAGTGGTGGTTATTGTGCCAGCCTTCACCGAGCGTGACGAGCGCGAGCAGGAAGGAGTTCTTGCTGGTGTCGGTCGTCTTGTAACGCGCCTTGCCGAAGCGGTGCGTGAGGGAGTTGATGCTGAAGGTGCCGTGGTAGAGGAGCACGGTCGAGAGGAAGAAGCCGCAGAACAACGCGCTCCAGCCGCCGAAATACCAAACGGCTACCCCGAGCACGACCGGCGGGACGAGGTGGTACTTGTTGAGCCAAACGAGCTCCGGAAACTTCGCGAAATCGCGGATGCCTTCGTAGTCGGTCTCGTTGTACTTCGGGCACAAGATCCAGCCGACGTGGCTCCAGAGGAAGCCGCGCCCTGATTTGTGAGGATCGCGATCCGTGTCCGAGTAGCGGTGGTGCCACCTGTGGTGCGACGCCCACCAGAGCGCGCCCTTCTGGGCGGCGGTCCCGCCACCAAAGGCCATCAAGAACTGCATCACCCGTCCCATCCGGTAGCCGCGATGCGAGAAGTAGCGATGAAAGACGCCGGTGATGAAGAACATTCTAACGGCGTAGAGCCCGATACAGAGCGCGATATCGCCGAGCGTCGGCGGGAACCAGATCATACCGAGCGGCAGGAGGTGCAGCAGGATGAACGGGGTCGACATGCCCCAAGCGATCTTTTCGCTCGGATCTCCGTCGACGAGTAGGGGTGCAGTCATTGGCCGGGCCATCTGATCGCTGTTTACAGTGTCCGAGCGTCGCCTGCCGTCATGAACCTGTCATTTCCACCGGCAATAGGCCCCGCCTTTGCCCCTCGGGTCCGCGGAATCAGGACAGAATACTAGAGAAAAGGCCGCCGCCCTCGGGGGGCAGCGGCCTCTCACTTTTTCGCGCCTCGAGGAGCGACTTTTCAGCCCTGACGGCTCGGGATCGCCGCGACGCCGGGGAGGTTCTTGCCCTCGAGGAGTTCGAGAGAAGCGCCGCCGCCCGTCGAGACGTGGCTCACCTTATCCAGGATCTTGAACTTCTTGGCAGCCGTTGCCGAGTCACCACCACCGATGATGGAGGTGGCGCCGCCGGCCGTGGCTTCGACGACTGCATCGGCGACTGCCTTGGTACCAGCCTGGAAGGGCTCGAACTCGAACACGCCGACAGGACCGTTCCACACGATCGTCTTGGCGCGCTTGATCGCTGCAGCAAAGAGCTCGCGGCTCTTCGGGCCACAGTCGAAGCCTTCCATGTCGGCGGGGATACCGCTCTCGTCCGTCGCGCTGCCGACCGTCGCGTCTGCACCGAACTTGTCGCCGGTGACGTAGTCGACGGGGAACACCAGCTCGACGCCCTTTGCCTTCGCCTTGTCGACGAGGCCCTGGACGATCTTGGCGCCCTCCTTGTC
Source organism: Pseudomonadota bacterium (assembly GCA_023428245.1). GTDB lineage: Bacteria > Myxococcota_A > Polyangia > Polyangiales > Polyangiaceae > NIC37A-2. Next base: position 71,249 of record JAEYYX010000021.1, read on the forward strand.
GAAGATCGAGTTCCCGATCTCCATGCCGTAGAGCACCTTCTTGAAGGTGTACGCCATGCCGCCACCGATGATCATGATGTCGACCTTGTCGAGGAGGTTCTCGATGAGCTGAATCTTGTCGGCCACCTTGGCGCCGCCCATGATCGCGAGGAAGGGGCGAACCGGGTTTTCCAGCGCCTTCGCGAAGTAGTCGAGCTCCGTCTGCATCAAGAAGCCGACGGCCTTCTGGGGCAGGTCGACGCCGACCATCGAGGAGTGCGCGCGGTGCGCGGTGCCGAAGGCGTCGTTCACGTAGACGTCGCCGAGCTTGGTGAGCGATGCGCGGAAGGCTTCGATGGCGGACTTCTCTGCGCCCTTGCCCTCTTCCTCTTTGTGGAAGCGGAGGTTCTCGAGGAGCACAACGCTGCCGGGGGCGAGCTTGGCACAGGCGGCCTCCACCTCAGGGCCGACGCAGTCGTCGAGCTGGGTCACGGGGCGGCCGAGGAGCTTTGAGAGTTCCTCTGATACGGGGCGCATCGAGTACTCGAGCTTGCGCTCGCCGTCGGGACGGCCGAGGTGGCTCATCAGAACGACGCTCGCACCTTGGTCGAGGGCGTGCTGGATCGAGGGGAGAGCGGCGACGATGCGCGCGTTGTTCGTGATCCTGGTGCCGTCGAGGGGCACGTTGAAGTCGACGCGCATAAGCACGCGCTTCCCGGCCAGGTCCAAATCCTTCAGGCTGACTTTGTTGAGCGACATGGACGCGCTCTTACACCAAAAGAATTCCGGTGCCCAAGGGGTTTTCGCGGCCAGGGCTCTCTCGGGCAGCCCGGCGACGGGGCGCCCGAGGGCCGGACTCTTAGGCGGTCTCAGGGGAGCGGGAAATAGATGCTTCCGCCATGGCAGCTCGAGCAGGCTTCAGCGCCTTTCTCATCAGGGGCGAAGAAGGGGGTCGTCACTCCGCTCCCGCACAAGGTCTCATCCCCGTCACAATAGTAGGAGAAGCCGCGCCGCGTGTCGTTGACCTTGATCATGGCCATGACAGTCAGCCGGGTGCCTGCGGCGTCATAGACCTCCTTGACGGCCATCGACCCGACGTCGTGGTTCTTGCTCAGCGAAGTGACGTCCTTGTTCTTCTCGAGGGACGCGATCCCTTGATCGTTCACGTACGTTTGGAGCTTGTGGGTCGCGGGGCTTCCGGCGTGCGGGCTGCCGACGACGTGGTCCGCGACCTCACGGGGCGTCTCGTCGTGGGTCCAGGTCTTGTAACTCCCGTCAGCGATGAACGCCGCGACCGCGTCCTGGGTCGTAGCGCTCGGGAGCTGGCTGACAGTCGAGCCTCCGGTGCCGTCCCCGCCGCTCGCCGGGGCGTCACCGCCCGTTCCCGGTGCGCCGCCGCTGGTCGAATCCCCGCCGCTTGCGCTTGCGGTTGCGCCGCCGCTGCCATCAATGCTTGCGGCCTCTGAACAAGCGAGGCTCGAAAGTAAGAGAGTTGTGAGAGTGCCGAACGCGAGCGTCAGGCGGCCGAGGCTCAAAAGAGAACGCGGAGTCGAAGGGCGAGACTTCTGGGCGGGCGAGGACATCATGGTCCCTTGGTAGCTTCGAGAGCCCAGATCGGCAAAGAAAATGCTTCGATGTCTGCCACAGAAAGTGCCCGTTCTTTGCGCTGCCCCGAGAGCGCAGATTTCGCATGAGGCCCATGATAAGCTTCACCAATGCGCCGTCTTCTGGCTCGAGGTGCTGGACTTTCCGCTGCAGCGCTCGGTCACGTCTACACGATCTGGCCTTATTTGGAGCGGCGCCGCGCGCCGTTGCCCTCCACCGGCATCGAAGAATTCCGGGCCACAGTGGTAGATCTTGTCGTGGGTCCGGTGGAAATTTCGGGCCTCTACCTGTCGGGCACGAGCGACAGGCTGACGGTGATCATGCATGGCCTCGGCGGGAACACCGAGAGCGGCTATATGCGCGCGGCGCTCTCGGCCTGCGCTCAAATGGGCCTTTCTGCTCTCCTCTTGAATCAAAGAGGCGCTGACAGAAGAGGCCACGATTTTGCACACGCGGGGCTCATCGAAGATCTCGGACAAATCCTCCGTGAGCCGCGGTTTGCATCATTTTCGGAGATCGCTCTGCTCGGCTTCTCTCTCGGAGGGCATACAGCGCTCCGTTACGCTTGCGTCTCGCCCGATCCGCGCCTTCGGCGGGTCGCCGCCGTCTGTTCTCCGCTCGACCTCGCGGCGGCCTCGGCCGCCTTCGATCGCTCAAAGTTTCCCGTCTACCGGCGGCACGTCCTCGAGTCGCTCCACCAAACCTATACAGCCGCGTACCAAAGGAACCCTTCGGGCATCGAACCCTACGAGGCTCGCCGCATCTGGCGCATTCGCGAGTGGGACGAGCGCGTGATCGCGCCCCGCTTCGGATTCCCGAGCGCCCTCGATTATTATCGAGCGATGAGCGTGGCGCCGCTCTTGCCCGAGCTCAAGGTCGAATCCTTGTACCTAGGCGCGTCGCACGATCCGATGGTCCCGCGGGCGTCCGTGCTCGGGGCTCTCGCGTCAGCTCAAAAAATCAGCGAGACTTGGGAGGAACGCGCCGGGCATCTCGGCTTCGCTCCGGACTTCGCTCTCGGGTTTCCTGACGCTCCCGCGGGCCTCTTTGGGCAGGTGCTCGGGTGGCTGTGGGGCGCTCATCGAAAGACCGACGCGGCCGAGCTTCATCGTCGTCCGACCGGCGTTCAGACGGCTTCCCGAAGCTCCTCTGGATCGGAGCTCGACCCGGCCGAATGATGAGCACGTGCTCTTCCCGCGGCGCGTCGTGGAAAGCTTCTTCGGCGCCGTGCAGGAAGATCGGGCGCTTCTGAGAGGCGACGGCCATGATGTCGACGCCGTTCTCTTTCGCGGCGCGCTCAAGAGCAGGCACGGCGCGCAGCGCGCGGCGATCCACAACTGAGTCAGCGACGATCATGACGGCTCGTCCGTCAGAAGCGAGCACTCGTCGCATCTCGCGCAGGCAGGCGCCGATCTCCCGCACCCAGAGGTCCTCGGCTTCCCCCAAACGCCGCCTTCGATAGGAACGGCGCGCGCCGATTTCGTCATCCTGGAGGCGACTTTCGCGGAGCCCGAGCCAGCGCAGGCGGTGGAGGTGGTGGTCGAGATAATCGTAGACGCCGGGGTAAGGAGGCGAAGTCACGATCAGGTCGATCGACTTCGGTTCGACGTAGCCGAGCTTTCGCGCGTCGGCGTGCGTGACATAGGCGCGCGGAGTGCGCGGGGGGACGCGCTCGCTGAAGGCGACAAGGCGCTCGGCAAGCTCGCGGGTCTTGTCGACGAAGAGCTGGATGGCAAAGCCGGGGGCGAGCCTTCGTGGCGCCTTGCGACGGGTGGTGTCGCCTTCCGAATAGGAGAGCTTCGTGAGCAAGGAGGAGACGACTAGGCGAAGCGCTCGCTTCGGCTCGTTGTGCTCGAGGGCGAAAATGCCGTGATAGATGCTGTCGAGCTCGAGCAGGATGTGGATCGGGTAGCGCTCCCGATCTTCGGTGTCGTAGCGCCTGTGGGGGTCGGCGCGGTCGAGTCGACGCTCCTCCGCTTTATCGGCGATGCGCTCGGCGGCTCGGACCAGGTCGCTCGCGAATTTTTGCGTGACTCCGCGAGACTTGAGCCAAGCGAGCTCGACAGAGAGCGGGTTCAGATCGGAGCCGAGTGCGGTGCGCCCGAGAGCGCGTGACTCGACAACCACAGTCCCGCTGCCACAGAAGGGATCGAGCACGCGGCCGTCGCCCCGTGAGAGGTGTTCGACGAGCCGGCTCGCGGTCTTCGGATGGAGGCGGGCCGGGTAGCTATGGAACCCATGCACGTCCTGCATCACCTCGTCTTCATCGGCGCTCACGTTGAGGGCGTGGGCAAGAGCGGCCTGTTCCTCTTCGCTGCCTCCTTGAATCGTCACCTTGCCGCCAACGTGACTGAGCGCGCGGCGCTCGCGTCTTGGCTCGAGGGGCGCTTCGTCCCTTTCTTGTGCAGCCTCGCGGGGGCGTCGGATGGGGCCTTTGGCGTTCTTTTGTGCAGCCTCGCGGGGGCGTCGGATGGGACCCGGGGCGGTCGTTTTCGTGGGGGGCAAGGGTCCTCTATTTCGGCGGTCGGGGGGCTTTTCTGAGCCGGTCCCAAAGGCCCCCTCGCATAGCATGGTCAAGTCCCTCGAGCACACCCTGCACGACGTCGAGCACGTCACGTTCCCCGGCCCAATGCTGGCGCACGATCGGCGCGTACTGGGTCCCGAGGAGGCTTCGGAGCACGTAGGCGGAGAGCGCGATGTCGTCGAGGTAGCCGATCGGGCCTGTTACGCCTTCGGGGATCAGCCCGACGGGGGCGACGAAATAGGCGATGGTCGCGCCGAGCTTTGCTTTCTCGAAGGCTGGGATGCGCCGGTCGCCGACGAGGCGGACCAGGAGGTGGAACAGGTCAGGGCCGACGAGGAGAATGTCCGCGTAGCGGAACGGGCCCCGTTTCTGCAGGTAAGCGCGGATGTTCTTACGCAGGCGATGGTAGAAATCGAGCTGAAACCCGCTCTTCTCTTCGGGCAGAGGGGCCTCGGGCTCGCCCACGTCCGGCTCGGGGAGAGGATGGGGGATCGAGCCGTGTGTGCATTCGGCCGCGTCCCGAAACTCATCGGGAGGAGGCGGCGGAACTGGGGCTTCCGGGAGGCTCACGGGGATAAGACTAGCGCGGTGAGTCAGCTTGGAAAGTGTGAGGATGTGAGGCGGACGACAGGATCGATGCCCTCGCGTCCGCCCTTTCGTCAAATCAGCGCCTCTCAGCGAAACCATTCATGTAAGGAAGGGATGCAGCCGTTTTCTGGATCTGCTCCTTCGCGGACAAGAGCTCGAAGGTCGGATCCCAGGTTCCCTCAATGAAGGCGCGTTTCGGACCATCAGGCATCGAGAAACTGAAGGTGCGGCTACCAGCCTGAACCTCTTGTTTCTCGAGGTCGACCGTGAGCTCAAGCTTCGGATCGGCCTCGACCAAGCTCATGAGCTCTTCGATAGAAGCAGCGTCGAGCGTCGGGCAGGGAACCCCGAGGCTCTGACAGTTTCCGTAGAAGATCTCAGCGAACGATTCACCCAAGATAAGAGCGATGCCTTTGCCGAAACGAGCGATGGCCTGGGGAGCGTGTTCGCGGCTCGAGCCGCAGCCGAAGTTCTTGTTGACGATGAGGACCTTGGCCTCAGAAAAGGCCGGATTGTCGAAGGGATGCATGTTGCCGGCGGCTTTTTCGCCCAGGCGATCGTCTTCGAAGGCGTGCTCGCCGAGCCCATCGAAAGTGATGGTCTTGAGGAAGCGGGCGGGGATGATTCGATCGGTGTCGATGTCGTTGCCGCGGACCGGGATACCGGGACCTTTGAGTTTGATGCGTTTGCTGTCCATGATCTGTTTCTCCTCTCTCGCTTACGCCTGTCCGAAGACCTCGCGTGTATCGGCGACCTCACCGCGGATAGCTGCGGCGGCTACCATGGCGGGGCTCATGAGCAGGGTGCGCCCGTCCGGCGAACCCTGACGGCCTTTGAAGTTTCGATTCGAGGTCGAAGCGCTGAGCTCCCGTCCCTTGAGCTTGTCGGGGTTCATCGCGAGGCACATCGAACAGCCGGGTTCACGGAATTCGAAGCCCGCTTGCGTGAGCACCTTGTCATAACCGAGCGAGAGCGCCTGCCTCTTGACCTCGTGACTACCGGGCACCACGAAGGCGCGGACGCCCTCTTTGACGTGGAGATTCTTGCCATCCAAAAGACGAACCACCTCGGCGATGTCGCTCAGGCGCCCGTTCGTGCAGGAACCGATGAACGCGACGTCGATCTTGGTGCCCTTGATCTTCTGACCCGGGGCGAACGACATGTACTTGTAGGCCTCGAGCACTGTCTGACGCTCGTCCTCGCGGAACTCCTCCGCCTTCGGGATCTCGCCCGAGACGCCCGTGGATTGTCCGGGGGTGATGCCCCAGGTGACCACAGGTTCGATGTCAGCGGCGTCGTAACGGACGACGTCGTCGTAGTGTGCGTCGGGATCGCTCGCGAGCGAAGCCCAATCGCGCACCGCGCGTTCAAAGGCCTCACCTTGCGGCGCGTACTCGCGACCCTTCAAGTAGTCGAAGGTGACCTGATCGGGCTCGACATAACCACAACGAGCGCCGCCTTCGATGCTCATGTTGCAGACGGTCATGCGCTCCTCCATCGTCATGTTGCGGATGACGTCGCCTGCATACTCGTAGGCGTAACCCACGCCGCCTTGGACGCCGAGCTTCTGGATGATGTAGAGGATGACGTCTTTGGCGTAGACGCCGGGGCCGAGCTTGCCGTTGACCTCGATGCGTCGAACCTTCAGCTTGTCCATCGTGAGCGTCTGGGTCGCGAGCACGTCGCGCACCTGGCTGGTCCCGATGCCGAAAGCGAGGGCGCCGAAGGCGCCGTGGGTCGACGTATGCGAGTCACCGCAGCAAATGGTCATGCCGGGCTGAGTCAGGCCGCGCTCGGGCCCGACCACGTGTACGATGCCCTGTTCCTCTTTCTCTGGGGAGAACAGGCGAATGCCGTGCTTCTTCGTGTTCTTCTCGAGGAAAGCCATCATCTGCTCTGCTGTCGAGTCCGCGTAAGGACGGAGCTGACTCGTGGTCGGGATGATGTGGTCGACGGTCGCGAAGGTGCGATCGGGGTAGAGCACGCTGAGCTTCCGATCGTCGAGCATCGAGAATGCCTGCGGTGATGTGACCTCGTGGATGAGGTGCAGCCCCATAAAGAGCTGATATTGACCCGACGGCAGCTTCCTGACCGCGTGGCGCTCAAAGACCTTTTCGTACAGCGATTTTCCCATTGTGACGTCCCTATTTTCGATTCAGGTTCCGTTCGAATTCTCAGTTTGAATGTTCCGGTGCGCGGGCTCACGGTTCCCGCGCTTCAAGCAGTTTCAGGAGCCTTCGTTCTCTCCGCAGCCAGCCGTTCGAGGCCGCTCGCAAGCCGTTCTCCGAGCGAGCTCCAGGCTCTGAGCTCACCGAGCTCGAGCTTGAGCCAAACCTCACGGATCGCTCGCTCTCGCTCCTCCCGCAATTTCGCGAGAAGCGCTCGGCCTTTGTCGGTGACGGAGTAAGAGCGGTGTCGGCCGTCGACGGAACTCAAGGAAGCTTGGATCAAGCCCTTGTCGGAAAGTTGCCGCAGGATCTTGCTCACCGCTGCGGCGCTTGTTTCTCGCTTGTGAGCGAAAAGACTCGGCATGAAATGCTCGGTCTGAACCTCTTCGAGTGCCTGCCACTGCTGGTCAGTGAGTCCGACACTCTCGGCGAGCTGCTTGCGGCGTTCGGCGAAGACTGTGACGAGCCGTCCGAGCGTCGCGACGGCCTCGAGGGCCGCTTCTTTCGCTTCGGGAAGGGCTGTTGTCACGGGCTGAATATTAACCAGGGTTAACTATGGCGCAAGGTAAATCGTGGCGTCGTTCGCAGGTGGAAGTCGAGTGGGCCCTGGGCCGAGGGGAGGTGGAAAAATTTGGTTTCAATTCATCAGCCAGGGTGAACTTAGAGCGGACTTTTCGTAAGAGCACCGCTGCCTTTCGCAAAGCCTGGCGAGGCGCCGTGCTAAGCCGCGATTATGAAGTCTCCCCACGTGCGTTGGGCCAGGTCATTCCCTGCGTTGGCTCTCTCAGCAGCGTTTGCGCTGTTCGCTGCGTGCGAATCGAGCCCCGAGGTTTCGGTCCCCGGTGGAGCCGGAGGCGGCGAGTGCCTCGAGCAGAGTGAAAAGTGCGGCTTCCAGGGGTGCGAGACGAACGACGACTGTAACGCGGGTCGCTTCTGTAACTCCTTCGGTGCCTGTGCTCCTTCCTGCGAGACGTGTGGTGCTCCTTGCGGCACAGCGATGCCCTGTGCGCCGAATCAGTATTGTTCTGTGAGCGAGACCTGTGAGCAGGAGTGCACCCCGAACACCCCTGACCCGCGCTGCGGAAAGTCGCCTCAGGGCGACATCTTCCTGTGCGGACTGAACGGAAAGTGCACCCAGGAGATCGAACCGGACAGCCCGGATCTCGGCATGGGCGGCTACCTCGGCACGGGTGGCACGATGGGCGAAGGCGGAGGTGGCTGCATCGAGGAAGAGGTCCGCTTCACCCCTGAGATCCCGAATGTCGTCCTGCTCATCGATCAATCCCGCTCGATGACCGGCGAACAGGGTTTCAGCGCGCTCGTCGAGCAAGAGATCGAAGCTGGCACCTACGTGCCCTGGGAATGCGAAGGGGACGGCACTCCCGTTGGCAATCAAGGCCCGCCCCAGACCTGGCGCTGGAACGTCGTGCGCACCGTCCTCTTCAATCCAACCGACGGCATCGTGAAGCAGCTCGACGGCGACGTTCGCTTCGGCATGACCCTTTATTCCTCTCGGAACGGGAACGTAGCCGCTCCGAACGACGAAGAGCCGAAGGTGTGCCCGCTGCTCACGGAAGTCCCGATCATCGAGGCTGACGTCGACTTCGGGAACTATGAGGAAATGCTCGCTCACATGCCGTGCAGCGAGGTCGTCATCGACACCCCGACGCGGGAGTCCCTCACGGCTGTCGCAGAGAAGCTAGCCGCGGCAGAGCTCTCCGGACCCAAGATCATCGTCCTGGCGACGGATGGTCTGCCCGACAGCTGCGACTGCCCGAACTACGCGGAGAGCAATCCTCCTGCAATCTGCCGGGATATGGCTGCGGGCGAGGACCCCGAAGCCAACTGGGTCGAACGCGGCGATCCCCCGGTGCTCATGCCTCCGTCAGCTGCTGAGCAGTACGACCTCGTTCAAGAAGCCAAGCGCGTCTACGAAGAGCTCGGCATCGTCGTCCACGTTGTCGACGTCAGTACGCCGAATGATCCGACGCTCCGCACGCACCTCACCGACGTGGCCACAGCCGCGAATGGCGAGATTTACGATGGTACACGTCCGAGCGGACTCATCGAAGCCTTCCAGACCATCATCGACGGCGCTCGCTCCTGTGTGATCGATCTTCAAGGAGAGATCCTCGAGGGCAAAGAAGACCAGGGAACCGTGACTCTCGACGGCGTCGAACTCGAGTTCCTCTCGGACGGTGTAGGGGACGGCTGGAAGCTGAACTCATCGAGTCAGCTCGAGCTTGTGGGTGAGCCCTGCGAGCTCATCAAGTCCGGCAAACACGACATCGATATCGACTTCCCCTGCGACGTCTTCATCCCCGAACCGATCGTGAAGTGAAGGAGGGCTCGCCCGTCGTTCCCGGAAGGGCGGCGGGCGTGGGCCCTTGAGCGAACCCTGGGTCGGTGGGTGAGGGGCAGGCGACTCACGTCGCGCCAGGCCTGACCTCAATCGCCGAGCCAACTCGGAGCAGCGCGACCCGAACTTGCGCAGAACGCGCGCAGCGCCGAACGGATCCGGCCCGTTGCCAGGGCGAGCACTGCTGCGTCGTCGTCGAAACCGCCGGGTTCGTGATCCGGGACGAGGTCGACGGGAGCGCTCAGGTAGAGGAGGGCGGCCGCGGCCTGCTTTGTTTCGCTCGAGATCGGCGCCGAGGCGCGCTCGGCTAAGAAATCGAGGAGGAGGGTGGCCTGCTGCCGCGCTTCTCGCTGGTCATCGGGGAAACTCGCGATCTTTTCGTCAACGACGGAGCGGAGCTCGATGATCCGCGCGACGTCGGTGTCGCTCACTCGTTCTGCCTTGGAATCGAGGGCCTTTTGGACTTGGTCGGCGTGGAATGTCATCGAAGGAGTCTCAGGTTACCAAGACCTGAGCATTCTCGAAACAGGGCGCGCTTTTGCTGCTTCAGTAGCACTAGAACACGTCTCCGGGATGCGCCAGAGCGAAGCGCGCCCGCCCCGAAGGGCGAGCGGGCGGAGATGCGCTCGAGAACACGCGAGCCCCGCGGCGAGCGCGGACTGGTCATGGCGGGGCTCCGGGTGCTATTCGTTCCCCTGAGGCCGAAAGCGAGGGTGACACCCCGCGCCCGCTTTCACTATAAGAAGCCTCCCCAATTACTTCAGGGAAACAACCGTTCAAAAGGGAACTACGAAAATGATCAAAGTCGGAATCAACGGCTTCGGCCGGATCGGGCGCATGGTTTTCCGCGCAGCCGTTCAGCGCGGCGACGTCGAGATCGTCGGAATCAATGACCTCCTCGAGGTCGACTACCTCGCGTACATGCTCAAGTACGACTCGGTGCACGGCCGCTTCAAGGGCGACGTGAAGGTCGACGGTGGCAAGCTTGTCGTCAACGGCAAGACCATCCGCACCACAGCCGAGACCGATCCTGCGAACCTCAAGTGGGGTGAGATCGGCGCAGACGTCATCGTCGAGTCGACCGGTATCTTCCTCGACAAGCCCGGCGCTGAGAAGCACCTCGCGGCTGGCGCGAAGAAGGTCGTCATGTCGGCGCCGTCGAAGGACGACACTCGCATGTTCGTCATGGGCGTGAACGACGACACCTATAGTGGTGAGACGATCGTTTCGAACGCTTCCTGCACCACGAACTGTCTCGCCCCGATCGCTAAGGTCCTCAACGACAACTTCGGCATCAAGCGCGGCCTCATGACCACGGTTCACGCTGCTACGGCGACCCAGAAGACGGTCGACGGTCCTTCGAAGAAGGACTGGCGCGGCGGCCGCGGCATCCTCGAGAACATCATCCCGTCTTCGACGGGTGCTGCTAAGGCAGTCGGTAAGGTCATCCCCGAGCTCAACGGCAAGCTCACGGGCATGGCGTTCCGCGTTCCGACCTCGGACGTCTCGGTGGTCGATCTGACCGTCGAGCTCCTCAAGGAAGCCAGCTACGACCAGATCTGTGCTGCGATGAAGGCCGCTTCTGAGGGCAAGATGAAGGGCGTGCTCGGTTACACCGAGGAGGCTGTCGTCGCGACCGACTTCCGCGGTGAGGTCTGCACCAGCGTGTTCGACGCCAAGGCTGGCATCCAGCTCGACAAGACCTTCGTCAAGGTTGTGTCTTGGTACGACAACGAGTGGGGTTATTCGAGCAAGGTCGTCGATCTCGTCAAGAAGATCGCTGGCTAAGTCGAATCCCGGCTTGGCCCCTATCGCGCCCCTTCGAGTTCTCTTGGAGATCGGAGGGGCGTGAATCATTTTGTTTGACTGAACTCTCGCGCAGGAGCCTTTGGCTGATTTTCGGCTGGTGGAAGCGCGCCCTTTCTCGACTGCTCCCGAGGCAATGAGCAAAATTACCTAGAAATCACAGGGTCTGGTCATTCGGACGAAGGCCCAAACCCCTGATCCTGCTCCAAAGTGCCCGGGTGACCCCTTGCGGAACCGTCCCCGCATGCCAATCTATAAAGAATGAGTTCGCGTCACATCTTGCCCACCGAAGTAGCGCTTGCGCAGACGCGCCTGCGTGAGTTCGTTCCTGCGGCAAGACACGCGCACCCTGGGTAGATGCTGTTCATCGCCCGGTGGTTCTGCCGGGCGAAAATGTTTTCCCCCGGCTTTTGGCTCTTTCAAGCAAAGCTAGGAGTTCATTCGACATGTCATCTCGTCCAAGCCTCATTGTCGCCGCAGAAGACCGCGAGCGTCTTCTCCGTCTTGTCCTCCACAGCGGCTCGGAGATCAGCGAAAAGCTGGAAGCTGAGCTCGATCGGGCCCAGGTCGTCCCCTTGGCTGAAGTGCCGCCTGATGTCGTGGTGATGGAAAGCGAGCTCGAATACGAAGACGCCGCGACAGGCCGTCGCCGCCAGGTCCAGCTCGTCTATCCGAATGATGCCGACGCGGCGACGGGCAAAGTCTCGGTCCTAGCGCCCCTCGGCTGTGCTCTGCTCGGCCTCCGCATCGGGCAGGAGATCGAGTGGGAGATGCCGGGCGGCGACCGTTCTCTGCGCATCGTCGCGGTACGCCGCGAAGGTGCCGCTCAGAAATCTGCATAACGAACGGCAGCGGCGAAGGGGCGTTCAAAGATCCGCGTAACGCGTCACCGAGAAGGTGTCGCATTTGCGCGGGTCGCCGCTCTCGAACCCGCGCTGGAACCAGCGCACGCGCTGCGCACTTGAGCCGTGCGTGTAGTCGCTCTCCTTCGAGTGGCCGAGGGAGTCATCCCCGATCTGGTGCGCGGCGTTCAGCGCCTCCTTGAGATCCTCGTCTGTGATCGCCAGGGAGGCGCGCGCCGTGTGTCCCCAGACACCTGCCAAACAATCTGCCTGTAGTTCGACGCGGACCGAGACTTGGTTCTTTGTTTCGCCTTTTACGTTCAGGCGAGAGGAGCCGATCAGGTTCTGGACATGGTGTCCGACCTCGTGAGCGATCACGTACGCTTGGGCGAAATCGCCCGGAGCCTTGAGACGCTTTTCCATGACGCCGTAGAAGTTCGGGTCGATGTAGAGCTTCTTGTCGGCGGGACAATAAAAAGGGCCGACGTCCGAGGTCGCGCCACCGCAGCCGCCCGTCTGAACGCCGCCCGAGAAGACGACCAACGTCGGCTCGCGGTAGGGACCCGGATCGGTGCCGTAGCTCGGGAGCCTTTGAGTTTCGAACTGCGTCTTCCAGACGTCCTCTGTCGAAGCCAAAATCACGCGCGAGAAATCACAGGCACCCTGGTTTTCGCTCGAGAGCTGACAGGCGCTGCCCTGCCCGGCGGCGGTTCCAGAACCAGCCCCTGATCCGACGAGGAGCTGTCGGACGCTATCGGGCATGAAGAGATAAACGGCGCCGAACAGAGCTCCGACGATCAGGGTACCCTTGAAGCCGAGCCGCTGGACGATGGTGAAAAGGAGTCCGATCGGGAGACCGCCTGCAGCTTGGCCGCCGCGGCCGGCGCCGCGGTCTTCAAAGTTGGAAGAGCGCCTTCGTCCTTGGATTTCCATGAGTGAGTCCCTTCCGCGCGAGAGTGAAGCTTTCTCTCAAGAGTTCCCGCCTTCGCGTCCGCTCGCCGGAGCGGGCTCATACCAGGGCTCTAGCGATGGCGCACCTACGGCTCTCGAAAGGCCTCCCAGAGCGAGCTCATTCAGTTCATCTCTGGGCCGTGGTATCTCACCCGGCGAGGGGCGATGAGCGCGAAACCAGTTTCAGGGGTCGAAGGGGAGGATGTTCGGCGCGCTCGGCAGGAGCGCCTGTATCCGAGCGGGATACGTGGGCGCGAGGAGGAGCTCATCGGAGCACGGCGTAAGGTCGCTTACGGGGAGAACGCTCAGGCGTCTCTGAAGAATGCTCCGACCGGGCTTGCGATCTCAGGCGGCGGGATCAGAAGTGCGACCTTCGCCCTCGGCGTCGTCCAAGCGTTGGCCGAGAAGGATCTGCTCAGACGCTTCGACTACCTCTCGACGGTCTCGGGCGGCGGTTACTTTGGTTCGTTCCTAGGGTCACTGTTTGCTCGCATTCACCAGATCGTGAAACATGCACCCGTTCGTGGCCTGCTCGAGGAAGAAGAAGGATCTGCCGCAGGGCTAGTGCAGGCTGCGCTCCGTGACAACTCCCATTCTGTCATCGATCACCTGCGCCAAAATGGGCAATACCTAGCTCCAGGGGGCTCGGACCGGCTTTTGTTTGGTGCCGTCCTCCTTCGAAACTGGCTCTCGCTCATGATCGTGGTCGGTTCGTTCACGCTGACCATCGCGCTCGGACTCGAGACGCTCTGGGCGGCTCTTCTACTGAACGCCGATAATTGGCCGGTCTGGATGCAGCCTTTCAACGATCCGGCTCTGGTCGCGAGTCCCTGGCTTCTCTTGGCTCTTGCCGCCTTGCTCTGCGCGATCCCATTGGGCTGGGCCTATTGGATTTTGGATCAGGTGTCTTGGCTCAGGGCTGCGCTGGGCGCAGCTTTAGGAACAGGAAGCCTTGTGGGCCTTGCCGCCTTGCGGAAAGCGCCGAATGAACTTCTCTGGCTCATCGGAGGGATTGGCCTCGCGGCCATTCTGGTTGCGCTCGGCTTGACGCTCTGGTCGCGGTGGCGGAGCAAACGAGAAGCAAACGGAGAAAAAGAGTCAGGCTTCGGGGACGTTCGGGCACAAAGGCGGCTGAACGGCGACACGTGGGCACGCCACACGATCTCCGGGTGCCTGAAGACAACCCTCCTCGCCCTCGGGGTATTCCTGTTTCTGGCAGCGACCGACTCGCTCGGACGCTACATCTACCATTTCGTTCTTGGGAACTCCTGGACCATCGGCAAGATCTGGGGGGCTATTTGGGCGCTCCTTCTGAGCGTGGTCCCTTTCGCTTCCAAGTTTTCGGCCTTCCTCGGCAAGAAGGAGGCGCAGGGGCGTCCGGGGTCTTCCGTGAACCTGATCACTGCGATCGTAGCGGCCATCGTCCTCTTCTCGCTCTTGGCGAGCGCTAGCGTTTTTGCCCAGGCGCTTGCGCGAGACCCTTTGAGTGTTCGGACCTGGTGCCACGTTCCGAGTGAGTGTCTCAAGTACGCGGGGCTCTCGTTTGCGGCGACACTTCTGATCTCGCTCGTCATTGGCTGGACGCATTCTCTCTTGAACCGCTCGACGCAGCTTCCCCTGTACAGCGCTCGGATCACACGGGCCTATCTGGGCGCCTCGAACCCCAAGCGCTACAGCGAAGTGAGTGAAAAGAGCTCCAAACCCCACCCTTCTGCCGCGACGGCGCTCAGAGAGGACGACGATGTTCCCGCAACGGACTACTTCGGATGGAACGAGGGCAAGATCAAGCCACCTTGGGAGAATGGTGGGCCGCTGCACATCATCAACACCACCCTCAACGAAACGATCGACGGTCGAAGCAAGGCGCACGAACTCGATCGAAAGGGCTTGGGTATGGCCGTGGGGCCCCACGGGCTCTCCGTAGGAGCGAGGCATCACCTCACCTTCAATCGTTGTATCGAAGGTCCGAAGCCCGAGGGTTTTTCGGTGTTCCCGGAGCTCTCCACCAGCGTGCCCGACGGGGAAAAGATGCTCTCCCTGGGGCTTTGGGCGAGCATCTCCGGAGCCGCATTTTCGACTGGCCTCGGATCGCGGACGCGTCCCGCCTTCAGTCTGCTCGCCGGTTTGACGAACGTCCGACTCGGACACTGGTGGCATGCGCCGGGCACACGCCACGAGCCTGCGCCCGGGTGGTCATTCTTCTGGGTTCAGAAGTACCTCTTCCGTGAGCTTTCCGCGCGCTTTCCGGGAACAGCCGATCCTTATTGGTACCTGTCCGACGGTGGCCACTTCGAGAACATGGGCGCTTATGAGCTGATTCGGCGGCGGCTTCCGTTCATTCTGATCATCGACGGCGAGGCTGATCCGGATCACGCCTTCGAAGGGCTTGCGAACCTTGTGCGCAAGGCGCGCCTCGACTTCGAAACGGAGATCGAGTTCTTGTCGGAACCGTTTCGGGAGTTTGAATTGTCAGCGGCTGAGGAGTGCCCCTACGGGAGTCTGGATGACCTGAAGCCCAAGGGGCCGCAGCGGATTTCCCGGAAACAGGCTTGCCTCGCCAAGGTCAAGTACCCTCCCGGAAACTTTGGATGCGATGAAGGATATCTCGTCTACGTCAAGGCGACGCTGTTCCCGTCGGTGCCCGCGGATCTGCGGCATTATGCCCAGACGAACCCGGCCTTTCCCCAGGAGACCACCATCGATCAGTTCTTCGACGAGGCGCAGTGGGAGAGCTATCGAAAACTCGGGCACCTTGTGGGGATGTCTCTTTTCGGAAACGAAACGGCCCCCTTCGCTCGTCTCATGAGCGGTCCGCGGAAAAGCTCGACCCCATAAGAAGCTCCTCAAGAGGTGCACTTCGCTCACGGTCGGTCTATCGTCCAAGGGACCCCATGACGCTTGCGCCCTTTTCGGATCCGGAAACAGTACCGATTCTCAAGGAAGCCTGGACGGAGCTCGGGCGCTCCGGAGCGCTGACCGGCGTTCGTGACATCAGCGCGAACGTCTCGACGAACCGTGTGTTCACGGTGGGCATCGATGACGGTCGCGAGTACATTGCGAAGACCTCTTCTTATGGGTCCTATGTGTACTTCCGCCAGGATCACCGGCTGATTCACGAGTGGCGACGGCAGCTCAAGGGGACAAGGTATCGCCAGTTTCTCGCTCCGATCCTGGAGAAGGACGGAGACGTTTTTACCTACAGGAAGGGCGCCGAATGGGCTGTCTTCTACGAGAAGGCTTCCTTTTACGACTTCCTTCCGAAGGTTCTAACGCCCGAGCTTGTCACTGCCATGGGCCGAGAGATGGCCGAGTTTCATCGAGCTTCGACGCACCTGACGACGCCTCTGCCGCCGAGCTGGAAGTCGATGGGCTCGGATGTCGCTCTCTTGCACGACGCGCTTGGTCGACCCGAAGGGCGGCGCGCGCTCGGCGTTGATGATTCCGCCGAAGACCTGCTCCGGACTCAGTGCGATACCTTTCTGACGAATGCCGAGCGCCTCGGCTACCACCATTTCCAGAAGATCCCCGTGCTCGTCGACTGGAACATTGGGAACTTCTCGGTCGGCTTTGACCAAGAGGGCTTCCGGTTCTTCTCGCGCTGGGACTACGATTGGTTCCGGGTTGAGCCGCGCATGCTCGACTTCTATTTCTGCGCGCGAGTGGTTCGCTCCGAGGGCGATCAAACTGTATTCCACTACACAGTGGATCCCTTCTTCGACGCACCGTTCCAGCGCTTCTTACGCGCCTATCACGGGACGTTCCCGCTCGAAGACGAAGAGGTCCTCTTCCTCAAAGAGGCGTACAGGTTCTTCCTTCTGAACTACGTGATCCGGAGCGGCGAACACTTCTTCCAGGAGGGCTACGCGCCCCGCTTGAAGCGCGAGGCGATCGAGACTTATTTCCCGGCCCTCGATGACAAGAGCTTCATGCCCCTCGTGCGGGCGTTGAACGAGTGAGGCAAGGCGCTGAAGAGCTCAGCGCCCAAGGGCGACGACGCTCCTCTCAGGTGAGGATCGAACCACAGATATAGGTCGGGACGATGCCTGTTGCTTGAATGAGCGCCTTGGCTTGGTTTTGGAGGGTTGTCCCCGAGAGAACGAGAGCCGTATCCACGCCGTACTTGTTGCCGCCGACTATGTCCGTGGTGAGCGTGTCGCCGACCATCAAGACATCCCGCTTCGTCAGCGTCGGGTTCTCATCCAGGGCGAGGTGGAACGCCTTCGAGAAGATCATCGGATCGGGCTTTCCGAAATGGATGAATTGGCGACCGGTCGCGACCTCGACGAGGCGCGCAAGTCCTCCGGCTGCCACGTTCAGGTCTTCCTGGTTCGCGGGGTAGGTGATGTCCGTGTTGGCTACGACGACGGGGATATTGTGTCGGCGCACGAGGTTCACGACCTTGTTCACGTCCCGGAACCAGTCAAAGCCTTCGTCGTCAAGCATGACGATGCAGCGGGGGCTGTGATCTTCGGGAGTGACCTCGGTGATCGGGATCGGGTGGAGTCCCGCGGCTGCGATGTAATAGGCGGCCGCTTCTTTACCGAGATAGGCGACCCAGCCGCTCCTCACCTTATTCCGGAGATAGTCCTCGACCAAGAGCCCCGAGGAGACGATCCGCTTCACCGGGACGAGCGGCTCACCGTCGCGCTCGTAAGCTTTGGCCAGGCGGTGCGGAGACTTGCTCGCGTCATTGGTGACGACGTAGATCTGCTTGTCGCGCTTGCGCAGGTCTTCGAGAACATCGAGCACGCCCGGGTAAACCCCGGCCGAGCTCTTGAGCACGCCGTAGGCGTCAAAGAAGATGCAAGAGTAGGAGTCGACGAGCTCGTCGAAGGAAGTCATCATCAGCGTTTAGCCTTTCGAGACGGGGAGGCTCCCGGGACGGAGCATCTTGAAGAAGTCGTTGCCCTTGTCGTCGACGACGATAAAGGCGGGGAAGTCGACGACGTCGATGGACCAGACGGCCTCCATGCCGAGCTCAGGGAACTCGAGAACTTCGACTTTCTTGATGCAGTCTTCCGCCAAGCGCGCAGCGGGACCTCCGATCGAGCCGAGATAGAACCCGCCGTGTTTTTGGCAGGCCTTCGTCACCTCCGGTCCGCGGTTTCCCTTGGCCAGCATGATGAGGCTTCCGCCGTGCGACTGGAACTCGTCGACATAGGCGTCCATACGGCCCGCTGTCGTCGGTCCAAAAGAGCCCGACGGCATCCCTTCGGGAGTCTTCGCGGGCCCCGCGTAGTAGACAGGGTGATTCTTCATGTACTCGGGCATCGGCTGGCCCTTGTCGAGGAGTTCCTTGATCTTGGCGTGGGCGATGTCGCGCGCGACGATCAGTCGACCTGTCAGCGAGAGGCGCGTCTTGACCGGGTAGCGCGAGAGCTGCGCTCGCATTTCGGCCATCGGCTGATTGAGATCGACCGACACTACCTCACCTCCGAGCTCTTCGTGGGTCGGGTCCGGGAGATACTGGGCCGGGTCGTGCTCGAGCTGCTCGATGTAGACGCCACTCGGGGTGATCTTCCCGAGCGCTTGACGGTCGGCGGAGCAGGAGACGGCGATTCCAACAGGGCAGGAGGCGCCGTGGCGGGGCAGGCGGATCACCCGGACGTCGTGGCAGAAGTACTTCCCGCCGAATTGGGCGCCGATGCCGAGGTGGCGCGTCATCGCGAGAACTTCCTCCTCGAGCACGAGGTCTCGGTAGCCGTGACCGAGCTCTGTGCCCCCGGTCGGGAGCGAGTCGAGGTAACGAGCTGAGGCGAGCTTGGCGGTCTTGAGCGTGTGTTCGGCGCTGGTGCCGCCGATGACGATCGCGAGGTGATAGGGAGGACAGGCGGCGGTGCCGAGGCTCGCGATCTTCTCTTCGATGAAGGAGAGAAGGCGCTTCGGGTTCAGGAGCGCTTTGGTCTCTTGGTAGAGGTAGCTCTTGTTGGCCGAGCCTCCGCCTTTGGCCATGAACAGGAACTTGTACTCGGAGCCTTGGGTCGCGAAGAGCTCGATCTGGGCCGGGAGGTTATTTTTGGTGTTGACCTCCTCGTACATCGAGAGCGGCGCGAGCTGCGAGTAGCGGAGATTTCGGGTGCGGTAGGTGTCGAAAACGCCGCGCGCGATAGCCTCTTCGTCGTTCGCCCCGGTGAAGACGAGCTGGCCTTTCTTGCCCATGATGATGGCGGTTCCGGTGTCCTGACACATGGGCAGGACGCCCTTGGCCGCGATGTTCGCGTTCTTGAGGAGGTCGAGAGCGACGAACTTATCGTTCTGTGAAGCTTCAGGATCGTCCAATATTCGGCGCAGCTGAGCGAGGTGCCCGGGCCGGAGGTAGTGGGCGATCTCGGCCATCGCCGTGCTGGTGAGCAGGGTGAGGGCTTTGGGGTCGACCTTGAGGAAGGTTTGCCCCTGGGCTTCGAAGGTCGAGACGTGGTCGCTCGTCAGCTTTCGGTAAGGGGTTTCGTCTTTGCCTTCGGGAAGCAGGGGGGTGAAGCCGAAATCGGAAGGGGAGGCCATGACGGTGGTGCTGATCCTCATACCTCGAAAACCTCTGGATTCGGAGACGAAGCCGGTCAAGACTGCCGTCTTTTGCGCTGGCTCGCCGCGCTTTCCTGCTCGCAATTCGAGCCTCGGCGGGCGATAAAACTCTGACGCAAACTGCCGTGGCCGACGCTCCCCCCCTCACCACCTACCTCGCCTTCGTGCATGTCGGCCCCGGCCTCGAGCCGATCTTGGCCGCTGAACTGCGCGAGCTCGGTCTTTCGCGGCTGCGTGTGCTCGCCGGGGGCGTCGAACTTCGTGTGACACTTCCTGAGCTTGAGCTGATCTGTCGCCGGTCCCTTTGCGCTGAGAGCGTCCGGACCCGGCTGAAGGCCTTCGACGCGCGCACCTTCCCCGAGCTCGAACGTGGCATCGAGAAGCTCCCGCTCGGCGCCTACTTTCGAGGCAGGGCGAGCCCTCGGATCGATGTCGTGTGTCACAAGTCGCGACTTTGGCATAGCGACGCCGTCGCCGAACGAGTTCAAAGTGCGCTGTCGCGTCGGCTCGGTGTCCCCGAGTCCGAGTCGAGTGAAGAGACCGAGGGACCGCGTCTCTTCGTGAGAATGGAAAACGATCGCGTCACCGTGAGCGTGGACGCGAGTGGAGAGAGACTCCATCGGCGAGGCTACCGAGCGCACGTCGCCGAAGCCTCGCTCCGCGAAACGCTTGCAGCGGCCATGTCGCGAGCGCTTCTTCCGGAGCCGAGCGGCAAACTCGTGGTTTGGGACCCGTTCTGTGGTGCGGGGACTGTGCTACTCGAAGCGATTCTGCGGGCGGAAGCGAGCCGAATCGAGCTATCGCGGGAGTTCGCGTTTCAAGAGTGGCCTTCCGTCGCTTCAATGCTCGAATCATCCCGAGCAGGTGTACTCGCCCAAGAAGCTCATCCGCATGTCGTCTGCGCCATCGGCTCCGATATCGACCCTCGCGCGATCTCGGCTGCGCGAGCAAACCTCGTATCGCTCCTTGCGAAACAGACGAGCCCCATCGAGAGCACAGCCGAGTTCTACATCGGCGACGTCGCCGATATCGCGCGCCAGATCCCGAAAGGCGCCATTGTCCTCACGAATCCTCCTTATGGGCACCGCCTCGACGAAGGACAGGCGATTCGACGTCTGTTGAGAGTTCTTCGTGAGAGGCCCGATCTCCGGCCCGTGGGTGCGCTGGTGGGCGGGGTCGCGAAACGGATGCTGCCCGGGTCGTTCCAGGCCCTGTTCCAGACGAAGAACGGAGGACTCCCGGTGGCATTCCGAGTTCTGGGACCTAACGGCGCGGGGCCAGTCCGGCGCGGCTGACGCGGGGTCCTGGGTCCGACCGGGCGCCATGGGGGCGAGGGCATGGTGGAGGACGCGGGCAGAGCGCTGCGCTCCGCTCCGCTCCGCTCCTGCGAAGGGTGTCTTGGGGGCCCCAGGAGGAGGATATTGAATATCAATTCTATAGTGGAGAATCGGGCCGCCCCAGCAACAGTGCATAAGTTGCGGCAAATGACAGACAATCTGGGTGGTCGTTCGTTGAACTGGAGGTCCCGGCTTCGCTGCTTGATGATAATGACTTGCAATATGAAACCCGCTGCGTTACTCCGCACTCCCAGAGCGGGCCCCCGAGCCCGCGTAGAGTCCGCCCGCGAATTGGGCGCGAGGGATCACGAGGAAAAATGCAAAAGCGAACACTGAAAAAGATCTCAGTTGGGGTTTTCACCGGCCTTCTCTGCTCTTGGGCCGTTGCCTGTGCGGGCGATGACGTCGAAGCCGACGGGGGAGCTGGCGAGGCCTCGACGGGCGGCAAGTCCGCGGGCGGAAGCAAGAACAGCGGTGGCTCAAAGAATACGGGCGGCTCGAAGGCCTCCGGTGGTTCGGCCGGTGAAGGCGGAGACTCGAGCGGCAGCGGCGGCGACGAGACCGGGAGCGGCGGGAAGGGTACGGGCGGCTCCGAGCCGCTTCCCCCGGCAGGTTCTGGCATCACGGCGGAGTCCGTGCGCGTCCTCGACAACGCGATCAACCCCTACGGCGCGACCTTCTCGAAGGGCGGCTACCTCTACGTCTCCGGAACGACGGACGTCAGCGCTGTCGATGCTGCGCAGGATAGCGCAAACCTGCGACTCGCTGTCTGGCGTTTCACCGAGGACAACGTCCTCGACACGGGCTTCGGCACGGACGGCGTCGCTGTCAGCTCGATCGTCAACCCCGGAACCTCTTATGACATCATCGAGCTCAAGGACGGCAGTCTCGTCGTTCAAATGAGCGGTGGCGCTCACGGCGTCGCGCTCACGAAGCTTGATGTGAGCGACGCTGCGGCGCCCTCCTTCAGCGCGCCGGTGAGCATCGCATGGGGCGGCTGGACTCAGGCTGCGATCGACGAGGTGAGCACTCTCTGCACGGCTGCCGCGACGACTCTCAGCGCTGTGACGACCGCCGCGACCGACGGAGTTTGCGACGACCAGAGCGTGAGCTACGACGAGGATGCCTGTGAGGTGCTCGAAGGCGACGCGGAAGTCGCAGAGGACGCCTGCGTCGCGGCTTGGCCGGCGGCAACGGCGCCCGCGTTCAGCCAGCGCCCGAGCCGCGGTTCGTCCTGGGGCATCGGGCTCGATGCGAGCGGAGCTTCCGAGAAGATTGTCGTCTTCGCAGACGCCAGCGCTCCGAAGGTCTCGACCGGCGTTCAGCGCACGGACACCGACCGCTACATCACTCGTCTCCTCGCTTCGGACCTGAGCTTCGACACGACCTTCAACGGCGGCGCTGAGTTCAGCGTCGACTTCAACGACAAGGGCGTGAATAACGGCTCACGCCGCGGCTCTGTTGAAGCAGACGGCTCGATCCTCTCGGCCGGGTACAACCCCTGGGACGCTGACGGCAATCATGTTCACGTGATCCGCCTGCTCCCGAGCGGCCAGCTCGATCCGGACTTCGGATTCAGCGATAACGCCGGCTACCCCTGGTCGGGCGGTTACACGCACTTCAACCCCTTCCGCGCCGTCGGCGGTCAGGCTGAAGCTTACAATGTCGTCCCGGTGGGCGGCGGTAAGTACGTCACTACGGGCTACGGCGTGTCGCACTTCGAGGCGAGCACGATCGAAAACGATCTCGTCACCTTCCGCATCACGAGCGAAGGGCTCGACGAGACTTGGGGCGGGAACGCCGCAGGCGATGCGAAGTTCGGATCGTTCGCCATCCAGAGCGAGACTGATCTTGGCGCTGGCATCGGCACTCGTCCCTATCGCGAGAACGGTCGTGATCTCGTAGCGCTCGCCGACGGGCGCGTCGTCGAAGTCGGATGTTACGACGACTTCTCCGCCATCTTCGTCCTCACCAAGGACGGGAAGCTCGACGACAAGGTCGGCGAAGGAACGGGTCGCATCCAATACACCCATCCTTATCCCTTCTTCAAGGCGGCGATCTCCAAGGACGGAAAGCGCGTCGCAGCTCTCGCCCAGAGCCGCCCGAAGATGCCGACCGGGACAGCACCTGTCTACGCCCGAACCGTCCTGGCGACGCTCGCCGTGGACGTCGTGGAATGACTTTCCCGCGAGGGAAAGCCTCACCAGGGGGGACATTGTGATCGATTCATCCTTCTGGTGAAACCAAACCCGGGCGCGCCGAAGGCG
>JAEYYX010000022.1 GCA_023428245.1 Pseudomonadota bacterium
GGGCGCCGGGGGCCCGCGGCCCGCCGGAGTGACTCTTGTGCTCGAGCTCGCTCGAACCCGAGTCTCAGCCGAGCTCGGTGCGTTCGAGACAGCCCGTTTGCCGGAGCGCCTCGTAAACACCGAGCGCTACGGCGTTTGCTAAGTTCAAGCTGCGCACGGCGCCGAGCGTCGGAATCGCGACGGTCTCCTCGGGGTGCGCGTCGACGAGCTCATCGGGCAAACCAACGCTCTCTTTGCCGAAGACGAGATAATCGCCCAGCTCATATTTGACGTCCAAGAAGCTCCGCGAGGACTTGCCCGTGAAGAGGAACCGCCGTCCCTTTCCAGCGCGCGCGGCTTCGAACGAGCCAAAGCTCTCGTGAGCGGTCCAGTCGACCAAATGCCAATAGTCGAGCCCTGCGCGGCGCACTGCTTTGTCATCCGTCGAGAAGCCGAGCGGATGCACGAGATGCAAACGGCAGCCTGTGGCTGCGCAGAGGCGCGCAGCGTTCCCGGTATTGGGCGGAATTTCGGGCTCGACGAGCACGACGTGAAAAGGCACCTCCCGTCGAGGCGCGCGCAATCGAGCGCTTCCAGGCACAGACATGGCGAGGCCTCTCTTAGCGAAGTTCGCGCGCTCCGTCCCGAAGCTCACCTCGTAAGCATCGGCTCGCTTCGCCGCCCGCCGCTCCGAGCGTTCGTAAAATGCCAGAAAAGCCCGCCGCTCTGGCAGTTTCCGCGTGTTGACGGCCTCGCCGTCCCGCACGTAGCCTTGCTCGACCAAGGAAGCTTGAATGCCGCGTCGCCCGAGAAAAGCTTTCGCCTCGCTCCTTCCTCGCGGGCGCTTTCGGGACAAGCGACTCGCGCGAGCGCTCGCCTTGCTCACGCTCACGCTCGGCACTGACGCGCTCGGCGCCCCGATGGACTTTGCCCTCGAGCGCCTTGTCACACCGGAAACCGCCAGTTGCCAAGACCCGGACGGTACGGGCGAAGAGTTCTTCTGCGCGCCGGACCAGATCGCCTTCAAGAAGCTCATGCACCAGTACGGGATGGCGATCGCCCCGAACGGCGCCTTTCCAGCCAAGACGACAGGCTACGCCGGCTTTGAGATCCTCGCTGAGCTGACCGTCACGGGCATCGACTCGAGCTCCAACGCCATCCAGCGCGGCACGCAAGGCTCCGTCGATCCGACCACGGAGCGCGCTCCGTCTGAGAATGCGCAACCCGCATCAGCGCTTCCCCTTTATGCGCTCCGCGTCCGCAAGGGCTTCGGGTTCGGCTTCGAACTCGGCGGGACCTTCGGCCTGCTCGGCGACACGAGCCTGGTCACAGGCGGAGCCGACCTCCGCTTCGCTGCCCTCGAGGGCTTCCGGGACGGAGTTCTCGGCTATTTCCCGGACGTGGCGGTGACGGGCTCCGTCCGCACCATCACCGGCACAAGTCAGGTCGAGCTCACCGTCGCTGGCGCCGAAGCCACCTTTTCTAAGCCCTTTTCGATTGCAAGGACCGGAGAGCTCACGCCGTGGCTCGGCTACCAGTACCTCTGGACCTTTGGAAACTCGGGCGTCGTCGACCTAAGCCCGCGAAGGAGCGCTCCAGGCTCCAATGATTTTTATAACAATCGCTTCTTCGATGCCGTCTCCCTCCAAAAGCATCGACTGAACCTCGGCGTCAGCTACAAGTACGAAATCCTCGTCGTCGGAGCCCAGCTCGGCCTCGACCTCGGTAGCCCCGACGGGGACGCCGACTTAGCCGGTGAGATGAAACAATGGGCCCTGACACTTCAAGCTGGCACGACATTCTGACCGCTCTCGCCCGTAGAAGCCTCCGTCCTCGGAGCGGTGTCGCCCTGCTGCTCGCGCTCTCCAGCGGAGCCTTGAGTTCGAGCGCCTTTGCCCAAACGGCGAAACCTCGCGCTCCTTCTCTTGAGCTCCCCGCTTCCCGCCAGAGCCTGGCCGTGCGCGGCGCCTTTGGCCCTTCGGAGGTTCGTTTTTGGGCCTGTCCCCCGCGCGGCACCTGCACCGAACCCGCCTCCCCGCTCAAGGTCGCGCTGCCCGATGGCCTCACTCCTTTAGACCTTGAGCGAAAGCCGCTCAAGGCCGGCGAGCTCAACCTGCTGCGTTTGGTCGCGCGCGATGGCACTCCCTTCGAGCTCCTCATCGCCCCCCCCGCCCTTTCCTCGAGCGCCGCAGGCGCGGCGGGCTCGACTGCCGCTCCCGAACCGCTCCCGACCGCCCTCCTCCAGGGTCCGCTCGGAAAGGCGGAGTCCTTCCGAGCGCTCCCTGATGGAAAGCTGATCGTCGCCCGGAGTGTGCACGCCTGCGACGATCCGAACGGACGCGAGCTGCTCGTCGACGTGCGGCGCTTCGACGAGACCAAGCGCGCCTTCGTCCGCGCCCGCCTCTCGCCCCTGGACGACGCCGACCTCAAGAGCGCCCAGCCCCTCGAGCTCTCATCCGCCGCCTCCGAACTCCCGAGCCCGATCGCACCCCTCAGCGGTTCGACGAGCGACGCCCAACCTTGGATCTACGGACAAGGCACCGGAGAAATTCCCTGGGCGACTCTCGCCTTCGTGCCCGCTCCTGGACGCAAGCTACGCCTTGAGCTCGCACCCGGTCCCGATACCGAACTCCTGCTCCTCCTCGGCTCGGAAATTCGCCGGCTCGAGGTCCCCGCGGCGACCACCAGCTCGCGCACCTATGAGCTCTCCCTCCCCGCGCCGCCTTCCAAAGAGGGAAGTGAAGCGCCGACCTGCGCTCTTCTGACCACCGGAGCCGCGGGAGCGCCTGTCCAGAAGGTCTCGTTCTCCCGATCGGACCGCCCTTACGACAGCCCCGAGACCTGGGTCCGAGAGCTCTCGGGACAAGAGCCCGCCCTCTACCAAAAAGCTCTCACGACAGACCTCGCCGCCGCCGCGCGCGCGATCCAGAGCGAATTCCCCTCGCTCGACAGCGCCGGGCGCGCCCGGGCCATCGAGATCCTCTTGGATACGCCCGGAGAGCTCGCCCTCGAGCCTCTTGTGACAATCGCCGCCGTCGGCTCGGAGATTGAACGCGAGCGGGCGGACAATGAGCTCGAGGCCTACGACGCTGAGCGCGTCTTCGAAGCCGCAGCCCGCGAGTTCTCTCCGAAAAAAGGCCCGCGTGCGGCGAGTTTCGCGCGCGTGATGGCCCACGCCGCCCCCGACAAAGCGCTGCTTCCCCTCGCTCGGAGCCTCGGAGAGACAGCTCGGGTCAAGACGAAAATCCCGAAACGCCGCGAGGAAGAGCTCGAGGTGCGCCGCACGATCCGAGCCGCGCTCCGCGCCGCCGTCGCCCACGCCGAACGCCCCGAGGCAATCGAGGACCTCCTCAAGGACTCACGCCAGAACGTTGCCACTCGCCGTGAGCTCCTGCGCGCCGCCGGCGCCCACCAGAAGAAACTCGGCTTCTCTCTCGTCCCCTTCCTCCCGGAGCTCACTTCGGGCTTTGAAGGAGAATACGTCCTCCTTGAGCTCGTCCTCGAACTCGATTCCGAGCTCGACCCGAAGCTCCGCTCGCAGCTCGAAAGTCGCCTCACCGGAAAAGCCGGCGCCGACTGGAAACCGGTTCACCTCTTCGCTTATCAGACCCGCCTCCTCGAGCTACTCACCGAAAGGCCGCTGTCCCCCGAGACGAAAGCTCGCTTCCTCCGCGGCGCCGAGAGCGCTCTCGCTTCTCCGTCGCGCGTCGTCCGCACCGCGGCGCTCCTCTTCTTGCGGGAGGTCGATCCCTCGAAGGCCCGCGCCGCAGGCGCCCGTGTCCTCGAGCTCCTCGATCAGGACGAATGGCTTGAGGTCCGCGCCGAAGCGGCGATCACCTACGGCGCGCTCAGCGCCGCATCGCAAGAGGCCGAGAAGGATCGCGCCGAAGAAGCTCTCGCAACGCGGCTTCGCAAGAACAAAGGCGAGCTCAGCCTCGCGCGCGCGCTCGTGCGCGCGCTTGCGAAGAGCGGTGGTCCGAGGGCTCGCACCGAGCTCAAGGGCGCCCTCGAAAAGAAAGGTCCCGCCCAGGTGCGCGGAGACGCCGCCGAGGCTCTCGGTCGCTTGTGTGAGACAAGCGTCATAGATGAGCTCACGACGCATGCTCTCGTGCTGTCTCGGCCGACCACGGAAGGTGACGTAACACTCGGTCTCGCTGCGGCGCGCGCGCTCGCACGGCTCGCTCCCTCGGACCTCGAGAAGAGACTTCGCCCGCTCCGCGAAAAGTCCGTGCCCGGACCGATTCAAGGACAGCTCAGCGCGATCCTCGAGAGCACGCCGAACGCTTGTTCGAAGAAGTGAGGGCTCCTTCTCGGGAGACCATGTAGGTCCCCGAACGTGCGCAGCTGCTCGCGTTGCCCCCCACATCACAAGGCTTTCGTCCCGCCTCACGCGACGCTGTCGCCCACGCCTCGAGCACGCCGCTCGTGCGCGCCACCTCGAGCTCCGCGGACACAGGACCTCCGTGTTTCCGCGTGCGCTCGCGCTATGGTAGCCTCTGAGCAGCGGGTGGCGGAAGAAGTGGCCCCCGCGAGCTGAAGGACTACCTCGTGGCAGCATCATCAAATGGCGGAAGCATGGTCGCGACGATCGCGGCGATGCAGGACTACGATCGATATCGAGACCTCGCGTGGGAGGGCTCCTTCGAGCAATACCTCCAGATCGTGAGACAGCGTCCGGAGGTCACGCGCAATGCCTTCCAGCGGATGTACGACATGGTGCTGTCGCACGGCAGCGAAGAGTACGTCGATAACAAGAAGAAGATCGTCCGCTATGGCTTCTTCTCCGATCCCCTCGGCGGCGGAAAAGATGCTGTCTACGGCCTCGACATTCCGCTCATGCGCCTCGTCAACGTACTGAAAGCGGCGGCGAACGGCTACGGCCCCGAGAAGCGCGTCATCCTCCTGCACGGCCCTGTGGGTTCGAGCAAATCGACGATCGCCCGCCTGCTCAAGACGGGCGTCGAGCGCTACTCAATGACCTCCGAAGGAGCTCTCTACACGTTCCGCTGGACGAACCTGGCCTCGACGGGTCTCGCCGGCAAGGACGTCGACGTGTTCGACTCACCGATGCATGAGGAGCCTCTGCGTCTGATCCCGATCGAGTGGCGCGACCAGGCCATCCAGAAGCTCGGCCTGTCGAGCGACACGTTCCAGGTGCGCGTCTCCGGCGAGCTCGATCCTGCGAGCCGCTTCATCTTCAAGGAGCTCCTCGCGAAATACGAGGGCAACTGGCAGAAGGTGATTGACAATCACATCCGCGTCCGTCGCTTGCTCCTGAGCGAAAAGGACCGCATCGGCGTCGGCACGTTCCAGCCGAAAGACGAAAAGAACCAGGATTCGACTGAGCTCACCGGCGACATCAACTACCGAAAGATCGCCGAATACGGCTCGGATTCGGACCCCCGCGCGTTCAACTTCGACGGCGAGTTCAACATCGCAAACCGCGGCGTGGTCGAGTTCGTCGAGGTTCTCAAGCTCGATGTTGCGTTCCTCTATGACCTGCTCGGCGCGTCTCAGGAACATCGCATCAAGCCGAAGAAGTTCGCCCAGACGGACATCGACGAGGTCATCATCGGCCACACGAACGAGGCCGAGTACAAGCGCCTCTTGAACAACGAGTTCATGGAGGCTCTCCGGGATCGAACCATCAAGATCGACATCCCCTACATCACGCGCCTCTCCGACGAGAAGAAGATCTACGAGAAGGACTTCGACCAGCGCAAAGTGCGCGGAAGACACGTCGCTCCGCACACCCTGGAGGTCGCTGCGATGTGGGCTGTCCTGACGCGGCTCGAAGAGCCGAAGAAGCACAACCTTGAGTTGATCCAAAAACTTCGTCTCTACGATGGACGCGTGCTCCCCGGTTACACCCAGGACACGGTCAAAGAGCTCCGCAAAGAGACGAAGCGCGAAGGCATGGAAGGGATCAGCCCGCGCTACGTCCAGGACAAGATCTCAAACGCCCTAGTCCGCGACGAAGGTGAAGGCACAATCAACCCGTTCATGGTTATGAACGAGCTCGAGAAGGGCCTCCGAAATCATTCGCTCATCACGAACGAAGAGGACCGAAAGCGGTACAGGGAGCTGATCAGCGTCGTTAAGCAAGAGTACGAGCAAATCGTCAAGAACGAGGTCCAGAGAGCGATCAGCGCCGACGAAGACGCCATCGCCAAACTCGCCGCGAACTACATCGACAACATCAAGGCCTACACGCTCAAGGAGCGCGTCAAGAACAAGTACACCGGTCAGGATGAAGAGCCCGATGAGCGGCTCATGCGATCGATCGAAGAGAAGATCGACATCCCCGACAACCGCAAGGACGACTTCCGTCGCGAGATCATGAACTTCATCGGCGCCAAGGCTGTCGAAGGTCAGCGTTTCGATTGGCAGTCGAACGATCGCCTGCGGCGCGCCCTCGAGATGAAGCTCTTCGAAGACCAGAAGGACAGCATCAAGCTGAAGACTCTGGTGAGCGCGGTGGTCGATCGCGAAACTCAAGAAAAGATCGACATCATCAAGGGCCGCCTCATCAAGTACTTCGGCTACAACGAAGTCTCCGCCACGGACGTCCTGAACTACGTCGCAAGCATCTACGCCCGCGGCGACTGAAGACGAGCGACCCCAGGGCAAAGTGTCTCGAAAGGCCCGCGCACCCCGCGGGCCTTTCCTTTTTTGTTGGCCCCGGCCCATCACAAGAGACTGAGTCCGAACGAGCCTTCACCTACCCTCACCGCCGATCGCTGCGCTGCCCGTTCGCGGGCGAAAGTGTTGTCCGCCCACTGCGGCGCGGAGCGACTCCCCGGCACGCGCGGCTCACGGAGGCCAGGGAAGCGCCGCGACCCAGTGCCCCGGTTAGCTTTCATCTGAGCGAGAGAACTTCCGCCAGAGCAAACTTGAGCGCCCCTGAGCCAAGAGCGGGCACCGAAACGCTCTCTCAGCGCTCGCACCGCGAGCGATCTTGATTCACAATGGACTGATGGTGCAGCGAAAGGGGGCTCGCCGCACGCTCGTGGCGCGTGCGCTCCTCGGACATATCTATCTCCTTATTTTTGCCGGGACGGCTCTCGGCGCCTGCGGCCTCACAACCGAGGACCCGAATGCTCCTCAAGAGTCATCAGGCGGAGGCTCCTCGGTCGCCACGGGCGGCTCCTCTGCGGGGGGAGGCGTCTCCACCGCAGGCGCCCCGTCCTCCGGCGGATCCGGAGATTTCGAAGACGGCGGTACCGTTGGGCACGGGGATTGGCTCGGTCGCGACTGCGATCCGCCCCCCTCCGACCAGCTCTCACTCGAAGCTCACGTCGTCCAGCCCTACAAATCGCGCATCTTCTACACCTGGACCACCGAGGACCAGGAGAAGGGCCTCCGCGAAGGTGACCCTCTCTACAGCGTCGGGGAAGTACCAGGCAAAGGCCGCGGTCGCGCCGCTGACGTCCTCTTCGATCGCGCCAAAGCCGACCCCGACTCTCTCTCCGGCCTCGTTGCTCCGTTCTTCGACACCTGCCGCTACGGCTGGCCGCATCCCTGGCCCACACGCTTCGGCGTCGGAGGGGAACAATACGGGGACAAGCTCGTCCGCATCACGCTCAAGCCCCAGGCCTGGGTCGCAAGGCTCGACCCATCCGGCGAAATCTCCTCGGTCTACGATCAACAAGGGGCCCATGTGCCGTTCGCCGAAGCAATGGCGCATCCCGAGCGCATCGGGGCCCTCTACTTCGTCTATTTCGGCGATCCGACGGTAGACGATTGGTGCGGATCTTTCGGCCCCGTCGGACCCGAGTCGTACAGGGAGTTCGTGCTCGGGAACGCAGACATGGTCGAGCGCTACGAAGTTGGTACGGAGGCGATCCTTTCCGAGCTGGACGACAGCGTCCGTTTCCTGAAAGAGTACCGCCGCTCACTCCGCGGCTGCACTGAGCCGAGCGCAGCCCGTTTCTTTGAGCTTACGGCCTGCGGCCTGTTGCACATTCCTTGGTACGCGGACGCCTATATTCGCTCCCTCGCGCTCCCAGGACCTGCTTATCTCCCGACCGACGAGAATCTCGCCGCGCTCATTGACTCGCTCGAGTCCGTGCGCTTCGAGCCAGAGCCGTTTGTCCTCGAAGAGGAGCCGTGACGGTTCTGCTGAAGAAAGACGCGGCCCTCGCTGAGCTCGCGAGGATGCGAGCCGAGCTCGGTGCAAGCGAAGACACCTGCCTCATGTGCCGACTCGCCGCGGGAGCAGCGGTCCCTGAGCCGATCTTCGAGACGCACGAGCTCTCGGTAGTGCTCGACCGATTCGGCTCCCGCGAGGGACATCTCCTCGTCATCAGCAAGCGCCATGTCGAAGATCTGAGCGACCTCGGGGCCGAGGAGTACCTGCGCGCGCAGCGGCTCGCCTTCGATGCGTCCCAAGTGCTCGCGCGTGCTCTGACGCCGAAACGCACGTTCATCGCCGCCCTCGGCGCGCCGCGTCAGGTGCCGATGAGCTTTCCCCATTTTCATCTGCACGTGATCCCGATTTACGAGGACGACGAGCGCGCTCGGCCGGCCCGAGTGTTCTCCTGGACCGAAGGGGTCATCGTGTACTCAGACGACGAGGCGCGCGCCCTCTCCAAGAAACTCCGAGAGACCTGGCTCCGCGTCTTCTAAGCCGCGCGAGCCAGGCGCCGCTCAGCCGAGCGCGGCTTCGTAACTCTCGCTCTTGAAGCCGACCAGCGCCACGTCTTTACCGAGCAAGAGCGGGCGCTTGATGAGCTTTCCGTGCGCGGACAGCTCGGAGAGAGCTTCCTTTTCGCTCATCGTCTTGAGGCGCTCCTTGTAGTTCCCCTCGCGGTAGAGCTGACCGGAGACGTTGAAGAGTTTCTGAATGTTGCCGTCGACGGCGCGGAGGGCCTTCTTGAGCTCTGCTTGGCTCGGCGGGTTCTTCGTGATGTCGACGAGTTGGACGCCGATATTGCGGTCCATGAGAAAGCTCAGGGCTTTCTTACAGGTGCTGCAGTTCGGATAGTGGTAAAATGTGAGATCGGACATAGAGCAGGGTCAAAGAAGGGCTGCCGCGAGTCGGAAAGGGGAGCGGCGAGCGCTCAAGACTCAGACGCGGGCTCAAACTCGAGAGCGACCGAGTTGATGCAATAGCGAAGACCGGTCGGCTCAGGTCCGTCTTCGAAGACGTGCCCGAGGTGCGCGTCACATTTCTGGCAGCGCACCTCCGTCCGTCGCATGCCGAAGCTCGTGTCGACGAGCTCCTTGATCACGCCGGGGACGGCCATGTTCCAGAAGCTCGGCCAGCCGCTCCCCGACTCGTACTTCTCTCCCGATCGAAACAGGGTCGTCTTGCAGCAAACGCAGCGATAGACGCCTTCTCGCTTCTCCCGGTACAGAGCGCCGGAGAAGGGCGGCTCCGTTCCGCAGAGCCGGGTGACGCGGTACGCCTCTTCGGAGAGCTCCGCGCGCCATTGTTCGTCCGCCGCAGGATCCGGAAGTTTTTCGGCCATGCCCCTAGCTTCTCACCGGGAACGAGCCGGGCAAAGCTAGCGTTCCCACGACTGGGCCACGGCACACTCAGCGGCGCACTTGAGCCAGGACAACACTTCGGCGCATCTCGGCACACTTCTGGCCGCTCCCTAGCCAGGCGCGTCCGGGGTGAATTCGGACGAAGATCCTCTCCTCGCGCCGAACCCCAGTCGAAGCTAAAAAGGCGGGGGCTTTCGCGCCTGACGCCAAAAGCTCTCACTTTCGCTCACTTTTGGGTTCCCCGAGGCTCCCCCCCCTGGCACACTTGGGCCACTTCCGATGGCACGCCTTCGCTTCATTGCCCCCTTGCTTCCCGCTCTGACTCTCTCCCTCGGCCTGGTGCGCCCCGCCGTGGCGGCCGACATCGATGCGAGCGACTTGGACGACGACCAGGCAGACGAGGAGAGCGCCCCGAGCGAGGAGGCGGAGCCGTCCGACGCGAGCGCTTCTGTTTCTCCGGTCACGACTTCACCAGTCGACCAGTGGGATCCGAATGACCTTCAATTCGAGCTCGGCGTGCGCGCCCGCATGCTCGTCGTTCCGAAGTTTCTGATCAACGCCTTCCAGGTCGAAGGCGGCCAGGACGTCGTCGTCGGGGGCATCGGCGCCGAAGGCGGCATCGCCAAGGGGAACTTCGAGGGCCTATTAGGCATCTGGTATGCCGGGTACAACGCTGGTCCGATGCCCTTCAAGGGCCCGACGGATCCACCCCAGGCTTGGGAGCTCATCAAGAGCAATCTGGGTATGCTCTATCTCACCGCAGATCTGATGCTGCGCGGGGAGATCACTCGCGGCTGGCATTGGTACTTCGGCGGCGGCGCCGGCATCGGCATCCTGACCGGAACTCTCCAGCGCAATGAAGCCCTTTGGGTGACGTCGCCGGACGGGCAGACCACGCTGGTTCCGTGCTCCGGGCCCATTCCCTTCCCGACCCAGGGTTGGGATCAGTGCCCCGACCCCATGAACGAAGATAACCGGTACGATCTGGCGTACGGCCTGAGCTCACCGTACTGGCCTGTCTACCCCTGGCTGACGATGCAGACCGGTGTCCGCTACCAGCCCACGCAGCATTTGATCACGCGCCTCGACCTCGGCATCGGCTCGAGCGGCTTCTGGTTCGGTCTCGCCGTGGACTATGGTCTGTGAGCGAGAACGGGGGGAGCGATTTCTGAGTGAGCGAGCGAATCGAAGAGGCTAGCGCGCGAGGTTCACCTCTCCCGGAGCGCTACCAATTGCTCCGAGAGCTCGGAGCGGGAGGGGGCGGCCGCGTGCTCTCCGCGCTCGACCGCGGCACAGGGCGTGAAGTCGCGCTCAAGGTCCTGAAAGCGAGCGCCGGACCTGAAGAGTCGAGCGCCCTGATCCGCGAGATTTCGGCTCTTTCAGGTCTCGAAGGCCTCGGTTTTCCGCGGGTGCTCATGGTCGGGCAGAGCTCCCAAGGACAGCCTTACCTCGTCCGCGAGCTGGTCCACGGCCGCACCTTTGATGAAGTCATCGAAGAGGCCCCCGAAGAGGCTCTCGCGCTCCTCCCCGCCGTCGCTGACGCGCTCACCGTCGTCCACCGCGCGTCCCTTCTCCACGGGGACATCAAGCCAGGCAACGTCATCGCCCGCGACGATGGCGGCGTCGCGCTCCTCGACCTCGGCCTCTCCACTCAATTCAAAGATGGCGGAGCTTCCGCTCGCGGCTGGACGCCCCGCTACGCAGCCCCTGAGCTCTTCCGCGGCGCGCCGCTCACCGCCGAGGCCGAGGTCTACTCCCTCGGGGCCATGCTGCGCGAAATCCTCCAGCGCATCCCCGAGGACGCCGCGCGCGGGCTTCAACCGATCGCCGACCGCGCTCTCTCCGCGCTCCCGAGCGCCCGCTACCCTTCGGCCGACGAGTTCTCCGAAGCTCTCAAGCTGCTCCTCGCCGGACGCACCAAAGCTCAGCCGCGCGCGCTGCCCGCGCCGGTCCTCGGGCTCGACGACACCGCCTCCTCCCTCAAACAACTCATCGCTAGCGCCCACCCCGGTTCAGTCATTCGCTTGGTCGGGCCGGAGGGTTCCGGCCGCTCAACGCTGCTCCGCCGCGTCGGTTGGGAGCTCGCACTCTTCGAGCCGCGGGTTCGCTTCATCGACGCCGAACTCCTCGAGAGCGAGGCAGGACGAGCGATCGCTCTCCTGCTCCTCGCAGCCACCCGCGGCGACGGCAGCGTCGCCCTCGTCGACGGCGAGCCAGCAGAGTCCGAGGCCCTCGGGATCGCTCTCAGGGAAGCGACAGAGAGCGGCGCGCGCGTGGTCCTGGTTTCGGACGGGCAAAGCTCAGCCAAGCACACCCGCGACTTCATCGTGCCGCCCCTCGAGCCGCGCATCGTGCGCGATTTGGTGCGGATGGGACTTCCGGCACTACCCGAGGCGCTCCTGCCCGAGGTCATGGAGCTCACCGGAGCCCGGCCCCGCGCACTCCGCACTCTCTTGCAGAAGAGCCAGGGACAGGCCCTCGCCAACGTCGAGGACCTCCGCGAGCTTTGGGAAAGTGCGCCGGGCCCGGCACCGGACGTAAGAGCCGAGGATCTCCTCGAGACCATCCGAAGAGAGCTTGATCGCGGTCGTTTCGGCCGGCTCGAATCGCTGCTCGGTGCTCTCGACGAGCGCTCCCCCTCCGCTGCCTGGCTCCGCGCGCGTTATGAGGTCGCCGCGGGCTCAGCAAGCCGCGCCGTGCAACTTTGCGAACAAGGGCTCACTGCGCCAGATCTCAGCAAAGAAGAGGAAGCCCGACTTCGCGTCGCCAAAGGGCGCGCCCTCCTCGGCACGAACCGTCTGGCCGATGCGGAGAAGGAGCTCGAAGGCGCTGCCGGCTACCCCGCGGAGCTTCGCGCAGAAGCGCTCTCTTACGGCGCTCTCGCTCAGAGCCTCGCAGGGAATCACGAGCGTGCAGAAGAGCTGATGAACCAGGCACTCGCGCTCCTCGGCGAGGTAAGCCCCAGGTGCGCCGCCATCGCTCATTCCTCCGCCGCAACCCTCGCATGGCGGCGGGGTCGACCGGATCTGGCCGCTGACGCTTACGAAAGCGCCGTCGCCTTCGCCTGCAAAGCAGGGGACGCCGGCGCGCTCGCCTCCGCTCAAGCGAATCTCGCCAGTCTCCGGAAGGAGCAGGGAGCGATTGCGCCTTCGATCGAGCTGTTCGAAGGCGCAATCGACGCCGGCCTGCGCTCGGGCCGAACCGTCTCGGTCCAACAAGCCCTTTTGAACCTCACGAATCTCGACATTTACCTCGGGAGACTCGAGCGCGCCAAGGCGAACCTCGGGCGCCTCGGCGAACTCGGCGAGCTCACCGAGAGCCAACATGCCCAGCGCCTCGGCCTGACCGCAGACCTGTGGGCGAAGATGGACCGCTTGCCCGAAGCTCTGGCGGCCTATGAGCTCTGCGAAGAGGGGTTCCGTCATCTCGGTCGCGGCGCAGAAGCCGCCGAGTCCGCGCTCGAGTCAATTTTGCTCTGTCTCGCCCCCACGTCGGAACAAGAGCGCATCCCGCGTTTCACTCCGACAGAACATGAGCTCGAGAAGAAACTCGAGCGCGCTCGCGCCGATCTGGGCGGCCGGGAAACTCCCTTGCTTCGGCTCGCCGAAGCGCGCGTCCTCGCTCATTCGGGCGCGGTCGAGCGCGCCGAGCGTCGAGCCGAAGAAGCCCTCGAACTCTCTCGAAGCCTTGGACAGAAGGAATGGGCCTGGCGTTCCCTCAGCCTGCTCGCTGACTTGCTCTCGGCGGCGGGACGGCACACCCGCGCGGATCGAGTCCGTGCGGAAGCGGTCGAGATCTTGGAAGAGATCGGCGCGCGTCTGCCGCCCGATCTGCGACAGGTGTACTGGAGCGATCCCCGGCGACGCGGACTTCGTCTCGTCCCCCCACAAACGAGCGCCCCTCGTTTCGTGACCGAGAATCTCGCCGCCGCCTCCTCCATCTCAAGCCACCTAACCGGCGTCGACGCTGTTTCGCGCATGAGCCAGACCCCGCTCGAGCGCCGCCTGGCAAAGATCTTAGCCATCAACAGCGATCTCGCCGCCGAGACCCATTTCGATCTGCTCGCCACAAAGATCGTCCTCCACGCCACTGAGCTCCTCGAGGCCGAAAGTGGCTATCTCCTGCTCGGAACGAACGCAGAAGACCTAACCGTCGCCGCGAGCCGTGCACCCCAAGGCAAGAGCCATAAAGAGTTCTCGCGCTCCATCGCCGCCCAAGTCCTCACGCAAGGGGCGCCCTTCTTCAGCGTCGACGCGAGCGCCGACCAACGGCTCGTCAAAGTCGAATCAGTACACCGAGCGGCGCTCGCCGCGGTCGCCTGCGTTCCAATCCTCTCCCCCAGTCGGAGCCCGCTCGGGGCCTTGTACGTGGAGTCGCGCGCGCGTGTGCAGGCGACCTTCGGTGAAGAAATTCCGACGCTTCTCGCCTTCGCCGACCAGGCCGCGATTGCTCTCGAGTCGGCGCGTTTGGTCCGAGAGCTCTCCGAGAAGAGCTCAGCCCTCGAGGAGAAAAATACCCGTCTGGTCGAGGCGCAAGCCGCGCTCAAGTCTCTGCTCGCGGAGCGCACCGAACGACTTCAGTCGGTCAGAAGTGAGCTCAAACGAACACGCGACGAGCTCAGCCGCGGAGCATCCTTCGCGGGCCTCGTCGGCGGGAGCGAGGCGATGCGACGCATCTACTCACTCATCGAGCGCGTCCAGAAGACCGACGTTCCCGTGCTCATCACAGGCGAAAGCGGGACCGGCAAAGAGGTCGTCGCTCGCGCCATCCACGAAGGTTCTCGCCGTGCGAACGCGAAAATGCTCGCCGTGAACTGCGGCGCGATCCCCGAGAGCATCCTCGAAAGCGAGCTCTTCGGGCACGTCCGCGGAGCATTCACCGGGGCCGACCGCGACCGCAAGGGCCTCTTCCAGGAGGCGCGGGGCGGTACACTTTTCCTTGATGAGATCGGTGAAACACCGCTCAAAATGCAGACGGGGCTGCTCCGCGTGCTCCAAGAGAGCAAGGTGCGCGCGGTGGGCTCGGCGGAAGAGGTCCCGGTCGATGTTCGCGTCATCTTCGCGACGAATCGCGAGCTCGCTGACGCGGTCGCCGCCGGAAAGTTCCGAGAGGATCTCCTCTACCGGATCCAGGTCGTCGAGCTTCATCTCCCCCCGCTCCGAGAGCGCACCGAAGACATCCCGCTGCTCGTGGATCACTTCCTCGCCCGCTCCGCGGCGAAATTCGGCGGTGAGAAGAGACACCTCGCCCGCGATGCCATGGCGGCGCTCCTCGCATTCCACTGGCCAGGCAACGTTCGCCAGCTCGAAAACGTTCTGACGAACGCATGGATTTTGTCTGACGGCGCCGCTATCCACGCCGATGACCTGAACCTGCCCACAGTGCGGCGGAGCCCTGTCCGCGCTACCCGCCCTGCCCCGAAACAGCGGCCGAGTAGCGATCACTTCACAGAGCGCGACCGCGACGAGCGCGCGCGCATCCTCGAGGCCCTCGATCGCACCGGCTGGAACCGCGCCCGCGCCGCTCAGGTCCTCGGGATGCCTCGTCGGACCTTCTATCGCCGACTCCAGCACTACGGCTTGCAGTAAGGCCTTCTCTCCGAAGGTGCGTGGGGGCGTGAAATGTCCCGCCCTCTCCCACTGGCAGCGCTGCCTCAGCACTCCCACCCGTCTCACGATCGCGCCTTCTGCGTGGCCCCTCAACGCCGCGCGGAATCCCAAAAAAAGCGCAGTTCGACAAAAAGCCGAGCGATTCGAGAACACGATCGCGCGCACTGAACACTCACTCTCTAGCTCGGCCCACCGCGCGCTCCTCACCCCTGCCCACAAAGTGAAGAGATCGCACCACCCGATCCAACCCGAAACGCGCCCCTTGTGTTATACTCCGATGTTCAAGGGGATTTCGCCTTGGCACCCTTGCCTCCTGTCCAAGGACAAAAAAAGCATCCACTTCCCTAAGCCGTTTTCGGCCGGACGCTTTTATGGCCCTCCTCCCTGACCGTAAGGCTCCTTCAACCACTATGATCAACTCGACGCCCTGGACTCGCATTCTTCTGACTGCGCTCCTCGTTTCCTTTCCTTTCGCCTGTGGCGGGAGCGGAACCGACGGGGGGAACGATGACGGAGACGACAAGACCGCGAGCGGCGGCTCGAAGGGCGACGGCTCCGGCGGCAAGTCAAACGAACCCGACGACTGCGTCGAGCCGTTCTCCGACGAGTGTAACCGCGCCTGCAGCACGCATACGCCCTGTCCGAACGGGATGCATTGCTCCTCCAAGGGCGTCTGCAAGGCCTACTGCGCGGAGGGCTTCGCGTGTCCCGACGGCGAGAAGTGCTCCTTCGAAGGCCGCTGCGAAAGGGAC
The DNA here is from genome assembly GCA_023428245.1 of Pseudomonadota bacterium. GTDB lineage: Bacteria > Myxococcota_A > Polyangia > Polyangiales > Polyangiaceae > NIC37A-2. Next base: position 15,833 of record JAEYYX010000022.1, read on the forward strand.
AGCGACTTCATTCCGACCGAGCCTTGTCAGCCGCTCACCTGCAAGGAACTGGGACACGAATGTGGCCAGGTCATCGACAACTGCGGCGAGCCACGCGACTGCGAAGAGGAAGAGGATCTCTCCTGCGGCAAGAGCCGGCGCTGCCAGGCCGTGCCCATCGAAGACGACGAGGGCGAAGAGGCTCTCCTGAACAAGTGCGTGGAGGGTGTCGCCGATTGTGATGTGTGCGACGCCATCCCAGTCTGCGAAGATGAGGACTCTCCGACGACGCTCACGGGTCGCGTGATCACGCCCGGGCGCGACGATAGCGACACAGCGAACCAGGTCGGTGTCCCGAACGCCATCGTTTACATCCTGCGTGACGAGAACACTGAAAACCTGCCGGACATCGTGAGCGGCCTGCCCGGCGATGGGAGTCCCGCTTGTGATCGCTGCGACGAGCAAGATCTCGGAGCGGTCCTCTCCGGTGCGGTGACCGACTCCTCCGGCTACTTCGAGCTCGCGACGAACCTCCCTGTGGGCCGCGACGTCATCCTCGTCGTCAAAGCGGGCAAGTTCCGACGGGCCGAGAAGATCAAACTCGAGAACGAGTGCGACGATAACGCGCTCCCTGAAGAAGCTGCTGAGAACCCCGCGCGCCTCCCGCGACACTCGACGGACGGTCTCGCCGTGAGCATTCCTCGCGTCGCCGTCGCCACAGGTTCCATCGACGCCATGGAATGCGTCTTCCTCAAGATGGGGATCAAGGAGGATGAGTTCACGCCTCCCTCCGGCGACGGCAAGATCCACCTCTACCGCGCGAACGGCGCCTGGCCCCCCGGCGGCCCTCCCCAAAATTGCCTCGAATGCGCCGCGTGCAACCGAAGCAGCTGCCGGAGTGAGTTCTGCACGGAGAATGGTACCGACACCTGCGATCAGGCCTGCCAGCAAGACTTCCTCGCCGCCTGCCAAGAGGACATCGATATCACTCGCCTCGTAGGCGATCCTGACAAGGTCTCCAGCTACGACTTGACTGTCCTCGACTGCGAAGGATCGGGCTGGAGCCTGAACGCTGGCGGCACGAGCGAACACCTCCGCCGCTACGTGAACCGCGGGGGACGCCTCTTCGCGAGCCACCTCAGCTTCAAGTGGCTGCGTGGCGAGAAGGACCCCGACGCAAACCCCGAGTACGATCCCGAGGAGCCCCTCGAAACCAGCCTCGACCCCGCTGCAACCTGGAACACCTCCTCCAGCGCCAACGCCAGCATCAACGCTGGCAAGGGCTGGATCTCGCTCGACCGCCCGAACGCGAGTCCGCGCATCGAGAATTTCGCCGAGTGGATGGAAGCGGAAGGCGTGACCTCCGAAGAGGACGACTACTCCTTCGAGATCATCCAGCCCCGTTCTCAGGCGCTGGAGCTCGGACCAGCCACCGAAGAGTTCGTCCATTGCGACGACACCGACGGCGTGACGCAAAACCGCTGCGCGAACCTCCGCACCCAGCAGTTCTCCTTCAATACGCCCTACGCGGCGCCTGAAGAGGAAGCCTGCGGGCGCGTCGCCTACAGCGGGTTCCACGTCGCGGCCACCGCCGGGACTCTCGACCTCGGCGACGCTGTCTTCCCGAGCTATTGCACGAACGCAGACGCGAACAACGGCGAGCTGACGGACCAAGAGAAGGTGCTTCTCTACATGCTGTTCGATCTCGGTGCGTGCGTGGGTAGCCCGCCGCCGCCGCCGCCCTGCGTCCCGCTCACGTGTAAGGCAAGCGAGTGCGGCTTCCACGTCGACGGATGCGGCGGCCTGCTCGATTGCGGCGAGTGCGCCATCCCGAAGTGATGTCGAAAGCTGCCGGGCGTCTCGGATTTCGGAGACGCCCGGAGCGCACTGACCGCTCTTTACCCGCGCGATTCGAGATAACGACGCAGGTGCGCGGGGGCCGCGAGGGCCGCGTTCTGGACAGGGCGATCGAAGATCGCTCGCATCCATGAGCCGCCGAGGTCGAAGGCAACAGCGACCGTAACGAGACAATACTCGTCATTGATGGGACGCGCCGTCAGATAGCCGCGCACGTCGCGAATCCCATGGGGCCGCGTTGGATCGAGAGCGAAGCGGAGAGCGTGCGAATCTGTCCGGTCGAGCCTCAAGGTATAACGAGTGAAGACGGGCGCTTTGCCCTGCAAGAGCTCGACATCGAGACGACGAGCCGCGTCCGTATCGAGGGGCTCCGCTTCGTGCGTCAGCGGCAACGCCTCACGCAGGTGGTTCGGGTCGAGCAGCGTGGCGATCACCTCGTCAGAAGGGGCGCGGACGATCTGGTACGCGACGCCGCCCGTGTAGGTTCGACCATGGAAGCGAAATGAAAGATCGCGCCGCACTGTCCAGCCTTCACGAACTCGCCGCAGTTCATCGTCAGTGAGCGGCTCAGGCTCGGGCAATTCCGCGGCCGGGAGCTCTGCCCACTCATTCGCCGCAAGGGCCCACGCGTCGTATCCAAGGTCGGCGTCCCGAGCATCGTTCGCTTCGAGAGCAGGATTGAGCGCGTCAAAACTCGGTGCGAGCGCGGTCGCACGATACCCCGACGGCGAAACAGCCCTCGGCGCGCTGCCCCGGATCGCAGTTCCCCCACACCCGGCTGCGAGAAGAGCCAGTAGGAGAAATGCGGAGAGCGGCTTTCGAAACACCACCGCTCAACATAGGTCGCCGGGTGTGCGTCACCAGCGCGAAACAAAAATGAATACGACCGCCGACAATCGGTGACAATTGCGGCAGTCTCTCTGGCTCTGACTCAACGCCGGCTCAGCGCCCGCGAGTCACTGAAGTCGGATGATCTCCTGAGCGGCTCAGGCCGTCTCGGCCCAGTCGACGTCGAGAAGGTGCCCCGAGCGGCGCGCTTTCGTCGCGAGATAGCGGCGATTGTGGGCGTTCGGCGGGATCGCGAGCGGCACGCGCTCACTCACGACGATGCCCTCGGCGGTCAGCTTCTGGACCTTGTCGGGGTTGTTCGTGAGAAGCCGGATGCTCTCTACTCCCAATTTCTCTAGCATTGCCGCAGCGATACCGTATTGGCGCAGGTCGTCTGCGAAGCCGAGAGCGAGATTCGCCTCGACGGTGTCGAGACCGTTCTCCTGGAGGCCGTAGGCTTTGATCTTGTTCGTCAGCCCGATGCCTCGACCTTCTTGGCGCATGTAGAGGACGAGACCGTTCTTGAGTCCGCCCACCATCGTGAGCGACTGCTCGAGCTGCTCCCGGCAATCACAACGCAAAGATCCGAGAACATCACCCGTGAGACATTCCGAATGGACCCGGGTGACGAGATCGCGCGCATCGGCGATGTCCCCGCGCACCATGGCCAGGTGTTCCTTGTCGTCCTGGTTGTTCGAGAAGACGTAGACTCTGAAATGGCCGAAACGTGAGGGCAGGTCCGCGACGCTGGCGATTTCTACGAGGGGGCGCTCCGGAGTCACTGTTTCCGTCGGCGATACTTTCAGGTTCATAGCCTCTCTCCGGACTCTCCACCGAGAAACCCGTGCATATCCGGGTGTGTTCCCGAGGATTTACCTTCTAGCGTATGCGAGCCGGATTTGCCCGAATTCGGCCCGACAAAGGCGCGCCGCTCCGAACCCCGCGAAATTTTATTTGTATTTCTCGACACTTCAAGAGCTCCCCCGCCCCTCTGACCGTACCGACTCCGCCCCGACGCCCCTCCCCGTACCCCCTGAGCCTGGCGCAAGACCTACTCCAGCCGCGCGCCTCCCGCGGCGACGCACCCTCCGCCCCGCTGTCCCATAGACACGCTCGCCCGGACGAAAAAGCGCCGCAGCAACCGGTCCTACTCGCTCGTCTGCGAAGGAGCGCTCAATTGCGGCGTGTGGCCGATCATTGCGGCCAGCCGCTTCTCGATCGTTTTCCTTCCGTAGCGCGCCTCCGCAAACTGGAGCCCGCTCTGGGAAAGAGCCTCCCAGCGCTCCCGGTCGCGATGGAGCTCGATGATCGCTTTCGCTGTCTCTTCCGGATCGTCGCGCACGATGATGTTCTCACCATCGACGAGTCCGCTCCCTTCAGCGCCGACCAAAGTCGTGATGCAGGGCACCCCGTAACCAAGACTCGCAGCGACCTTCCCCTTGAGCCCGGCGCCGTAACGAAGCGGCGCGACGGTCAAGCAAACCTGCGCGTGGATTTCCGTGAGGTCGGGGACGTGACCGAGAGGATGAACGGAGTCACTCGCCCAGCCAAGAACCTCGGCGGGCATCGAGCTCCCGGCGATGTAGAAATGGAGATCGGGGCGCCTTTGGAGCACTCTTGGCCAGACTTCCGCCAGGAAGTACCGGACAGCATCGAGGTTCGGGCGGTGACGAAAGCCGCCCACGAAGAGCACTCCGCTCCGTCCCTCAAAGCCCCGAATTCGCCCCGGAATGTCGCGGATGAGCGGGAGGATTTCGATCTTTGCCTCAGGGACCTCTTTGGCCAAGATCTCTCTCTCGACCTCACTCAAGACGAGCGTCGTGTGCGCTGCGCGCGTCGCGCAGAGTTCACGCCATTTGGAGTCCCTCGCCTTCCACTTGTAAAAGAGGCTCGAAAAGAGCTCAGCCTCTCGCTCTTCACGCAGGTAGTGGAGATCGACGGTGTTGAAGATGAGCTGGGCCTTCGGCGCGTGCGCGCGGATGGCACGCAAGAATCGCTCGAGCACGCGCCCTCGATGCACAACGATCACGTCGAACATTCGCCCGTGCTTTCGGAGATAGCTCCCGAGGCTCAAGTTCCGCGGCGCATGCAAACATTCGATCCCTTGGCGCTCGAGGTCCTCGGTGTAAAGACCGTCCCGCTGGGCGATGTTCGGAAGCGGAACACCACGCGGAATGAGCTTGACCGGCACGAAGGTCACTTCGTGACCGAGCCCTCGAAAGATCGAGAGCATGTTCGCCAAATCAAGGGAGCCGGAATCCTGATCCGGGCGTGGCGTGCCGCGGTTGACGACCAAGATCCGCTTCGGACGCTCTCCGTCCAGAGCCTGCGTGCCTGTAGCGGCAAGGGCTCTCTCCATGGCTGGACCTGACGTCATCGGCCCAGCCGTATAGCGGGGCCCTTCCTCCTGTCCATAGAATCATCGCACCGCCGAGCCTCTCTGCGCGAGGAGCGTTACGCCCGCTCCGCCAGGCTCAAATTTCGCCATCCGACAGCACGAACTCCCCGAGCAAAACCTCCACTGGCCCGCTGGCTCCCGCGCGCTTCACCACAAAACGCGCGCCTTCGAGCGCCGCTCCACCATCGTGGAAAAAAACGAACTCGTACCTGCGCCCGAGGGTGCCACGCGCAGGCTCAACCAACGCCGCAATGTGCATCCCATCCGCGAGCACCAGCTCACAGCTCTCAGCGCGACTCTCCGCCGTTTCCTCCAGCGTCACGACGACGCGGTAAAGATGCGAAAAGTGCTCTCCGCCGAGCGCATCGAGCTCCCGAGTGTCCGTCTTGTCGGCGACCTCGATTGTCACAAGATCACCAAACCAAGTTCCACGGCGCCCGAGGAGCTCTTCCAGCACCTCGCGCTGCCCGTCCATCGCTCGAGGCTCGTCCCCCACGTCCTCTTCTTCGTCCTCCATTGTCGCGACGTCCTCGGCGTTGTCCGCCTGCCCTGCGCTCCCGTCGCTCTCGATCGGCTCTCCCGCCGCGTCCCGCGACGGATCGTCTGGGTCCGCCTCCCCTCGCGTTTCCGCGACGTTCATTCCATCTCCCGCCGGATCCGCCTCGGATGAGTCCGAAACTTCGTCAGGCTCTTCGACCGGCGCAAACATATCAGAAGCTTGATAGCCACCGATGGCGCAGCCACTCACCGAAGCGATCACCCAGGTTGCGCTGAGTGCGCAAGAAATCCGACGGAGCATGAGCTTGAAAGAAGAGCGTCGAGTCATGCCCCCTGTGTCGGCCGGCCCATCGCCCCGTTGCCCACCTTCCCGCTTTTTCTTTTGGCCCCGGCCCGCGACCCTCAGCTTCCCTCAACAGAGCCTTCGTCTTCCCTCGACTCCTCGAGCTTCCTCAAGCGCCGCGCGCGCTCGACCAAAAAGCTCGAGACCTTCCTCCACATCCCCACAAGCTTTCGAGCGCGCGCCTCCGTCCCGCTCGCTCCAAAAAACCCAACGCCTCCTCTCCGAAAGTTTTTTCGAGCGCGCGCCTCCGTCCCGCTCGCTCCAAAAAGCCCAACGCTCCTCGTGAACGCGCTTCTCCCCGAAAATGCGACCGGGGCGGAGGTCCGAATTCCTTCGGACC
>JAEYYX010000039.1 GCA_023428245.1 Pseudomonadota bacterium
GCGGGTGCTCGTTTGCGGCGCGCGGGCCTTCTTTGTGACCCCAACGAGATTTGAACTCGTGTTACCGGCGTGAGAGGCCAGTGTCCTAACCGCTAGACGATGGGGCCATTCTGTTTTCAGGTTTGGAGCCGGTCTTCTGGTCACCGGGGTCCTCTCGAAACTTTGAAACCAGAGTCTGGCTCAAAGTGGCTGGGGAACTAGGATTCGAACCTAGATAACAAGAACCAGAATCTTGCGTCCTGCCGTTAGACGATTCCCCAAAATCCGAGGGAAATCCCCGTCGAAGCGGGGACGGCTAGTTATCGCCAAGTAGGGGGCGACGCAAGCCCTCATTTCGGATTTTTCGTTTTCGGGTCTCGCGCCTGTCCGCGGACCCATTCATTTTTCGCTCTGAAGCGGCCTTGACGCTCGAAGGGGGGTGCCTAAGTTGCGGCCGCAATGAGCGCCAAAGGAATTACATTTCAACGCGAGGCCCGCAGCAAGATGCTGGCCGGAGTGAACCTGCTTGCCAACACCGTCAAGGTGACGCTCGGGCCGCGCGGACGCAACGTAGCGGTCGAAAAGAGCTGGGGAGTTCCTTTGATCACGAAAGACGGCGTGTCCGTCGCCAAGGAAATCGAACTCAGCCAGAAGCTCCAGAACATGGGTGCGCAGCTCGTCCGCGAGGTCGCCGAGAAAACCAACGACACGAGCGGTGACGGCACCACGACCGCCACAGTGCTGGCCCAGGCGATCTTCGTCGAAGGAATCAAGCTAATCGAAGCCGGCGCCAACCCGATGGGTCTGAAGCGCGGCATCGAGCTGGCCTCGGCGCGTCTCGTAGAAGCTCTCCGCAGCCAGTCAAAAGATGCTGACTCCCCCGAGAACATCCGCCACATCGCCCTGGTCAGCTCGAGCGGCGATGAGCAGGTCGCCGACTTTATCGCCGAGGCCGTTGGGCGCGTCGGCAAGGACGGCGTCGTCACCATCGAGCAGGCGCCCGGGCTTGAGACTGAGGTTCATGTCGTGGACGGCATGCAGTTCGACCGCGGCTACTTGAGCCCCTACTTCGTGACCGATCAGAAGGACATGACGGTCGAGCTCGAGGACGTCTACGTGCTCGTGCACGAGAAGAAGCTCAGCTCGATGGTTGATCTCCTGCCGGCGCTCGAGGCCGTCAACCAGTCAGGAGCCCCACTGCTCGTGATCGCCGAGGATGTCGACGGGGAGGCCCTCGCGACGCTCGTTGTGAATCGGGTGCGCGGGGTGCTCAAGGTGGCCGCCGTGAAGGCTCCCGCCTTCGGTGAGCGCCGCAAGGAAATGCTCAAGGATATCGCAATTCTCACCGGCGCCACGGCGTTCATGGAGGACCTCGGACGCAAGATCGAGTCCGCGACCATCGAGGACCTCGGGCGTGCTCGCCGCGTCGTGATCGACAAGGAAAACACGACGATCGTCGATGGCGGCGGTGACCCCGCGGCTGTGAAGGGCCGCATCGAGCTCTTGCGCCGTTTGGCCTCGGAGACAAACAGCGAGTACGACCGCGAGAAGCTCGAGGAACGTATCGCCAAGCTCGCGGGCGGCGTTGCCGTGATCCGTGTCGGTGGCCGTTCCGAGCTCGAGCTCAAGGAGCGCAAGGACCGCGTCGAAGACGCTCTAGCCGCGACCCGCGCGGCCCTCGCTGAAGGGTTCGTCCCCGGTGGCGGCGTGGCCCTGGTGCGAGCCCTTTCGGCCCTCGAAGGCATCAAGTACGCGGACGAGGATGAGCGTCTTGGTGGCTTGCTCGTGGCTCGCGCGGCCACGGCGCCCCTCGCCCAAATCGCTGCGAATGCCGGTCACGAGTCGGCGGTCGTCGTGGAAAAGGTGCGCGAAGGGCAGGGGTCCTTCGGGTTCAATGCCCGCACTGAGACCTACGAAGATCTGGAGGCAGCTGGCGTCATCGATCCGACCAAGGTCGTGCGTCTCGCCTTCGAGAACGCTGTGAGCGTTGCGGCACTGATGCTCACGACCGAGGCGACCATCCACGAACTCCCGAAGCCCCCGGCTCCCGCTGCTCCCGGCGGAGGGATGGACGGCATGGGTGGCATGGGTGGCATGGGCGGCATGGGCGGCATGGGCGGCTTCCCGATGGGCTGAAGCCCATGGGCGGCATGGGCGGCTTCCCGATGGGCTGAAGCCCTCCATGATCCCAGGCCGTCCCCTCTGAGGGGGACGGCCCAAGAAGAAAGGCCTCACTCGGATTCGAGCGAGGCCTTTTCGTTTTGTGCCGCTGCCGTGCCCGGGGGGAGCCGGAGCCGCGACGGCGCGCGGTCGTCCGGCCCGCGACCTGGTTTCAATCGAGCGGGCCGTTGGGATCCTGGGGAGCAGGTCCCTCTGGCTCCGGTGTGGCCTCCGCTTCCTCGGAGTGCGCGGCGACACTCGCGATCACACCAAGAATGAGCAGGCCAAAGATGACCATCAGGCTCACGAGCGGTGGCGGGTGCCATCCAAACGCTTCGCCCGAGATCATCTTCAGGCCGACGAAGACCAGAATGATCGCCACGGTCGGCTTCAGGTACCGGAATCTGTCGAGCAGCGCCCGGAGCGCGAAGAAGAGCGAGCGAAGTCCAAGAATCGCGAAAATATTCGACGTCATCACGATGAACGGATCCAAGGTGACGCCGAACACCGCCGGGACCGAGTCGACGGCGAAGATGACGTCCGTGAACTCGATCGCGATGAGCGCGAGCAGGAGCGGCGTGATGTGAAGTTTCCCGTCAACGCGGACGAAGAACTTCGTTCCCATGAACTCGCGGGTCACGGGAAAGTGTCGACCGACGAAGCGCACAGCGAAGTGTTCTGTTCCGTCAGGCGCGTCATCGTCGTCCGTCTTGAACATTTTCCCCCCGGTGAACACGAGGAGCGCGCCCAGAGGATACATGAGCCAAGAGAACTGCCGGATCGCCGCTGTCCCCGCGAAAATCATGACGCCGCGCAGCACAATCGCACCTAAAATACCCCAGAAGAGCACCCGGTGCTGAGCGTAGGCCGGTACGCGGAAGCTGGTCATGATGGCCGACATCACGAAGATGTTGTCGAGACTCAGCATTTCCTCGACGAGGTACGCCGTGAAGAACTGGATGGCTGCGTCGGACCCGCTCAGGTGCTTCGCACCGGCGGGACCTCCCATCCAATCGTGCTCGTAGAGGAAGTAGACGAAGGCGTTGAACACCATCGCCAGGGAGACCCAGAAGCCTGTCCAAAGGAGCGACTCCCTGACGCTCACTGCGTGGGGCTTCCGATTCAGGACCCCAAGGTCCAAGACGAGGAGGCCCAAGATGAGCGCAAAAAATCCGACCCAAATCAGCTCATGCATGATGTTGAAAAGACGCCAGACGGCGGGCGCCTGGGCGTAGCGCGGCCCGGGGCTGTTTACCAACAGATGCCGCAAAGACGCGCTGGTACCGCAGATCGCGCTTCCGCGGTGCTTTTCATGTGCGCCGCGCACGCACAAGGAGCGCCTTGCAGCTGAAGGTCGCGGATTTTTGGCGGAGCCCCCCTGGCTTCTCTCGTTTCAAAAGTTAACATAATATATCTTATGCGCGGTTTTTAAGGAAGAACGGGGGAGACCGGACGTATCCCCTGAGATCGGCTCCGCCGCCGGGCCGCTCCGGATGCTGAGCGCCTCCTCGGAGTGACCCTTGCCGGGCGCCACCAGTGTCTTTCGGTCGCTCCGGCGGAAACTCGGCGTAGCTGTCAACGCGCCGACACCATAGAGCCCTCCGCGGCGTCAATGCGTTAGCGCAGATGAGCGCCTCGCGGAGCGCTCATCGTCCTCAAACCCTCAGCAATTCAGGAACAAACGGCTCACTCTCGTCGTGGCACAGCGATTGCTGAGTGGTGGCCGCATGCTGGCCCCAGTCCAGGAAGAGCCGCGCCCGAGCGGTCATCCCACATCCCAGACCCCGCGTCTCCCGGCCTCCTTCAACCGGGATCGCGACGCGATCGTGCTGCTCGGAGACTCCTTCGGTGCCCGGGCGCTGGAGCTAGAGTCGGCGGGCGTGCTTCGGGTTGTGGCGCTGACCAAAACAGCGCAGCCGCCGGTAGCTAGGGTGCGCGCGGCGCAGACCTCTGCGGAGATTCTGGCGCGTCTCCTCGAGCTCGATCCGCCACCCGAGAATGTTATCGTCGAGCGGATCCCGGACGGAGGCTTCGGAGAGCAAGACGTTCGCGACTTCGCGGCGGCTGTGCGCGATCGCGCCATGAACAGCGCGACCATCGCGGTCGCGGGAGCGACTTGGGTCAAACACTGTCTCACGAACCTGACCGAACTCGGGCGCTCCGAGAGGCTTGAAGCGCTCGCTGGGCGCTTTCGAGGCGTTCCAGCCCTCGTCGTCTCGCCGGGGCCCTCTCTTCAGAAAAACATCGATGCGCTCCGTGATGCTGAGGACAAAGCGCTCATCATCGCAGGCAATCGCTCGCTCTTGCCTCTCCGCAAAGCTGGCATCGTCCCTCACATCGTCGTCGTCGTGGATGCCTTGAATCTCCGCTACCAGCTCGATGATGGTCTCTTGGATGGCGTTCAGCTTCTCGCCCTCGACGTGGTCTGCCACAGCGACGTCGTGTCGATTCCCGCAGCGAGAAAGGTCTTTTTTGCTTCGAGCCCAGAGGCGTTTCGCTCAGGGCTCTCCGTCGTCTCGGAGCGTGGACTGCTCCGGAGCGGCGGCTCCGTTGCCACGCTCGCCTATTCTCTGGGCGTCTTCGTCGGCTGCGAGCAAATCGCTCTTGTGGGTCAAGACCTGGCCCTGTCCGGAAGCTCCTATTACGTCGAGAGCGCGCCGGACGGTTCGACTGAGATCCAGATCGACGAAACCGGGCGCGGCATCTTCAAGAACTCGAGTGAGACTTTGCGCCGCGCCATGGCAGAAGGCGGCACTCTCGCGGGCGTCGGCGACCATGCCGTGCAGGAGTTCTTTGAGGTTCCCGGCTGGGAGGGCGACACAGTCCGCACCTCCAGACAGTTCGACGCATATCGAAAGTGGTTCAGCGCTGAAGCCGCGCGCCTCCTGCCTCACGTCTCTACCGTGAACTGCACGGAAGGCGGCGCGCGCATCGACGGAATTGAACAGAAAACGCTGAGCGAGTTCTTGAGCGCGATTGAGCCCGGCGCCGGGATCAGGGAGCGATTCCCCGCTCCGGATCCCATGAGCCAAAAGCGCCGCAAGAAAGACCTACTCGGGTACGTGGAGAGCCTGCAGAAGACGCTCCTTGAGACTGAAGTCGAGCTCAACAAGTGTGAGCGACTCCGGAAGCTGGCGAGTCAGTCGAAAGACGCTCTCGCTCGGCTCGATCTTGCGGAAAAGCACCTAAATTCCGTCGTTGCCAAAGTCCCCTTCGTGGTATCTCTCGAGAGCGCCGAGGTCGAAGCGGCCCGTCGGCAAGGGGCAAATGCCAAGACCCTCGATGAGTCTCTGGACGCCACCGGGCGCCTCTATCGAATCATCGAACGGGCCATCACCACAGCTCGTCCGCTCCTGGCCCGCGCCAAGAAGGAGCTCAAAGCGTGAGCGAGTTCTTGCCCTACGGACGCCATGTGGTCGACGAAGACGACATCGAACAGGTCGTCCGGGTCCTTCGGGGTGGTCCTCTCACTCAGGGGCCGAGAGTCGCAGAGTTTGAAGCGGCTCTCGCCGCTCGAGTGCAGGCGCCCGGCTGTGTAGCCGTTTCGAGTGGAACTGCTGCGCTCCACGCAGCCTATCAAGCGCTCGGGCTCGGTCCGGGCGACGAGCTCATCACCTCCCCGATCACGTTCGTTGCCACCGCCAACGCGGCCAGCCAGCTCGGCGCTCGCGTGGTTTTCGCCGACGTCGACGCTTCAGGGAACCTCGATCCCGAGAGCGTCCGCCAAAAGATCAACGAAAAGACGCGCGGCATCGCGGCGGTCGATTTCGCTGGGATGCCCTGTGACATGGCGGCGCTCAGCGCCATTGCCCGGACGCATAGCCTCTTTCTCGTCGAAGACGCTGCGCACGCGCTCGGCGCCACCTACGCCGGTCGCCCCGTCGGATCCTGTGATCTGTCCGATATGGTCACTGTGAGTTTCCACCCCGTGAAGCACATCACGACCGGAGAAGGCGGAGCGATATTCGTTCGTGACGGCGACAAGGAGGCCCGTCTCCGGCGCATCCGCGAACACGGGCTCCGAAGAGAGCCGGCGCCCGATTCTCGTGGGCTCTACGGCTACGCGCAGGAAGAGCTCGGCTACAACTATCGGCTGAGCGATCTCGGAGCGGCCCTCGGTCTCAGCCAGCTCCGCAAGCTCGACGGCTTTCTCGCGGCCCGCCGCGAGACCTATGCGCTCTACAGGAGCCTCCTCGGACGACTCGACCCTCAGATCATCGCGCCCCTCCCCGAGTACTCGGAACGAGAAAGCGCTCACCATCTCATGCCGGTGCAGATCAACTTTGAGCGAGCGAAGCGCTCGCGAGGCGAGGTCATGGAAGCGCTCAAGAATCGGGGGATCGGGAGCCAGGTCCACTACATCCCGGTCCACACCCAGCCGTACTACCGGGGAGCTGGCTCTTGTCCGAACGCGGAGCGCTTCTCGCACCAGGAGCTCAGTCTGCCCATGTACCCCGGACTTCGACCAGCTGACGTGGAACGCGTCGTCTCAGCCTTGGAAGAGATTTTGTGTGAGGGCCGAGCCCTCTCGGTGAGCGCCTAAGACAGGAAAGAAATATGACAGATCTGCACTCGGACCTCGACGGAAAAAGTATCCTCATCACCGGCGGCACGGGATCATTTGGGCGGGCCTTCGTTCGCCGTATCCTGAGCGAAGCGAACCCGAAGCGGGTCATCGTCTTTTCGCGTGACGAACAGAAACATCACACGATGCAGAGCGAATTTCAGGACCCGCGCCTCCGCTATTTCGTCGGGGACGTTCGCGACGTCAATCGCCTAAACATGGCGCTTCGCTCGGTCGACGTGCTTGTCCACGCCGCGGGCATGAAGCACGTACATCTCTGCGAGTATAACCCGATCGAGGCCATCAACACGAACGTCCTCGGCACCGTGAACGTGATCCAGGCGGCCCTCGCCCAGAACGTTCAGAAGGTTGTCGGCATCTCGACGGACAAGGCGGTCGCTCCTGCCAACCTTTATGGCGCGAGCAAGCTTTGCCTCGAAAAACTCCTCGTCGCGGCAAATTCCTACTCAGGTGAGCGGGGCACCCGCTTCTCGGTCGTCCGTTACGGAAACGTGATGGGGAGCGCAGGCAGTGTCATCCCACTCTTCCTTAGACAGCGCGAACAGGGGAAGCTCACGATCACCGATCATCGAATGACGCGATTCTGGATCGATATGGACGGCGCCATCGATCTCGTGCTCCAGGCTCTCTCTTTGATGCACGGGGGCGAGATTTTCCTACCGAAATTGCCCGCCGCGAGTGTCGAAGCTCTGGCCGACACGCTTGCACCAGGAGTGCCTCGTGAGGTCATCGGCATTCGTCCTGGCGAAAAGCTTCACGAGTCGCTTCTCTCGCCGGAAGAGTGCCGCCGCACGAAAGATCTGGGCCCGCTCTTGGTCGTCGATCCTGAATACCCGAGCTGGAGCATGGGCCCACCGCGCGGCGTCCCGGTGCCCGCCGACTTCAAGTACTCATCCGATCGAGACGATTTGCTGCTCAGCGAGGAGCAGATCTCCGCGCTCCTCTCGGGAGCGGGCTGGAAACAGACTGCCTGATTGGCCCCTGGGTGGCTCTCATGGACGACGTAGTCCCCGCCATCATCCAAGCCCGCTTTGGCTCCTCTCGCCTCCGCGGCAAGGCCCTCCTGCCGCTCGGAACGATGAGCGCCCTCGAGCGCGTCATCCGGCGCGTCCGCCTCTTCTCGAGCCGAGTGCTGCTCGCGACCTCGAGCGCCCCTGAAGACGATCCTCTGGAAGCGTTGGCGGCCTCTCTTGGGGTCAAGACAGTGCGCGGCCCTCTCGAGGACGTGCACCAGCGGTTCCGCCTCGCTCTCGACCATGAATCGTGCCTGGGAGCGCGCTGGTTCTTCCGTGTCACCGGCGACTGTCCCTTGCTCTCTGAACAACTAGCTAACGAGCTCCTCGAAGCTCGAGAGGACTCTGTGGACTATCTCTATTTCGCCGACGAGGAGCTCCCCCGAGGCCTCGCGCCGGAGCTCGTCCGAGTTTCAGCATTTGTCACGACAGAGCCCCAGAGCGCACCCGAACGGGAGCACGTCACCCTCGCGCTCTATGGCCGCTCGGAAGCCAAAAGGACCAAGAAGCTTCCGATCCCCGCGATTTTTCGGCACCCCGAGCTGCGCCTGACCCTCGACTACGCGGAGGATGCCCAGCTCTTTGAGCGGCTCTTTGCGATCGACGATCTCATCTCTCCGGAGCGCGCCGTCGAGACGCTGCTCGCCAGGCCGGATCTTTCGGCTTTGAACCAAGGAGCGGACACTGTGGCTCCGCAGCTACTGTGAGGGAAAGAGACGATGAGAAATTTCACGATCCAGACGCCCCGCGGCCCTCGCTCGATTGGAGAGGATGCTCCGGTCTTTGTCGTTGCCGAGCTCTCCGGCAACCACAACCAGGACAAACAGCGCGCGCTCGCGCTCATCGATGAAGCCGCCCGGGCCGGCGCCGACGCCGTCAAGCTCCAGACTTACACAGCCGATACCCTCACCATCGACTCGGACAAACCCTATTTCCGGATCCGCATGGACGGGGCCTGGCACGGCGATACGCTCTACGATCTTTACCAAAAAGCCCACACTCCCTGGGAATGGCACAGAGAGCTGATGGAGCGCGCTGCTTTCCACGGGCTACCCCTCTTTTCGACCCCTTTTGACGAAACAGCTGTCGACTTCCTCGAAGAGCTCGACGTCCCCCTCTACAAAGTCGCGTCCCTCGAGATCCGCGACGTAGCGTTGCTCGAGAAGATCGGCCAAACCGGAAAGCCCGTGATCATCTCGCGGGGCGCCTCGACCGTGGCCGACATTGAGCTCGCGCTCCGGACTTTGCGTACAGCCGGCGCAAGTGACGTCGTCGTACTCCACTGCGTGAGCGCATATCCGGCCTTACCGAGCGAAATGAACCTGCGCACGATACCGGACATCGCTGAGCGCTTTGGGGTCATCTCTGGCCTCTCGGACCACTCTTTGGGCGTCACAGTCCCGATTCTATCGGTCGGTCTCGGGGCCCGGGTGATCGAAAAACACCTCACTCTGCGGCGCGCCGACGGCGGCCCTGACGCGGAGTTTTCCCTTGAGCCCGAGGAGTTCCGGGCCATGTGTGAGGGGGTGCGAGACGCAGAAGCGGCCCTCGGCGCTCCTCATTATCACGCTGACGGGCGCGAGGCTCAGATCTCTGAGTATCGCCGCTCCCTGTTTGTTGTGAAGGACGTAGTCGCAGGAGAGCTCCTCACCCGCGAACATGTCCGAGCCATCCGCCCTGGCCACGGCATCTCGCCGGCCTACTTGCCCGTGGTCCTTGGCCGGAAAGCCACGGTCGCCATCGAGCGCGGAACTCCCCTCGCGCTCTCCCACGTCGAAGGGCTCGATCCCGAGCGAAAATCCGCATGAACGAGAGCGGCCCCGCAGAACTCCGGGCGCACTATCGCGCCCTTTTCGAACAGCACGGCGCGACCGCCTCGGCTGTCCAGTGGAGCTCAACCGAGACGCAGAAGAACCGTTTTCGCGTGCTCTCCGAGATCATGCAGCCGGAGGAACGTGTCGTCGACGTCGGCTCAGGACTCGGCGACATGCTGAGCTTTCTGCGAGAAGAACAGGGATTTGTCGGCCGATACACTGGGCTCGACCTCGTCCCGGAATTCGTGGCACACGCCCGCGCGCGCTACGAGAGCGACAACCAGGCGAGTTTTTCGGTGGCGAATGTGCTCGAAGATGAGCTGCCGCGGGCGGATGTCTACTTGAGCTCGGGCCTCTTCAACAATCGCATGGACGACAACTGGGGCTATATGACGCGGATCTTAGCTCGGATGTACGAGTGCGCCGAGCGAGCCGTCGCTTTCAACGCGCTCTCGACCTATGTCGACTACCAAGACGCTCATCTCTATTACTGCGATCCGCTCGCGCTCTTCGATTACATCAAGCAAAACTTGACCAGGCGCGTCACCCTGCGCCACGACTACCTCGTCAAACCGAACTCGATCCCCTTCGAGTTCACCATGGTCCTCTGTCGATGAGAGTCGCCATCATGCAGCCGACCTTCCTCCCCTGGTCTGGGTATTTTCACCTGATGACCGAGGTCGACTGCTTCGTTTTTCTCGACGACGTTCAGCTCCAGAAGCCCTCTTGGCAAACAAGGAACCGCATTCTCTTCCGCGGAAAACCTCATTATCTGACGGTACCGACTCTCGGCTCCCCTCACCAGCTCATCTCCGAGACTCGGCTCGCAGATGAACCCTTCCGGGAGAAACACCTGGAAGTGCTCCGCCACGCCTACGGAAAACACCCGCATGGCGCGCTCGTTTCCTCGATCCTCCGTGACGTCTACGCCGATTCGGCTCTCTCCCTGCTCGCCGACTTGAACGAACGCTTCATCCGCGACGCTGCGCGCCTTCTCCAGATCAGCACGCCCTTTGTTCGCGCATCGGAGCTCATGGCTGCCGGAAAGCGCTCCACCCATTTGCGCGAGCTCCTTGAGCGTCTCGGTAGCCGCAGCTATCTGAGCCCCCGAGGCTCTGCCGCATATATCGAAGAGGATGGGGTCCTCGAAGCAGCGGGGATCGACGTCCGTTTTCAGGACTATCCCGTGCGTCCCTACGCGCAGCTCGGCGCGCCCGAGTTCATCTCACATCTCTCCATTCTCGACGTTCTCGCCCACCTGGGCCCCGAAGCGGCGGCCCGCTACGTCAGAGCTCAAGGACTCGCCGAACCAGAGCCACGAGCTTCTCTGGACCATCCGCTGGGAACGCACGCGCCTGCGCCTCCGTGAGCGCCCAGCGGGCTCCAGGCTCTCGGAGCGCCTCGAGCTGCGTGCAGAGCGCCTCGCGCGAAATGGCCGACGCAGCCCCGAGATCCACACAGAGTCCCCGCTCGTCCAAGTCCGCCGTGTCTTCCGCTTGGAGAGGGGTCTGGGAAATCGAAGCAACAGGCAAAAGGCAATAACCTGCTTCGTACTTGAGGCGCCCCCCCCCGGCCAAGACCAAGTCACTCTCCTCGAGCACTCCCGCCAAACTCGGACCAAGAGCCTGAGCGGTCACCCCTTGCCCTATCGGACGCCCGCCGACCCAAACGACCTCCGCATCCGCAAACACTTCGCGCGCGCTCATCGCGAATGTCGGTCCGGCGTCATAAAGATCCTCTCCGCCCACGAATACTGTGACCTTCCGCACTCGCTCGCTGATCTTTCGCGTGCGCGCCCGGAGGGCCAGGATCTCAGGGCTGGCGAGGAAGTACTCGGTCCCCAGCGCCTGATCCCGAGCGCGATAGGAGAAACGCTCTCGCGCCGCGACCCGGGCATTGATGACAAGGGCAATTCGGGCCTCCGCCGCGATCCCGAAGTCATCGAAGGCGGCGATCCGGACCGATTCGAGTTCGGCTCGCTCGTAATCGCTCGCGGTGAGCCGATAGCTGTCGAGCACACAGGCGTTCCCGAGCTCAGCAAGCAGAGAGCTGACAACGGGGGCGCCCTCTTCGAGCTCGACCCTCTCGAAGCCGAGAGCGTCGAGCTCTCCTCTGGCGTAGGTGCTGAAGCAGCCCAGGAAGCGGATCGAGAGCTCCGGACACTCCCTTTCTAGAAGGCGCGCGAGATCGCGACAGCGCGCAAAATGGCCAAGACCTGTTGCTCGGGTCGCGTCACAGCGAAAAAGGAGCGAACTCGGCTTCATGAACGCGGGAAGCTTAGCGCAAGTGCGGGAGCTCTGCGCACTCCTCCCGGGTCGTCTCGCCTAGCGGGAGCAACGAGCCGCGCACTATCGCCTGTGCGGGCCGGGGCCCAATCTCTTAAATACGAGGCCACCTCGGCCGTTCTTCCTTGATCGAGGTTCTTGCTCATGCGCGGAGATTGCATCGTTTTTGGTGGTGGAATGACGGGAATCGTCACGGCGTACCTCCTCGCTCGAGAAGGACGAGAAGTGACGCTCGTAGAACCCCGAGGCGGACTCGGCGGCGTGAATACCGGGCGCCTTTGGGAAGGGTTCTGTCTCGACTTTGGTTGTCACCTCTTCGGCAACGAGTCAGACGTCTCGACCTCGCTGCTGCTCGACCTCATGGATGGTGAGGTTGTCCCTGTAGATGTGGTGTTCGCATCGATCCTCGGCGGCAAGCGGACGGAGGGCTTCGAACTTCCCGCTCTCGACTCGCTTGGAGAAGAGCTGAGCGCGCGCATCTTGAAAGAAGTGATCGCGGCAGCTTCGAGGGCTCCCGGCCCCGCCCCGAAGAACCTGAGAGACTTGCTCATCGATCGCTACGGCCCGACAGCCGCGTCGATCCTCGAAACGTGCCTGCAGAAGGTATTTCCCGTGCCTGCAAGCGAGCTCGCCCCGGAAGCCATCCACGCAACGACCTTTCGCCGCATCAAGATCGTCCCGGACGCGATGGCGGATCTTCTCAAACAGCTTCCGGCCCTCGACGAGCGCATCGCTCGCGGCTCTGCCGACGATCCGATGCGCTTTTACAGAAACCAGGTGCGCCTCTATCCGCACCGCTCCTTTTATCCAAAAAGCCGCGGCATGCTCGGGTTCGCTGAGCGCGCCACACGAAAGCTCAAGACCATGGGCGTGCGCATTGTCACAGGTGCCGAACCGAAAGGACTCGAACTCGACCCGCGGGTAGTCCTCGACGTCGGAACGGAGAAGCTGAGCGCAGATGAGCTGATCTGGACCACGGGCCTCGGCCGTCTCGAGCACCTTTTCGGCGGAACCAGCGGCATCATCGACGCCAGCCAGACCGTACCCATGGTCCTCTACTATTTCGACATCGACAAACGCCAAGAGACAGGCGTGAGCTACGTGAACAGCTTCGACCGTGAAGATCTCGTCTTCCGGGCGAGCGCGCCTGGCCTGTACGGGCCGGAGACCTGTCCTTCGGGCCGCTCCTACATTTGCTGTGAGGTGCCGACCTCGCTCGAGAGCAACGCGTGGAATGACCCATCGCTTTGCACCCAGCGAGTCTGGGATGAGGTGCTCAGGTTCGGGGTAGCGACGGGAGAGCCCGCGCGAACCTTCATCCAGAAGTCGAAAACTTCTTACAAGGCCCCGCGAGCCGATTTTCAAGAACGGAGCGCGTGGCTCAGCGCCCGTCTGGCGCGAGAAAGCCGGATCTGGGCGCCGCCCGAATGGGCGTTTTCGACGACGCGCACGATTCTCGAATTGGTTCCGAGGGTTCGCGGCGAGCGCGCCGCATGACCCCGACGCCGTTGTTTCCTGCCTTCGACCCGCGCGCGCTCCGGAGGGCTTCCAAGAGAAGTTCTTATTGTTTCAAGAGTTTCGCGTTCACAGCCACTCGGCGCCCATTGTGTGACAGTGTAGCAAAGCTGTCGTTTTCCCACCCACGTGAACGTGCGATCTGACTAAGCCCGTGTATAGTACTCGGCATAGTGAAACGTTCGGCAAGCGTTGCTTCTTTCGTTCCGACATCCGACGCGTTCCATTCTTCCTTGACCCGGTCCGGATGCGACGGTCCCCTTCCTGCGCAGTCTCTCCGCGAGGAAACGGAAGCCCATTTCGACGAGGAGGACGCCTCCACGAATCGAGAGAGCGGCATGCGCTGGAAGCTCGTCCAGATCTCGTCGGAGGGAATTTCTCAGGGCGCACGGGCGGAAGCGCCTCCATCAGACCGGCTGCACCCGGCTCGACGCAAGCGAGCTGTGCGCGCGCGAACCCTTGATGTCCGCTCACTCCGCCCTCAGCCGACGGACAATGCTGAGGTGCTTTTCGCACCCAACGATGGTCCTCGCCCCCACACGCGCGCAGATTGTGCTGAAGGTCCTCGCCCGTGTCCGTGGGTCTCATGCCGCTACCATTTGTACCTCGACGTCTCGCCGCGCACCGGGTCGCTCAAGTTGAACTTTCCTGATCTAGAAGTCTGGGAGCTGGAAGAGAGCTGCGCTCTCGACGTAGCCGACCGAGGCCAAGCGGGGAGTGAGCGCATCGGCGCTCTCTTGAACCTGACTCGAGAGCGGGCACGTCAACTCGAAGAAGCAGCGCTTCTCCGAGCGCGGGCCAAGATCTCAGGGTGATGAGTTTGTTCTCGCAATTTACCTCAAGATTCTAGGAATTTGGGATGCACCAGAGTACGCTGCCGCGGTCGTGCACTTAGCTTGGCTCGAAGACGTGTGGCGCGAGTTCCAAGAATCGGCTGACCCCGATGAATTGGTCGCGGCGTCGAACCCGATCGGGACGGTCACCGCCGTCGTCACCCTTTCGGTCCTTTTTGTTGTCCTCGCCTACGCACCCGGTCTCAGAGAAACGGCCGAGTTTCATACCGTCTGGCACGCTGTCGCCCTCACCGTGTTCGGCGGTGCACTCTCTCTCGCAGCATTCAGCCAGCGTTGTCGGGGGCCTTTGGGTACGATCTGCACCCTACTCGACAACACATTCTACTCATCTGCGCTGGTGCTCGCTGCATTCAGCACGAGCCCGATCGTGGGCCTGCCCCTCGCGGTGATCCACGGCCTGATGGTGGTGTCGTTCCCCGCACGCTGGTACGGACTTTCCAAGCTCTTGTCCGCCGTGATGGTCGCGCCGCCCGTTGTGCTGTTCATCGTATTCCGGCCAGAGCTGCCGGTGGTTCTGGTCACGGCGACGTCGTTCGCCATGATGCTTCTCTACTCTCAGTTCACCAAGACACATCGTGAGGCCCGGCGCCGCCAGGCACGCCTCGAAGAGGCGCTCGGTGTCGTGGACCGACTCGTAGACGAGAGCGTACAGACGGCGCTCACTTCGACCTTGCTCACCCTCGGCCATTTTCTGCATGAGCTGAGGAACTACCAAACAGCTCTCTCGGCGAATCTGGAGTATCTTGCGGGGGAACCGAGCCTCACGGACGAAGCGCGCTCCGCGATCGAAGAGGCTCAAGATGCTCAAAAGAGGCAGGCTTCGCTCCTTGAGGAGACGATCGCAACCCTCCGAGGCCGCTCCCGCAACAGTAGGACCGTCTTCCTCGTGGAAGACGCTGTCCGCGATGGCGCGGCCCAGCTCCGAGAGAAGGTGCAGCTCGAAATCGCCGGGGATCTCGACTTCGAGATGACGGGAAATCCCGAACATCTCAAGGTCGTCGCTATGAACTTGATCCGAAACGCAGCCCAAGCGGACGCGACAAAGATCGCCTGCACGATTCGAGCTTCTCGCCGGGATACCTTCGGTGAGCTCATCCTCGAAGATGATGGGCCTGGGATTCCCCCGAGTGAG
Organism: Pseudomonadota bacterium; assembly: GCA_023428245.1. Taxonomy (GTDB): domain Bacteria; phylum Myxococcota_A; class Polyangia; order Polyangiales; family Polyangiaceae; genus NIC37A-2. Next base: position 15,338 of record JAEYYX010000039.1, read on the forward strand.
CTCGGCCAAATTTTCCGTACATTTGGCGCAAGTTCCAAGCCCGGAGGCAGCGGCCTCGGGCTCTATTTGGTTCGCCGTCACGTCGAACTTCTCGGCGGCAGCATCCGGGCAGAGAACATAGTCGGCGGTGGAGCACGCTTCGTGGTGCGCCTCCCGGGAACGAGGCGCCTGTCAAAAATTCCCGCAAGCGGGTGAAAAAAATAATTTGGATCAGCGTTCAGGCGGCTGCACTGTCGGGCCATGGACGCAACCGGAGAGCGGCCCGCAGCCGCTTCGATCTCGAGGGCTGGAAAGCGCCGAGCGGTCTTGGTGCTTCAGACCAATCCCCTCACCCTTTCATCTCTCAGTAGGTGCCTCAGCCGTCATTTCGAGGCGGTGCATGTCGCCCGATCCCCTGAGGATGCCGAACGCGCGCTCGCCCTCGGCGCGAACCCCACGCACGTCGTCTGCGGCCACGATCTAGGAGAAAACAAGCCGAATGGCTCGACTTTGATTGCTCGCTGGCGCGGTCAATACGCCTCGATCGAGCGAGCAATCTTGGCGACAGGAGCCGAGGTCGAAGCTCTAGCTGGCGGCCCGATCGACGCGGTTTTCCGCAAACCCTCGAGCCCAAAAGAACTTCTCGCGCTTCTTTGAAACGCTCTGCATTCCTCACACCAACCCTAAGGAGAAACACCATGAAAAAAGAGAACGTTAAGGCCCATTCCGCTGAATCTCTCCGCGCTCGCTTCGCTGCCCCGAAGTCGGACAAGGCCCCCTTGTCGACGGCTCAGGGTTTCGCAGGCTTCTAAGACCTAAACCCGCGGAAGTGTCGAAGTCGGGGGGGGCTTCGACGCCGCCGCAGAAATGATCCCCCATGGCATGCCGTCAAACGAGAGCGACCTCTCTTCGTGTGTTCTTGTCCCAGGTTCGTGAGCAAATGCTCCGTTCCGCACAGAACCCGCGCTTTCCCGAACACCAGGTCTCCTTGCTCGTCCGAACGATCGAGATGTACACCGGTGCGGCGCGAGGCGACGACTGGGGCCACCCGCTCGGCCTTTTTCATGGGTGCTATCGGCTATTTTCCCCGGAAATTGACGAGAAAGGTCTTCTCGTCGCCGAGTCCTGTAGCTTTTTTATTCTCTCCCTCGACCTGTTCGACGACGTCCAGGACGAGGACCTCGAGGGCAAACACTACGCCTCCGAGGGCCCTGCCATCGCGACCAACTCCGCGCTCGCCCTGCTCTTTTTGGCACAAGACGCGTTACGAAAGGCCGCAGAGCTTGAGCCCATCGAAGCAAGGCGCATGGCCTGCCTCCGCGCCATGCACCGCATCTCCTTGATCGCGATCGGCGCGCAACACCAAGACCTCACCTCTTTCAGAGCTCATCCGACACCTGCCGAGGTGCTTGAGATGCACGCCGGGAAGACCTCCGCGGTTCAGCTTGTCGCCGAGTGCGCAGCACTCGCTGCGGGTGCCGATCTCAAAACGGCAGAACAAATCGGCGAGTTTGGCCGCTACCTCGCGATGTTGACGCAGGTAGTCGATGACGTCCGCGACGTCTTCGGCAAGGAGCGGAGCCCCGACCTCCTCACGAATAAGGCGACCTATTTGCGCGCTTGTTTCGACGAGCGTGCCTCCCCGGCAGAGCGGACAGAGTACGAGAGGCATCGCAACAACCTGGACAATCCCGAGGCCCTCGAAGCGATCCGGAACATGTACGTGGACTCTGGCGCGCTCGACGCTTGTGCCCAGGCGGCCGAAGCTGCCCGCGAGAGGATTCACGAGATCCTCACGGTTGTCAGTGGCTCGCCTGGTCACAAGAGAATCCTCCTCTCGATCGTCGACTCTCTCGCGAATCTCCTCTATTCGCCGGAGCCTCTCGCCGTCAGTGAGGCCATCTTCCATGGCGGCTCGAGCTTCTCAAGAGCGATCGCCGAGCAGGCACAGCTCTTCCGCGAACAATTCCGGGGAGAGTTTGAGAAGGACGTCCGATTCGAACCCTGGCACCGCCCCTTCTTCCTCTACGATCCTTCTCGAGACGTCATTCATTATCCCGATCTCGATGGGCTCGAGGAGGAGACATTGCCCGCTTACTCTTCCCTCTTTGACGGCAACGACACACGCGCTCTCGGCCACCTGCTCGACACGCTCCCCCTCCTTGTGGCCCACGAGATGTTCCACGCCTGGCGCAGCCAGGTGGACCGGCTCAGCAGCGACGCTTGGCACGAGGAGTACGTGGCCGATCAGCTCGCCATGGGTTACCTGCACGCCTTCGATCCTGCCGCCTACGTGCGCGTCCGCACCGCCTGTCATGAGCTCCTGAAACGTCCTCTCCCCGAGGAGAGCGCACAGCGCTTGGTTTCGATCTTGGAGCGCGCAAAATCGCAATCGGACGCGGGCGCGGACTATGAGACGAGCCTTCTCGAGACTGCGCACCTGCACGCGCAGATGTGTCTCGCGATGCCGGGCGAACCGATGGCGCGCCTCGTCGAGCGTTGGCTCAGCTCTGGGACGGCTCTCGCCGCTGAGTGATTCTGCCCAACCTTTCTGAGGTCCGCCGACCGAAGCGCTGCCGGGGGGTAGGCTGCGCGGCCCCGAGCCGGGGCCGGGCGCTTTCCTGCCGGTCAGTTGGTCGTGGAGCCGCTATAGAGGGGCGAGAAGCGATCGGGGTCGCTCGGCGCTCCCACCGTGAAGGCCAAGAAATTCCCGCCGTTGGTCATCACGAAGGCCCGACGTCCGAGCCCCACGGGAGTCGCCGAGACGCCGAGATCGAAGTGCATCCCATCGACCACGCTACCGTCCACCGGAGAGAGCGCGTAAACGCCGAGCTGGCTCGCGCCCACGAGCAGGAGGCCGCTCACCTTGGTCACAGCTGAGACCCCGCCACGGGGCAGGTTCTGACGCCACACGGGGGCTCCCGTCTCGGGATCGAGCGCCCAGAGTCCGGTTGTGCCCGTGGAGGCGATGATGAGGCGACGACCGGGCACCTCGACATCGTCTTGGTAGCGCATCGGCTCTTCGAAGTAGACAAGATCGCTCACGCCGAGGACCTCAGGGTTCGACCAGAGCAAGGTACCGAGCTCTGCGTCGAGGGCCGAGACGCCGCCCTGGTAGTGGCCGAAGACCATAGTGGGTCCGACGCCGAGTTCGAGACCGAGCGGCGTCGTGTCGACGTCGAGGTACTGAGGAACTTCACCGAGCACGTCTTCCGCGTCAGCGCTCAAGTCAACGCGACGCCAGCGCTCCTCGCCTGTCTTGGCGTCAAAGGCCGTCGCCGTTCCATCACTGAAGCCTTGATAGATGAGCCCGCGAAAGAGACAGGGCCCCGAGTACCCCGCGACTTCCATGCCCATCGCCGGGCTGCGGTGGTGCGACCAGGCCATCTTGCCGGTGCGCCGATGGACAGCAACCAGCGTATCGTTGGCGTTCGTGAAATAAACGAGGTCTCCATGGACCACCGGGCGCCGCGCGACCTCCGCCCGCGTGAAGACGCGATAACGAAGCCGCCCCGTGTCCGCGTCGACCTTGTAAAGGGCGCCGTCATGGGACCCAAAGTACACGGCGTCATCGCGCGCGTCGTAGAGGGGCTGACTCTGGACGGGACCGAGAGTCTCGAAGCGCCAAAGGACCTCACCGCTCGGCGCATCGATGGCGTAGAGAGCGCCATCGCTCGAACCGACGAACACTCGTCGACCGATAGCGTCGATCTCCGGCTGCCCCTTTTCGTGGGGCTCACCTTGCGCCTTGGAAGCTGCGCTCAGGTCCCGCGAATAAGCGAGCTTTAGGCTGAAGGAGGGATGATTCGCCCAGGCGGGCCCCTCGGGACGGGCGCGCCCCGTGGTCTGACACGCGGCGAGGGCGCTCAGACCGGCAAAGCAGATCGCGACAGAACGGCTGCGCCTCACGGGGTCCCTTCGCTCGGCTCCTGCGGCTCATCCGTCTCCGGCAAGAGCGGGATCGGATCGAACGGGACAGCGTCCTGAGGTTGTTCGCTCTCAGCAGCGTTCTTCTGCAGCTCCTCGAGCTGTTTCTGCAGCATCGCGAGCGTCTCAGGGGAGAGTCCGCCGGTCGGGAGCGTAGGTTTGGGATCGAGGGTTTTCTCGAGCTCGCTCACCTGAACGCTCAGATACCCGGGGGTCGCCCCCGGCTTCTCGGACTTCTTGAGCTTGTCGCGCAGCGAGGCAGTGAGCTCTTTCGCGCGCGTCTTGTCGCCCTTTAAGAGCGCGATGCGCGCTTCGTGGTAGGTCGCAAGCTGCGCCTGTCCGGGCACCCCTTGAAGCCGTTTCACCGCTTCGAGAGCCTTGTCATGGTTTCCGAGCGCTTCGTAGCTGAGCAGGATGCCCTCAGCAGCGCGTGCCTGGATGAGCGGCGACTTCTGGACTTTGGGGTTCGAGAGGATGGCTTCGTAGGACTTGATAGCGTCTTCGAAGGCTCGTCCGTCAAACTGCCCGCCGGCCTGAGCCAGAAGAGCATGGAGCTCCAGCGCAGGCTCGGCGGAAGCGAGGGCGGACCACTTCTCCTGGCTCGCCTTGGCGCGCGCCTCCGGGTCCGCAAATTCGGGTCGCGTATCCACGAGGCCAAACTGGCTCGTCTTGGGCGAGGTGTCGGAAGCGAGTCGACCATGGGTCACGTCGAATGCCTCGGCGAGTCGATCGCCACGTTTCGCTTGATCGACCCCCGACCTATAGTTCCAGAACAGGTAGCCGATACCACCAGCCACGCTGAGCACGATCAGGTACTGGAGCCAGTTGAAGTTCGAGCCCAAGAACTTGCCGGCAGCGTCGGTGCTCCGCAGAAGCACATCGTCCAAGCGCTCTTGTGCGTCGAGCGCCGCCCGCGCCTTGTCCGTACTCGAGGCTCGCTTCTTCGTCCCGCGCACTTCGGCCCGAAGCCTCTGATTGCGGTCCTTGATCTCGCCCTGGTCGGCGTTCTTTTTCTCGCTCGCACGCCGAGCCCGGCGGTTTTGCGGCTGGTCCTCAGATTCCACGGCGGGCTCCTTACCAAAGTGAAGCCCCCGGCGCGAGGGATCGGCGGCTGTTCTGCGCGAACCGGGAGGCAATTTAGGGGGCGTCCGCTTCACCGGACACGATGGCGGACGGGGGCGGAGGCGGAAGCTCCTCGCGGAGCGGGACCGCTACGAGGGCAAAAACCTGCGCATCCATGCCGAGGACGTTCAGGGAAAGCTGTTGTCCGCTCTTCGCTCCTGGAAGGACGCCCATGTCGACCTGGAGCGGCTCTTTCGAGGGCGGGATCTCGACCTCGAGCCCCCCTTCCCCGAGGAGTTCCGGGCGCTTTCGGTAACGCTTGTCCCCCGGCGCGTAGACCGCACCGGCTCGTTCGACCCGGACCCGCCCGGGGGCGTCGCCCCTGGTCTGAGCGAGAACCAAGAGACGAACCGGCTCCTTGGCTTCGCCCTGAGGGGCCGGTGCCACGGTGAGATCGACGCGAACCCCACTGTCGGCGAGCGACCGCAAGTTCCCGAGAGCCTTCTTGGTTGGTCCGCCGACGTGCTCCAGAAGACCAAGCTCGGAAGCGAGCTGAACTCCCCCTTCGAGCGGATCGGGCATTGCCAGGAACATTCGGAGCGGCACGACGAGTTCCTCTTTTGCACCAAGGCGCCTGAGGGCATCAAAGAGGACGGGGCGCGTCGAGACGTAGCGCTCTTCACGCAGAGCGCGGAGCAGCGGGGGGCGGGCGTCCTCTTCTCCAATCAACCCGAGCGTTGAGGCGATCTGGGGGCGCAGTCTAACATCCGACAAACGACTCACAAGCGCCGGCGCCGCGCTCTTGACGCGGTGTTTCGCAAAAACCTCAAGCAAGACCCGAGATTCCTCTTCGGTCGGCGGTTCCCGCCACCACTCGATGAGGACCTTCTCCCCCTTCAGATCCCCTGTGAGAGCAAAGGCGAGCGCCGCGCGTCTCCGGAGCGCAGGGTCCTCGGAGTCGAGCAGGTCAGTCGCGAGCGCAACGGGCTCTCCGAGGCGCGTGAGGGCAAGCGCAATCGCCACCCGTACGGACTCGTCATCCTCCCGGCTGAACGCGAGACGAAGCGCTGAGAGCTCTCCCTCTCCACCGAGGGAGAAAAGAAGATCGGCGGCCTTTCGACGCAGAAGCGGATCCGCGTCGTCGAGTAACCGAGCGATCTCGGGCGCGACCTCTTTGTCACCGGCGAGCCCGCGCACGAGCGCTTCCGGAAGATCACGCCCCCCTTCGCGGAGGCCGCGGGTCTCGAAAGCTCCATGGGTAGCCGAGAAAGCGCGGGCCCTCTTCCGCAGATCTTTGAAACGGTCGGGGCGCGCGAGCCCAAGATCCTTCTTCTGCTTCGGATCTTGGGTGAGATCGAAGAGGCGACAGGCCCCCGTCTCTCGCTCACAGATGAGGCGCTCGCTGCCTTCCGCAAAGAGCGTCATCGAGTCCGTTTCGGCGACCGCAAACCCGAGCGGCAAAGGCTTTTTCTCCTGCGATCGGCTGAGCCAAGGCGTCAAATCGTTGCCTCGGACCCGCGGCGGCACGGGAATCCGGAGAGACGAGAGCAAGGTCGGCACGACATCGACTGTTTGCACAGGCGCGTCGCTCCGCCCGCTCGGAATACCCGCGCCGTTCCAGATCATGGGCACCCGGACCTGCTCTTCGTACACCGTGGTGCCGTGATAACGGCCGCCGTGTTCCCCGAACTCCTCGCCGTGGTCCGCAGAGACGATCACGACAGTGTTCGGATCGCGGGCGCGTATGAGACGCACCAAAGCGCCGACAGTCTTGTCCGCCTCGAAGATCTCGGAGTCGTAGCGATCCACGTCTCGGTCCCCCAGATCGCGACTGCCCTTCACATAAGGCTCATGAGGCCCGAACAAATGAACCCAGAGGAAAAGCGGACCATCCTGGGGTTGTTTTTCGAGATAAGAAGCGACTTGTCCGACGCGCTTTTCACCCTCGGCGAACTCCACCCAGGCGTATTCGAAGCCGAGGCGCGCCTCCGAGAACGCCTGAAATCGCTCAGAATCGACGAAGAAGACAGCCGGCGGATAGAAGGCAGCCGTCCGATAGCCGTACCGCTGCAGCAAGGTCGGCAGAAGCTCCGAGTCCGCTCCCGCACCTTGGAGCAAGAGGGGCCGCATGTACTTCCCCGTCATCAGGGATGTGAGCGAATACGACGTGTGCGGCGTTGCGGCGTAAGCAAACTCGAAAGTATGTCCCTCGCGAGCGAGGGAGTCGATCTCCGGGGACACACCGCGACTAGCTCCATAGGCCCCCACGTGGTCGGCGCGGAGCGCGTCGATCGTGATGAGCAAAAAACTCTTACCTCGCAGGTCGACTCCATCCGTGCGTACGACGCGCGCGCCGAGAGGACGCGCCAAGGCGGCCTCGTCGATGGGCAAAGGGGGCGCGAGGAAGTTTCCGAATTGCACCCCGAGCGCGAGCGTGGGTGAGCCTTCGAGAGCAACGATGCGAAAGTTGTCGAGCCTGCGCGCGTTCTTGCTCCCAGGAACAAGCCCAGCCAGAGCCAGCCCCAAGAACCCGAAGATCCAAGGCAGCGCCCCCCTCGCGCAGGGGACTGCGAGCGCAAACCCCAGTCCTCCTCCGAACAGGGAGAGGCCGCTCAGGGTTCCGTGAAACGCCGGGTACAGGCGCACAAGCACCGTGTGGTTCACGAACATGAGCGCGGCAACGCCGGCACCGATCGAAAGGATCAGGGGCGCCGCAGCTCCTTTTCCGCTGTCTCCGACACCAAGACGTCGCGCGAGCTGCACGCCGAGGGCCCCAGCCACTCCAAGACCGAGCGCCGAGAGGCCGGCGAACCCGGCTCGCAGAGCCGGATCGCTCAGATGTCGCCCTCCCCCGACGCCCCAACCGGACGCGGCTCCGACCAAGGCGAAGAGGAACCCTAGCTCGAGGGGCACGGTGCGGCTCGTGCGTATCCGCTGGGCGAAAATGCCTGCGATCCCCCCGATCAGTCCCGCCCCGGAAAGCCAGGCAGGCCCAAGCGATCCAAGCCCGATCATGAGCTCCCAGACGCTCGTGAGGCGTTGTCCGCGGAGGCCAAACGCGACACAGAGTTCGGCCAGAAGCACGAACCAAGCTCCCCCCGCGCCGAGGGCGAAGGCCTGCATCAAATGTACTCGACGTTGCCGAGCTCGTAACGACGGTCGCCGCCGGGGAGCTTCACCACGATCTCATCGCCGATCGTGCGGCCAATTAGGCTCCGTGCGAGGGGAGCCGAGACCGATATCAACCCGCGATCGATGTCCGCCTCGTCCGCGCCGACGATCTGGTAGGTCACCTCTTCGTCCGTATCAAGGTTCGTGAGCGTCACCGTTGCGCCGAACTTCACCCGATCGCCCGAGAGCGTGGTCGGATCGATGATCTCGGCGCGCGACAGCTTGTCTTCGATGTCGCGAATCTTGGCTTCATTGAGGCCCTGTCGCTCTTTGGCCGCGTGGTATTCCGCGTTCTCGCTCAGATCACCGTGCTCGCGGGCCGTGCCGATATCGCTCGAGATCTTCGGGCGGTCAGCCTTCAAGCGAGCAAGTTCTTCGTTCAGGAGCTGGGCTCCCCGAGGGGTCATAGGGACTTTTTCCACGGCGTTCTCAGATCGATTCAGCAGATTTTGTCGAGCAACCGGGGCAGACAGAGAAGAGTCCGCTGGGCCGAACCTCGGGCGGCCGGCGTCCCCGGACGGTCGAACGCTACCACCGATGACAGAAGCGTCACAATGGAGTAGGAGCCTGCTCCGCATGCGGATCTATCGCCTCTCGCTCCTCGCCGCCGTCGTCGCGCTCGGGCCCTGCCTGGGCTGCGAAAAGGCCGCCCGCGAGCCGATGTCGGCGGCCCAGTACCAAAAGAGCGCTCAAGAAGCCTACGATCACGCCCTCCGCAAATTCTTCGCGAAGGACTGGATCAATGCACTGGCCCTGATGCAGGACGTGAAACGCGAGTTCCCTGGCACACGGGTGGCTCGTCTCGCGCAGCTGCGCATCGCTGATACCCATTTCCACCAATCCGCCTATCCGGAAGCAATCACCGCCTACCGCGAATTTTTGCGCGACTTCCCAAGCGACGGTGAAATCCCCTACGCCCGCTACAGGATCATCCTGTGCCTCTTCGAGTCCCGGGGCGAGTCGTTCATGGCGCCGCCGCTCGAGGAGCGCGATCTCGCCAACATTCGGGACGCAGACCGCGCCATCTACGAGTTTATTCGCGACTACCCAGAATACGAAGAGAAAGAACGCGTTCGCTACATGCAGCTTTGGGTGCGCGGGATGCTCGCGCGCCACGAGCTCTACGTCGCCCGTTTCTACCTCAAAGAATCGAAATGGGAGGCGGCTCTGGCACGCACCGAGTACGCACTCTTGAACTACAGAGACACCGGCCTCGAGCCCGAAGCGCTCGTCTTGCTCGGTGAGACCAGGCTCCGCAAGGGAGACGAGGAGCTCGCACGGGCCGCGTTCCAGCGGGTGATCGACGAGTACCCGTCCTCTGCTTTCGCAGAGCCTTCCCGCCGCTTTCTGGTGCAAATGGGGGAGAGCGGCCGTCCTACCGTCGAGACCAGCTACTGACGATGTCCGCGTCGCTCTCGCCGTGGCCGGAGGGCGGCCTCCTCGAGCCCGATCGCCCGCTCTCCCTCCGCGAAAAGCTCTCGTCCTTCGTTCGCGCGGCACGCTACGACGCCTCCTTCGATCGGATCGCTGGCGCCGATCACGTTGCGCCGATCCATTGCGAAGGGAAACAGCCCACGGTGTTCGGGCTGCACGGCTTCTGTGCGACGCCGGCCGAGATCGAGCTCGCCGCTGAGGTCGCGAAATCCCTTGGCCTCCGGGTCCATTTTCCGGTCCTCCCCGGCCACGGGACGCGCCCGAGCGCGCTCCGCGCCTACGACTTCGACGCGCTGGTGCGCGAGATTCGACCGACGTTCAACGAGGTGCGCCGAGAGGGCCCGGTGATCCTGCTCGGCATGTCCATGGGCACTCTTATCGCGACGGAGCTCTGTCTGAGTGCTCCCGGAGACGTCCTCGGGCTCGTCTACATCTCGAATGCCTTCTGGCTGAAAAAGCCTTTCCCGAGTGTCCCCTTACGCTGGACCCGCCGCCTCGGGGTCCCGGACTTCGGGATCTTGAAGACCTCAAGCGATCTCGGAGACCCCGAGGCCCGCCGCACTCAGGTGAGCTATCGGATCCAGCCCTCTTCCGTCGCCTCCGAGATCGAGCTGGCCGGGCCGCGGCTCGCCAGCGAACTCTTTCGCGTCCACCGTCCCACGCTGATCCTCCACGGGGAGCGGGATGAGGTCTGCCCGGTGAGCAATGCTTCCCGCGTGGCGCGCCTGATCGGCACCGACGACGTCCGCGTCGTGACCTTCCCCGCCTCCAAGCACATCTTGTGTCGGGACCGCGACAAGAGCGCCGTACGCGCGGAGCTGGATCGCTTCCTCCGTCGCTTCGTCAGCCCTTCGAAGTGATCCGGCGCGGAGCCGGAAAAAGGCGGAGCCGAAGGGTCCCGGCTCAGAACCAAGAGCGGATCGTGCGAAAAGCGTTCCTCGCTCCCTCAGGGAACGGGTCGAAACGGATGTCGAGATGATCGTCGGAAGAAGTGCCGATCGACTGGACAGCCACGAAGGCGGCGACCCCCTGCACGATCTTGCGCGCCTTGTCCTGGGACAAGGCAGGAAGCTTCAAGAGGTCGAGCGTGAAGACGTCGCCCCTGGCTTCGACGATGAACTCGGGTTTGGTCGGGATGAACGACAAAAGGTCCCCCGGGCGGCTGGTGTCGAGGGCACCCGACTGAATCAAGGCCGCGATCGGTGTCCCCGCCTTGGGATCGAGCACCTGGAGCTTGAGCCCGGAGACGCGCAAGCTCACGAGGAGCGCGTCTTGCTGGGCCTGGATGCGCTCGACGATCAGCGTCGTGCGTGCCCGAAGAGGCGTCTTCATGAGGTTCAGGCTCGCCTCGACATAGAGGCCCGAGTTTCGCGCCTCGATGACCATATCTTCGGGGACCCCTTTCCCGCGCAGCTCCTGGGCCACCCAGCGGAGGGCAGCAAGGGGGACTCCCAGGCGGAAGCTCGTTGCGCCGCGAGCGGCACGCAAAATTTCGCCGGGATTTTCTTTGATGAACTGACCGGCGGCTCGAAAGGCACGCGTAGGCAAGGAGCTCACGGGGACGGACATTACAGGGGGAGGTCGCCCGAAGCGAGGGCCCTTCGCCGCGATTGTCCGAGCGCGATTTTGGGCTGGCGAGACGAGCTCCTCCCGCGCTAGACCCGGCGTTCCGAGCGGATCCGCCTGAATGGATCCTCCCGGGCCCCATACGATGAGTGATCCTGTTCTCCAGAAGATCGCGAAGGACGAGGAAGAGTGCCTCGCCAAAGTCCAGTCGCACCTCGCAAAGCGGCGGAGCGCGGAGGAAACCCGCGCTCCGGCCAAAAACTATGACACGGAGCTCCTGTCACTCCGGGATCAGATCAGCTCTGCGCGCACCGAGGACATCCCCCCACTGCTGGAGCAAATGGAGCGACTGCAGGCCTTGGCTTCCCGGACGGTCGAGAGCGAGGAACAGAGCGTCGACCCTCGTTCGCCCTATTTCGGCCGCATGGTGCTCGAGGAAAATGGACGCACCCGGGAGGTTCTCATCGGACGCGGGACCTATGTGGACACCAAAGTCGGCGTTCGCATCGTCGACTGGCGGGATGCCCCGATTTCTCGGCTTTATTACCGGTACGGGGAAGGCGACGACTACGATGAGACCTTCGGAGAGCGCGAGGTGTACGGCCAGGTTTTGACCCGACGCAGCTTGACCATCACCGAAGGCGAGCTCCGCCGCATCAGTTGTCCCCAGGGAAACTTCGCCCATAGCCGCAAGGACGGCTGGATCCGCCTCAGCGACAGCTCGCTCCGCCTCCAGGGCGGCCAAGGAACAGCGGTTCGTCCCGAAGCGGCGCCGAACGGGAAGCTCGGCGTAGGCGAGATCATCACCGGCAACGAGGACAAACACCTCAAAGAAATCACGCCGCTGATCGACGCGCGCCAGTTCGATCTCATTACCCAGCCCGACTCGGGCCTGGTCGTCATCCAAGGCGGAGCCGGCAGCGGAAAGACCACGATCGGTCTTCATCGCCTCGCTTACCTCGCGTTTCACGACTCCCATCGTTTCCGCCCGGACAAGATGTTGGTCGTCGTTTTCAACGAAGCGCTCGTCCGCTACATCAGCCAGGTCCTCCCCGCGCTCGGCCTGAGCGGCGTCACTATCCGAACCTACCAGGAGTGGTGCTCCCGCCTCCGGGCGAGCGCGCTCCCTCGCTTTCCGCGCACCTATACGGACGAAACTCCCGGCGTCGTCACAAGACTCAAGAAGCACCCTGTGGTGCTCAAGCTCATCGACCAGATCGTGGAGCAAGACGCCGCTCTGGCTCTCAAGTCCCTGCGCCCTCTCATCCAAAGCGAGCCAAACCTCGAGCCCGCCCTCGAGACCTTCGAGCGATCCGTCGATCGCCCGCTCATGCATCGCTACCATGCCCTTCGCCGCTTTATCGAAGACCACGAGGAGGCCATCGAAATCGGCGCTCGCACGAGTGCGCTCTCGATTGTCCGTAGGCATCTCGACCGCCTCGACGACATTGCGTTCCTTTGGGCCGACTTGCTCACCGACTTGCCCCGGCTCAAGAGGGCTTTCGAAGATGCTGCCCACGACCGCCTGAGCCCGGTCGAAGTCGAACGAGCCCACGCCTACATGGTCAAACGGACCAATCATGTCCTCTCCGACATGGAACGGGCCCGTGAAGCTCGCGAAGAGCGGCGCGCGGGTGACTCGAGCTTGCGCGCCGAGCCCTCCCCTCGCGAAGAGCCCCTCACTATCGACGACGCTGAGTTCCCCGATCCTCCGCGCCCGCGTCTCTCCGCAGACGACGCAGAAGAGTCGAGTGACGATGACGCGAGCTATCGCGCCATTGACGGCCTCGAGCTCGAGGAGCGCGCGAGCTTGGACCGGGAGGACGATACGATCCTGCTCCGCCTCCTGCAGCGCGTCCGCGGTCCGCTCCGGAAAGGACAAATCACCAAAGAGCCGCTCAGCTATGAGCACATGCTCATCGACGAAGCTCAGGATCTGAGCCCTGTCGAGATGGCGGTCCTCTTCGACACCGTGAGCCGCGGCCAGAGCATCACCTTGGCCGGCGACACAGCTCAACGTCTCCACATGGACAACGGCTTCACCGACTGGACTACGGTCCTCGGCGAGCTCGGCCTGTCCCACGTCCAGGTCGAACCCCTCGAGCTCAGCTACCGCTCGACGGCGCAGATCCTCGAGCTTGCGCAGCACGTCCTCGGTCCCCTCAAACCCGCCGTGCCGCCCAAGGCCACACGAGACGGCGCCCCTGTCGAGCTCTTCCAGACCGCCGCCACCGGCGACTCCGCCGCCCTCCTGGCCGAAGCGCTCCGCTCACTCAGCCTCGAAGAGCCCCGCGCGTCGATCGCCGTGATCGCCCGCTACCCGGAACAGGCGGACCTTTATTACGAAGCCCTCAAGAAGGGCGAGGTTCCTTACCTCCGGCGCATCGTCGATCAGGAGTTCCCCTTCAAGCCTGGCGTCGATGTCACCGACATCCGTCAGGTCAAAGGTCTCGAATTCGACTACGTGATCCTGGTCGAGGTCACCGAGACCTCCTACCCCGAGGAAGACGACGCCCGTCACCTCCTGCACATCGGTGTCACTCGCGCGGCTCATCAGCTCTGGCTCCTCTCGAGCGGGCGCGCGAGTCGTCTCTTGCCCGAAGCGCTCCGCGAACGCGGCTATTGAACCTCCCCCTTGCTTTCTGCGTGTTCTTCTCGAGCACCTCGACCCGAGCCCCTATGCCAAAGCTCTCCGCCCTTCCGTTCCTCTTGCTGCTCCTCGGCTGCTCCGGCCAAAAGAGCCACAAATACGGCGAATCCGAGTGGGCGATGCCCGAGGATCGAGCGAGCGCGGAGCGCTCAAAGGGCGAAGTTCAGGATGTGCCCAAGGATGTCGTGCGCGAGGCAGCACGCCCCTTCCGCGGCTATCGGAGCGCTGATGAGCGGGTCTTCGAGGAAGAGACATTTCTGACCTACCTCGCCTCGGCCGACGTGATCTGCTTCGGGGAGATCCCCGACTCACCGATCCACCACTACGCGGAGCTGCGTCTCATCGAGGGGCTCTCTGATCGACGGCCCGTGCGCGGTTTCGAGCTCGCCGTGGGCTTCGAGATGGTGCGCATCACCTACCAGCCGGTCCTCAAGCGTTACGAAGACGCGCCGCGCCCCTTCTCGTTTTTGACCCCGAAGATCTTCTTCGCCGAAGAGTGGGGCTATCCGGAGGCGTACTACGCGCCCGTGTTTGAGCTCGCCGCCTCTTCGAACGCGCGCCTGTTCGCCCTCGGCATGTCAAAGAAGCTGACCGCCCAGATCGAGGAGCGAGGCCTGGCCGGTCTGACCGCTGACCAGAAGTCCGTACTCCCCCGCCTCGATTTCTCGAGCTCTGAGCACCGGGCCGTCTTCGACGCGCGCATCAAAGACCACCCCGACTTCGGGGCCATCGACGTCGACAACCACTACCAGGCCCAGGTCGTCCGGGACGAGGTCATCGCCGACCGCTCGACCCAGTACGTCATGGAGCGCCTGGGCGCACGCAAGCTCATCATCTTCGCGGAAGAGGCTCGTTGTCACCGCTCGGCCATCCCGGCGCGCATGCTCCGCCGCAGCCCGGAGCTCTCCGTCGTTGCGCTCAACGTCGCAAAGGACCCCTCCTCGGTCGACGGCTACGACTATTCCTTTCAGTTCGAGTGAGGGAATAGCTCACGCCCGGAATCGTATTCTGCTCGTCCCCTTCTTCCGGGACGCTCTGGGCCGAAGGAAAAAAACCCGAACGGGGGCGGAGGACGAGCGTAACAGTGACGCCGTGGGGGCGTCACTGACGGTGCTGTTGCGCTTTGTAACACACTGAATTTACACAAATAAACCTTGGCATCCCGGGTGCAACAAGGCTCTCCAACGCGCCTCGTTGCGCCAGCCCCCGAAGGAGATGCCCATGACCTCAGCCGCCACCGTTTCGAGTTTCCGTTCCACCCCCGCCACCCCTGCGCTCCGCCCCCTCCGCAAGGCTGCACACCTCGAGCTCGTGCACTCCCGGACTGCGCGCCCTGCTTCTGGTGACCAAGAGCTGATTGAGCTCATGTTGAGCAACGACGCGACCGGCTGGACTCGTTTTTCCCGCGAGTACTCGGGCCTGGTTCTGAGCGTCATTCGCCGCGTGCTCGGGCGCTTCCGCAGCGTAACGAGCGAGGGTGATATCGAGGAGATCTACGCCCGCTTCTGTTTCGACCTCTTGGCTCATGACAAGCGCAAGCTGCGCCTCTACGACCCGGAGAAGGGCTCTCGCCTCTCGAGCTGGTTCTCTTTGCTCGCGAGCAACGCGACCTACGACTACCTGCGCAGCGTCCGTCGCAACCAGGGGCTCGAGCCGATGCCGGAGCGTGACAGCTTCGCCTCCGAGTCTCCCTCGGCCTTCGAGGTCGTGGCCCAGAGCGAACAGGCTCGCTTGGCCTCGGTGATTATGGACGAGCTCAGTGAGCGGGATCGGCAGTTCGTCGAGCTCTACTTTGGTGAAGGCCTCGCTCCCGAGGAAATTTCGGCAAAAATGGGCATCAGCGTCAAGACCGTGTACACGAAAAAGCACAAAATCACCGCTCGTTTGAGCACGATCGTCGATAGCACGTGCGAGGCCTGACAAGGCTATGGTAGACGGGCCCTGTGCACCTCCTGCACAGGGCCCGTTTCGCGTTTGTGATTCTTCTATGGGCGGTGGGCTGTGGGCGCGGTTCGGCGCCAGGTCCTGTCCGCCCGGAACCCTTTGCGCCTCCCGAGACGAGCCCCGAGGCCGCTCGCATCCAGGTTGTCTCCGATCCGGAGCGCCCCACGCTCAAGTTGGTCCACCGCGCCGGCGATCCCGAAGGAGGAGTGGCGATGGCAGTGTTCGTGGAAGGGGGCAGTCGCTCGACCGTCGGGCTCTTGGCGCTCCTCCACGCGCGTCTGACGACCCAGGGGAATTTGAGCGTTCGCGCGTTCTCTACAGGCGTGGTCGTGTCCGCGCTGACGCCTTCTCCGTCCGGCGCCGCTGAGGCGATGAAGAGAATCTCCGAAGCGCTCAGGGCGCCCCTCAGCAAGGAAGAGCGCGTCGAGATCCTGGCGGACAAATTGCTCACCAAGCTACCGAAGGTCGACTCAAAGGTCGACGGCTGCCTCGGAGTGCTCGGGGGTGATGAACCCTCTCGCGACCCTTTTACGCAGAGAGAACTCGAGAAGATCCGTAGCGAACACGCTGTGAGCATGCGCGTCGGCTGGGGCGCGCTTGGCTCTCCCGAGCTCCTCAGCGCCGTCCAAGAGACTCATCAAGGACAATCGTGGCCGAAGGGTTCGATGGTCCCGGTGCCCTCTCTTGAAGCGAGCCATCTGAAACAGAAGACGGGCCCTTTGCGGCAGATCCGTTTCGCTCTCGCAACGCCTCGCGTGAGCGAAGCGCTCGTGGCCCTCGAAGAGCTGGAAGACCGGGAGCATCCCTTGCGGGCGCACCTTGCCGCAGAAGCGGGCCGCTATGGGCTCGCGACGAGCCGTATCGCTGTCCAGCCTTTCGGGGCGTGTCTGGCTCTGACTTTGGACCAGGAGCCCGGGGCGCGCGCCCCCAAGGCAGAGGATCTCGCGGCGCTGATCCGCGTGACCCAAAAGGAGTTGAGCTTCGCCCTCGATGTCGCAGCGCCCAAGCGAGGCAGCGCAACAACCCTGCTTAGCCCTGAGACGGCCCAAGACGCCCTGGCGCTCGCTGCGTGGACGGCGCCGCCGTCTCCGGTCCTTCAGGGAGAGTATTCCTCTGCGGAGGTGGTCCTCGGAAGCAGCGACGGGCTCTCCGTGTCGGCGATTTCGAAGGAGCTCGCGCGACTGGAAAACCGAGAGCTCGGAGAACACCTCGAGATTCGGCGCAAAGACGAAGCAGGTCAAGGAGCGTCCTGGCTACTGGTGGCGAGTCCCTGCGGTACGGCGCCCGAGTCGGTGCGCGAGTCGGGCTTTCGCGAGCTCACAGTGCGCTCACTGGCCCTCGATTTTGATGGGGTGGATGACGTCACGGTCGAGCCTTGGGCGACGCCGACGGCCATGGGGCTTCTCGCTCACGCGCCCCGCCGTTATGGGGAGTCGACGCGGCACCACGCGATGCGCATTGCGCGCACTTTGGGCCGGGCGCTCGGTGGAGACGCGCTCGATGGCCGCGAGGTGGCGGCGGCTCGGGCGCGCCTCATCAGCGAAGTCGGCGACGCTCCGGGGCCGAAGCTCGCGCTCGATGCGATGAGCGGCGGAAAACCCTCGCTCTTCGAGCCCCGGGGCAACAGTGAGGCTTTGAGCAACGCTTCGTCCGCCGACGTCGAGCGGGTTCGGGCGGAGCTCGCGTCCGAGCCGCTCCGCGTCGCATTCCTCGACAATAGCGGGCAAGATCAGGCGGGCGCGGTGCGCGAAGCGCTGGGGATTTGGCTCGACCGGTCGACGAATGAAAAGGCCCGGTGTCCCTCCTCTGCGCCCGCGGCGGCGAAGTCGGGCGTTTGGACTTTGGTGAGTCCGTCGGACGGGGTCGTGCCTCGGACGTATATTGGAGTTCCGACGTCGGGTTCTCTCGAGGCGGGACGCGGGCTCGTGTTCTTGCTCGAGCGCGAGGGGGGCTTTTTGACGCGGGGTTTGCTCGAGCCCGGGCTCGCTCTCACCGCCGCTCCTCGCTATCTCGGCAGCGAAGGCGGCGGGCTCTTCCTGTTCGAGCTCGGGGCCGAGCGCGATCGTCTCGAGGACGCAGAGAAACAGCTGCGGGCTATCTTGCACAGACTCTCCGAGCGGGGCCTCACGAGCGCCGAGCTGGAGCTCGTTCAAAAGGAGCAGGCGCGCCGGGATCAGGAGCTGCGACGACTCCCCCGGGGCCGAGTCGTCGAGCTCTGGAGCGGACCTTCGCGTCCGCTCTCGCGGGAGCAAATCCTCGAGCATTTGCGGCACTTCCGCGCGACCGAGCACCGGATCTTTCGGGTGCGCACCGAGCGTTGAGAGGTTTTCGGGGCGCCCGAGCGCCCTCTCATGGTTCGCTCACTGTCTTCAGTCGGGCAACGCGAGCATCTCGACTTCGACGAAGATCGGCTTTCGATCGCTCACGACCACCGTGTCGAAGGGGAAATAGCCGTTCCGCTCCACGCTGATGCGGTGCTTGCCTTCCGGGACCCGCACGCCGCGTTTGGCGACTGTGCCGAGTTTCGCCACGTACTGGCCGTCGATGTACACGAGAGCGTCCTTCGGCGTGTCGGACGTATGAGTCACCTTCATGCTGACGGCGCTCCGGAGGCCCATCGTCGCGCACCCGGTAGACAGGAGGAGGAGTCCAAGGCCGACAAGGCGGGTTTTGAAGGCGCTCCCTTTGTTGTGTGGCTCGGCTGGTCTCACCTTCGAGAAGATAGCCCGCGGCCGCGGGCGCGGAAAGGCTGGGCCGAGTGGGCGCGGCCGCGGGCGAGTTCCCCGAGCACTCGCCGCCCGGGCTCTTTCGCGAAAAATTGGGCCGGCGACCCCAAAAAGAAGCTCAAACCCTCAGCCGAAGCTGCGGGCCCCTAGCGAAAGGAGCCCGCCGCGAAACTCATTCCCACTCGATGGTAGCGGGGGGCTTCGAGCTGATGTCGTAGGCGACGCGGTTGATGCCGCGCACTTCGTTGATGATGCGGGTGCTGATGCGCGCGAGGACTTCGTGCGGAATGCGGGCCCAATCGCCGGTCATGCCGTCGCTCGAGGTGACGGCGCGGATGGCGCAGGCTTCCTCGTAGGTCCTGTCGTCGCCCATGACGCCGACGCTCTTCACAGGCAAGAGCACAGCAAAAGATTGCCAGATTGACTCGTAGAGGCCCGCGGCTCGAATCTCTTCGTCCACGATCGCGTCCGCCTCGCGCAGAGTCTCCAGGCGCCTTTCGGTGAGCTCTCCGAGACAACGCACGCCGAGCCCCGGGCCCGGGAACGGATGACGCCAGAGGACGTCGTGGGGCATGCCCATCGACTCACCCGCCGCGCGCACCTCGTCCTTGAAGAGCTCGCGGAGCGGCTCAATGAGCTTGAGGTTCATCTTCTCGGGAAGCCCGCCCACGTTGTGGTGGCTCTTGATGACGGCGCTCGGGCCGCGAACGCTCACGGACTCGATGACGTCCGGATAGAGGGTCCCCTGCACGAGCCATTTGGCGTTTTCGATCTGGCGCGCGTGCTCATCGAAGACCTCGATGAAAACGCGACCGATGATCTTGCGCTTCTGCTCCGGATCCGTGACGCCCTGGAGCTCACTCAGGAAGCGCTCCCGGGCGTCGACAGCGATCAAGTTGAGCTCGAAGCTCCTCTGCATCATGCGCACGACGCCTTCGAACTCGCCCTTTCGAAGCAGGCCGTTGTCGACGAAGATACAGACGAGGCGATCGCCGAGGGCCCGGTGACAGAGAACCGCGGCCACTGAAGAGTCCACGCCGCCGGAAAGACCACAGATCACGCGCTCCTCGGGGCCGACCTGGCTCCTGATCTTTTCGATGGCTTCTTCGACGAAGGATCCGGGGGTCCAGTCGGGGCTCAGGCCCGCCACCTCGAACAAGAACGAGCGAAGGATTTCGGCGCCGCGCGGCGTATGGGCGACCTCTGGGTGGAACTGGATGCCGTATTGCTTCTTGTCGGGATTGGCGATCGCACAGAAGGGAGCGCTCGGGCTCGAAGCGACGCGGTGAAAGCCAGGCGGGGGCAAGGTGAGGCGATCGCCGTGGCTCATCCAGACCCGAATTCGCTCACCAACCTGGAATGAGGAGAAGATCCCGATCGGCTCTTCGATCGTCAGCTCGGCTGCGCCGTACTCATGGTGCGGCCCCTTCTCGACCTTGCCGCCGAGAAGGTGCGCCATGAGCTGTTCGCCGTAACAGATGCCCAAGAGCGGGATGCCGAGGTCGAAGACTCTCCGGTCGACCTTCGGCGAGTGCTCGCCGTACACGCTGTCGGGGCCGCCCGAGAGGATGATCGCCTTCGGCGCGAGACCTTGGATCACCTCGAGCGAGACGGTGCACGGGTGGATTTCGCAGTAGACGTGGCTCTCCCGGATGCGACGGGCGATGAGCTGGGTATATTGGGAGCCAAAATCGAGCACGAGGACAACCTCGTGACGGTGCGCCGGAGTCATGGGCGGGGCAGCTAGCACGCACGCCCCAAAACCCAAAAACCGAGCGCCGAACGGGGAGGATCTCGCTTGCCTCGCGCGCCCACCCGGCCCAGGCTCCCCCCGCCGTGAAGGACAGCTACCGGCCTCCCGAGTATCCCCGCCGCGAGCCGAGCTTCGAGGGCCTGACGACCCGCGAGCTCGGCATGAACACCGCCCTCGCCTCTTTTTCGGTGCTGTTCCTGGCCACGCTCGTCGCGTGCCTCGTGATCCGGGGCGACACGGACAACTGGAGGAACGCCGAGACCCCCGGCCTGCCGCTCGGGCTCGGACTCAGCACGCTGCTCCTCATCGTGCTCTCTGTCGTGCTCTATCGCGCCGACCGGGCTCTTCTGCGCAATTCTGTCGATGGTCTCCGCTTCCACTTGCAGGCGTCGCTCGGGCTTGGGCTCGTGTTCCTCGCGACCCAAGGGGCCAACGCGATGAGTGTGCTCGGAGGCGCGTCGCCCGAGGGAGTGCGCACGCTCGCGATTTACAGCTTTTTTCTGCTCACAGGCCTCCATGCGCTCCACGTGCTCGGAGGCGTCGTCGCGCTCCTCTTCGTGCTGACTCGAGCGCGGGAGTATTCGAGTTCGAAGCGCGAAGGTGTCCTGCTCCTGCGCCGCTACTGGGACTTCTTGCTCGCGGTTTGGCTCGTCATGATGGTCGCGTTCGCGGTGTTCTGAAACAGCTTGTCCCGGCGACGGGGCGAGCCGTCGAACGTGGTCGGAAGCTGCTCGGGAAATGAGCCCTTCGCACCCCCCCTCTTGCATCATGGCGTTCATCCGTTCAGGCTGCCCGCCCGATGCGAGGCACTCTTGGCGACGGCCTGAATAGCGCCCAGCGCACAGCGGTCACCACGCTCTCCGGACCGCTCCTGGTACTAGCTGGCGCTGGAACCGGAAAAACCCGCGTGATCACCTTCCGGATCGCCGAGCTCATCCGCGATGGGACCAAGCCGAACCGAATCCTCGCGGTCACCTTTACCAACAAAGCGGCCCGAGAAATGAAGGAGCGCACCTCGCAGCTCCTCGGCCGCAAGAAGAAGGGCGAGGCCGGACCCGAGGTCAGCACCTTCCACTCGCTGTGCGTCCGGGTGCTCCGGCGTCACGCCCGCATTCTCGGCTATCCGGAGCATTTTTCGATCTACGATCGCGGCGATCAGGAGAGCTTGGCTCGGTCGGCGCTGCGCGACGTGCGCGTCGGTCACGAAAAGCTCAGGCCAAGTGACTTGCTCCATAAGGTGAGCGGCTGGAAGAGCCAAGGCATCGCAGCGAAAGAGGCCGAAGGTCTCGTCAGTAAGGACACGGACCTGCTCGCTGTGATGGCCTATAGCCGCTACGAGGCGCTTCTCCGCGCTTCGGGCGCGATGGACTTCGATGACCTATTATTGAATACCGAGCGCCTATTCCGGGAGCATCCGGAGGCCCGCTTCGCGGAAGAGTCGCGCTTCGATCACTTACTGATCGACGAGTACCAGGACACCAACGGGCTCCAGTACCAGATCGTGAAGGCTCTCGCTTCGCGGCATCGGAACCTTTGTGTGGTGGGCGACGATGATCAATCGATCTACGGCTTCCGCGGCGCCGAGGTCGAGCACATCCTCCACTTCAAAAATGACTGGCCCGAGGCCAGAGTCGTTCGCCTTGAGGACAATTACCGCTGCACCGAGTGGATCATCCATCTCGCCAACAACCAGATCGGCCACAATAAGGCGCGGCACGACAAGGTACTGCGCGGGGGGGC
>JAEYYX010000044.1 GCA_023428245.1 Pseudomonadota bacterium
GACGGCGCGACCGTGAGAGCTCGTTCGGGGCGATGGCGCGCGGAAATCACGGCGGGGGACGGTTGTGACGAGGCGAGCCTGGGCTGAACGTCTTGCGGAGCTCGCCGCCGCGCGCGGGCGAGCGCGCAGCCGCATCTTTTTTGAGATATGTCCTAGCAGGACGAAGCGGCGACAAACAGCTTTACAGCGGATCGGTAACTTGAGTGCATTGTGAGGCATGAGGGGGAGGGCGTTCTTAGTTGCCATTGTCATTTCGTGCCTGCAGGGGCAGGTGGCTTACGCGGACTGCTGTCGGCCTGTGACGGGCACCTGTGATCTTGGACAGGTGCATCCCGAGGCCCATTGCCGCGTTGGAACGGAGATTACCGATGGGGACTTGGACGACGTCTTCAGTTGTTGGAGCGCCGGGTTCATCTTCGTGAGCCCGCTCGATCCCTTTAGCTATCTCATCGCTGTGGCTGTCGGTCATGCCTATTGCGACGGGCACTATACCGAGAACGTTTGCGTTCCCCGCGATCACTCGGGGAGTGTCGAGCTCGCGAATGGAAGCGACGACAATTGCGATAACGTCGGGCTGGGAGATGAGTTTTGCGACGGGGTTGACAACGACGGGGACGGTCGGGTCGACGAAGATGCTGGCTCGTGCCTGCTTCGTTTCCTTGCTGTGCCGGTTTGTTGGGCCGGTACGGATGCCGAGTTCGAAGCTGCTGTCGGGCGGCAGGAAAGGACGTTCCTTGAAGCATCGGGCCTCGCGAGCTGCGAGCTCAAGAACGTGCACTTCCAGCGCGTTCTGCCTTCTCAGCTGAACGTTCCCTGTGCGAGCCCTTCGGCCTTTCCGTCGTTGCAAGCCATCGAGACTGCGGTAGAGAACGCAGGTTTGCCGGGCACAGACCACCGCGACTTTGACGCCTTGGGTGGCTTCACTGATCAAGACCTAGGAGGAACGGCGCGTGGCGCGACGGACACGCGAGGACGGTTTTGGGGCGAGACCCACGTCATTGGGACATCACTTCCGGATGTCGTGTTGGCACACGAGTTTGGTCATGTTACGGGATTGGACGACGAGTATTGCTCTGTTGAAGGCGGAGCGAATGGAAGTGCGGCCTGCAATAGCGATAGCAGCCCCAACCCGTTGGACGCGACATTGAGCTGCGATCCGAGCTCGACGAGCTGCTGTTCGGTGTCTTTTCGTAACCCCAACGCAGGTCCCAATGACTATCCAGCCGGTGACACTAGAACGCGTCTCAAAAATGCCCCGGCTTCGCTCTCGCCCGCCCTGGGGGGCGAACGGGCGCGAGCTTTCGCCGGATTTTCTGGAGATCTGCTCGACGGTTCCCGGTGCTTTTTGCGCGCATCTCATTTTTGAGATGCGCTCTACTCCGTGCGCTGGTCAATATGATGTCTGCTGTTTGGGAAATGCCGCGGTAGCCGACGCCGCAGCATCAACCCTCACGAATGATCCAATTGGTCGGTGCATCATGTCGAGTTCATTCGGCGCGCCTCCGCGGCGTTACTGCCAGCATTGCTTGAACCACCTCCGCGCCACGGGGGTGATTTGCACAGGACGCCACGCGGGAAGTCAGCGAATTCTCGAAATCAATGGCATTTCCGATCCGGGCGCTCGACCAGCACAGGTGACTGGCTTCAAGTTCTTCGATGGCCGGGCTGGAGTTCAGAACCTGTACCCGCAAACCGACGGGGACGTCGTCATTGAGCTTGTCGAGGTCGACTCGGCGGCCTTGATCGCCCGACGAGGCCTTACGTTCCCCGGCAGTCGGGGCCACGAGTTCGTGGTGGATCCGTCGTTCTCCTTGCGGGTCCCTCTGCCCAGTACGGTCCTGGAGACCGATCCGATTCGGATGTTTGTCCACCGAAACGGGGTCGCATCGACGCAGAGCACAATCAACGGATCGCCACCTATCGCCCAGGCGGGTCCCGATATTGCGGTTGAGTGTACGGGGTTGACCACGCGGGTCACCTTGGACGCAACTGGCTCCAGCGATCCGGATGGGGACTCCCTGAACTTCGAGTGGGAGCCCGGGGGAGCCATCACCCCTGAGCTGAACCTTGATCTCTTCGTCGGCGAGTACACCTACACCGCTTCGGTGGATGACGGCCTTGCGTCCGCGAGCGACACCCTTTCGGTTCGAATTGTCGATACGGTGGCGCCGACGCTCGAGGTTGTGGACGCTCCTCCATATGTCATTTGTGAAACTGCAGAGATAGAAATTCCTCTTCCCCAGATAGAGGACCTTTGTTCTCCGGTGGTCCTGACGGGCGCCGTCGTGCAAAGCACGAATTCAACATTGGCGCTGCCTGTGGATGTTTCATCGGGCGTGGCCACTCTCCCAGTGGGAACCCACACGATCGAATGGCGCGCGCAGGATAGTTCGGGGAACGAGACTGTAGTGTCTCAGGCGATGACGCTCTCTTCGGCGCTCCACGCCACATCGCATTTCGACTTGCGCGACCGCGCCCAGTTACTCAGCCGCGGCGGCTTTGCGGCGGGGACGTCCGCGGGGACCTTTGAAGTGGGCGCTCAAGCGAAGACCGGGACGGTTTCGGCTTCCCAGCGCGTTTTTCTCCGTTCTGCCGCGGTTGTTCATGGGGATGCGCTTTCTGGTACAAATGTGGACCGTCAGCATGGCGCCCAGGTGACTGGAGATATTCGCGTGCCGAGCGATATCGGCTACCCAGAAGAGTTTGCTTCTGTGGACCATTTGAGTGTCGGCCCGTCGACTGCGCAGGTTCATGTGGAACCCGACCGGGTTGGGTCTGCTTCGGCCGGAACCTATGCCCTGCTCCATGTGAAATCGCGTGGACGCCTGAATCTCGGCTCCGGCGTCTACTTTGTGCATCGACTCATCATTGAGCCGGGCGCCACTCTTTCAGTACCCACTGACGTTACCTTTGTCGTGCGAGATGAACTCGTCGTGAGGGGAGTGATAACGTCACCGGTGGCCATCGCTTTCCTCGGAAACACCTTGATTCCGATCGAAGCCACCTTCGTGGGCACGGTGCTTGCGCCCCGGGCCACGCTGAAATTGAGTCGGAATTTCCGTGGCATTGCGGTGGGCTCTTATCTCCTTGTAGAGCCTGCCATCGACCTGATCTGCGATTCTTCGGCTCCGCGCCCCACAATACTTTTCCCCTGATGGCCTACTGGAGAAACTTGTTAGTTCAGTATCGGAGCTTGCGCCCCGTGGTCCGCTTCGTCTCCGCGTTGGGTCTTCTGTCACTCTCTTGTGAGGGCGATCGGCCGTCGGGTACCGGAGGTTCCGGGGGAGATGTTGCAAGGGGGGGCGGAGATTCGCTGGGAGGAAGTTCAGGAACCCAACTGGGGAGCGGAGGCCGCAAACCGTTCGTTCCGATGCTCGAATGTGGCGGCTCCGTTTGCGGTCCGGATGCGAGCTGCTGTACTGAAGGGGACGCTTGCGGTTCGAAATATGGCGAGCAGGTTTTCACCGCGGCTTGTGTTGGACTCGAAGCTCGGGGAGGTGCCAGGTCTACGGACTGTCCGGTGAGTCCCCGCTTCTGCAAGGGAAGTCACTGTCAAGTTCCAGGGATGCTTCACCGCCAGTTCGAACTGTGGCTACTGGGTGGAGGGGTTCGACTTCGTCGCAGGTGAGAAAATCATTCATGTCGCGGCGGAGCTCGAGTGCGTTTCGATCGGGGAGTTCCGAGAGCCATGAACCAAAGGCACGGGCCAATGGGTTGGGCTGTTTCGATCTCGTTTGGCTCTCTCCTCGCACTTGGCTGTGAGAATTTAAAATGGGCCGGTACTGGCGAGAGGGAAGAGGAATCAAAAGTCGCACCTAGAGAGGAACATCCGGAGTCCTCGCGTCAGGTTTTTACGAAGGACGACAAGGAGGTCTTTGCGCGTGCAGAGAAGGCACGAAAATCTTTTTGTCCAGCGCTCTGTGATCGTACTCGGGAAGCAGGCTGTTCCATGGAACAGGAGGAGTGCTTCAAACATTGCACGACACTTACTGAGAAGATCGTGTGTCCCGATCAAAACGCGGCCTACATCGCGTGCGCTGTATCGAAGCCTGCCGCCGATTTTGAATGCTCGCCGGCAGGCTTCGCGACCCTCAAGGGACACCTTTGTTTGATAGAGAAGACAGCCATGATCGCTTGTGCGCAAGCAGCCATGGCCCGCTAGGGCTCGACGAGCCCATCGGTCGAGTCACGAAAAGATGTCGCGGGCCCTTCCGGACCGGCGGCGCCGCCGCGCATCTCATTTTCGAGACGCGCCGTCGTGTTCTCTCGGAGTTGGGATCTTTCAGGAGGAAGCGGATCGACTCGTCGGCCGGTCGAGGGGGCACGTTTTGTTGCCCGTCACCCGAGCTCGAGCACCCGCCCACTGAAGAGGACGAAGCGCGTCTCTGCGTCGAAGACAAAGAACACGAAAGGACGATCGACGAAAAATTGTCTCGAGGGCGGCACGAAGAAGTCGCCATCGTCCCCTCCGATGACCACGGTTGCGGCGGCAGCTTCGAGCCCGCCCTCGTCCATCGTGACGGCCGCGCCCAAGGGAGGCAGGTTCTCAGCGGGTCTTTGCGATTGGAATCGCAGCTCCAGGCACACCTGGCACAGAAAGGCGGGCGAAGCTGTCGCGCGCAGGACAGCCGGCGCTGTGGGGGAGTGAGGGGGCGAACGGATGCGACGCTTGGGAAAAGGCGACGCTCGTCTAGCATCCCGCGGGATGGCAGCTTCGAGATCGAAGGGCGGGAGCGCGGCGGCGAGCTCCGCGGAGCGCGCGCGCGGAGGGGCGCGATCGTCCGGCGGACGGCGCGACCGTGAGAGCTCGTTCGGGGCGATGGCGCGCGGAAATCACGGCGGGGGACGGTT
>JAEYYX010000065.1 GCA_023428245.1 Pseudomonadota bacterium
GGCGGCGTGAGGTGCGCTCGGCGGCGCGAGGTAGCGCTCGGCGGCGTGAGGTTGCGCTCGGCGGCGTGAGGTGCGCTCGGCGGCGCGAGGTAGCGGTCGGCGGCGTGAGGTGTGCTCGGCGGCGTGAGGTAGCGCTCGGCGGCGTGAGGTAGCGCTCGGCGGCGTGAGGTGCGCTCGGCGGCGTGAGGTGCGCTCGGCGGCGCGAGGTAGCGCTCGGCGGCGTGAGGCGTGAGGTGCGCTCGGCGGCGCGAGGTAGCGCTCGGCGGCGTGAGGCTGCGCTCGGCCGAGCCTTCGAGTGCGCTCGGCGGCGTGAGGTAGCGCTCGGCGGCGTGAGGCTGCGCTCGGCCGAGCCTTCGAGTGCGCTCGGCGGCGTGAGGTGGTGTGACGGAGCCTTCGATTGCCCGGGAGTTGCTGCAAAGGCGCGCAGTTTCCCTCACCAATCCGAGTCGTCCGTCTTCCCCCAGTCGCGCGACGGCGCGGGGGCCGGGGTGCTCGGGGCGGGTGGCGGCGTGGAGGGCGCGGGCGTAGAGGGCGCTGGCGTGGAGGGCGCTGGCGTAGAGGGCGCTGGCGTGGAGGGCGCAGGCGTGGTGCTTGGGGTCTGCGGCTTAGGCGCGGGCGTTGACGCTGCGCAGCTGGCCCCGGCGCCTGACAGGATCGGGAAGATGCTGCTCTCGAGGATGTCCGGGTAGAGGGGCGGAGGAGGGGGCAGCTGTTGGCCCACGATGCCCGCAAGGAACGCGCTCACCTTGCCGTCGAAGACGGCATTGCCGCTGGAACCGGTGAGAGCAAAGCCCGTGATGGCGCGCTCGCCGCCGACGCTGACGCGCACGCGGGCGGAGAGGCCCTTCAAGGTATCACAAGGGATCGCGTCGACAGGCTGCTTGAATCGGGAGTTGAACCAGGCGGCGATCTTCTGCTTGTAGAGGTCGACGGCGCGCGCTTTGAGCGGATCGGTCTCGGTTCCGTCAGGCGAGCCGTCGGCGGCACCCTCGGTGTTGAGCTGAGGTTGATCGGGCTGTTCCTTGTCCTCAAGCTGGACAGGAGCCTCTTTGACGATCTCGTCGTCTTTGGTCGGCGCGGGATGATCTTTGTCCGCGAGCTTCGATTTCGGGAGCTCAGTCGGGTTCTCTTCGGCCTGCGCCGAAGGGGCGCTCCGTTCTTCCAAGCGGCGCACCGGGGTCGGCGTCGCCTTCTTCCACATGTCGGGTAGTTTCGGCTTCGTCGTCTGCTTCGAGCCAAGTTTGAGCAAGGGCAGCTCGTCGACGACCGGCTTGACGTTGATCGGGATCGCGATCGGCTCGATCTCCTTCTTCTCCTCGATCTTCGAATCCCCAGTCCAGCTCAGCGTCAAGAAAAAGAGGACCTCGAGGCACAGGCCGGCAATGAGAGCGAGCCCGAGCTCGTTCTTGGAGAATGTCCCTGCCCGAGTGTTCGCTACCACCCTACGGCCTCCCTATCACTTCGGAGCGGGTTTGGTTTCAGGCTCGTCGGTCTCCGGTTCAAGCTCGGGCTGGACGAGAAGGTTCAGGGAGTCGACACCGTTCGAGCGCGCCGCTGCGACAACCTCGGCCACGACTCCGTAACGAGCGTCTTTGTCGGCGCGGATGTAGAGCTCGCGCTCCGTCTGCACGCGCTGGCTCTCACGGAGCGCTGCGCCGACGTCTGCGGTCACGTCGCGCTCACCAAAAAGAATCTGACCTTCCTTGGTGATGCTGACGAGGAGTTTCGAATCTTTGACCGGAGTCTGCGCGGCGTTCACCTCAGGGAGATCGATCCGAAGACCGCTCGTGAGGAGCGGGGCCGTCACCATGAATACAACGAGCAGAACGAGCATGACGTCGACCAGCGGCGTCACGTTGATTTCCGCGAAGCCGCCGCGTCCTCGTTTTTTGCCGACGCTCGCGCCCATCTTCCTCAGAGCTCCGGGCTACGGTGAACGCCTGCGTGCATGCCCGCGCGAGCGCGTCCATGCATTTCATCGGCGTAGAGCTGTGTGACCCAAACGTCGGAAGAAGCCTGGAGTTCTTCGCCGAGCTCACCGATGCGGCGGTCCACGAAGTTATACGCGATCATCGCTGGGATAGCCGCGACGAGACCAAAAGCCGTCGCGATCAGAGCTTCACCGATCGCTGGAGCGACGACGGGAAGCGACGCGCTCTTCTCAACGCCGATGCGCAAGAAGGCGTCCATGATACCCCACACGGTACCGAACAGACCGATGAACGGGGAAGCCGACGCGATACTCGAGAGGGTCGGCATCAGCGCGGAGGCGCGTTGTTCTTCTTCTGCTTGAGCCCGGTGTGCGATGGCCGAGAGGAGATCCTGAGTCAGAGCGGGATCGGCCAGTCGTCGATTCAAGGCGAGCACGACACGGGCGCCGGGCGCGCTCTTGTTGCGGTCGGCGAGCGCGACCAAGTCAGCGCCAGTCGCGCAAGAGACAGAGGCGCTCTCAAAGGCGCGATGGCTGCTTCGCAGGCGCGACAGCTGAAGCGCCTTGGCAACCCAGATCACCCAGACGAGCGTCGAGGCGGCGATGAGCAACAAAAGCACCACAAGCACCACCCCCGACGACCCCAACATGAGGTCGATCGGGCTCAGTGCTTTTGCTGAATGAGCCGCCTCTGCTGCGACGGTCGGAATGGACACGGGGACGGGGGATTCTGCGGGGTTCATTCCGACCTATTCAAAGAGGGGAAGTGCGATCACTTCTCGGCAACGTTGATGTCGACGGTGCGGTCGAGGGCCCAGGAGGCTTCGTCGGTGCCGCGGGCATCGAGCTCACCGCGCGATGTCGTCGTGATCTGAGCCTGGGGCAGGCCTTCGGCGATGATCGCCTTCGCGACGTTACCGGCGCGCTTCTCGCCGAGCTGCATGTTGTACTCGGACTCGCCACGCGGATCGGCATGACCGACGA
This sequence comes from Pseudomonadota bacterium, assembly GCA_023428245.1. Classification (GTDB taxonomy): domain Bacteria; phylum Myxococcota_A; class Polyangia; order Polyangiales; family Polyangiaceae; genus NIC37A-2. Next base: position 2,915 of record JAEYYX010000065.1, read on the forward strand.
GGTGCATCGTCTCGCCCTTGAGCGGGCCCGTCGCAAAGCAGTCAGCGAGCTTCTTCAGCGTCGCCTTAGCGGAGGGAGTGACCTGCGCGGAGTTATAGGCGAAGTACGCCTCCGTCTCACTAATGCCACATGCTTGCTTGATGCGGTCGGAGATGTTGACCTCGGACTTCTTCGGGTCGTCCGATGCTTTGGTTTCCGGCGCGGGGGGCGCGGGAGCGGGTTCAGCCGGCGCCGGCGGGGGTGTCTCGGGTTCGGCAGGCTGGGCACCGCAGGCGGCGATACCGGTCGAGATGAGAACGATGGCGAGGGCTTTGTTCATACGGGGTCTCACCTACAGCAGGTTCGTTCCTCCCCGCAAGGGGGGCGCGGAACCGGCACGGGAGACGGAAACGGCGCATGCTCTGGGAGAGGGGAGCGAATGTTCCCGGAACACCTCACGATCCGCCCCGTGCCTCATGTGAGTTCAGTCGGAGCGAACTTCAAGCGAGAGTTGGATGCCCAAGGGGCGGGGAGCCGGGCTTTGCGAAAGCGCCCCGGGGGGTCAACCCGGCAACGCCCGGCGCAGCTCGCCAGCCGCTTCGCGGGTCGCGGGGTCCTCGGCGTGGTCCTCGAGACGGCGCAGCCTCTGGCGGAACAAGGGCAACTTCCGAGGCGGATCGAGCTGGATCAGGTCCTTGAGGACGGCGATCGCTTGGCGCGCGAGGGTCTCGTCGAGGTGCTCGAGGAGCTGGAGCTGGGCCTCTTGCTCGGCGGGAATTTCGAAGCCGGCTCGCAAATAGTTGTCCGCGGCGCGGGTGATGGCGCTGCGGCCTTCGCTTGCCATGTACTGGCTCAGAAGGCGACGCCGGGTCTGCTCGGTCTCATCGACAGTCGTCTCGCGGCGCTGCACGATGCGGGCTTCGCGGGGCCTTCGCGGCGCTTCCACGAAGGTGTCCTCGGAGCGCGCCTCAACCATGGGTGCGGGCGGGAGGGTCGTCGTTTTCGGACGCGCGGAGGCGGCCTTCATGCGCCGAGAGGGCTTCTCGAGACGAGGCGAGCCAGGGCGACGTGCGGCGATCAGGACTGGTGCCGGGGCCGGCCCGGTCTTTGCTACGGGCTTCTTCTTCCGCCTGCGGCCGCTGTTTCGGTTGGGCTGTGTCTGCATGAGTGCTCTGTGTTCCGGATCGGCCTGCCCTCGATCTTCTCATCGAGTCAGGACAATACTTCCGTGTCCTCTGGTGGTCCCTTGGACGCGCGGTGCGCGCCTTGCGTCAGGGAGGTAGCCCCCGTTTCAGAACGCCCCTTCGCGTTCCTAGGAAAGCAGGGCGGGCAACCGATCAGGCGCCCCTACCTCGACCTAATGAGCGGCTTAGCACGTCCCGATTTTTCGGTGCACGAAAATCGGCGCCAGAGCTGTGCTTTTTTGTGAACTTGGGCCGTATCGCTCTATGAAGACGCTTGTGAACCGAGAAAAAGGCGCGATCTCTGCGAAGCGTGATACGCGTGGCCTTCGAGCTGTCTCGGTGCCGATCGCGTCGGCCGCGCTCGTCATTGTTGGAGGTGCGCTTGGGCTCGGCTGCGGTCGGGGAGCTGCTCCGGAAGCGGAGGTCCCAGAAAACGCCCGGGAAGTGGAGATCGCGGAGAATGCTCCACCCCGGCTCTTCGAGGAGCCCGTGAGTGAGCTCGTGGTGCCCCGGCAGGGTGTGAGTCTTCTATTTCCAGGAGGCGCCGCGTTCGGTCCGGAGCAGCGTGTAGGATCGTGGAGCACCTTGCGGCATGAAGGGACCGGGAGTGCTCTCTACGTCCAGCATCGCCCGGCCAGGCGGACGGTGAAGCCGGCTGAATGCGCGGACCAGGCGAGAGCCTCGCTGCGGCTTCTCCGCGAGGAGAGAACCGAAATCGCTTCGCCGCAGACCTTCCGAACGCCGGAGTACTTCGGAACGCTCGAGGTGCGCGGGGGACCCGATGGCTCGCTTGTAGTCATCGCCCACGCGGCAGGCCTATCGCGCTGTCTGTCCCTTGTCTTCGTCGACCCCGAGGGGAAAAACCTCGCGTACCTCAGCCTTGTCGCCAGCGAGATTTTCCCTTCCGTTCGTGCGCTCCGGGTCGCGGAGCGAGCGCGACAGTAATGAGTGCCGAGCATCCGCCCCGAATGTCCTTGCGACGAGGCCTTGTGATGCAAGGTGACAGAGTGTTAGACCGCTAGATACTTTCGTCGCCGAACGCTGGACGACGAGAGCCAGCGATGACCTTAGACCCCGTTCTGCCGGGAGCAGAAGGGGAGAGCGTGGAGAAGCATGCGAAACTTGAGAGTTGGAGTTTTTGCCTTGAGTGCGTGGTGGGCCCTCGGTCTCGGCTGTTCGACGAACAGCGGCCCTGAGCTCAAGGGTCGAACCATCATGGGCCGTGTGGTCGCGGCGACCGGGAAGCCGGTGGGTGGCGTGAAGATCTTGCTCGGCAAGAGCATCGTAGAGTCCGACGAAAAGGGCCTCTACTCCCTCGAGACTGACAGCAAAGGCGGAGTCGTGCGCTTCGAAAAGTCGGGGTTTTTGCCCGGACTCGAGCGGGTCCAAGTCGAGAAAAATTTTAGCGTCGGGCTCGATGTCGTGCTCTTGCCGCAGGGTCCCCGCCTCTCGGTGGACGTCGACAAAGGCGGGGAGGCGCTTGGTCCCCGCGGTTCGCTCGTCAAGATTCCGAAGAATTCATTGGTCAATCCCGATGGCGAGCGTGTGAAAGGGGCCGTCGATGTGTACCTGACCCCGATCGATCCGAAGCGGAGCGCAGAGCTCCGGGCCGCTCCCGGCGACTTTGTGACGGAAGAGGACGACCGCCCGCGTCAGCTCGAGTCCTTCGGCATGCTCGACGTTACGATCATGAAGAACGACGAGAAGCTGAACGTCGCGAAGGGCGAGGCGCTCGAGATCAAGATTCCGCTTCCGACGGGGACCGAAGATCCCGAAGAGGAGATGCCCCTTTATAGCTTCGACGAGGAGCGCGGCATCTGGGTTCTCGAAGGGACCGCTCAGCTCTCGGAGGAGGGGGATGGGTATGTGGGGTCTGTACCTCACCTTTCCGCCTGGAACGTGGATCGCCCCTACGAAGCGACTTGTGTGGGCGGGCGCGTCGTCGACAAAGATGGGAACCCTGTGGCGGGCGCGCGCGTGCGCGGGGTCGGGATTTCCTATGCGGGCGATTCTCAAACCCAAACGAACTCGCGGGGTGAGTTTGCGATCGCGGTGCGTCAAGGCTCCGAGGTTCAGATCATCGCTGAGCATCCGCTCGGCGGCGGGCGGAGCCGCGAGATTGAGACGGGTGACGATGGAACGGACGTGCCGCCGAGCGTGGGGGACGAAGGCTGCGTCGACGAAGGGGAATGGGTGATCGAAGAAGGGACCTATGTCGACCGCGGCGGCGAGACGAGCGTCTGCTCGGAGCTCTCTGGGCAGGAGATTGTCGACGGATGCATGCGCGAGTTTGTCCAGCGCATCGGTGAATGCGGCGCGAGCTTTCAGGGCGAGTGTGTGATCCGAGTCACCGAAGACGGAAATAGCATCATCGAATACGAGGACGGCTCGCGCATGGAAACCAACGCAGAAGCTGGAGGTACGACTCTTTACGGGGCCGGAGGCCGTTTCTGCTACGAGGTGACGTCGGAGAGCGAAGGCGCTCTCGTCACCTACGTCTTCGAAGACGGAACTGAGTACAGCATGGGTGCCGATCAGGACGACGCATTCATCCTGATCTGCCCGAATGGTGAGCAGTATGAGATGTCGACCGACGAGAGCGCCGCTATTTCCGCGTGCAGCAGCGGGCAGCCGGAGCCGAGCGACGAAGACGGCGGCGATCCCGCCACGTGTACCATCGAACTTCCGGACACGGACGCGGACGGCGATGGCGATACGGGTGGCGACGACGAGCCCACAGACGAGGACCCGGCGGATGAGGACCCCGACGGGACCGGCGGAGGCAGCTCGAGTGATGGTGATTCGACGGGTGGAACTCCGGAGGGTACGACCTGCACCGACGATCCGGATTGCACCGGAGCAGATCAGACCTGCTGCCCGCTCGCGGAAGGCTACCGGTTCTGTTACACGCAAGCGAACTGCGACCTGGTCCTCGGGAGATAGTGGTCGAAAGTCTCGAGCGCCGGGCTCGCTGTCCGCGCTCAGCGTCCCGCCGGGCGATTCTCTTTTTCGAGACGCTCGGGGGGCGCAATGAAAGGCGACCTGCGGCGGGCTTAGCGCTCGGTCATCTGCTGCATCTTCTGGATCGCCGAAGCGTTCGGCAGGCCCACAGCGACCACGGCGCGCCCTTCCCGGCAGAAGATCCGCTCGGCCACGTCGCGGACGTCCTGTCTCGTCACAGAGAGGAGCTCGTCGAGCCGTTCATCGGCGGATTCGGCTGTGCCCGTGAGCTGCGCGAAGGCCGCGTGGTCGGAGACCTCCCCTGGATCGTCGAGAACGGCTTCAAGCTGCCAGCGAGCGCGCTTGAGAGCGCGCTCGAACTCGAGCTCGGTCGGGCCATGAGCGGCGATGTCCGAGGTGATGGCGAGGATTTTCTCGAGCACCCGCGGCGCGCGCTCATGGGCCGTGTCGGCGATGATCTCAAAGACACCGCCGTCTTCGAATGCCTCGTTCGCTCCGACGACGTCGTAACAGAGCCCGCCTTCGTCACAGAGCCCATGATAGAGGCGCGTCGAAAGCCCGTCGTCGAGCACGCGCAAGAGCATCTCGGTCGCGCGGTCGGCAGGGTCGCGATAGCCGGGGCTTCGGTGGGCGACGTAGACGCGCGTCTGACTCGAGCCGGCGTGTTTCGCCGAAGCGAAGGCGGGGCCTTGGGGCGGCGCGATGGGCGGGCCACTGATCCGGGTTCCAACGGGCAGGTCTGAGAAGTTCTTCTCGAAAGACGCGAGCACTCGCGTCGGCTCAAGTGGCCCGGCGATAGCGACAACGAGCCCTTCTCCCACGTAGGTGCGCGCGTGGTGGGCCCGGAGGTCGGCGTCGGTGAAGCTATTGACCGTCTCGAGAGTGCCTCCGAGCGGGGCTCCGAGGGGGTGCCCCGGGAAGCTGAGCTTTCGGCCGAGGCTCGTCGCGGAGACGACCTGGCCCTTTTCGTCGAGCTCGTCGAGCAGCTCTTCGCGGATGATGCCGCGCTCGAGCTCGATGTCCGCGAAGAGTGGGCTTCTGATGACCTCGGAAAGGAGCGCTAAGGTTGGTTCGAAGCTCTCCCGTGGGACGGCGATCGTGAGTGTGCCGTGGTCGGAGGCGGTGCTGGCGTTCAGGGTGCCGCCGAGATCTTCGAAAGCGCTGGCCAGGGTGTGCGCGGAGGGATGGAGCTCCGTGCCTCGGAACAACATGTGCTCGAGGAAATGGCTCACGCCTGAGGTCTTCTCGTTCTCGAAGCGACTTCCGGTGCGTAAGTACACCGAAATCACGACGCGACGGACCGCGGGCATGTAGAGCGCCGTCCCTCGGACTCGGGACGGCAGGGTCAATTTTTCTCGGAGGAGTTCGTCAGCCAAAGCTTTTTTCTAGCCCGCATTCTCGGGCTTGGTCGTCGCCGATGCGCTCGGCGCGTAGCGGTCGTCGTAGCTCGCGCCGCCCGCTTTCTCGATGAGCTCCGCGACGTAGTCGGCGAGCACCTGCTCCGCCTTACGGCGGCGGAGGATCGGGAGGATGTCGTCCCGCTCCTTTTCGAACTTCTCGCGAGTGTAGGGCTCTTTCTCTTTGAGCTGGAGGAGAGCGAAGCCGTCCGTGAGCGGGACCGGGGTCTTGGTGATCTCGCCGGGCTCCTTCATGTCGAAGACGAGTTGAGCCGGAGATTCGGTTCCACTCGCTCCCTCGACAGGGCTGTCTTCGATCGAGAACGGCGCTGTCACGTCCGTCTTCGGGCGGGACTCGTCGGTGAGCGCGAGCGGAACGTTGCCGAGCTGCCCGCTAGCGAGAAATGAGCTGAGGACCTTTTCGGTGGCCGCCTCGAGGGACGGCTCGGTGGCGATAGTTGCGAGCACTAGGTCGGCGAACTTGCGTGCCTCTTCGATGCCGAGGGCGCGGGACGAAAGCTCGTAGCTGACGAAAGCGCGCGCGAGAGCCTCGGAAGTCTCGGCGGTGACGCGGTCTTCAAGCCAGAGGACGTGGAACCCGCGCGGGGTGCGCACGACGTCCGTCATCTCGCCGGGCTTCTCGAGCTTGCCGGCGGCAGTCAGGAGTTCCTCGGAGCCTGCGCCGTAGCGCGCGTCGAGGCATCCCAGGCGTCCGCCGACAGCGGCACTGTCCGCTTCGCTCTCCTTGCGGATGAGCGCTTCGCGAGCCGCAGCATCTTTGAGTCGGGGCAGAAGCGAACGGAGCTTCTTCTCGACGGCTTCGTCGCTCTCGGTGCCGCCGGTCTTGAGAGCGAACTCTTGGACAACGGGGCATCCGGGCTGGAAGCGAGAGGCAGCGGCCTTCGTGGCCTCTCCGATTTCCTTTTCGTGGCTCGAGACGAAGCTCTTGATGTCAGCCTCGCTGGGGAAGCGCACGTAACGCTCGAACCAGGCGCGATGAATCGTGAGCACGCGGGCGACGGCCTTGGATTGGGTACGTTCGAGAGAGAGGAAAGCTTCCTCTTCGGAGACGCGCACAGGTTCGGTGATGAGCTCACGGACGCGCTCTGCTGTCGCCTCTCGGACCTGCATCTCCTTGAAGTGATTCGGGCTTCGGCCCGTCGTGCGCCGAACCACGCGCTCATAACGCGCATATTCAAAGGCGCCCTTCTGCAGGACGGGCAGGGCCCGCAGGCCGATCGTCCCCGGCGCGCAGGTCCGCTCGTCGTCGAGGCAAAGCGCGAGGCTCATGGCGAGCCGCTCGCGGCCCTCTGCAGGCAACGAAACGCGGGCGCGACCCGAGATCAAATCTTCGTCGATCGCCGTCTCACTGGCAGAGATTCCGAGAGCCTTGGCTTCACGGAGCAGGACTTCACGTTCGACGAGGCCTCGGGCGACTTGGCGCTTCAGGTCAAGCTGTTGGACGGCGCGATCGTTCAGTCCGACCGAAACGACGAGTCCATAGGCCGCGGTGTACTCTTTTGGATCGATGCACGAGCTGCCCACACGCGCTGCGCATTCTGAGCCAAACGTACTACCGCCGCCGCCCTGCATACCGCCAATGGCGAAGGCAACAATGATGGCGACTACGATCGCCCCGAGGACGAGCTGACCGAGAAAGCTATCGCGGAGGGAACGCATGGGGGGGCGCCCATACCACGGGATCTAGGGCTCGTCCGCGGCCCTTCGTCCGCAAGGTCCAACCATGCGAAATGATTGGCACTATTATGAGTCGCCACCGGTTCGGGGCAGGGCGAGCGCTCCCTGGATCGCGGCCGGGATGTCCTCGGGCCCGCCGAGCGGTTTCGCGAGGGAAACCTCGCAGACCGTATCGAGGGCGGCCCCGGCATTGTTCATGTCGGGGATCGTCACCTCTTTCGCGCCGATTCGCTCATAGCCAAGGGCGAGGAACGCTTCTCCGAGGCTCTCGGCAAAGGAGCGAGCATCGTCGAGGCTTTGCCCCGGAAAATGGAGCATCTGTGCGCGCACCGTCACGTGAATCGTGAGCGGATCGGGAGAAACGGAAATCCCGGAGTCGAGGATCAAGTTGTCACGGACGCGCTCTGCCAGCAGGACCTCCTGAGCGCGAGTGCCGTACATCTGGTAGCCAGCGCTCCGGATGAGGCGCTTCAGCTCGTCGAGTGCGAGCGGTCCGTTCGTTCTTTCACTCATCCTGACTCTCTCCCCAATATCGCGCACCTAGGAGGGGGGCGCTAGAACGTGATGCAAAAATGAAACAGCGCGCCAGCTGGTGCGAGGGGGTGCGCCTTTTTTTGATCTGTGCCAAATCCCCCGGGAGCGTCTTTGACTATGTGGTCGATTTTCGGGGACGCGGCGGGTCTTTCCTGTGGTGGTGCGGCCCGAGGAGGTAGGCGGCCGCGCGAGGCTCAGGTATAAAGGAGAGCGTGACACAGCGGCGCAGCCTCGGAGGAGCCCGACGTGAGGCGACGGAACGCGTCGTCCTGCGAGGGTCCGGCGTCGACGAGGAGGCTTGGACTCTGAACGTCAGCCGCGGCGGACTTCGCGTCGTGGTCGAGGGGGCGCTTTTTGTCGGGTCCCAATATTCGGTTGCGTTTCCTGACGGGAGCGAGCGGCCGGTGAAGGTCGTGTGGCTCCGCGAGGAGGCGGACGGCCAAATTGCAGGACTTCAGTTCCTCGACGGCCCCGTGATTGATGTTCCGGGAGGTCTCGACTGAGATGCGCGCGTGAGCGCGCGCTCCGCACGTGAGATTCTCGGACCGAGGGGCCCCTTCGCCGCTCGGCTGCGGGGCTACGAGCCTCGTCCGGGACAGCTCGACGTCGCCGACGCGGTCGAAGCTCTGCTCGACAACGAAGGTACGCTGCTCTGCGAAGCAGGGACCGGGATCGGAAAGACCTTTGCCTATCTCGTTCCCGCCCTGCTCTCGGGACGCACCACGATCATCTCGACCGCGACAAAGAACCTCCAGGATCAGATCGCCGAACGCGACTTACCTCTCGTGCAAGAGGCGCTCGGAACCGACGTCCCCGTCGCGGTCATGAAAGGGCTCGGCAATTACCTGTGCCGGCGGCGCTACCGCGAGTTCACCCAGAGCGCAGAGGCGATGCGGCCGATCTATGCGCGCGATCTCGACAATATTCGCGCCTGGCTCAAGCGGACCGAGACCGGCGACCTGACCGAGCTCCCCTTCGTCTCGGAGCAGTCGCGGGTGCTCGCGGAGATCTCGTCTTCGAGCGACACGCGCATCGGTCCGCGCTGCGCTCACTACAATGAGTGTTTTGTGACGCAGATGCGCGCGGAGGCCGAGGCCGCCCGCATCATTGTCGTAAACCACCATCTGTTCTTCGCGGATCTCGCCTTGCGTGGGCCGCATCCGGGCCGCGTCTTGCCTGACTATGATTCGGTCATTTTCGACGAAGCGCACCAGATAGAAGACATCGCGGCGCTCTTCTTCGGCGCGCGTCTCTCGCTCTCCATGATCCTGCGCTTGCTCGCTGAGCTCCGCCGCGCCCTCGGCCGAGTGCCGACGCTCGGGGCCGAGAAGGGGATCATCGGCACGATGGGATTCGTTGAAAATTGCGAGGAGACGGCGCAGAAATTCTTCGCTTCCCTCGAAGAGCCAGGGACACGAGCTCCTGCGCCGCGCACTTTCGGTCCGGGGGACCTTGAGGGACTCATGAAGTCCGCGGAGCCGCTCCGGCGAGTGCTCCGAGACCTCCGGGACAGCCTCCGGGGCACTCTCGTGCGCATCGATGAAGCGGAGCTCAGCGAACCCCTCGAACAAGCCGCTCGTCGCCTAGAGTCTTATGAAGAGGAGCTCGCCGCCATGGGAACCGGAACGGAGGGTCGCGTCGTTTGGTACGACCTGGCCGCGAAGGCCCTCGTCTCGACGCCCGTCGACCTGAGCTACATCCTGCGCGATCGTTTGTTCGACCAGATTCCGGCGGTCGGGCTCTTGAGCGCGACCCTGGCGACCGGTAGACGCGACAAGAGTTCTGGCTTTGATTTCGTGAAGAGGCGGCTCGGCGTGCCGAAGGCGGCCTTCGTTCGAGAGCTCCGGGTCGAGTCGCCCTTCGATTACGAGAAGAACTGTCTCCTCTACTTGCCGACGGATCTGCCGGCAGTGAGCGAACCTGAGTTTCCGCGGGCAGCTGCTGCGCGAGCTGTTTCTCTGATCGACGCATCGGAGGGCGGGGCGTTCTTTTTGACGACTTCGATCCAAGCGGCGCAAACCTTCGCGCGCGCGCTTCGGCAGAGCGGCGTGAAATATCCGATTTACGCCCAAGGGGAGCGGCCGAAAGATGCGCTCATTGCCGCGTTCCGAGCGGCAGAGAACGCCGTCCTTGTCGCGACCATGAGTTTCTGGGAGGGCGTGGACGTGCCCGGGCGGGCGCTTCGGCTCGTCATCTTGGACAAGCTGCCATTTTCGGTGCCGACCGACCCAGTGATCCAGGCGCGCAGTCGCGCCATCGAAGCGCGCGGTGGGTCTCCCTTCGTCGAGCTGAGTTTACCGGAGGCGGCGATCACGTTGAAACAAGGTTTCGGTCGGCTCATTCGTACCGAGACCGATCGCGGTGTCGTCGCCATCTTCGATAGTCGGATCGTGACGCGCAGCTACGGGAAGCAGCTCCTCTTTGCCCTCCCGGAGGCTCCTCGCACGTCTTCGCTCGAGGAAGCCCGCGCACGCGCGCGAACATTCGCGCTCATCGAACGCTAGCATAACGCGGACCGTGCGGAGCGCTGGGGCGAGCAGTGTGAGTCTCAACGTCGCCTGCGCCGAACGGCGCACCGGGCCACCTCATGACCGGCTACAAGGGGGCTTAGCTTACGGTTCTGGGCGTGGCGACGGACGGCTCGGATAGCTTTTGGCTTTGCGCTGAGGCAAACGTAAGAATGGGCTGGCCAGCCCTTTACGACAAGGTTGGCTTCATCGAGACTACCCTTCGGGCGGGGGTATATGGCGCGGCCTTTTCTTGTGGCCGCTATTCTTCGGGAAGCAATGCGTACATGCGTTGTTGGTAGGCGGGCTTGCCCGCTCTTGAGCTCGGTGCAAGGCAATGGAGGGGGATTTGATGCGCATCAGTGAGAACGATGTCCTCCGGCGGGCGCGAGCGGTCGCTCGCGTGGCTCCGCTTGTTTGGATTTTGCTGGGGCTGGGGTGTGGGCAGGGACGAGAGGCGTCGGTTTCGAAAGAAGGCGCCCGAGTCGAACCTTCCGCGGAAAGCGGGCCGGGATCGGACACTCCGGGGGCGGATACGGCTCCTTCGGACTGTGCCTTCGCTGTGGGAGCGTCGTGCTTCGCCTCCTTAGATGCAGCGTGCGCGGCGCTTGGGTGCCCGCGGAAGGTTTGCTCTGCAACGTATTCGCTGCCCAGCGAAGTGACCTGCGACCGGTAGCATAACGCGGACCGTGCGGAGCGCCCTACGTCGAGTACTTTCGAACGAGGCGCTCTGCGTAACCCTGTACCTCGGGATCGGGGTCGGTGGTGGCCACGTCCCTGAGAACAGCGAGCAGCTCGGGGGCGAGCGGGAGATAGCGACCGAGAACTTGGAGGGCGAGGATGCGGAGCGTCCGAGAGGAGCCGCTCTTCGCGAGCGACGCGAGCGGTGCCATGAGGGTCGGCGAGTAGGGGCGATTGAGCGCCGCCGAGAGCGCTTCTCGTACGATGCCTTCGGTCGCGTCGGAGAGACCTCGAGCGATGAGCGCATCGGCGCGCGGTCCGGGAACGAGCCGAGCGCAAGCAATCGCGCCCATCCGAATGTTCGGATGAGTATTCTCGAAGTAACTTTCACAGGTATCGAGCCCGAGCTCGCTTCCCGAGTTGCCTATGGCGCGCAGTCCGACCTCGGTGTCGCTCGGCGTCTTCGCTTGTTTTACGCCGTCCTTGAGCTCTTCGACGATCGGAATCGCGGCGGCCGGGTCCGAGTCCTTGAGCGAATGGGCAGCGCTCCCGAGGCCAAGTTTCGCCTGATTTCCGTGACTCGGGTCCGTCCGCGTCTCCCTCAAGAACTCGACGGTCTCGGGAGTCGGAGCCTTCGTCGTGCTGAGGTTGATCAAACTCGAGCGTGTTTGTTCGTGGTCGAAGCGGCGTTCGCTGAGCAGCTCTCGAAGGAGGGCCTGCGATTCTGGTGTGCCGGCGCTTCCGATCGCGTCGAGGAGGAGCTTCTGATCCTGGCCTGCGCGTACTTTGGTACCAGCTTCTGCGAGCGCTCCTGGGTCGATGCGCAGCTTGCTCACAAGGGAGGAGAAGAGGCGCGCTTCGCCTTGGCGATTGCGGGGGACGGCGCCCTCGAGCTCAACGATGGATTGCGTGAGTTGACCGAGCGTTCGTCCGGCGGCCGACGCAGCGTCGCGATCTCGACGACGAGACTCGTCAGGAGGGAGTTGATCGATAGATGCTGATACCCAGTCGCCTTTTGTTAGGGACTTCGCTTGTGCGACCGGGATTTGATGGGATTCGCGACGAGTGAGCTCGAATCGAGTCCTACTCTCCATGGGGGCAATCCCTCCACTCACGGTCACGCGCGTGTCTTCTTGAACGCTGACGGAGTCGACCGGCGCGCTCCAGCTCACAATGGATTCGTGCTTTCCGAGACGATGGACGTGATTGGATGCGAGGACCTCGACGGTGACGTCGGGACTCTGGGATGGCGCACTTCCTCGAGCTTCTACGAGAGAGATGTAGGCGAGCTTTGTCTTTCTGACTTGATCACCGTCGAGCACGTACTCGAAGTCCGCCTTCCCTGTGAGGTCGGGCTCGACGGTGCTCCATTGGGCTTTTGAGAGAGGGGCCTCGGAGTCGGGGCTGACGCGCTGAAGAAGCGAGGCGACTGACTTGAAAATGGAGAACCCGGTGGTACCGAGCTTTGGGGGCATCTGCACGCGATCTACGCGTCCGTTCCGCTGAAAGAAGATCAGGAATGGCTGCGTAAGCTCTTGCCCAAGCTCGGACGTTCTCAGCATCGCTTGCCCATTCGCTCTTGACTCGATTTGTGCATCGAGGAGCTGGGCGGAGAGGACGAGTTGGGGTGCTGGTCCCTCGACGCGCGTCAACGCGAGCGTCGCCTTCACGTCAATGTGACTCAGATCTTCCCGCTCCTCGAGTCCTGTGTCCGCGTTCTGCCCCACGGCTTCGGCGTCGCTCACCCAATGCATCGCGTAACGCACCTGCTGGCCAACGGGCCAGTCGCTTTGCATTGTGGGAGAGGGAGTAGTCGTTCCCACTGGGTCGGAGGATCGAGACGAGAGAAGGAACCAAACGGCTCCGCCGCAAACTAATATGGCGAGTGCCAGCGGAAGCAGGCGCTCGCTACCACGCCATAGTGGGCGAGTTGATGTGGTGTCTGTAGTCTCGGCCATGACGAACGTCCTCTCTCCCCAGCGTCGGCCACATACATGTCACGCGGCGGAGTCGCAATCCCTCACCCCGCCTCCTGAACTGGTGAGCGCGGCACCGGACGGAAGCCGCGCTTCCGGTCAACCGGCCCGTCGTCCAAATCCTCGCAAGGCACCTCGAGCCGGGGACAGGCTCGAGTGAGTCCGTCAGTTAGGATCACCGCAGGACACGACCACGGGCATCGAATAGCCGTAGGTGCACACTCGAGGGGCGGTGCACTGAAGCGCCTCGCAGGCTTCGAAAGCACTCTTGAAGCACTTTCCGCTCAGAGAATTCGTTCGTGCTTCGCAATCCTCTGGAACGCTTGTTTTTTCGTCTGCGTCCGGCGGGGGAGGAACTTCCGTTGTCTCGCCCGACGCCGGTCCCCGTGAGGCCGGCTCAGGGGCGGCACGCGAACCGCCGCAACTCAGCGCCACGAGAAGCAAGGCAGGAAGAATGAGCGGGAATGTCCGTGAGGATGTCATGGCTGGTTCTCCAACATCGCATCTAGCGTCATTGCCGCTGCTGTATCGCGAACAGGGAGGTCGGACTCGTACACGCCCTTCAACGTCTTTACAATTCAAGTCGCCTTATCGTTAGTGGCGAGCCACCGACCCACTCGCTCAACGCAAGGTTTGACTCGTCGTCAGAAGCTTCGAGGCGTTCTGATTTTTCGGACTCTCATGTCCTCGCGGCTGCTTGAACGGGCGCTGCCGCAACTGGCTCGCTGTCCGAATCTCCGAACGGAGGTTGGGGAGGGCTCGAAAAGAGCGGTTCGATGACTGACCCGTCGTCCGAAATGCCTGCGATGCGCGTCGGTCGAGTACGCGGCTATTTTTGTCGTCAGGTGCGATTATGATTGATTGGGTATCGACCGGTGCGGCGGCGCGGTGAGCTGCCGGAGCGGGACTGTGAAGATTTCATGACTGAAAAGAGAATGAATTGAATAGTGAATTGAATAGAGTGTGATGCTCTGATTTTTCGTGAGTGCCCCCCCTTGCGCCGTTCCGGAAGGCCGAGTATCTCTCGGACGAGTCTGTGGGGGGTCCGCGCTGGGCGGGTCAAAGGAGCCTTGAGGGGAACGCTATGAAAAACTTCTTCGCGCGTGCGAGTTCGTTGATGGCTGTCGCGGCGAGCGGCATGAGTCTGCTTTCAGGCTGCGCTACGGACGTCGGAGAAGAGGACCTTCTCGACGACGTCGAGGAGAAGGGCGAGGCGATTTACCTGGGTGAATCGGCTGTTGCACTCCCAGCGGTGGTCGAGCTCCGGCGCGTGAAGGACGGGGGGAGTCTTGGGCTGTGTTCCGGATTCTTCATCACGAAGCGCCACATCGTGACGGCGGCTCATTGTACCGACAAGGTCGCCACGGCGGACGACTATGAGGTGACCGTGAAAACGGGATACAACACGTTCGCAAAATTGAAGGACCCGGCGCGCACGGACGGGCGTATTCTACTCACAGAGAATCATGTCCCCGGATTCAATTTCGATAGCCCCGCTGAGCCGCGCGACATGGCTATTTTGACTCTATCATCAGCGGTCGCTGCTTCCGTCCCCGCCGTCGTCGCGCCGCTCCGGGTGAGCACCGCGGCTCCCGCGAGCGGACAAACCTATGGGATCTGGGGATGGGGAATAAAGACAGCCGCCGGAAGCCGTCCTGCAGATCTTTTGGTTCCGCAAGGCTCGCAGAGCGTCACGGCTAATGTCGTGGCCGGCGACGGAACGTACAACTGGGTGGGCGCACTGGTGAACAATAATGCTCGGATATGCGACGGAGACTCAGGGGGACCAGCGACTCGCTATACTGCCTCGAATTACATTGCCGTGGGGGCGGCAGCTACCGCGCGAAAGCCGAACGGATCGCAGAGCGACAAGTGCCCGGCATTAGGCGACAGCATGCGGTGGTCGACAACATACGACAAAGTGGCGTGGATTGAAGGTGTGCTGCGCCAGACCTACGGAAGCGGTTTCTCCTGCACGCGCTATAGCTCCGGCGCCAACGCATACATGAAGTGCTATTGATCTCACGAGGATGATCGCCTGTTCGAGGAAGCCTCCCGTCGCCGACGCTCGCCCGAGCCTATCGGTTCGGCATTCATGGCGCATAGGCCTTGTCGCCTTGGTAGCCCTTTGTTCTCTGCCGGCTTGCGGTGGATCGCCCAGAAAATCGCCGTCGACGTCTGTGCCTGTGTCGGCCACGGATTCTCCAGCGCCGAGCGCGCCCGAGTCGAGCTGTTCGGCGCACCAGTATCCGCCGGGAACGACCCAGGAGGTGAGCAGCTGCGCCGAATGCGCAAAGATCGGTTTCGACTGCGTGAGCGGCTATGGCTGGGAAGGCCTGTATTGCGCGCCGCCGAAGCGCGACGATGACGCTTGCCCGAAACGATGACAGTCCGCCGGAACGCGGAGCGGACTCGCGACCGGCCCGTCGTTCGAATCTTGAGCGGAGATGGGCCGCGCCATGAAATGGACGTGTTCGTCGACTGACTCGCCGTCCGAAACCTTTTCAGCGAGCGGTGGTAGCGGGATGGGAGCGTCGGTCTTCTGGCTGGTGGCGTGCCTGTGATCGGTACGGCTCTGCGAATATCGGAGGATGGCGTGGGTCGGTTGCGATCGAAGCGCGGAATGGCGGTCGCGCTGAGACGTGAAGAAAATGTGATGGAGTGCTCTTTAGGAGCAATGGCCCCCTTGCGCCTCGAGAAGAGACTCAGTATGTCGGGCTGACAGTTTTGGGGATAGGTCTGCGCTCGGAGAGCGTGGGTGCCTCACGGGGAATATTATGAAATACGTCTTGGCGCGCGCGAGCGCGATGGTTCTCGCGATTGGCTTGGGGGGATGCGGACCTGAGGCGTCCGTCGGGTCGTTAGGTGGAGATCCGGAGGCAGTTCGGGAGAAGCTCGATGCTGTGACGGTTGATCCCGCCGCAACATTCGCGGTGAAGCTTCCGACGCAGGTGGCTGTGCCGGATTCCGTGCTCACCGCGAGCGGAACAATCAACTTCAATGACCGCGCTACGGTGCTTTCAGCTTCAGGAAAGGGCGCGATCAGTACGACCGGGACCGGCCGCCTCACCGTGGGGCATGACGCCAAGCCACGAAAGGTGGTCGCGAATGCCACCGCGACCATTCGCGATCGCGCCAAGATCAACGGTGATCTTATCGTCGCTGGCGCAGCGACGATCGGGAATCAAGTTCAGGTTTTCGGAACGCAGCAGCTCGGCGCGAACGTCGACGAACAGCCCGTTTTCCAGGTTCCGGTCCTGATTCCGGATGTCGTTCTCGGGAACGTGAATCTTGAGCCTGACCTGCATCAGACGCTGGAGCCGGCCAAGTACGGTACCGTATCGGTCAAGAGCCGCTCGACGATCACGCTGACGACCGGCATCTACGAGTTCGGTTCGCTTCAGGTCCTTGAGCCGCAGGCGAAGATTCTCGTCGATGATTCGGCGGGTCCTGTCATCGTCTACGTAAAGAATTCGTTCATTTATCGCGGCGGCGTCCAGAACAAGGCCGTCTCCGGGCGCTTTCCGAACTTCATGATGGTCTACCTGGGTACGGCCGATCTATGGATCGAGAGCCCCTTCCAGGGGCACCTGTTCGCTCCCCACAGCACCTCCTATCTGCGCCCCGGCACCGGCCAGTTCATTGGCTCCTTCTGGGGTAAGAATGTCGACACGAATCCGGATACCGTCCTGGTTCACAAGCCGTTCGACCCAGGAGTGTTCTTCCCGCGCGATCCTGTCCTTGGAGACGGCGACGATCCGTACGTCATCGGTCAAAGCGATCCTGTGCGCCAAGATCCTTCGAACCCGATCATCGCGACGCCTGTGTCGGGAGTCACGCCACTGCCGACCGGCGAGCCAGGCGAGCCCGACGGGCTTCCCTCCGCGATCAACTGCGTGACGAACCTGATCGCCGTGCCGTCGAGTGATCCGACCAAAGCTCAGAGCTTCCGGTACATGACGACCGCCGAGAGGGCGACCTACGGCTGCGTGAAGGACTATACGGAGTGTACCCTCGACGCGAACAATCAGGTCGTCGGCGCCCCGAGCACCCCGACCGCCGCGACGCTGAACGCGACGCCCGCTGCGTCCTCGAAGTGTGCCGCTCTTCCTCCGAAGGCTATCTCCTATACGAACGCGAACGGAACGACCTCGAGCGTTCAGGTCTGCGGCGTGGATGACTCCGTGCTTCAGCTGCCGGAGGCTCAGCGCCGAACCTGTACGGTCGACGCTCAATGCAACACCTCCGTGGGTGAGCTGTGCGCCTCGTTCTGCCCTCCGGGGAAGTCCTGTGCTGATGCGGCGGAGTACGTCCGCTATTGTGCCCGCCAGCAGAAAGACTGCGCCGGGCTACCCGAAACTTCGACGTGCAAAGAGCGAACGGTCTGCCCCTTCGACGGGTACTCGGGTGACAATTACGCGGACCCAGATCCGGCGAAGACAGAGCCTCCGGCGTCCGCCGCTATCCTCCAGCCCTCAGTGCCTGGCGTTCCGGGCTACAAACGAGCCAGCTGTACGAGCAAGAGTCCGGCAGGCCTAGGGTCCGAGGACGAGACCACCCCTCCACAGGATTCTGGAAATGACCAATGGGGAATTAGTTTCACCCCCATTCTGAACTATGGGTTCAAGACCCCGCAGCATCCGCTCGGGGTCACTGAAGAGCTGGAAGCCAACGGGGAGGCATCTTTCAAGATCTCTGCAAAGGTCTGGGGTTCGGATGTCCCGATTTTCGACGCGGGCGTGAACGGTCGGATCGGACCGAGCATGCTCGAGGTGAATCGGGGGACACGGCTCTTCGGGCAGGAGGTCGATTTGACCGGAGAGATCCAGCCAGGACTCTTGGTCCCGGCGAGTGTCAACTTATCGACGACCATTGGAATCCAGGAAACGCTCGCCGCACTCGGGGCCGACTTCGACTCCGCTCAAGTCGCCCAAGCGCAGCTCCTGCAGGTCCGCGATTTCCTCCGCAGCCACGACCTGTCGGATCTGACGGATCCTGCTGCGCAGATCGACGCGCAGGCGCTCTGCGAAAGGACGATGCCGATCTTGGGCGAAAAGATGGGCCTTCCGGGAGAATACCGGACGGCCGACTGGTGCAAGCCCGTGCCGCTCTGTGAGGCACAGTTGAACTGCATTCCGCGCGCGGACTTTCCGTTCGGTACTTGTTCTTGCTCGGGGGACTTTGATGGCAATTCCTCCCCCATCGTCGAAACTCCCCAGCAGGCGGCCGCTCGTTTCCAGAAAGTCGTGAACGATGCGATCGCGGTTTGGAAGAAGAACCTCGAAGGGGAGCTCGCGAAATTTGGCGGCGATCCGAGAGCGGCCCTGGCTCAAGCGATCGCTCCGGTGACGGGTCAGCTTCCAGGTTCGAACGAGCAGCTCGTTCGGGAGATCCCGCTCCGAGCCGGAAGACATCGATTCGTCGCGTTCAATCTCGCGTTCACGTTCCCCGTCGGACCGGTCCCCGTCACGATGGAGATCGAGCTCGCGGGGAGCTGGGGCGTCGAAGGGAATCTCGAGCTGGAGGGTCAGTTCGATCCCCTCTCGGAGCAAGATCTCTACGCTCGCGCGGGCGCGTCGATCGTTCCGGGCATGGATATTCAGGCGCTTGCCTTCGCCGGAATCGACGTCGGTTTCGCCCAGGTCGGTATCGGAGGTGATCTTACGCTCATCGATCTCGAGATTCCGATCCGGGGCGGCGGCGAGGTCCGCGGTGAGCGAATGCCCGATACTCGCCCGCTCATGATGGACGTGGGCTCGAGCGCGCCTCTGCAGGATATCTCCGACTGGGTCAACGGAGCCGAGCGCCTCGCGAATACCCGCTGGAGCGCCGGCTTTTATTATGGCGCCGGGCTCCATGCTGAGGTTCTGGCCGGCAATATCAACCTGCAGGCTCGGATTCGCCTCCTCTTCTTCAGCGTCAGCTTCAAGCATGTCCTCGCGGCTTGGAACGGAATTGAGTTTGAGAAATCCTTCGTCGGCTCTATCCAGCCGGTGCAAGGGCTTCAGCTCCCGGACGAAATGCGCGACGTAGTGACGACGCTGACGGCTCAAGGGAAAAACGTCGCCGACCTGAAGGCGCTCGTGCCGCTGGTCGGCGGAGGGCTCGTCGGGGAATATGGGACGCTCATGCCCCTGCTGACGAACGCGGGCTTGGACCAGCTTTGGCCCCCGACCTTCGACGCGAGCGCGCCCGTCGTTGCGCTCGCGAGTAACGAGGCGCTCTGCGGTCCCGCGGGGGAGATTCTCAAATAGCCTGGAAGGTTCTGGCGGGTTGTCGCTCTGGTATCCGCCGCTCGCACGAGAAGCGGGCTGCCCAGAGACAGGTATTGCGACCGACGCTTCGAGGAAGAAACAGGGGCAGCATGAAGAACGGAAGTTTGTTGATTCAAATGGGACTGGGCGTCGTGGTGGCGGCGCTCAGCGTATCCTGTGCGTTCGAGAGTTTCGACGAGAGTGAAAATGCGTCGTTCCCGGACAACGTGCGCGAAATCGAAGGAGGCGTGATCTACGGAACGGACAATCGACAAGAGGTAGCGGGGCACTCAGATGCCAACCTCAGGCGCATCGCGGAGGGTTCGGTCGCCACGGTGATGTTCAAGTCGAACGTGAATGAATCGAACCCCGCGAATATCAGCTTCACGTCGATGACTGCCCAGGTGGCCAACGACCTTTGCACGACGCCAGCGCAGCGATTTGCTTCCGATCCGACGCCCGGCGAGTGCTCGGCGACACTCATCGACGACGATCTTGTGTTGACCGCCGGTCATTGCGTTGACAGCGATGCAAAGAATGCGTGCACCAACTTGAGGTTCGTGTTCGGATACCGGAAGACGACCAGCGGAGTTGTTCGAACAATTACGAGCGCCGACGTCTTCTCGTGCGCTAGCGTTCCTGTGCGGAAGCTCACCGGCAGTGGCCTAAGCTCGCAGGACTATGCGATCATTCGGCTCGATCGGAAAGCGACACCCCGGTTCACCCCGGCGGTGCTTCGGAGCGTTTCGACGGTCCTCTCTCAAGGGGTGGGTATCGCGGTGATCGGTTCGCCTTGGGGCATGCCGCAGAAGATTGACGCGGCTGGCTCGGTAATGGCGTCTGGATCCGTTTCTGGAAAGTTTGAAGCCGTCCTGGATACCTTCCAAGCAAATTCTGGTTCGGGGATATTCGAAAAAGGTAGCTACCAGCTCGTGGGTTTGCTGACCGATGGAGCTGACGATGTAGTGCTGGGGCCAGCCGGAAGCATTCCTGCTGGATGCAATGTATTCAATGTATGCCCGGCATCGGGTTGCACGAGCGGAAACCTATTGCGAGAGCACGTGATGTACGTCGGGCCGGCGCTCACGGAATATTGCACGGCGAATCCGAACAATGCGCGCCTCTGTCGGCGGGAGAACTCGTTTAGCTACTCGGCGACCAACACCTCGAATGGAACGACCAATGTGACGAAACAATTCGTTTTTCTAGAACCAGGGACAACGTTCAACTTTGGTACGTGTACGGTGCCCGGTTCGACGGGGACCGGAGACACCTTGCTGAGGTTAATAGCGCCGAACGGAAGCGAAGTCGCAAGCAACGACGATGGGGGTGGAAGCTGCGGAGCCCTCTCGCAGACCAGCTATACGGTTCCCTCCTTCATGGGTGGGCTCTACGAGCTCCGTGCTGGGTGTTATCAGAACACCGCCTGCTCTGGCACGGTTGCCTTTACGGTCTTCGGTCCTTCGGGAGGCAGCTTTTCCTACAGCACCGCCAATACGAATAGCGCGCAGACCGGGACACGAAACATCAATGTTTCGGTTCAGGCCGGGACGACCATCCGCGTCGGTACGTGCTCGCCGGCAGCGCTCACGCCCGTTCCCCCTGTTTCCCTCGAGCGGGCGAACTTCAGCGGGAACACGTATCTTCGCCTCTTCAACGGCGCCTCTCAGGTCGCCGCGAATGACAACGCCTGCGGCGGGAACGGTTCACAACTCAGTTACACAGCCACGGCCGCCGGCACACTACAGATCCGGGCGGGGTGCTCCGGGAGTGGGACTTGCTCAGGGACCGTCGCGTACACTTTGAATCGCGAAAATTACGGTGCTTTCTCGGTCACGAACACCAACAGCGCTCAGCAAAACACCCAGAACTACGATCTGAATCTGGCCGTTGGCGATCAAGTCACAGTGGGCACCTGCGGGCTGCAGGGCGCCTCATTTACCGGAAACACCTACGTGCGCCTGTTCAGGGGAGCTACGCAGGTAGCGTCGAACAATGACGAGTGTCTCGGTCAAGGTTCGCTTCTGACGTACCGAGTGGCAACGGCGGGCACTCATCAGATGCGGTTCGGATGTTCCGGCTCTGGCTCTTGTACAGGGGCGCCAGTGGTTCAAGTGATACGTTCGAGCGTGATCCGGAACGGCGCGGGCCTCGTGGCGTATAGCGCGTCGAATACGAACAGCGCCCAGCAGAACACCACGAACTTCCCGCTCTGGCTTCGAACGGGCGAGAAGATCAATCTTGGGACGTGCCCGGATGTTCCCGGGGGCCTAGCTACCGGGGACACGTATCTGCGGCTGTTCGGGCCCGAGTCGACTCAAATCGCAAGCAACGATGATGCCTGTTCCGACGGCTCCGGCGCCTCGGCGATCACCTATACCGTCCCGTTGGGAGGGGAAGGCTCCTACGAGCTTAGGGGTGGCTGCTATAGTGCGGCAACCTGCTACGGTTCGATTGGACTGAGGGACCAGTGACGAGGGAAGGTGCGGCGCAGCAGGTCTTGCGAACGGTTTGGACCGGGGTCCTGCTTCTGGGTGCAATGATCTCGCTCGGATGCGGACGTGCGGGCACAGCCCCTGCTTTGCCGAAGGAAGGCGGGAACTCGTCGAGAGGTGGCGGCTCAGCGTCAGCAGATGGCGCGGAAACGCGCACCGAAATGTCGTCTCCGAACGGCTCTCGGGACCTCGCGAGCGCTAGCTGCGGGGAGCTCGTGCCCTGCCAGCGACATACGGACTGTTCTCGGCCGGGGGACATCTGCATTCACATTCCAAGCTGTGGAGCTCACTTGAACCTTTGCTCGACTACGGAGTACGCGTGTGCCGTGGAGTGCGGGGCAGGTGAACAATGCGCCATCGGGAAAAGCAAGACTCCGGTAGTACATTGTGACCACACTGAAAGCCGGTAGATCTTGGGGGGGAAGTAGCGTCTGCGAAAAAAGCCCCAGCGCGGGCGTCGCACCTGGTGGAGCTACTGATGACACGACCTCGAAAAATGTCTAAAGGGCGCCCAGCTCGGACGGGCGTTTGAGGCAACGACGCGGAAGCGACGAGCCCGAAGCCCCAGCGTCGGTGATAGGAACGAGGCGGGGTGAAACGCTTTGCGAAGTCCGTGATTTCTGCTTCGTTCTGGGTAGACTGCGCCGATGCGAATCGAACGACTTGTCTTACTTGCTGCGGTATTTGCGCCGATCGCGTGCGGAACTTCCGGCGGGAGTGACGGGAGCGGAGGCGGAACCTCGAGTGGTGGCGGAGGGGACGATGACTTTGTCTTTACGGGAGGAGCTTCTTCAGGGGGCACGTCTGCCTCGGGCGCTGCTGCGAGCACGGGCGGAAGTGTGACCGCCTCGGGCGGAGAGGGAGGAGGCGGCGAAGCTCTCGATATGGATCGGGTGCTTCGAGCGCGGAAGGTAAAGCGGCGGTTTTCGCTGGGGGACTCCGATATACACGCTTGTATCGTGAAGGAGACGGGCGGGATCGGCTGTTCAGCGGGCTCACTAGGGAACGTGAACTTCGAAAAGCCGGTGGACATGGTGACGTTCAGCGGCCTCGGTTACTGCGTTATCTTCGATGATCAGACCGTGAGCTGCCGGCCAGCGACGGGTGATCCGGCTGATACCAAGGAGTACGCCGCTTCTATACAGACGGCAGAGCAAGTGTACCGGTTTGGTAACGGGACAGTCGCAATCGATGTAGGTGGCGGATTGCGAATGTACACGGGAGAGCCGCCCGAGCTTAGGCATCAATGCATGTCCGGGGCGACCATGGGTGGGATCGACTCCGAGCCTTGCGTCTTGGAACTCGGCGGCGAAGTGAGTTGTTTTTGGGCGTTTCCCGGGATCGCGGACTCTCCGGACAAGACGGAATTTGACCTTGAGAACAAGAAGTACGTTGACTTGAGTCAATCGCTCTCGTTGTTTGCAGCGATTGATGAGAGCGGTGGGCTTAGGGTCCGAGCAAAGCGCGAGCCAGCTTCAGTCACCTACGGCAGCAGGAAGTTCGTGCAGGTCGCTGCATATTCAAAGTACTGGTGCATGCTGACGAATGCGGGCGAGGTAGAATGTGATTCCTATGACGATCTGCCGAGGGGGATCAGTGAGATTCCGAGCGGTGAGTTCATCGCGGTCGACGTGAACGAGAACTTTGCCTGCGCCGTGCGCCCGAGCGGCGAGATTGTCTGTTGGGGCGCGGGAGCTCCGAGTTTCACGGACAAGGTGCGGCTGGACTGAAGGTCACGGGCGTTTTGGGTCCTGTCGGTACGACGAGTCGAGCACTATGAGTCTTGGCTCTCAAGGGCCGAGAAGGGCCTGCATATTTCCCTCTGGATGGTCGAGGGGGAGCGTGCGGTTGGCGATCGGGGTGCGGCTGTCGTAGAAGGCCTCTCGTCGCCGACGGCAGAGAGAGGCGTCGGCGGGGGAGAGGTGATGCGAATCGAACGACTTGTCTTAGTTGCGGCGGTGCTCGCGCCAATCGCGTGCGGAACTTCCGGCGGGAGCGATGGGAGCGGAGGCGGCACCCCGAGTGGCGGCGGAGGGAGTGACGACTTTGTCTTTACGGGAGGAGCTTCTTCAGGGGGCACGCCTGCTTCGGGCGCTGCTGCGAGCACGGGCGGAAGTGTGACCGCCTCAGGGGGAGAGGGAGGAGGCGACGAAGCTCTCGATATGGACCGTGTGCTTCGGGCGAGGAAGGTGAGGCGGCGGTTTTCGCTGGGGGACAGGAACGATCGGGATGCTTGCATCGTGAGAGAGAGCGGAGGCTTAGCTTGTTCGGTCGCGTCCTTCAGGACTGTCACCTTCGAGAAGTCGGTCGAGCTCGTGACATTCAGCGGTCTTGGCTATTGTGTGATCTTTGATGATCAGACCGTAACCTGTCGGCCGGCGACCAGCGATTCCGAGGCGGCCAAGGCGTTTGCCACGTCCATCGAGAGAGCCGAAGACGTGAACCGAGCGGGTGATAGCGAGGCGGTGGTGGATGAGGGTGGAGGGGTGCGGCAATATGTCGGACCCGATGAGGTTATCACGCATTCATGCCCGTCTGGATCCAGGTTGAATGGATCTGACGCTGAGTCATGTGTCTTGGAGCCTGAGGGCAGAGTCAGCTGCTTCTGGTCCAATCCGCTGATTGCCGACGCGCCCGACAAGACGGAGTTCGACTTTGAGAATAAGAGGTATCTGAACCTCAGTCAGGCACTTGGGCTGCTAGCCGCTATTGACGACGAGGGTTCACTTCGAGTCCGCTCCAAAAGGAAGGCCCAATCCGTCACCTACGGGACTCGCAAGTTCGTACAAGTCGCTGCTTCTGGCGCATACTGGTGCATGCTGACGAATGCCGGCGAGCTCGAATGTGACTCTTATGATGATCTGCCTTCGGGGATCAGTGAGATTCCGAGCGGTGAGTTCATCGCGGTGGACGTGAACGAGAATTTTGCCTGCGCGGTGCGCCCGAGCGGCGAGATTGTCTGTTGGGGCGCGGGAGCGCCGAGTTTCACGGATAAGGTGCGGCTGGACTGAAGGTCACGGGCGCGAAGTGAGGTCTTTGTATCCTGTCCTCTCCATGATCGCGTGCGAGCCGAGAGAACGGGAGGCCGGAAGGTCCGATTCGCTCACTTGCGGCTCCCAGGTCGAAGGGCGGCGCGAGATGGAACGAAGTCGTAGGGGGAGCGGCTACGCTTTTCCGCAGACGACGGTACCTTGGAGGACCGAGACGGTCGTACCGGGCGGAGGCCATTTGTCCCGAGCCGCCCGCTCGATAGCGGCTACTTCGACGTCGAGCGGGAGGTTCCTCACGACGGCGCCCGGAGCCTGTTTGGTCTGGCGGGCATGCCGAGGGCGACGAAGAGGGGAGCATCTTGGCCGCTACTCTTGCTCGGGTACTCGCCCCCCCCAGTCGAGATGGTCTTGTCGATAGGAGCGCATTGCGAGGACTAGCGGGCCTCGGTCGTTTTCGACGACGAAGATCAGATGGTACGGGAGTCGGGGAACTCGGAACGCAGGTCAGCGATCGCCTGCTCCATCGGGACCGTCTTCAGCTTGCCCGCCTGATAGAGCGCGAGGCGGCGATGGACCTCCGCGACCCACGTGGCTTCCGTGTCAGAGGCAGGCGACTCATCCAGGCTGTCCATGAGCTTGTAGAGAAGCTTCGCGCGGGCATCGCGTGGGAGGGCGAGCGCTTCGGCCAAGAGTGCATCTTGGGTCATCGCCAAAGTGTAGCATATCAGGGCCAAAAGCATGGGTCATTGCCTGACGGGAGCGTTTTGAATCGAAACAGCCTGACCCTGGCACAGAATGAGGAGAATGCGCCTCGCGCCCGAGCAGAGAGAACGGAAGGCCGGAAGGTCCGTTTCGCTCTCGAGCAATACGACACACAGGCTCCGCTCGAGGAGACCGACGAGAAGGCCATTACGTGCGCCTGTTCAGGGGAGCTACGCAGGTCGCGTCGAACAATGACGAGTGTCTCGGTCAAGGTTCGCTTCTGACCTTCTGGCTCCGAACGGGCGAGAAGATCAATCTTGGGACGTGCCCGGATATTCCCGGAGGCGTAGCGACCGGGGACACGTATCTGCGGCTGTTCGGACCGGAGTCGACACAAACCGCAAGCAACGATGATGCCTGTTCCGACGGCTCCGGCGCCTCGGCGATCACCTATACCGTCGCGCCGGGAGGGGAGGGTACATACGAGCTTCGGGGTGGCTGCTATAGTGCGGCAACCTGCTACGGTTCGATCGGACTGAGGGATCAGTGAAGAGTTGTCCTTTGTCGAAGGCGAGAGTCGCGCGATCTTGGATAGGAGGTCTCCTCGTGGGCGCGCTGATCCAGATGGCCTGCGCGCGCGCAGGCCAGGGTTCATCGACACCGGCGGAAAGGGAAGCATCTCCTCCGAGCGGTGCGGGCGCCGCGCCTGACCACGCAGGGTCTACAGGAGGGGAGGCAGCCGCCGCGTCCCCTGCTGCCGAAGGCAGTCGGAATGTCGAAGAGGCGAACTGCGGAGGGCTCCGTCCTTGTGAGCTCCCCGCAGATTGTGAGGCGGGGGAATTTTGCATCTTCATTCCGAGCTGCGGTGACTCCCTGATTTTTTGCGCGAGAAGGGAACGTGCCTGTGCCGTAGGGTGCGGCGAGGGCGTGCCCTGCGTTATAGGGAAGAGCAAGCCTCCGATAGTGCTTTGTGGCCAGCCGGAGATGCAGTAGGCGCCAGGGAAGTGCTATATGCGGGGGGACGGCCCAGCGCGGATGCCGTAGATGTTGGGGCCGCCAAGGTCATGGGGCCGACATGCCTAGGTGTCGTGGGGGCCTCCATTTCCTCGATCGCTCGAGAGCATGGGCTCCATGCGAGCATGCTGTTTCAATGGAGACGAGCGATGGCGAACGGAGAAGAGAAGGGGTTGGAATCGGGTGAGGACGTCCTCCCAACGAGCAAGTTGAAGGAAGCTGAGGGGCGAACGAGAGCTTGAGCGGGCGGTCGGGCAAGAGGGCTCGCCTACCTGACCGTCGCTCCCGACTGGGTCTGCGAAGTAGCATCGCCGCGAACGCGTGCCCTCGATCGGGGAAAGAAGCTCGATGTTTATCAGCGGGAGAACGTCCGGCACGTTTGGATCATCGAACCCCTCGACGAATTTCTGGAGGTGCTCGAGCTGGACGGGGCGAGCTATCGGATCGTTCAGCGGGTGAGCGGCGTGGAGAGCGAGGCTCGTCCCGTTCGATGCGATCGAATTCGACGTGGCGGCGTTGTGGGCGCGGTAAGCGAGCGGCTTGGGATGGCTCACTCGAGGGATGCGGCGGTGAACGCGACCGGCGAAATATCGCGGTGAGGCTAGAACACGTCTCAAAAATGCTACGGCTTCGCTCTCGCCCGCCCAGGAGGGCGAACGGGCGACAGCTTTCGCCGTATTTTCCGGAGATCTGCTCGACGGTTCCTTTGTGCTTTTTGCGCGCATCTCATTTTTGAGATGCGCTGTAGGCCCCCAGAGGTGGGCCAGGGCTCGTGCTAAGCTTTCAGCGATGCCGACGGCTCGGAGACTTCACCATTCCTACGAAGCGTACCTTCGTACTCTGGAGTTGAGCCCGATCAAGCTCGAGTACCTGGACGGAGAGATTTTCGCGATGGCAGGAGGCACTCCGGCACACGCGGATTTGAGTGCGGCCATCATCGCTGCGCTGATTCAGGCTTT
Source organism: Pseudomonadota bacterium (assembly GCA_023428245.1). Classification (GTDB taxonomy): domain Bacteria; phylum Myxococcota_A; class Polyangia; order Polyangiales; family Polyangiaceae; genus NIC37A-2. The sequence continues at coordinate 30,246 of JAEYYX010000065.1, forward strand.
AGGAAAGGACTGCCGCGTTTCCACTTCGGACCTCAAGGTGCGTATCGAAGATACCGACCTATCGACATTCCCAGACGCTGCGGTGGTCTGTGGCAAACGCGAGGTTTCTGCCATCGACTCGAACGCCGTCGTCAATCCCACGGTGCTGGTGGAGGTGACGAGTCCGTCCACCGAAGACTACGACCGCGGTGAGAAACTCCGCCACTACAAACACATCAGAAGTTTGAAAGCGGTGCTCTTTGTGTCGCATCGTCGCGAGCAAGTTACGATCGTGGAACGCAAAGCGGACGCTTGGTACGAGCGCGAGGTAGGCTCCGGAGAGCAAGTCGTCCTCGACGAGCCTGAATGCACCTTTGGGGTCGATGACATTTATCGCGGCGTCGACCTTTCGGCGGAATGACCGAGGCTCTCTCCACGCCGAAAGAAGCGGGCCCAAGAGATCCGTTCGGCGTCCGCTGGGCGATCATGACGAGAGCCGTCGAACTGAACGTCAAGACGCGCAGCCGAGGGGCTTGTGGATTCGCTCCTGGGAAGGCGGATTGTTCGCTAACATACTCGGACGAGAAGCTCGCATCGATCGGTCGAGACAGGACCTCGGCGAACTTTTCGCACGTCGCGCCGCGACAGGCCGTGGCGAGCTGCGCGAGTGCCATATGGAGGCCCAGGGCCGACAGCGCCACGTTTTGTTCCCGCTCTGTGAGAGCGGGAAGCAGCCGAGCGCTCAGGACAGAGACGGCCGTCGCCAAGTCCGCCGCCCTCTCGTCCGGCTCGATGATTGAGGGTGACTCCCGTGGAGCCACCGCAGCGCTCTCCGGCCGCGTGGCGGCGGCCTCCTGGCTGAGTGGCGGATCGGCGCGAGGCGCGGCAGGTGAACATCCGGCCCAGGCGAACCCAAGCGAGGAGAGGATGATGGGCCAGGGTTTCCTGCGCTGTAGGAGCATGGGGAGCTACTTCTCCTTTGAGACAACGGTGAGCCCCGGAAGGTTGCGTCAATCCTGTGCGCGGGGGGTGGTTGGAGTGAGCTCGATGCGAACGCGGCTGCGAAGGCTGCGCTCGGGCTCATTGCCGGGTTCGAGATCCGTGCCGACCTCGAGGCGCGCCGCGCGCAAGAGCTCGACGACGCGCGCGAGCGGGCCATTTTTCGCCGGCGCCTCGGGCCAAACGGGGCGATACCTCGAGCCGCGGAGCGGGTCTTTGAGGCCTTCGGGGCCGAGTTCGAGGGGGGCGCCATCTGGGCTCACCGGGACGTAGCCGAGGAGCTCACGGCTCTTCTCGAAGTACGCGCTTCCTCCGGCGCCGAGCTCCGGGTGAACGGTGAGCAAGAGCTCAGCTTTCGGATCGGAGAGTCCCTGTTCGTAGCGTGCGGCTTCGAGGAGCCAGGCGAGGGCGAGAAAGAGCCCGCTCTTCGATGGCGACGGGAGAAGGTCGACGTTCAACTCGCCGCCGAGCTGTTTGCTTGCGGCTCCGGTGCGCGTCAGATCCGTCGAGGTCGCCTCGGAAGGAGAATCGCCGCGCTCGAGGAGCTTTTCGAGGGTTTCGCTCGAGAGCGCTACATGGAGCTGTTTGTCCGTGAGCGCGTAATAGAGAGCGAGGTCGTGGGTCTTGATCTGCACGACTACAGTTTTTCCGACCTTCGCGAACTCTCCCCACTCGACGGCGCCCGGTGCTGCGTCGGAAGCGAGCTTACGCAGCGTGGCGAGGAAGATTGTCGCGCCGCCAGCGCTCTTCAGGTCGAGGGTCAGATAGAGAGGAAGGTCGCCGAGGCGCTCGAGATCGCCCTTCTCTTCGGGAGCGGGCGATCCGGGCGGGCGCGGAACTTCCGGAGCCTCGAGCGCCAAACGGAGAATCTCGGGACCGTCCATGAGCCCGACCTCGATGAACTCACCGAGCCAATCGAGGTTGAGGTTCAGACCGAGCATGCCCTGACTTTGAGAGGCCAGAGCGCGCCGGAGCGGAGAAGTAGGGCCTATCGCGAGACTTGCGCCGAGTCCGCTGAGCGGTGTCTTGCGACGGGTCGTGCCGCCCCCACTCCAGCGTTCGATGTCTTCGTAGGAGCCCGCTTGAGAGACGGGTAAGACGCGCAGATGGAACTCGAGGGAGCTGTCTCGAGTCGTGGCGCGGAGAGCGATCGGATCGATGCGCGTACCCCAGATCGCTTCGTAGTCGCGGGCGAGCTGCTCGTAGGCGCTCTTCTCGGAGGCTGTCACGCGCTCGATGGGCGGGAGATCGAGGAGTGAGCTCAGGCGCGCGGGCGAGCCGAAAGTCGAGCGGGGAGCGCGGTCTGGCGCGAACTCAAGCTTTTCTCCTGTGACGTGAGTTCGATACTCGGCGCCGAGCCAGGGGGCCTTGAAGAGCTCATCAGCGCTTGTCGGAGCGCGCCCGAATACACCTCGATACAAGAGCTCGCCGTAGGAGACGCGGAGGAGATCGGCGTGAGCCAAATGGCGGCGAGCGTCGAGAATCCGCTGCGCGGGCGACATGCTGCGCGTAATGAAGCGGTCGCCGGCGAAGAAGAGGAGCTCCCCTTCGACGTCCGCGTCGCGCGCGAGCATGTAAGCGAAATCGGGCTCGGCCGCGAGGCTCGCGCTCTTCTTGGTCCAGGTGTCCAAGGTGAGCTCGAGGGCGCGGCGGCTGTTTGAAATGGCGACGAGCTCAGCTCCATCGACAACTCCGTGAGCGATGTGCTGACGCACGCGTCCATCGGCGCTTTGATAGATCTCGATTTCGTAATTGCCGTAACGGGCTGTCCCTCGGGTGAGCTCGCTCTGAAGAGCCGAGCGGGGAGCCTCGAGCGCGGTGAGGAAAAGCGGGCGGCTATTGACTCGGAGCACCAAGGTCAAATCCGAGCCCGTTCGAAGGAATGGATCGCTGCCCACGAGCGCGAGCTCGAGGATGAGTCTTGGACCAAAGATCCGGGTCCACTCGCTCGCAGGGATCCCGAGCTCGGTCCGATAGGTCTGGGCTAAGTCGAGCAGCTTCCCGCTCGAGGAGAGAGCGGAAAGGGCGGGGGTGCCGAAGGTATCCGAGTGCTCGAGGAACCGCTCGAGGCTCGAGTAGTCCTTCGCGCGCAGATAGTAGAAATCCGCGGGAATGAACGCGGCCATGGGCTCGGGCGCCGCGCGCCCGGGCAGCTTCCTGATCATCTCGGCCCAGGGATGGGTCGCGAGACGAGGGCCTTCGAGGTCTTTTATGCGGATGGTCGCGGGTTCTTTGGCGCGGGCGCGCCGGAGGACGACCTGGGTCTGCAAAGCGTCTTCGAGGGAGTCATAACCGCTCGCTGCGCGCATGAGCTCGGCGCCGAAATCGTCCGGAAGCTCGCGGCGCTCGGTCGCCCGTGCTGGAGCGGCCGCGTCCGATGCCAAGAGCCAGGCGACGGGATCTCCCTCCTCGCCAGAGATGCTGAGCGCTTTGAGATAAGTGGCCTCGAGCCCGGGGGTCTGCGGGGCTTCGCCCTTCGGGCTGAGCTGAAAGCGAATGCGCTGTCCGGGGACGACCTGGGCGCGGCTCTTGTACGCCGGCAGGTAGACGTCGGCGAGCAAAGGTCCGGGGGAACGCGGGGTTTTTTCGCGACGACGGACCCAAATGCGAAAGCCGTCGCCATCGCTGGGCGCATTCGGCGCGGGGCCCTGATCAATGACAGCGAGGAGGCCTTCCGTTCCTTCCCCTTGCACGTGGACGCGCCCCTGATCCCATCTGAGCCACGCCCCTTCCGGAAGCTCATCGTAGCGCACCACAAAAAGCCAAGTTTCGATTCCTCGCTCGACAGAATACTGAGTCGCCACAACCTCCCGCACCTCTTTCGCGTCGATAGGCTCGAGGGCGCCGTGGGGCGGAGACGGAAACTCCTTGACCTTCGGAGCTGGCGCGGGAGCGGGCTCAGGCTCGGCAGAAGCGGGAGGTTCAGCGGGCTGGCGCGGACCGCAGCCGAGAGCAAGCGCCGAGCAGAAAGTCAGAGTGAGTAGAGCCGAAAAGGAGCGCGGTCGCATAGGCGCGCGAGCATGCCTGAGAAGGCCGGGAGGGAAAATCGTGTGCTCTTCTTTTCGAGAGGCGCGATGGAGTTACGGCCTCGTGGGGGGCGCGGAAAGACGAGCTTGGGCCCAAGAGCTCCGAAGGAGGTCCGTGCTCTCACCTGAAGGACAGCTCAGAGGGGCTCGTGTGGTTGTGAGACGACGCCGGCTGAAGTCTGCACGGAGCCGGTCGCGCCGAGCGAGTCGGAGCTGATTCACTTTTCTGGGCGCGAGGCGCCGAGCCAGTCGTGTGGGTAGCTCCATTTCGAACTCGGCTGTAGAAGACACTCGAAGGGGCTCACGCTCGGACCCTTTCTTCGCGTATAGCTCGTCGAGCTGCGCTTCATCGCCTCGTGAACAAGCCTTCTCTCTCCGACGTGCGCTCCGCGCTCCACCGCATTTGGATCGGAGAGGACGAAGCGCAGTTGCGCCGGGAAGACGAAAAGAAGGCCCTCGAGCTTACGGCGCTGCTCGAGGAAATCGCGCGCCGGGTGCCGTCGAACCAGAAAAAGCCCTTCACGCTTCTCGATGTCGCGGCGGGCAAATCGTACGTCGGTCTCTTGGCAGCGGAGCTCTTGCTCGGGGAGCGCGCGAGCGCTCAGGTGATTTCCCTTGAGCGCGACCCGCGGAGGGTGGAGCTCAGCCGCGCCGCAGGAGCGCGCGTGCGGACAGGGGCGCGGCTCGAGTTCGTCGAGGGCGAGGTCGGTCGCGCCGAGCTCTGGCCGAAAGAGGTAGCGCTCGCGGTCGGGCTCCATGCTTGTGGGAGTGCTTCCGATGAGGTGATTGAGAGCGCAGTCCAGGCGCGAGCGCGGGCGTTGCTCCTCGTGCCCTGTTGTACTTCCAGGGCGGCCCGGGCCCTTCCTCGCGCAACCAGGCTTGCGGAGGAGCTCGGCATTCCAAGGGCCGCGCCGGTGCGTCGCCGCTTTCTTCAGTCGGTGGTGGATGCCGAGCGGACGCTTCGTCTCGAAGCAGCGGGATATCGCGTCGAGGTCGTCGAGTTCGTGGCGCCCCGGGTGACGCCCCACAACGTACTCTACAGGGCTGTTCTGACGCACGACGCGGGGCGCGCGGAGCGCGCCCGAGCTGAGCTTTCGCGCCTCCTGGGACCTTCCGAAGCGATGGAGCGCACGGCGAAAGACGAGCGAAAGTGAGCTCGGGACCCTCGTCCGCGCGAAGGCGCGCGGGCAAGAGGGACCCTCGGCGCGCGCTGAGGGGGGGCGCCGGAAGCTTCGCTCCGTGAGCCGGCGTTTGGGGAGGTTGCCGCGCGCCGAGGAGTGCAGTCGGGCTGAGGCGAGGGGGAGCCCTCAGTCAAAACGCCCCTCGAGAGCTCTCTGTCACTTCGCTCAGTGCCCCCGCTCATAGCGGGGGGGCACTGAATCACGCTCACTTCTTCTTGCCTGGCGTGGAGCCGGTGGATTTGCCAGGCGTGCCCCCAGTACTCTTGCCGGGCGTGCCTCCCGTGCTCTTGCCGGGGGCGCTGCTCTTGGCTTTTGCGGGAGCGCTCCTCTTCGCTGTCTTCTTGGCCTTTGCGGGAGCCTTTGCGGGAGCCTTTGCGGGAGCCTTCTTGGGTGCTTTTGCAGGAGCCTTAGGCGGAGCCTTCGCGGGGGTTTTGCTCGTGGCCTTTGCGGGAGCGCTCTTCTTCGTGGCCTTGGCCGGAGTCTTTGCAGGAGTCTTTGCGGGAGCGCTCTTCTTTTTGGCCTTGGTCGGAGCCTTTGCGGGGGCCTTCGCGGGGGCCTTCTTGGGTGCTTTTGCAGGAGCCTTAGGCGGAGCCTTCGCGGGGGTTTTGCTCGTGGCCTTTGCGGGAGCGCTCTTCTTCGTGGCCTTGGCCGGAGTCTTTGCGGGCGTCTTTGCAGGAGTCTTTGCGGGAGCCTTTGCAGGCGTCTTGCCGGTGCTCTTTGCAGGAGCGCTCTTCTTCTTGACCTCTGCGGAGGCCTTCGGCGGGGCCTTGGCGGGAGCCTTTGCGGGAGCTTTTGCAGGCGTCTTGCCGGTGCTCTTTGCAGGAGCGACCTTCTTCTTGACCTCTGCGGAGGCCTTGGGCGGGGCCTTGGCGGGAGCCTTGGTCTCCTTTGCGGGGGCCTTGGGCGGGGCCTTGGCTGGAGTCTTCGCGGGAGCCTTTGCGGGTGTCTTGGTCTCCTTTGCGGGGGCCTTAGCCTTCGCAGGTATTGCCTTCGCGGGGGCCTTGTCAGCTTTTGATGAGGAAGCTGCCGCGGCCTTCGCCTTTGCTGCTTTCGGTTCCTTGACTGCGACCGGCTTCACGCTGGAGATCGGATCTTTGAGATCCAGATCCGCGGCGGAGGTCTCAATGTCATCCTCGTCTTCAAAATCCTCGTCTTCGTCCTCACCGTCTGTCGGGGTCGGCCGCGCCTTGGCCTTGGCGGTGCCCTTCGGCTGCAAGTCGTCCGTCTTTGGCCGCGCCTTGCGAACTGGCTTTGGTTCCTCAGTGAGCTCTGCGTCGTCTTCTTCGGGACCCTGCGTGTGCTCGGGACGCCCGAGATTTCCGCCTTTTCGTGCATCGAGGGTGCTCTCGACGACCTCACTCAACTTGGTGAACTGGAAAGGCTTGTCGAGGTAGGCGTCGGCTCCGTAGAGCGGAGACGTCATCTCATTCAACGTCTCGCCGATCCCGGTGAGCATGATGACTCCGGTATGAGCCAACGAGACCGCCTCTCGCACCTTTTTGCAGACTTCCCAGCCACTCATGCCGGGCATCATCACATCCAAGACGACCAAGTCGGGGAGCTCCCGGTAAGCGAGCTCCCATGCCTCATCTCCATCGGTGGCTTCGATGACGCGGTAGCCGCGTCCTTTCAGGTGACTAGCAACGAGCGTCAGTGTGCTGGGTTCGTCGTCTGCGATGAGGATGAGAGGCATCTCTGTTTGCGCCATCGTATGGGGTGCTCCGGGCTGGCAAGGTTTTGTGAGGTGAGTGAGTCGAGGGCTAGCCTCACTGCGCATTCTGCGCCCAAGATAGGAGGTTCGGTCAAGATCAGAGCGCGGGAGGATCATCTTTCGGAGCGAGTGCCTCGCGGGCTTTGTGGTAGGCTGTGATCGGGTCGCTCGGACTTTCTTCCAGACGATGACCGAAGCATCGAGCCAAACCGCGCTTTTGAGCGTCATTGTCGCTGGTCGCCGTCGATTGGTCATTCGGCGCGCGCTTCATGAACTGGACACGCGCCTCGCTCCTCTTTGCCCATTGCTCGGGCTCGGCGGCGGCGCGCTGATCCTTGCGCAACGAGCGCCCCTGGGCCGCGCCGTGATCGCATTGGGGCTCGCCGCGGGGCTCATCACAATCGGGGTCTCACTCCGCCGAGCTCGTCTCTCCGAGGCGCTCTCCGCCGCTCTGGATGAATCTTTCCGTGGGCGTGGTGTGCTCGGGAGCGCGGTTTGGTACGTCGAGAAAGGCGAAGGGCCCCTCGACCCCTTCCAGAAGCTCGTCGTCGCGGAGGCGAGCGCTGCCCTTTCGAACTTTGATGTAAGGGAGGCGCTCCCTCTCGGGTTTCGGATCCGTCACGCCGCGACGCTGCTCAGCGTGCTGTGTCTGATCGCTCTCGCTTGTTTGTCGGTCGAGCCCGCTTCACGCCCAGTGGGTCGGCCTATGCCCGAGCAGGCCCATGCAGGCCCGCCGCGCGTCCCGGACCAACTCTTTGGAGCTGTTGAGGGACCTCCTCTCACCCCCGAAGCCCTTCTCCTCGAGGCACGAGAGCTCGAGAAATCCCTCGAATTTGCGTCACCCGACGAGGGGTTCGAGCGCCTCGCGTCCATTGAAAGGCGCCTCGGGGAGATCGAACTCGAACGGCATCGGCTCCTCGAAGAGCTCGCGGATCGGGGGACCCAGCTCGGGGGCAAGGGGCCCCTCGAGCGGCTCGCTGCCTCCCTGAAGAAGGGCGATCTGGAGGACGCTCGGAAAGCTCTCGAGGCATTGGCCGAGCGCCTCAGCGACCAGAAACAAGCGATCTCGAAAGAGGAGCTCGCCGCGCTCCGCGAAGCGATCGAGAGAGCTCAGGCCGAGGTTTCCGAGGCCGCAGGGCGCCCCGAACCGGGTTCCGGCGCGAGCGAGGCTGGGCCGGAGGCTGATTCCCGAGAGGCCGCTGAGCCCCAGGAGAAGAACGGCGAGAACGGAGCGCAGCGGGAGGCGACAGCGAAGCAGGGCCGAAAGCTGGAGCGGCTCGGGGGCGGCACGCGGGAGAAAAGCCAGGCGCTCCGTGAGCTCTCGGAGCTCGATCGACAACTCGCGGAGGCGATGCGAGAGCTCGAAACGGACAAGGCGAGCGCCGCTCGGAAGTTCGCGGAGGCGAGCGAGACCATGGGTAAGATGGCTCAGCGCGAGCTCACAGACGATCAGAAGCGGGAGCTTCTCGAAGCGCTCCGGAAGATGAAGGAGAAACTCCAAGAGAAGAGCCGCCCGAAGGAGGAACAGCAGGCTCTCGACGACTTCCGAAAGCGGGCGCGCGGCGAGAGCGATGGGTCCTCCGAGGAAAATGAGCGACAAGGACAGGAAGGGCAGGGAGAAGGTAAGGCCTCGCTCAGTGTGAGTCTGGAGGTCGCTGAAGAGGGCGGTGAGGGCACAGGGAGTCAGGAGGGGCCCGGCGAGCGGAGCGCTGAAGGGAACAGGAACGGCTCCGGCATGCAGCCTGGGAAGGAACACTCACGCGAGGTCGAAGGAGAGGCGACGGCGGCTCTGCCGACCCAAGGTGGCGATCGCGTGTCCGTCGCGCCCTCTCAAGAAGAAGGAGGGGACCAGGCCCGAGCTGTGGCGGGCGCCGCCCGTCGGGGCTTCACGGGCGCGGAGTATCGAGCTCTCTTTCAAGAGTACGATAGCGCGCGAGAGGAAGCCCTCGAGAGAGACCGGGTCCCGAGCGGCTACAGGACCCGCGTCCTTCGTTACTTCGAGCTGATTCGGCCCCAGGCCAAAGAGGCGGGCAAGAGGCCGTGACTTGGGCCAGGCTGTCCGTAGAGTCTCTGTTCTCATGACCACCGAACTCGATGCTGAGCAAGAGCTCCAGAGGTTCCAGGAGCTGACCGGTCGTCTCAAGAGCGAGCTCCATCGAGTCATCGTCGGTCAGGACGATGTCATGGATGGAGTGCTCATTGCGCTCATGGCGGGCTCTCATGTGCTGCTCGAGGGGGTACCGGGGCTCGGCAAGACGCTCATGGTACGTTCCCTCGCTCACGCTCTCGATGTCCCCTTCGCGCGCATCCAGTTCACCCCGGACCTGATGCCCGCGGACATTCTCGGCACCACGGTCATCGAGGACACGCCCGACGGCGGACATCGCTTCGAGTTCCGGAAGGGGCCCGTCTTTTCGTCGATCGTGCTCGCCGACGAGATCAATCGAGCCACCCCGAAGACTCAGAGCGCTCTGCTCGAGGCCATGCAGGAGCAGCGCGTCACGATCGGCGGTACAACCCACGAACTTGGCGCGCCCTACTTCGTGCTCGCGACCCAGAACCCCCTCGAAATGGAGGGAACGTATCCACTCCCTGAAGCGCAGCTCGATCGTTTCCTTCTCAAGATTGTCGTGCGCTTCCCGAGCGCTGAGGAGCTCCACGAAATCTTGGATCGGACGACACGGGCCGATTCCTCGGAGGTGCGAAAGGTTCTCTCGGGACCCGATGTCCTATCGCTCCAGGCGACGGTGCGACGGGTTCCGATCGCGCGCTTCGTTCAGGACTACGTGGTGCGTCTGCTTCGCGCGACGCATCCGGATCTCGAAGGAGCTCCCGCGGCGGTGCGCCGTTACGTGGCCGGGGGAGCCTCACCGCGCGGCGCTCAGGCGCTGCTGCTCGCGGCGAAAGCGCGAGCTCTTCTCGACGGACGCATCAGCGCAAACATCGAAGACGTACGCGCAGTCGCGCCCGCCGCCTTACGCCACCGCATCCTCATCAATTTTGAAGGAGTCGCAGAGGGAAAGACCACGGACGCGATCATCGCGGAGCTTCTCTCGGAAGTCCCCGCAGCCTCGAGTTAGCGGCTAGGGGTAACGGGCACTCGGCCAGGAGGAGGTCGGAGGATAGTCGTTGTTGCGCTGAGGAGCCTCGGGGACGGCGGGAGGCTCGTAGGGCTTCGGCGCGGGACGCGGAGGCACGTAGGGAGGGGGAGCAGGGCGCGGCGGCACGTAACGGGGCGGCTCGGGAGCGACAGCGACGCGCGCGTAGCGGTGGCAATACTGGTTCCAGAGGGCCTCGACTCGGACGACTTCAGGATCGGCGCGGAGCGGCTCGGCTCGTCGCGCGAGATCGTCAGCGGTTTGAGCGCAGAACTCGGAACCGGTCGGGTCATTGTAGCCGTAGCGCTCCTGCCGGTAACCGGCGGGCAGTGGGAGCTCGGCGGCGTCTTTGAGGCGGAGCGCAAAGGTGCTGAGGAGGCGCGCCTTGTCGAGGTTCGGAGCGCGGCCCGCGACTTGTCCGATATTCCAGACGAACTCTTCGACGCGGGCGCGACCGGTTTCGGGATCGTGGTACTCGACGGTTACCTTGAGATCGTCTTCGACAGGGACGCGACCGTCGCGGCTCTTGAGGTCACTCAAGAAGAGCTGAGAGGTTCCGGCGAAGTAATGGATGGCCTGGACCCGTTCTTTCTGCGTCGACGCTTCCTCTCCATAGAAGGTCGTGAGTGCGAGCGAGGGCGGAAGCTCGAGCTTGAAGTGAACATCGTCGGCGATCGTCTCGATCAGGGAGACGAAACGGGAGCCGAACACAGCGTCGACCTCGAGGGGGCTGCCGAGGAAGACGTAGGCGCCGCGTCCTCGTTCGGTCAGGTGATCGAGGAGGGAATCGTTGAAGTCGCTGCCGACTCCGATCCCGCTCAAGCGAATGCGTCGGGCGTCGTAGTGTTGTCCGATCAGAGAGATCAGGCTCTCGTCGGTCACGCCCGTGTTCGTGAGAGCGTCGGTGACGAGGATGACCCGGTTCGTGTAGCTCGCTTGATAGGCGCGGTCGGCGGAGGCGTAGCCCCGGACCAATCCATCGTGCAGGTTTGTCGACCCGGACGGTGAGATATTTTGGATCATGTTCTCGAGGGTGCTCATCGAATCGCGCCCGACCACGAAGTTCTGAGCCAGGTCACACGCGGTCGTGTCGAAAAGCGTGATATGGACAACGTCGCCGTTTTTGAGCTCGGAAAGCGAGCGCAAGAGGCCCTGGCGCAGGTACTCCATGCGACCTTCGGCGGCCATCGAACCCGAGCGATCGATCACGTAGGCGAGGTTTGCGTTGCGGCGGGTGGCGCGCGTGAGGGGGCGTCCAGCGACGGCCACGGCGAGCTCGATTTGGTTCGGGTCTTCCTCCTTCGGCGCGATGTTCATCGCGATGGAGAAGTCATGATCGCCTTGTACGGGCGCGGTGTGGAAGGAGAAATAATTGAGGAGTTCGTGGGGACGAATGTGAGCCGCCGGGAGGGGTCGATAGTGATCGATGGCCCAGATGACGCGCTGGGCCGAAGAGAGGCTCATCGTGTCATCATTCGAGAGGTAGATTGTGTCTCCGAAGCCTCCGCGAGCGGGAGGTACGAGTCCGGGGGCCTCTCGGTCGTCACGGGAGCTTGAAGCGGCGCGGTCGCTCTGGATCAGGCCCTTCCCGTCGTCGTAACGGGGAGCTGCCTCAGCCTTCTTCTCCTTTGGGTTGGAAGCGGCGCCCGAGGTTCGGCTCTCCTCGGACGACCTGGGCGCGGAGGGCGGGGGAGCGCCGTAGCCTTCAGCTTTGGCTGCGCTCTTCGGGCCGACCCTGTCGCGGGCGGAATCTAGAGGAATCGCGGGGCGACCGCTCGGCGCGGAGTGGCTCCCGCCCAGGCGGGTCGGGGAGGGGCGCGGGGGCGATGGGGGCGTTGCGTAGCGGTAGGTTACCCGGGGGAAGCAACGAGCGCTGCCGTCCACGAAGCGGGGGAGCGCGTCCGGATGGGGCGGGGGCGGCGCGGTGACGGGATAGTGTGGTTCGTGGGTGCGAACCGTAAAACGATGGCCCGAGCTTGGCGTCTCAGTGTGAGACGAACGTCCCTGGGGGCCGCTTGGATCAGGGTTGGCGGTTGTGGCGCCGCCGCCCGAGTTGGCGACTGCCGTGCCCGATTGGGACTTCGTGCAGGCTACGCCCAGGAGGGCGACGAGGAGGAAACTGGCCGCGAGAGGGCTTCGGAGAGGAGGCATGTCGGTTGGTACGCGCAGCCCTTCGCCAAGTTCTCTCCGCGAAGAAAAAAGATCGATCTTTGTGAGTCGCCTCACAAATCACAGTCAGGCGCTTCCGTCACAATCGGATCGCCGGTGTCGACGGCCTCGAAGGCATCTCCCGGGATTCGCTTCAGATCTCCGAGATGATCGTCGTCCCAACGCTCGTCCGGCGCGCCGCTCAGGTACCAGTTCGAGCCATTGTCCGCGAGGATCATGCCGTAGGTCTTGAGGGCGCGGCAGACGACCTGCGCCTCGTCCGAGTAACTCGAGCAGTCGAAATTTGCCTTCATGCGGACTCGTAGCCCCATCGGGGGTAGGTTCGGGTCGGTGCGACTGGAGGCGTAATGGGTCGCGGGAGCGACATAAGCGCGCTGGCTGCGCGAGACCGTGAAGCGCAGAGCGTGCTGGATTTCGCCTTTTTCCACGACCTCGTCGTAGCGCACAAGTCCCGGGAAGATCGGCAGGCCCGCCGCGTCCGCTGAGGTGCACCCTTCCGGGTGTGAGTCGTTCGTGGAAAGGTCCCATTCGACTCCCGAGTCAGCGCGGAAGCCGTTGTCATCGGGGAACGCTCGGTAGAGCTCGTAGAGCTTACAACTCTCAAAATCCACGGCGATCGCGTGGCGATCGCCGTCGCTGTCAGGTCCGCCTTCAATCGGCACATCGAGCGGGAAGGGAAATGGCCCCGGATCGCTCTCGTCCCCGTAGGCCACGTACCGAATCGGCACTCGGGGCTGAGCGGGGCCGACAACGACGTAAGGAATGCCGATCGGAGCCCCTTCCCAGACAGTTCCGAAGTCAGGATGCATGCGAGACTCGCGGCCGATCGAGTCGACATAGGCGTCCGAAAGCTCATGGACGGGTAAGTCCGAGACGTCCCGGTTCCAGGCGTTGTCCCGAGGGAACACCGAGCAGCCTTCTGAGTCGCCGCCTCCCGTCGCATTGGTCCGGCCGCCGCTCCCGGCGCGCGCCCCACCGTCTCCCGAGCGCGCGCCTCCTGTGCCCGATCGCCGTCCGCCCGTGCCATCGTCCTTGCCGTCTGCCTCCGAGCCCGAAGAACAACCGACGAGCCAAGCCAACAGAATCGCGACCCCGACGCCGAGTTCCCTCACCATTCTGCCATGGTACAGGTGGGTCTCGATGCGGACAATCGGTGCGCCGGGGACCCACATCCCACGACCTCTGTCAACGGCAGCCGTCGTGCATGGGGAGTGAGCTGTGAGTCAAGCTGCGTGGCATGAGGGGTTGCTCACCGAGCTCACAGCGTTCTCCGTTGTGGCGCGGCGGCGGCTCGCGGGCGGGGCCCCCGGTGAACAGCGCAGTAGCCGCCTCGGCGGTGGTCTCGAGTTCGCCGATCACCGCCCTTACGTACCCGGAGACGACATCCGCGCCCTCGACTGGAACGCTTACCGCGCGCACAAAAAGCTCTTCATTCGCCAGTTCGAAGAACAACAGGACTTGAGCATCAGCTTGCTCGTCGATTGTTCCGCCTCGGTCGGCTTCGGCGACGGAGCGAAGTTCCTCGCCGCGCGTCGTCTTGCTCTCGCCCTCGCTTACTTCGGACTTTCTGGGCTCGATTCGGTGAGCGTTCATGGGCTCTTTGCAGACCGCGTCGCAACTCTGCCGCCTTTGCGCGGCCGGGGTCGCTACGCATCTGTGCTCGCCTTTCTCGATGCCCTTGGGCCGAGCGGCCGCACTGACCTTGCTCGCGCGCTCTCAAGGGTCGCTGAGCGAAGTCGTCGTCGTGGACTAGCTGTGTTGCTCACCGATGGATACGATCCAGGAGGAATCGAGCGGGCCGTCGACGTGCTCGTCGGCGCTCGCTTCGAGCCGATCTTGCTCGAGCTCGAGGATGAAAGCGACCTCGAGCCGGATACCTCGGGCGAAGTCGTGCTTGTCGATGTCGAGACCCGGGAGGAACGGGGACTCTTGCTCACCCCGGGGGAACTCGCGAGCCTTCGAGAGAAAGCGGAGGCTCGGAAACAGGAGCGCGCGCGCAGGGGGGGCGCGGGGTGGTATAAACATAAGACGCGGCCG
>JAEYYX010000096.1 GCA_023428245.1 Pseudomonadota bacterium
GGCGCGGGCGGTGCTCGAACGGGGGTCGGTGGCTCTTTGGGCAACGGCGCGGGCGCGGTAGGGGGGACCGGGGGCCAGGCTGCAGGCGGCTCAGGGGGCACCCCTAGTTTTGGTAGTGGTGGGTCCACGAATGGCTCGGGGGGAACCGCCTGGCCGTTCTAAAAGAACGACCATGAACCGCGCCTCCGTCCCCGCCCTCGTTGATGCCTTCCTCGCGGCCGCGCGACCTGGTCCCTTCGAGTACGAAGCGTGCCACCACGTGGCGGGTCGCCGGAGTGACGCACCTTGGCTCGTGTTTGGTTTTGCCATCCACGGAAACGAACACGGGAGCTTGCCGGCGCTCGTTCGCCTGCAGCGCGAGCTCGAAGACGGCGCTCAAGAGGCGCATGTCACGCTGCTTCTCGGCAACATCGACGCCATCCAGAAGAACGTGCGTTTCGTCGAGGAGGATTTCAATCGAGTCTTCACCTTCGACCAACGTGCGGAGTCTCGTGAACGCAAGCGCGCAGAGCGCGTGCGACCGATCCTCGACCGCGCAGATTTCTTCCTCGACTTTCACCAAACGCAAACAAAGACCCGCGAGCCTTTCTACACGTTCCCTTGGTCTCGGGAGCTCGTGACCTGGGCCCGGGTGCTCGGCTTGGCCGAGGTCGGACTCACACGCCCCATGGGACAGAGCTTCTCCCCGGGGCTCAAGTGTCTCGATGAGTATGTCCGCGATCGAGGAAAGGTCGGACTCACGATCGAAACGGGCTACCGCGGCCAAGACGTCGCCCAAGCCGAACTCGTGTACCGCGGCACGCGGCGCGCCATCGACGCCTGGGACCGACTGATTTCTGGGATCAGCCTCGATGACATCGTGGCGACGGCGCCACCGATCCGCTGGTATCACACCGAGCACATCATCGCCTCGGCGGGCCAAGAGCTTCGACTGCGGGAGGGACTTGAGAACTGGACCGAAGTGCGAGCGGGAGAGCTCTTGAGCGCAGCAGATTCTCGGGAGCTCTCCTCCCCCGCCACTGGCTACCTCCTGTTTCCGAAGTACTTCGGTCCGGACGAGGCACCGCCCCCCGAGCTCGCGCGCATCGCGATCCCGTTTCCAAACGGCTGACCCAGAAGGCTCGCCCCAGGGTCATCGTCTACTGCGCGATACACTCGCGCTCCATGAGCTCCCAAAGTGCCTGCGCCGTGGCCTCGGCACCGGCCGCGGTCGGATTCAGCCCGTCGCCTTCGATGTATTCGTCGTAGTGACCTTCAAAGACCGGCCCGAGATCGAGCCAGTGACACGGCACAGCACTCTCGGCACATGCGCTCTCGAGCAGCGGCCTGAGCGCTGCCATCTTGGCTCGGGGCGCCTCCGGCACCGGGTCGGGATAACCCAAGAACACAATCTCGAGCACGCCGTCTTCCTCCATCGCCTCGAGGATGGTCACAAACGCAGAGGCGGCGTCCTGGATCACGGGGCAATCGGGGCCAATCTCATCGCAGACCCCGATCAGGATGTCCGCTCCGCCGCCGTTCATGAGCGCCACCTTGACCGGCGCGTCCGAAGCGGCCTCCGTATATTGGTCGAGTACCCCATTGCCGGTCACGGCCAGGGAATTCGCGACGATGCGCGAGCTGTCGCGGTAGCGATCCCCCGACGTCAGAACGCCTGCCTGCCGAGCCAGCTCTTCGAGGTAAGCGGTCACCTGATGGTTCGTGGCGAGGAAACTATCGCCGAGAACGAGCACATCGTTCGCTTCCACCTCACCGCGCTGGCAGACGTCCGGTTCACCCGCTGAGCCGCCACTCGCCTCGCTTCCACCCGTGCTACCGCCGCTTGAACCACCGACGCTCGAACCTCCGCTGCTCGGAGCGCCACCGCTCGAGCTCCCGCCTACACCGACCGCGTCGCCGGCCACACAAGAGCCCTCGTCGCAGCGATGCTCGGCGGACACGACGAGGCAATCCTCGTCGATGGCACAGGCCACGCGGCACACCATCGCCTCGCCCTTGTCACAGCTCGCTCCCCGCGCCACTGCACACTGGGCCGCAGGGAAACTCTGACAGGCCGAGTGCTCCGAGCAGGGCACCGTGCATACGCCGCAGACACAGGAGAGCCGTCCACAGGTGTCAGCGTTCGGGTCACAGCGACGGAGGAAATGGGTCTCACCGCCCGTGAGGTCGTCCGACGCCGACTCACAGCCGCCGCCGATCGCGAGCAAACCCAAGAGGGAAGCCAAGAGCCAAGTCTTCATCCCGAGCTTCGTCTTCACGCTTTGTTTTCCACCTGGCACTTGCCGGCTCACACCAAAACGACCCATCTTACGTGTTCTCTTCCGGAATGACGCACTGGCCCGCGTAGACGACGACCCGAGAGTACTCCTTCGGCTTGTTGTCCCCGCTCTGCTCGTTCACCCTCTGTCGAAGGTCGCTGAGCTCGGAGCGGATCCGTCCGAGGGTGCGGAGAACCTCGTCCTCGAGAGGATGCCCCTTCCAGACGTCGATCGTATACGTGCTTCCCCCAACGCGATCATCCGCTTGCGCCGTCTCGCCCTCCCGGAGCTTTACGAGAATCGTGCTCACCATCGCTTTGAAATGATCGAAGACCGCCCCTTCCCAGCCGGAAGAAGCCCCGAGCGGAATGACCAGCGCACCGGCACGGTACCGCGTCACCCCACCCTCGACAGTAGTCTGAACGCGCCCGCTGGCTACCAAGCGCTCAATCGGCGCCTCAATGAGCCCTGTCTCGACCTGTGCGTGACCGGCGATCTCGTCGAGCGTCATCAGGCCTTCGCGGTACATGAGCGCGACGAGGAAGTCGTCGTACCCTTCCGCACTTTGGTTGTTTCGAAGGTCAGCGAGTTCTTCCTCGGTAGCTGCGCGATAGCGAGCCTTCGACGCCGGACCAATGCTGACCACCAGTTGGCTCTCGCACAGATCGCGGAGGACTGCGCGTAGCTGAGCCTCGTCGTCTCGCGCAAAACGCGCGAACACTTCGCTACGCGTCACCGGACCACGAGCCTTGATGAACTCGAGCACAACCTCCCAGAGCGAGCGACCCCGTTCCGTCGAGCTCTCGCTGAGGCGTTGGATCTTGCGACGGTAGGTCCGAAGCCCGAGCCCGAACATGTCCGCGCTCACCTTTCGACTCACTCCCTGCCGCTCCAGCTCTCGCACAAGGTCAACGAACACTTGGTTCGCTACCTGCGCGAGCGGCGCCCTCCCGCCACCAAGCGTGGCAAGCTGGGCAATGAGGATCATCGTCTGGCGGACGATGGCGTGGATCAGAAACTCTACGGTCATTCGCTCGTCTTTCCGCTTCACTTAGCAGGTTTCCGCGCCCCTCCGAGGCCCGGTCCACCGATTCAGGCGCGCAAAAAACTCCGAGCGCGTGCGGAAAGACCGGGAGGATTGGCCCGGGTCCATATGCGCCGCAAGTTTGTGAGTCGATGAGGACGATTTTGTCCTCCCATGTGGGCCGTTCACTTCCTCACGCAGAACGGCCAAACGCCGCGAAACCTTCGCTCCCTTTCGAGGGAGGCGCCCTGGTCCCTGCTCGCACTCATTCTGCCCTCCACCCCTACACCCACTCGCGGCAGGCGTCCGGCTCCGTAACCCGCCGAAGCTCGGAGAGAGCCCATGCCACGAGCTCGGGATCCGCATGGGGAGAGGTCGCCGCATGAATCGAGTAGGCGAACGAGGGCGCTCCTTGTACGAGACGCAGCTGACCGCTTCTGAGGTAGGGCTCCACAGCCCGCGTTCGAAAGTAGCCAGAGCCGCCGACTCTGAGCAGGAGCTGGAGCGCGAGAGGGCCGAAGCTGATGCGGGTGGTGGCGTCGCAGAGCTCCGGAAAGGCTTCGTCGTGGTGCGCGCGAAAATCCGGTCCCCAGTCGACGTACACGTAGTCGGAGAGAGAGGCAGTCGTCTGTCCTGACTTCGTCGAGACGAGCACGAGCTGCTCCTCGAGCAAGAGGGATACCTCGACGCCCGGACGACGGTGCGGCGAGTAGAGGACCGCGATATCGAGAGCGCCCGAGCGCGTCTGATCGACGAGGCGCGTGACGGTATCGACTTGTGTGTGAATAAGGAGTTTCTTCCGCTTCTCACGAAGCGAAACGAGCCAATCGAGCAGAACCGCATTCCACAAGCTCATCTCGCCTCCGATGGACAAGAGAGCCGCCTCCCGATCTTGGGCCGCGACGCTGCGGCGCGCCTGCTCCCAGGTGCTCGTGAGCTGCGTGGCGTAAGGCAAGAAGGCGCGGCCCGCCGGAGTCAGGCGCGCTCCCGCCTTGTTCCGCACGAAAAGCTTCTGCTCGACGAGGGCCTCCAAAGTCTGAAGGCGGGCGCTGACAGCAGCCTGAGTGAGATGGAGCCGCTCGGCCGCCTTCACCAGGCTGCCCGCGGTGGCCACGGCGAGAAACGTCTGAGCGAGGGCCAGGTCCATGCTTTTAATACAACTTTTGTTGATATTATTTGCAAATATAATTTGCTAGTCTTGATTCAAAAGCTGCTTCAGGGTGAGGCCCGTCCCGGGAAGCGCGGAGCCCCATCCCCCGCCGACGCACCGGGTCGGGAACTTTCGAATGCAGCTTCCTCCTTGGAAAGAGATCCTCCGCGGTCAGGTGCCGGACGCCTGGAACCAAGAGCTCGACGCCTACGAAAACCAGCTCGCGCTGAAGCGGATGGGACGGCTCGAAGACAAAGTCTTCGCTGAGACCCGCCTCAGGCGCGGCGCTTATGGGCAGAGATACGATAGCGGGCGCCGTCATGACGGTCAGGAGTCGAGGAACCTCGGCTTTGACGAGTCGAAGACCAAAGGCCCGGACACGCTCTGGGACGCGCCAGGAATGCAGCGGATCAAAATCCCCGGCGGGCGCCTCACTCCCCGGCAGCTCGAGGTGCTCTGCGACCTAGCGGAAGAGTATTCCGATCACATCCTCCACGTCACGACGCGCCAGGACATCCAGCTCCACTACGTTCACATCGACGACACCCCCGATCTGATGAGACGTCTCGCTGCGGTCGGCATCACCACGCGCGAAGCCTGCGGCAACTCCGTGCGCAACGTGACGGCCTGCCACGTCGCGGGTGTCTGTGGCATGGAAGCCTTCGACGTCTCCCCCTACGCGCGGGCCCTCGCCTTCTTCTTGCTCGGACATCCAGGAACTCAAGATCTCGGCCGAAAGTTCAAGGTTTCCTTCTCCGGCTGCCAGACGCCCGCTTGTGGGCTCGCTGGCTTCCATGACATCGGCTGCATCGCGCAGATCCGTGAGACGAACGGCGAACAAGAGCGCGGCTTCGCTCTCTACGTTGGCGGTGGTCTTGGTCCCGTACCTCACGCCGCGGAGCTCTTGGATCCCTTCGTCCCTGCTCGAGAGCTCTTGCCGATGGCGCTCGCTGTGTGTCGCGTCTTCTCTGCAAAGGGCGAACGAGCGAACCGAGCTCGAGCGCGCATGAAGTTTGTGCTCATGAACTCCGGCATCGAACAGTTCCGCCTTTGGGTAGAGGAGGCCCGCGCCGCCCTCGAACCGGACCCTCGTTGGGAGACGCTCGTGAGCGAGCTCGAAGCGCCCCCCGAGCCCCTCAGGCCGCCGGGCGATGAGCTCCCTCCGCACCCGCGCGGGACCTTCCTCGGCGACAACGTTCAGCCACAAAAACAGGCTGGATACTCGACAGTCACCGTGAAGCTGCCCCTCGGCGACTTCACCCCAGCCCAAGGCCGCGCCCTCGCGAATCTGGCGCGACGGTTCACCTCCGACGATCTCCGCACCACTGTCGAGCAGAACATCCTCTTCCGCTGGGTGAGCAACACTGACGTGGGCGAACTCTATGACGAACTCGCCGCGCTCGGTCTCGCCGAAAGCGGCGCGAGCGGCATCACGGATGTGACCTCATGCCCGGGAACGGACACCTGCAAACTCGGTATTTCCTCGTCTCGCGGTCTCGCTCGCGAGCTCAGGAAGCAACTCCAAGTGGCCGACGTCGCACAGTCCGAGGACCTCGGGGGACTCCACATCAAGTGCAGCGGTTGTTTTAACTCCTGCGGTCAACATCACGTGGCCGACCTCGGCTTTCTCGGCGTGAGTCGAGCCGTAGGCGGGCGCCGTGTGCCCCACTTCCAGATGGTCGTCGGCGGATCTTGGGAGAACAACGGAAGCAAGTTCGGGCTCGCTATCGGCGCCATCCCGTCGAAGCGAGTCCCCGAAGCTCTGTCTCTCGTCACCGCCGCCTATCGCCAGGAGAAACAAGGGGACGAGACGTTCGCCGCTTGGGTTCACCGAGTCGGGCGCAAGCATGTCAAAGAGCTCCTCAGCTCGGTCACTCAGGTTCCTCCGTATGACGCGGCCCCTGAGCTCTATCGCGACTGGGGTGACCCTCGGACTTACTCCATCGGCGACATCGGAACCGGGGAGTGCGCAGGTGAAGTCATCTCACCGAGCCAGTTCGCGTTCGCTGAAAGCGAGCGCCTCATTTTCGAAGCGCAGCTCAGCCTCGACGAAGAGCAGCACGGGAAAGCCCACGCCCTCTCGCTCGCCGCGATGCACGCCGCGGCTCGCGCCGTCTGCCTCGAACTTTCGCCAGGCCTGAAGGAAGATCCCACAGCCATCGGCGAAACCTTCGATCGCCTGCTCGGCAAGACGGGCCGCTTCGACGCCGCTTTCCCCGGCGGAAACTTCTCCCGGTATTTCGAGCAAGCCCGCAAGAAACAGGAGCTGCAGCTCCCGTCGGCCGAGGTTCGAAAGCTCCTCGACGAAGCCCAAATGTTCATTGACGCGGCCCACGAGTACGAGAGCAAACGCGGCGATCTCGCCCCGCGAACCCCTACTCAGGAAGTGACGGTGGCCCTGTGATTCTCCCCTCGTCTCTCGTCGTCACCTGGCGCGCTCGCGCCACAGCGCCATCATCTCTCGATCAGGTCCAGGAGCTCCTCCACCGTTGGGTATCCGGTCGGGTGCTCGACGACATCCTTGTAGATGTCGCTGACTACCGCCACGTTCCTCAGGGTCCTGGCCTGTTTGTGATCGGTCACTCTGCGAACTACCAGCTCCGCGTCGACCAGGACACTTGGGAGTTTTCCTGTCAACAAAAGCCGCGCACCGAAGGTGACCTCGATCCGCTCCGCAGCGTCTTCGAGCGTAGCGTCTTTGCCTGTCATCGACTCGAGACCGACCTGAAGGCCAAGGGCCTCTTCGATCCCACCCGGGTTCGCATCGGCTCCTACGACCGTCGCTTCTGGGATCTGACCGAGCGTCCGCTCAGTGTCCTCTCCGCGTCCATCGAAGCGCGCCTCGGTCCACTGCTCCTGTCGGCGCCGCGCCTCGAGATCGTCACAGGCGGAGCGGCACCCGCCCTGGCCGTCTCCTGGACCGCTCCTCGAACTTTCGACGAACTCAACGAGCGCATTGCCGAGGTCGCGTCGACCCGCGCCGATGCGCTGCGGAGCTGAAGCACCGGACGGTCTCGAGAGCACCCGCCTCAGCTGCTATTGTCGGACGCATGCGCGCTCGGTGGGGGATGGTGTTCGTGCTCGCGTGGGGAACGAACGGATGCGGAGGTCGGTCGCCCTTCGAGCAGCTGCTCACGAGCGATCCTGAGGGCTCCGGGGGCAACGCTCGAGGAGCGAGCGGGGGCGCTCAGAATAGCGGAGGCGACGGCGGGCGAAGCAACGCGGGCGGGGGGCGATGGAAAGAGAGCGATTCCTTGGGCGGAGCCGCTGACGCGATGGAAGTGTGTGGGCAGGTCGCGACTGGAAATGTCTTCATCGGCTCTTCGTCCGACGCCGCAGCCCTCAAAGGGGTCGGAAGGATTCACGGGAGTCTCTTGATCACCGGAGACGTCGTCGATCTCGATGATCTCGATTGTTTGCAAGAGGTGATGGGAGATCTCCACATTCGCGAGACGACGAAACTCACCCGACTCGCCGGACTCGGTGGGCTCAGGAAGGTCCACGGAGCTCTTCGCATTGGACGAACGTGCCCCTCTTTTTTCACCGAATGCATCGGGAATCCCGTGCTCAAAGACACCTCGAGTCTGGATGAACTCGAACTGGCAGGGAAGGTGTTCGTTCAATTCAATCCCGTGCTCACCAACCTTCCGCTGAGCGCCCTACAGAGCGCCCAGGAAATCACGATTCATGATAACCCGTCCCTGACCGACGTCCGATTGGACGCTCTCGAGAGCGTCGGCTCACTCCAGGTGTCGCGCTGCGGAAACCTCCGCGAACTGTTCTGCCGTGACCTTTCGAGCGCCGGGAGCATCGACCTAGAAGAGGTCGGGCTGGACAGAGAATCCCCCGGTCAACTCTACTTGGCGAATCTGCGCGCAGCGTCAACGATCTCCATGCAGGAAACGGGAGCCCTCAGGCTGGACTTGCCTCGGCTCGTCACGGTCGATGTTCTGGATGTCACGAGGAATCCCTTCCTCCGAGACCTTACGATCCCCACGCTCACTACGGCCGAGAGCATCCTCATCCAGGGCAATAGGGAACTCGTTCAGTTGCACTTCAAGTCGCTCTGGAAGGCCTCGTCTCTCCATTTCAACTCGAATCCGCGCGTAGAGTCCCTCGCGGGCTTTCCTGCGCTTCTCGATATCGATGGCCTCAGCATCGCTGCCAACGCATCCTTGACGAGCATCGACGTGTTCAGCGAAGTTCGAGTGCTGAGGAGTGAGCTCGAGCTCCGGAACAATCCAGCTTTGACGAAGCTCGTGGGTTTCAAGAGCCTTGCCCATGTCGGCGAGCTCACCATCTCCGGAAACGCATCCATAACGACTCTTTCGGAGCTCACATCTCTCCGCTCCGCGGACTCCCTCAGAATCTCCGAGAACCAGAGTCTTCCGATGTGCGAAGCCGAACGGTTTCGTAGTCAAGTTGCGGTCACTGGCGAAGTAGACCTCGACGCGAACCACGGCACCGGGAGCTGCGACGAACCGTAGGGCCGCGAACTGGAGATGAGCTCGCGCGTCGATCAGGCGCCCCCCCTCTCCCGACCTCGACCGGGCGCGCGGCCTGAAACAGCGAGCGAAAGTGGAATCCTTTGATACGGGCGGGAACAGTCCCGTGATCCGTACGAACGCTACCCCGCGGGCCATTGCGCCAGGTCCTCCCCCTTCTACCACATCGAACATGCGCGCGAGGCGGACTCTCCTCTTGGGACTCTTGACCTATGGGTGTGGGCTCACGACCTCCGACCCGAACACGCCGGAGGATGGGCCTCTCACAGGCAACGCCTCCGGCGCGGGACAAAGCGCGGGTGGGCGGAGCGCGGGTGGTCAGGGAGGGTACGGCTCCAGCTCGGGACCCGCTGGCGGCAGTACGGCAAGCGGTGGGACTACCGTTGGCGGTGGACCCACAGGAGCGACGGGCGGGACGAGCACGGGCGCTGGTGGTTCAGGCAACCCGGAGGCGTGCACGGGGACCAGAGCCGTCGCCCAAGCGCTCTACCTTCGAAACCAACGCGACGTGGAGACCTTCGGAAACGTCCGGCGCTTCGAAGGGAGCCTCTATATCACGGGCGACGTGGTCGACTTATCTCCGCTCGCCTGTCTAACCGAGATCACCGGGGAACTCGGCGTCTTCGAGACGACAAAGCTGAGAAGCCTGACCGGGCTCGAGGCGCTCCGCAGCGTCGGCGGCCTGGTCGCCATCGGACACTATTGCACGACGAAGCAGTCCGAGTGCGTCGGGAACCCCTCGCTCGAAGACGTGAACGCTCTCCATGGTCTCGAGTCGGCCTCGAAGATCTTGATCCGCCCGAAGTGCGCCGAGGACGAGGGTGGGCCTCACGATTGCGCGTTCAACGCCGCGCTCAAGAGCGTTTCTTTCGATAGCTTGCGGGAGGCAGAGAGCGTCGAGCTCGAGAGGAACCCGCTCCTCGAAGAGGCCCATTTCAACGCCCTCGAGAGCGCGTCTGCCCTGAAGGTGATCAAGAGCGAGCCTCTTCGAGTCCTCAGCTTCGAGAGCCTGACCACTCTCGGAGAACTTTACATCAACGATGCCCGCGCCCTCGAAGAGCTCCGGATGCCCGAGCTCGTTCATAGCGACCGCATCGAGATGGTCTTCGTCGCTCTGAAAGATCTCGGTGGCCTCGGGAGCCTGAAAACTCTCGGACTCCTCGATCTGAACTATAACGAGCTGCGGTCCCTCCGCGGCCTCGAGAAGCTCTCCTCTGCCCGTTCGATCGGAATTGTGAACCACGCCGAGCTCGAGTCCATCGAGGCCCTCAGCTCCCTCGAGAGCGTGAGTGAGGACATCTATCTCTTCTCGAACCCTCGGCTCGAGTCCCTGCACGGGCTCGAAAGCCTGGAGCAGGCGAACGGAGTCACGATCGCCTATTGTCATGCTCTCGAAGACCTCGAGCCGCTCAGCTCCCTGAAAACGGTCCAGAGCTGGCTGGAAATCCGCGGCAACGAGGGCCTCCTCTCACTCCACGGTCTCGAGAAGCTCGAAACAACGAAGAGCCTATCGATCGAATCGAACCCTCTGCTTCCGAACCTAAAAGGACTCGACGGTTTCCAGAGCGTCGAATCCCTGAGTATCTCTAGGAATGTCGTCCTACCGACGTGCGAGGCGGAGCGTTTCGCAGCTCGCCTCATGATCGACGACAGCCCGTCGATCGCCTACAATGACGACCTCGGGATTTGTGCGCCGTAACGGGCATATCGCGCGCAGTCCCTCATCTCTCGTTGACCCAGCGCGAGGAAGCGAGAGAACAAAACGAAAGCGGGCGCGGCCGAAGGC
>JAEYYX010000105.1 GCA_023428245.1 Pseudomonadota bacterium
GTGCAGGAAGAACACGACGCCCACCATGTGCAGCGGCGTATCCCAGTAGCCGGACGCCATGCCTTCGTTCGGGTTCTGCAGCACGTAGGCCGCAAACATCAGGACATAGAGCGAGTACCTGAGGGGCGAGCGGAGAGCTGCGTAGACCAAGCCACTTACGAAAAAAGGCGACAGGGCCCAGGCCAGAGGTCCCGACTCCACGGCGCCCGCGAGCGCGATGAGCAAACAGGAGCCGATGAAAGCCCCCTTCGCATCTCCGGGGGGGCCTTGGTTAGCAGCCATGTGGCGCCACCCTACGTGTAGAGCTCCAGCAAATCACGCAAATGTAGGAAGGTATTGACGCTCACGAGGGCCACCGTCGCCATCAGAAGGGAACGCAGAGTCCGCGCTGCCCGACCGGACGATGAACGAGCGTTCGAGTACAACACGCCCACAGTCATGGTCAACGGCGGGAGCCAGTTCGGGGAGAACAGAAAGAGCTCATCGCCATAGAGACAGAATACCAGGAAATAGAAGCAGGTAGACAGCCCGGCTAGAAGTGCTCCCGGCGCCCCGCTGAAGAGCCGGCCGAGACCCTTTCTCCGGGCCGCGAGAACGGTCACGCTCGCCACGAGGGCCAGCCACAAGCCAAGCGCCACGGCTCCGACGGGCCGCAGGTCCGGAGGCCAATATCGAAACCCAACGTTCGGCTGCCCTTCCCTGGTCGAGACGTGGAGCTCCGGCGCCACAAACCCTGCTCCCAAGACGGCAGCAACCGTCTCGAGCACGCGCGAGGGGAGCTCAGCAGGTTTCGTCACGAAAAGAAGGTGGGAGTCGACGACCCCCATGCGGGGCGGTGATTCCGCAGACTCGGGGGCCGCCTGTCGATCGAGCCCCAGCGCCACCTCCTGAGCGGGGCTCGGCTCGGTCCGAAAGCTGCGCTGAACGCCGTGGAGAGCGGCGACGCCCAGCGCGAATGCGATCGAGAGGAGCGTGGCCCTCCGGAGGCGCTGCTTCCAGGGGGTCTTCGGGAGATGTAACAAGAAACAAAGGGGAACGAGAGCCAGGCTCGTGAGCTGCGCACCGACCGCCACGAACATGCCCGGAAGCGCGCGGGGCCAATTTGAACGCCCTTCCACCGGGTCGACGGGGTGGCTCCGGGGCCGCGGGAACAAGGACAGGGCCATCAGCGTCAAGCCGAGGCCGCTCAGAATGTGCACCTCCGGCACCGCCCCAAACGTCGCCAGAGTCGCTGACGCCCCGAGAAGCACCACAAACAGGTTCCGGTCGAGGTTCCCGAGGCCTGCTCTTTCGAGGAGGAGACTCGAGGCCAACAAGGTCAGGCCCGCGAGGAGAGAAGCGACAAGGGAGGCGGCGTGCGCAGGGGAGAGCAGGACACTCGCGAGCGGAGCCCCCATCGGGACCGTGAGCAGGCCGTGGAGCGGGTGAATCCGCGTCCGCCACTGAGGGCTCCAGAGAGTCGTTGAGTTCTCTACAATGCGTGGGCCGTCCGCCTCGAACACACAATTGTCAAACGCCGCGCCAAAGACTCCGTGACTCGCCAAAGTCTGACCCACCAACGCATACGCGGCGGTGAACAAGAGCGGCACGAGCCAGGTGGACGCTCCCCATTCGCCGCTGACGAGACTTTTTCCTCCTCTCGACATGCTTCAGGTTACAGCACGAGACCATTACCCGCCATATCGGGAGACCGCCGAAGCGCGGCACCCAGCGCACGGTTCTCGCGAGCGCCCTGTGATACAAAGGGCATTCTGCGTTAGTGCCTGGGGTTCCGCACGCGCCAAACGGCCAAGGCCGCGAGTCCGACGCCTATCGCCCACCAAAACGTCACGAGGCGCACCACAATTGTGAGGGCGGCCACAGCACTCAGAGACAGCTGATGATCCGCCAAGACCATCAAGATACCCGCCATCGTCGCTTCCGCAGCTCCCAGGCCCCCCGGAACCAAGGCAAGAGCGCCCGCCAAAAGCGGAGCGCAATACGCCACGACCCCGTCGGCGACGTCTACTGTGCTCGCGCCGTAGGCATCAGCGAGAATCCAAACCACAGTACTCTGGACCGACCAGGCGAGGATCGTCAATACAAGCGCGAGCAGGAACGGTTTCAGCGCAAGGCTCTCGCTGAACGCCGTGAGCGCAGCCCGCACCTTGGCCTGACGGGTCCTGAAAGGCCCGACCTCGAGCCACTTCTGAGGGACTCGATCGATGAAGCGAGGAACAAGGGCGCAGGCCAGCGCTCCCAAGACAACACCTATAACCCCCAGCGCAGCTACCACCGCATACCTCGGGTCGAACGCCAATCCGACGGCAGTCAGAAAGATGATCGTCAAGAGATCGCAAAGGCGTTCGAGGACGAGCAGGGGGGCGCTCCGCGCGACAGGCACAGCATGCGCCGCCTTCAACATGAGCGACTTCAGGACTTCCCCGGCCTTGCCTGGCGTGATCGTCATCGCGAGTCCAGCAAAGCTAACGATCACATTCTCAGAGAACGGCACTCCAGGATGAACACCGCGGACAAGCATATGCCAGCGAATCGCCCGAAGAAAAAAACTCACCAACGATATGAGGGCCGCGAGCAAGGTCGGCGCAAGCCCAATCTGTCGGATTTCGCGAAACGTAGCATTCGCATCCGCTACTGCGACCAAGGCACCATAGAGGAGGACTGCGACAACCAGGACGGGGATCGCCTTGCGCCCCAGGTCTGCGGGGAAGAGGTCGGCCGTGGCCCCCAAGGGCCGCGCGAGTTCTCCTCCCTGCGCTTCGCGGTTGTCATCCACCATAGCCTCTATCGAGCGTCGGACCTCGGTCCTTGTTGGTCAAGTCTAAACGCCAGCTGACGGAGTCGTCGGTGCTTCGGGCAGGGACCGAAGCACTCGAGCCGGCACTCCCGCTGCCAGAATGTTCGCTGGCAGGTCGCGCGTCACCACACTCCCCGCCGCAACCACTGTATTTTCACCAATCGTGACCCCGGGGAGCACGATGACTCGTGCCCCGAGCCAGACATTCTTCTCGAGCACGACGGGCCGCGAGGGCGGGAGCTCCTGGCGCCGAGAGGGCTCGAGGCGATGGAAAGCGTTGTCCAGGATCATGCAGTGAGGCCCGATCGTGGCCGATTCGCCGATCTCCACTCGCTCGAGCGCGGCGATGGAGGTCCCGTGGTTGATGAAGGACGAGCGCCCGATCGATAGGGTCGCTCCGCGCGCCACGAAGAGCTCGAGACAAGCGGGCTTCGAAACGAACCGCGCGCGATCGCCAATCAGCATTCGCCCCTCGACAACCACCCGAGGACTGCCCCAGACGCGAATCCTCGGGCCTTCGAGCTCTGCGGCCCGAAGCGCCCAGCGGGCGCAGAGCGCCGCGCGAAGATCCCCTAGAGATGCCAAGGCATCTCCTCGTCGCTCAAGAAGGGACGGCTCACACGCTGAAAGTCGCACGCCTTCGCCGAGGTCGGCCCGGGCGCAGCAGAGCACCAGATCATTGCCTCCTTCAATAGATCGAGAGCACCGAAAGAACCACCCTCCCCGCCTCCGTGGGGCTCTCGCCCAATCCGAAATTGCCGGGTGGCTCGGCGCACTCGGGCCGTGTTATGGGTGCGGGCGGAGCCCATGCGATCAGATGCCGGACCCCTCAGCCTGCCCTGGTGCTTAATCACGGTCCCCCTGTCTTCCGGCAGAACGATCTGCTCTCCTCCTCGCTCCCTTCAGCCACGCTTCGCTTCCTCTCCGCTGCACGGCAAGGACGTCGCTCGGTAAGATGCTTCCGGTTGGCCTGCTCGTCCCCCTGACCGTCCTGACCCTGCAAGCTCAAACGGGCGCGCGGGTTCGCGCCGACACGGTATCCCGCGAGTTCGCCGCAGATCTTCTGGCGATCCCGACCGTGTCTTTGGACGTGTCCGAGCGAGATTGGAACATGAGTCTCGGCTCGACCACCATG
This sequence comes from Pseudomonadota bacterium, assembly GCA_023428245.1. Classification (GTDB taxonomy): domain Bacteria; phylum Myxococcota_A; class Polyangia; order Polyangiales; family Polyangiaceae; genus NIC37A-2. The sequence continues at coordinate 3,933 of JAEYYX010000105.1, forward strand.
GCCAGCTACCTCGACATCTTTCGGCCTCTCCAAGATCCCCTCGGCGTGATGGAGAACGTCGTCGCCTCGTTCAGCTACCGCACGAGACGCGTCACGATCACGCTCTCCGAAACGGGACAAATCGGGTACCAAAACCTTCGCCTCGGCGCGCTCAGCACCAGCTCGCTCACGACCCTTTCAGTCCCCACTGTCGGCCTTCCTCCCACGGGGGGCAGCACGACGACCAATGGCGTGCTGATCAACGAGATGGCCCTATACGGTTCGACCTCGACCAACTTGCTGGTCAGCGAAGCTATCTCGCGAAACGTGACGCTCAGCCAATACGGCCGCGTCACGGCCTCCTCTGGATTCGGAACAGACGTCAGCCTGTATCCCTCCCAGGTGAGCGCCGGAGTCGGGGTTCAAGGCCAGTACCGCATCAACGAACGGGAGACCGTCGGCCTTCAAAACTGGGTCGACCGCACAGGGACACGCGGGCGCGCGTCGCTCATCTCGATCGGGCTCGCTGGAACCTGGACTCACGCCTTCAGCCCCCGGACCTCAGGGTTTCTCAACCTTGGTGCGTCCTACATCTTCCCCGAGTCCGAGGTCGGTGCTCAAGATGCCGTCCGGGATCCTGTATTGACCCCGAACATTACGCTCGGGCTCAACATGACCGAGACCCCATTCACGGTGACCCTCGGTCTCATCCCCGTGATCGACCAAATCTCCGGTCGCCTCGACACCCGCGTCACCGGCTCGCTCCAGTACACCGAGAAAAGGGGGCCTTATACCTGGAATGGAGCCCTCGGAACCTCCACTTCCATGGAGCAAGACCGCTTCGGAGCCTTCGTGTCGTTTTTCGGCAACGCGGGGGTGGGTTACGCCCTCACTCGGGAGTTCCAGTTGACGGCGGGAGGAGGAACCAGCTACCAGCTCGCGCCCTACGCGGACGATGACGGCACGGCCATCTTCTTCGCGCAGTTCGGCATTAGTTTCACGCCGCAAAGCCTGAGGCTTTAGACGAAACCAAACTCACGATGAGCGCCGATCCCAGCGGGACCCCACAAGAGACTCACGACCAGAGCGCTACAAATCGTGAGGCGTCTCGCCTTCTCGTCAAAAACACTTCGTTCTTGATGGCCGGTCAGATCGCCATCATGCCGATCAGCATCTTGATCGCAGGCCTTCTCGGTCGCTTCTTGGGCCCGGAGGATTTCGGAACGATCTATCTCGCCACCACCTTCAATAGCCTCGCGTTCCTGCTCACTGACTGGGGACAAGGTGGAGCGCTCATGGAGGTCGTCGCCCGCGACCGCACGCGTGCCGCCGAGTTCATCGGAACCGGGCGCATGTTGAAGATCGCCTTCGGCCCGATCGCTTGCGCCCTCTCGACGGGCATCGCCTACCTCTCGGACCAAAGCCCCAGGCTGCAGACGGCAGTCCTCATCGTCAGCCTCGCTCACTGGTTCCAGTCCCTGCACCAGACCTACATCAACGGGTTTCGCAGCTTCGAGCGCTCCGCTCTACCGGCCCTGAGCCAGGTTCTCCATCAGCTCCTGACCGCCGTCTTCACTGCGACGGTCCTCTTCGCAGGCGGCTCGCTCTATCAAGTCCTCGTCGCCCAGGCGACGAGCTCCATGATCATCCTGATCTTCCTGTCCCGGAGCCTGCGTCGCCTCGATGTCGGAAAGCTCTACTTCTCTTGGAGCGCTGCGCGGGAGCTGATCGGCCGCGGCACGCCGCATCTCGTGCTCGGCATCACGATGGCGCTCCAGCCGAACATCGACGCGTTCTTCCTCTCCCGCGCCGCCTCCCCCGCCGCCGCCGGTTGGCACGCGGCCGCGAACAAACTGATCGGGACTCTCGCGCTCCCCGTGACGACCCTTTGCTCGGCCCTGCACCCGACCCTCGTCCGGCTTTCGCACTCCGATCGCTCCGCCTACCTCTCGACCGCCGGCAACGCCCTCGGAACCATCCTGCTCCTCGTCGCACCCGCCGCGATCGGCGCGGCCATGTACCCCGACCTCGGGATCCAGCTCTTCAACAAGGAGACCTTCCACGAAGCCGAGGACAACCTGCGGCTCTTGTCGGTATTCCTGGTGCTCGCCTATGTCACCATGACCTCGGGGACCACGGCGATCGCAGGCGGCAAGCAGAAGATCTGGTCAGTCGCGCAGTTCGGCTGCGTCGCAGTGAGCGCAGCGCTCGATCCGTTTTTGGTGCCCTACTTCGAGACGCACTACGGCAATGGCGGCCTCGGAATCTGCATCTCGGTCATCGTCGGCGAGCTCGTCATCCTCGGTTTCGCGATCGCCCTCCTACCGGAGATTCTGCTCGGACGGGCAGTCCTGCGCATGGCGGGGGCCACCGCCGTCGGCGGGATTGTGATGGCTCTGACCGCACACTTCACGCGCATGGTGATGAACCCCTGGCTCTCCGCACCCCTGGCCGTGCTCGCCTACGCCGCCGCGCTCTGGAAGATGGGGCTCTTGACTCCTGAGCGTCTCCGCGGACTCAAGGCAATGTTCAGCAAGAAGGCTCCAGCCTGAAGGGGGGCTGCGCGATGGGCTGCCGCGAAAGCGGCAGCCCGCGAAAGCTCACAAAGCTCACCTGAGCGGCGCTTCGTAGCCGACCTGGCTCACATACTCGTCGTAGCCGCCCCCGTAGAGGTGCGCTGTGCCCGACGAAACCTCGAGCGTGCGGTTTGAAAGCGCGCTCAGGAAGGCGCGATCGTGGGAGACGAAAATCATCGTGCCTTCGAAGGTCGCGAGGGCGCGCATGAGCATCTGCTTGGTGTCGAGGTCCAAGTGGTTCGTGGGCTCGTCGAGCACGAGGAAGTTCGGCGGATCGAACAGCATGAGCGCGAGGACGAGGCGGGCTTTCTCGCCACCGGAAAGCACGTCCACCTTCTTCTCCACGCTATCTCCCCCGAAACCGAAGGCTCCCAAGAGGTTTCGAACGACTCCGAGCCCGGCCGTCGGGAAGGCATTCATCACGCTCGACAGCACAGTCTGTTCCCGATCCAAGAGCTCCATCGAGTGCTGGGCGAAGTAACCAACTTTCACTCCCGCACCGATTCGGACCTCACCCTGATCGGGCTCGGTCACTCCCGCGATCATCTTGAGCAGGGTGCTCTTGCCAGCGCCATTGATACCCATGATGCACCAGCGTTCGAGCCGCCTGAGGGTCAGGTCGAAATCCTGGTACAGGACCTTCGGGCCGTAGGCCTTCGAAACGTGGCTCAAACGCACGACGTCCTCCCCTGAACGGGGCGGAGTCTTGAAGTCGAAGTCGATGACCTTGCGCTCACGTGGCGGCTCAATCTTCTCGATCTTGTCGATCTTTTTGATCCGCGACTGGACCTGGGCGGCGTGAGAGGCACGCGCTTTGAATCGATCAATGAAGGCTTGTTCCTTCGCCAGCATCGCCTGTTGCCGCTCGAACTGAGCTTCTCGTTCGGCCCGTCTTTCAGCGAAGCGCTTCTCGTAGAACTCGTAGTTCCCTGTGTACACAGTGAGCTCGCCGCCATCGATGTCCGCGATGCGCGTCACGATGCGATTGAGAAACTCGCGATCGTGCGAGGTCATGACCAAGGCGCCTTCGAAACGCTTCAAGAACTCCTCGAGCCAGAGGATCGATTCAAGATCGAGATGGTTCGTCGGCTCATCGAGCAAGAGCACATCGGGGCGCATGAGAAGCACGCGCGCTAGGGCAACGCGCATCTTCCACCCTCCTGAGAGCTTCCCGCTGTCGCCGCTGACCATCTCGGGCGAAAAACCGAGCCCAGCCAGCACCTCCTGTGCACGCGCCTCGAGGCTATAGCCCCCGAGCTCGTCAAAGCGCGCCTGCACAGTCCCAAAGCGCTCGATGATCTCTTCGAGCTCATCGCCGTACTCGGGATCGGCCATCTTCTGCTCGAGCTCGGCGAGCTCGTGACGACAATCGGCGACCTCCCCCACGCCGCGCAGCGTCTCTTCGAGCACGCTACGACCGGACATCTCACCGACCTTCTGATCGAAGTACCCGATCGTGACTCCACGGTCGACGATGACCTGACCTGCGTCCGGCGGCTCTTCGCCGATGATCAAGCGGAACAGCGTCGACTTCCCAGAGCCGTTCGCGCCAATCAGGCCTACTTTCTCGCCTCGAAACACGGCGAGGCTGGCATCGACGTAGAGGATCTGGCCTCCGTGACGCTTGGCGACTTTGTCGAGCTGAATCACGGGCGCGACCTTCGCAGGCTTCTCTCGAATGTAAAGATCCCGAGGCGGCTCAAAGCGCGCCTGCGCGGCCGGGCGCCCCGAACGGGCTACCCGGCACGAGCCCGGCTCCGCTCAGCCGCCCGAGTTGTCGGAGCTTGCGTCGCGAGACTCAACGTTCGCACGCAAGTAGTCTCGGTTCAGTTTCGCGATAAAGTCGACGTCGATGCCCTTCGGGCAGGCCTCCATGCACTCGAAGTGGTTCGTGCAATGCCCGAAGCCTTCGGTGTCCATCTGGGTGACCATCTTGAGCACTCGATTTGTCCGCTCGGGCTGACCTTGCGGCAAGAGATTCAGGTGGCCCGCCTTGGCTGCCGTGAACAGCATCGCCGAAGCGTTCGGACACGCAGCGACACAAGCGCCGCAGCCAATGCACGCAGCAGCGTCCATCGCGCGATCCGCATCCGGCTTCGGCACGAGGATCGAGTTTGCGTCGGGGGCACTGCCGGTGCGAGCTCCGATGAACCCGCCTGCCTGGACGATCCGATCGAGCGGGGCGCGGTCGACGATCAAGTCGCGGATCACTGGGAAGGCCTGCGCCCGGAACGGCTCCAGGTAGAGCTCATCGCCGGACTTGAACTTCCTCATGTGGAGCTGACAAGTCGTGGTGAGTTTCTGGGGTCCGTGCGGCTCACCGTTGATCACCATGCCGCAGGCTCCGCAGATCCCTTCGCGGCAGTCATGATCGAACGCGACGGGCTCTTCGCCGCTGGCGATGAGCTGCTCGTTGAGCTGGTCCAGCATCTCCAAAAATGAGGAGTGCTCGCTTACGTCCGCGATTTCGTAGCGGACGAAACTGCCTCGGCTGTCTCGGTTCTTTTGCCGCCAGATATGGAGAACGAGGTTCAAAGTCTTGCTCATGTTCTGTTCCTCTGAGCGCCGCTTCTCACTTGTAGCTACGCTGGCTCGGCTTCACGTACTCGAAGTCGAGCTGCTCCTTGTGAAGAATGGGCGCGCTGTTCGTCCCAGTGAACTCCCAGGCCGAGACATGGGAGAAGTTCTCGTCGTTGCGCTGAGCCTCGCCCTCAGGAGTCTGATGCTCCTCGCGGAAATGGCCGCCGCAGGACTCTTCGCGGATAAGAGCGTCGCGGCACATGAGCTCGCCGAGCTCGAGGAAGTCGGCGACCCGTCCTGCCTTTTCGAGGCTCGTATTCAGCTCTGAAGCGCCGCCAAGCACGTTCAGATTGTTCCAGAACTCCTCGCGAATGGCAGGGATCTTGGAGAGTGCCTCTTCGAGGCCCTTTTTGGTCCGCGCCATGCCACACTTTTCCCACATCAGCTGACCGAGCTCCCGGTGGAAGGAATCGGGGCTTCGCTTGCCGCGGACGGAGAGGAACTTTTCGGTGCGACCTCGAACCGCATCCAGCGCTTCACGCACCGCCGGATGCCCCTCGTCGGCCGTATTTTTCGGGGTTTGGGCAAGGTAGTTGGCGATCGTGTAGGGCAGGATGAAGTACCCATCCGCCAGGCCCTGCATGAGCGCGCTGGCGCCGAGGCGGTTCGCTCCGTGGTCGGAGAAGTTCGCTTCACCGCCGACGAAGAGCCCGTTGATCGTGCTCATCAAATTATAATCAACCCAAAGCCCGCCCATCGTGTAGTGGACCGCGGGGTAGATGCGCATGGGAACCTTGTAAGGATCTTCACCGGCGATGCGCTCATACATCTCAAACAGGTTGCCGTATTTCTCTTCAACGGCCTTTTTGCCCAAGCGATCGATGGCGTCCTTGAAGTCGAGATAGACGCCGCGGCGCTGACCATTGACCTCGGGACCGACGCCCCTGCCCTCGTCGCACATGTCCTTGGCGCGGCGTGACGCGATGTCTCGCGGCACCAGATTACCGAAGCTCGGGTAGAGCCGCTCAAGGTAATAGTCCCTGTCCGATTCCGGAATCTGGTCCGGACTCTTCGTCACGTCTGCCGCATTTTTCGGGACCCAGACGCGACCGTCGTTGCGCAAGGATTCGCTCATGAGCGTGAGCTTCGACTGACTCGTCCCGCTCACCGGGATGCACGTGGGGTGGATCTGGGTGTAACAGGGGTTCGCGAACAGAGCGCCCTTCCTGTGGGCCCGCCAGGTCGCCGTTACGTTGCAGCCTTTGGCGTTCGTCGAGAGGAAGAAGACGTTACCGTAGCCGCCAGTGCAGAGGGCGACGACATCCGCGAGGTGAGCTCGGATCTCGCCGGTCTCCATGTTGCGCGCGACGATTCCGCGGGCCCGCCCGTCGATCACGATCAGCTCGAGCATCTCGTGGCGCCCGAACATCTCGACCTGGCCACGACCGATCTGATTCGACAGAGCCTGGTAGGCGCCGAGCAGGAGTTGCTGGCCGGTCTGACCGCGGGCGTAGAAGGTTCGGGACACCTGGGCGCCGCCGAAAGAGCGGTTGTCGAGCAAGCCGCTATACTCGCGCGCGAACGGAACGCCCTGCGCGACGCACTGGTCGATGATGTTCACGCTGACTTCGGCGAGACGGTAGACGTTCGACTCGCGGGCTCGAAAGTCGCCCCCCTTCACCGTGTCGTAGAAGAGGCGGTAAACGCTATCGCCGTCGTTCTGGTAATTCTTAGCGGCATTGATGCCACCTTGAGCTGCGATACTGTGCGCTCGACGGGGACTGTCCTGATAACAGAACGCTTTGACGTTGTAGCCTTGCTCGCCGAGCGTGGCGGCCAGCGCTCCCCCCGCGAGCCCCGTGCCGACCACGATGACCGTGTGGCGGCGGCGGTTCGCCGGGTTGACGAGCTTCATGTTGAAACGATGCCGTTCCCAGCGGGTCTCGATGGGTCCGGTCGGTGCTTGGCTCTTGAGTTCCATGGAGAGGAGATCCTGATCGAGTCTTTCTAGTTTTCAGGAGACGAGGCCGAAGGTCACGGACAGCGGCAGGATGATGTTCCCGGTGGTCACCGTGAGCGCGACGATTTGAGCCGCGCCCTTGATGAGGTGGTTTCGCTTGGGATGAACGAGGCCGAGCGTCTGAAACAGACTGAACGAGCCGTGGTAGAGATGAAACCCGAGGGAGATCATGGCCGCGACGTAAATCGCCGTCACCCATGGGATCGAGAAGCCGTTCACGAAGTTCGAGTAGACCTGGGTATAACCGAGGTGCTCATAGGCGCCCATGGCGACGCCAGGGAACGTAAAGTGAGCTAGATGGTAGAGAATGAAAAAGAGCAGGGTCAGACCGCTCATCTTCATGGTCAGGGCCGCGTAGGTCGTCCGCTCGTTCTTCTTCTTGGTGTACGGAACGGGTCGAGCAGCGGAGGCCTTTGCGACCAACTGGAGAGCCATCGTCACGTGCAGCACGAAGGCGATCAGGATCACCGCACGACCACCCCAGAAGAGCGGAGCAGGCAGGCTATGCAACCCGATTGCGTAGGCATTGAAGACCTCGGGGCCCATGAGGACCTGGAGGTTCCCGAGCATGTGCGCTATCACGAAGCCGAACAGGACGAGGCCCGAGAGGGCCATGACGACTTTTTTGCCGATGGTCGTCTCGAGAAAAGAGAGCGCTTTTTTCATGGCGACGAGCTTCCTAGTAGTCAAATGTGACAGGAAAGCAATGGGATCCGAGGACTTCTCTCGTTTGTACACGATTGTCCAAGGCGAAGATGGTCGTCGGCCGAGCGCCCGGGGGGAGACGAAGTGCAAGACGAGAACCTGACTCCCTGGAAGGTCGACACGTCGGAAACCGTGCTCGACGAGCGTTACCTCAAGATCGTCCGGGAGCGCGTCACGACAGCCTCGGGCTTCGTGATCCCCGACTACCAGCTCGTCGTGTCGCCCTCCTGGGCAGCCACTGTGTGTTTGACGGATCGACGCGAGCTCGTTCTCGTCCGACAATACCGCCACGGACACGAGGGGCTGTCCCTGGAGCTCCCCGCGGGCATCCTCGAGCCAGGCGAAGATCCGAAGGACGCCGCTCGTCGCGAGCTCTTCGAGGAGACCGGGTACGAGCCCGAAACCTTGGAACTATTCTGGCAGGCGCGACCAGAACCAGCGCGGCACCGGCAGCTGGCTCATTTTGCCTTCGCCCGCGGCGCTCAGAAGACGCGACAACAAGCTCTCGACGCGACCGAGGACATCCTTGTCGAGCTCCACCCCGTCAAAGATCTCGATCGCGTGATCGACCAAATGGTGCACGCCGTCCACGTTGCAGCGCTCCTGCTCGCCGTGCGGCGCGGACTTCTCCTCGAGTAGAGGCAGAAGACAAAGCTCAGAGGCGCCCGCGAGCAAACACTCTCCCAAAGTTCGACGAGCGGGAGCCAGGACGGCGGATCGCGCGGACCCCAAGAGGGAGGCCCGCGCTCTGCCGAACGAAATCAGCCTGCAGCTGCGAGATTTTTCGCGACGAAGTCCCAGTTCAGGAGCTTGTCCACGAAGGCCTCGAGGAACGCGTTTCGGTTGTTCCTGTGGTCGATATAATAGGCATGCTCCCAGACGTCCGCGGTGAGCAGGGGAATGTCGCCGCTCGAGAGCGGGGTGTCCGCATTGCTCGTCGAGACGATCTTCGGCGCGCCACCGGAAAGCACCAGCCAGGCCCAACCGGAGCCGAAACGGCCGTTGCCTGCAGCGATGAAGTCTTCACGGAACTTCGCGTAACCACCGAGCTTTCCGATGAGATCGGCGACCGGGCCCGCGGGGGGCGCGCCACCGCCGCCGGGCTTCATGCTATTCCAGAAGAACGTGTGGTTCCAAACCTGGGCCGCGTTGTTGAAGACCGCGCCGCTCGAGGTCTTGACGATCTCCTCGAGTGACTTATCGGCCTCAGGCTTGCCGGCCAACAGCGGCTCAAGCTTCGCCATATAGCCTTTGTGATGCTTCTCGTAGTGGAACTCGAGGGTCTCCGCGCTCATGACGGGGGCCAACGCGTCTTTGCCATAGGGCAGCGGGGGCACAGTAAAGTCCATTGCTTTTCTCCTTCAGGGGATTTGTGTAGTGAGCACGAGTCAGGGCGCGCTCAACGCTTTCGGCAACATAGGACGAACACTGTCGAAGATCACTCGATGAAAGAAAATTCTGCGCACCGCCCGTGGGCTGCCGAACTCGACCCCGTGCTCGAGCAACTCCGGCTCGAGTATTCCGTCGAGCCCTCCCAACTTGCGAACCAGTTGCGTTTCCACGAGCTCCAATTCGACGCGGCGGCCGAGGCCTACGTCCGTCACGCGCTCCGGAAGCGCCACGGCCGCTTCCTGGCTGGGCTGCACGGACTGCTCCAGGGCTTTCTGTCCGACTTCGACATCAACGGCTTGCTCGGTCTCTATCCAATGCACGTCCTGTCCGAGGCCCAGTGGAGAGAGCTTTTCAGGGCCGCACAGAAGGACCGTGGCGCCGAAATGGGCACGCTCCGGAGGCTTCTCGACATCGGAGCAGGGCGCGGGGACGTCACCTCGGAGCTCGCGCGCTGCTTCCAGGAAATCACCGCCACCGAGACTTCGAAAGCGATGGTCTCTCGCCTCGCGAAGCGAGGGTTTCGAGCGATCCACGGGGACCTGGCGGAGCGCGCTTCCTTGCTCTCCGGAGAGAAGTTCGACGCCGTCAGTCTTCTCAACGTGCTCGACCGCTGCGATCGCCCCCTCTCGCTCCTCGCCGCGGCCCGCGCCTTCGTTCGAGAAGGCGGACTCTTTATCATCGCCCTTGTGCTTCCTTATGATCCCTTCGTTTACGAGGGCGGGCGCAGCCGCCCACCCCGAGAGCGCTTGCCGATCCAAACGAGGCGCTTTGAGGTCGCCGCGAGCGAGTTCGTTCATAATGCCCTGATCCCTCTCGGCCTCGAGCCTCTGCTCCTCAGCCGTGTGCCCTATTTGTCGGGAGGTGATCCCGAAGCGCCGCTTTACGAGCTCGACGACGTCATCGTGATCTGCCGGGCGGGCCCCGACGTGCCCCTGCTCCGGGTGCCCGATCCGGTTCCTTAGGACCCTCGCTCCTCCTCGAAAGAGAGCTCCGCGCTGCAGCAGCGATCGACGCACGCAGCGCCGGATCTTCGATTTGGGCGAGGCGCGCCGAGAGCTCTGGGGGAAGCTCGGTCCCGGCGCCAGCTCGGAAATCATCCTCGGTCTTCGACGCAAACCTGTGGGCCCGCGGCACAGGCGCCGTGCCTCCGACGTCCTTGTCCACCTGAAAGCGGAGCTTTTTGACCGAGAGGCCTGTCTCCGCGAAGCGCGCGAGGAGCTCGACTTCGAGGAAGGAGAGCTCCGTGCTCCAGGCCGCCGACGCGACACGGATTGTGAGCACTCCCTTCGAGAGGGACGCCACGCGCGTGCGGGCGGCGATTCGCTCTCCAACGATCGCGCGCCATGCGTCCTGGCTGATGACGCTGCCCGCACGCTGGATCATCGCGTCGTGCGTCCGCACCAGCACCTCAGCGAGCGACGCCGGCCGAGATTTGACGACGGGCGGCGCTGGGATCCACCCTCTCACGGTTCCCGGCTTGTCACGTTGATCACTCATCTTTGGGCTCGGGCTCAAGCTATCACAGGAGTCCAGAGGCGCGCTCTTACCCCTCGCCCTTCTCGCTCGGTCCCGGGCCCATCGCGCCTCGGCCGCGAGAAATTCGGGCATTTGACTCACCTCTTCCGCCAAGCTAAACGCCCGTCGCTCTCTCGCTGAGCAAGCCGAAGTGGCGGAATGGCAGACGCAGCGGATTCAAAATCCGCCGAGGCAACCCCTCGTGAAGGTTCGACCCCTTTCTTCGGCACAACACATCCGGGCGCGCGAACGGCGCCCTCAAACGCGCGCTGCTCAGCTCATCAGCTTGGTGAGGCCGTCGAGTCGTCCCAAGACGAACTTTTCGCTCGGCGTTCGGGGCGCCGCCGGGTCGCGAAGCGAATTGATATAGCTAACGAGCTGCGTCCGGCTCGAACCGCTCACATGGCGGCTCATCTCGTAGAGGCTGTGCACCATGTCCGCGTGCATGATCTTGCCGTGGAGTTCATGGATCGTGAAAAGGAAGTCGAGCCAGAAAGAGCGCCGAGTCCCCTGGGCCAGGCGATGAGCGAGAGAGGCGACGAGTTCGAAGCGCTCATCGGGAAGCAGATGTCCTTGGCGTGCGCCCTCAAGCTGTTCCTCAAGGTACCTACTGACGATCCGCTCGGCTTCCACGGCGTTGCCCATGGTAAGCGCCTTCTCCGCAAGCTGCCCGAGAAGCTTGAGCGCATCGAGGCTCCGGGCTCCGGGCAAATCGGTGAGCGTGTCGAGCTTGGACGCTGCCAAGAAAGAAACGGCGATGTCCGCCGAAGCGATGCGCACAGTGTCGCCTGCGGCCAAAGCCACGGGCCCGGAGATGAGCTTGCCGTTGACCAAGGTCCCGTTCCGACTCGAGAGGTCCGCGATCACGGGCACATCGTCCTTGGACAAAGTGATCCGCGCATGATGCCGAGAGGCCAGAGGATCGTTCAGCCAAATGGTGCAGTCTTCGCTCCGCCCGATCGTGCACTGTCCCTCCTCGAGAGAGAACAAGCGATCTCGGTAGCGGAACTGCCAAGTCACGGGGGGCCCCCTACGACCGAACTCAACGTGCGCAGCGTCTCCCTGTCGATCGGATCCGCTACCGGACCCGGTCCGAGGCTCCTCACGACCTCATCAACCAAAGGAGCCAAAGTGGTCCGGTCTGCCTCTGGCAGACGACCCAAGTGTTCTCCGAGCTCACGCCGCGGTACGACGCGATGCGTCGCGAAGAGCGACAGGGCCCAGCGGGCCCACTCGAGGTCTCGCTGCTCGACGGAGAAACGAACGGCAACGTCTGCTAACTGGTCGAGGCGGTGTCGCTCGAGCGGTTCGTGGGATTTGTCCACTTCTTCGCGGATCTTCGCGAGGATCCGCTCCATGTCGGTCGGCCGGCCTAGCCCCTCGGCCTTTCGGAACGTGTCGAGCAAGAGCTCGATGCTCCAGGCTGGATGGACAGTGGTGGTCGTCTCGTCCTTCTCCGCAAGGGCGCTCCCGCACCCGGCGCATACGATCGCCTCCTTCGCGCACGCGAGCTGACAGGTCGGACAGCGGACCAAAAATCCTGTCGCGCGTCTCGGCCCCACTTCCGCCTCCACAGCTTTGCGGATCGTGAACTGCTGGGACCCGAGCCGAACTCGATCTCCGTCTGCGAGGGCCACCGGACCGTGTACGGTGCGCCCGTTGACGCGAACACCGTTACGAGAGCCAAGGTCTTCGATCGTCGCGCCTTCTTCCGTCGCAATGAAGCGCGCGTGACGGCGGGAGATGAGTGGATCGTCGATCGTGATCCACACGCTGGAACTTCTTCCGACAATGCTCTCCCCGAGAGGCAAGTCGAGCTCATGAACGGAGAACCGAAGACGAAAGCGTGTCACGCGACCTGGACGAGCAGCGACAGAAATCCGCTCGCTCAGACCAGGGTAGCTAACCTATGAGCCGCCGTCGAGAACTCTCACCAGTCGATACACAAGGCGGGGGTGCGCTCCCTTCCCAAACACCTGTGCCCCCACACCGGGCAACAATGTGCGAAGCAAGCTAAGCCCTAGGATTTCCTCCGCTGTTCCCCAGAGTGTGATGTCCGGACGACCGACCCGTCCCTCGTGGATCGTGAGTATTCCGTAATCAAAGCGGAGGGTGAGAGTGGTGCCTCGTGAGTACCCGGTGTCCGCAGCCGGCGCGGGACCAGGACGGCAGACCACGACTACAGTTGCCCACATCCGCGCAAAGGTGCGCCGCACCTCCGGCTTCTTGAGGTTCGCGAGGACCCGCCGCTCGAGCTCGCGAGCAAGCGGGTCACTTTCCGCCGGTGGGCTCAGAACAACCGGGCGCATCGTCCTTCCATGAGCAACAGCCAAGCGCCGAGCGGCTCAAAAATCCAGTGTCGACCCTTTTCGCGGAAGGCGAGGAAGATCAGGCGCCTTGTCGTGCCGGCTCGTAGGCGCGGAGGAAGTCGCAGAGCGCGAGCACGGAAGCGAGCGGCACCGCGTTGTAGATCGAGGCGCGGAGACCGCCCACGATGCGGTGCCCTTTGAGACCGACGAAACCGGCAGCCGTCGCTCGTTGAACGAGTTCAGCTTCGAGCTCAGCAGTCGCCATGTTCCAAACCACGTTCATCTTGGAGCGACTCTCCAGCTCCACCGAGAGACGATAGATGTCGCTGCGCTCCGTGAGTACTTTGTAGAGAGCACTCGACTTCTGCTCGGTTTGGTCGATAGCCCAAGCGAGTCCACCCGACTCCTCCACCCAAGCGAGCACGTTGCGCAGCATGTAGATGGCAAAGGTCGGCGCGGTATTGGCGAGGCTCTTATCAGCTGCTTGCGTGCGGTACTGGAGCGAAAATGGGATGTCTTTACGGCCGTTTTCGATTAGGTCTTTGCGGACGATGACGACGGTGACTCCGCTCGGACCGAGATTCTTCTGAGCGCCAGCGTAGATGACGCCGAAGCGGCTCACGTCCGTCGGGCGCGACAGGATGTCGCTCGACATGTCGCACACGAGCGGGACGCCGGCATCTTCGGGCCAGTCATGGAGCTGGGTGCCCATCACGGTGTTGTTGCTCGTGATGTGGAGGTAAGCCGCGTTCGGATCGACGGTCAGCTCCGAGGACTTGTGCACGCGGAGGAAGCGTCCATCGGGGAGCTCAGTCGTCGCGGCGATGCGCGCCTTTCCAAGGTGACTCGCTTCCTTGAAGGCTTTTTTTCCCCAGACGCCACCGATCACATAGTCGGCGCTCTGTCCATCAGCGCGCAGATTCATCGGCACTTGAGCGAACTGCTGGGTCGCGCCTCCGGTCAAAAAGAGGATCTCGTGCGTATCGGGCACGGACATGAGCCGGCGCAGCCGCTCGAGTGCTTCGTCATGGACCTTCTCGTACACCTTCCCGCGATGGGAGTGTTCCATGATGCTCATCCCGCTGCCCTCGAAGTCGAGGAGCTCGCGCTGCGCGCGCTCGAGTACAGGCAAAGGAAGGGCGGCGGGACCAGGATTGAAGTTGTGTACGCGGGCCATGGATGAGTTTTTCCGGATGACGATCGATGGGGTCGAGCCGCTCGGGGCGATGTCTCTCGCTCGGCTCAGTTCTGAGAAAGAGCATGGGCGCCGATGTCCCGACGCATTTGTTTTCCTTCGAAGTGGATCTTATCTGCGGCGCGGTAGGCGCGCTCTCTCGCTTCCTCAAAATTCGCCCCCGAGCCAACGACTCCGAGGACCCGTCCGCCCGCGGTCACGAGCTGACCATCAACCACCCGAGTGCCAGAGTGGACGACCTGAACTCCGGGGATTTCGAGGGCGTCAGCGATACCCGTGATGGCGTCGCCGACCTTGGGGGATTCGGGGTAGCCTGGAGCTGCGAGGACCACACAAACGGCGCTCTGCCCCGAGGCCAGAAGCTCGTTTCCGACGAGCTCACCCTGCGCTGCCCGGAAGAGCGCGAGACCCAGGTCGCCGCGGGTCGCCTCCATGAGCACCTGCGTCTCGGGATCACCGAAGCGCACGTTGAACTCGAGCACGAACGGCCTTCCGTCCGGGGACACCATAATGCCCGCAAAGAGAGTCCCCACAAATGGCACTCCGTCTTCAGCCATGCCACGCACCACTCGCGCGATGACCTCCCGCTCGATCTCGGCGAGCAGCTCCGGACCGACGAGCGGCGCCGGAGCGTAAGTCCCCATGCCACCGGTATTCGGGCCGCGATCTCCTTCAAAGATGCGCTTGTGATCCTGCGCCACGGGCAGCGTGAGCGCCGTCTTGCCGTCGATGATCGCGTGCACGCTCGCCTCTTTGCCGAGCAGGCGTTCTTCGAGCACGAGAGCCTTCCCGGCGTCGCCAAAGGCTTCGCCCGTGAGCATGCGCCGGGCAGCATCGCGCGCCTCGTCCATTGTATCGGCGACGACCACCCCCTTGCCCGCGCAGAGGCCATCCGCCTTGACCACGGGAGGTTCCTTGAACTGAGCAAGAGCGCCGTCGAGCTCATCGGGGCTCCGGACGATCACCGCGCGAGCGGTCAAGATACCATGCCGCTCACAAAACTCTTTCATGAACGCCTTCGAACCTTCGAGCTGGGCGGCCCTGCGACTCGGGCCATAACAGGGGATGCCGAGCGCTCGCACCTCATCGGCGAGACCGCGCACGAGCGGCACCTCCGGTCCGACCACCACGAGGTCCACCTGCTCGGCGCGTGCGACCGCGGCAGGCTCGCCTTCGGCGCGCCCGAGCTTCTTGTCCAAAAGCCCCGGGGGCAGCGCGGTCATCCCCTCACTGCCAGGGCAGAGGATGACTTCACGGACCGACGGCGAGCGGAGGAGGCCGAGGGCGAGGGCGTGTTCGCGCCCTCCCGAGCCGACAACGAGGACCTTGAGGCCGCTGTTCATGGCGCTCCGTTTAACAAAACCCGCGCCAAAGAGAACACGAGCGCGTCCCAAAAGACGCTGACTCCCCTCTCGCGCGCGACCGCGGAGCTGCGCTCTCGCACTTTCTCCGAGGTTTGTGGATCTAAAGCGCGACTGGAACTACCCCCTCCCCTTCTCTCAATGGGGAGCGAGGCACGCGCAACGCTTCAGCTCGGGAACGCAGGGATCTCACCGGGCCGGGCGGGCTTCCGGCTCGCCGCGGTGCGCACCAAGCCGTCGATGAGCTCCGGGAACGGGATCCCAAAGGCCTTCGCTGCTTCCGGAAACAGAGACACCGGCGTCATCCCCGGCAGCATGTTCGTCTCAAGAACGATGAACTCGGAGCCGGAGAGCAGAAAGTCGCTGCGCGACAGGTCGCGGGCGCCGATCACCCGGTGCGCAGTCAGGGCTGCTTGTTGGAGTGCAGACAAGATCTCCGGGTCAAAGGGCGCAGGACACTCGTGACGGCTGCCGCCGCTCTTGTACTTCGACTCGAAGTCATACCAGCCGGACACCTGCTGGTGAATCAGAGTCGGGGGCAATGCCACGGGGACTCCGTCTCGCTCCAGCACACCACAGGTGAGCTCGTACCCCCGGAAGTAGGTCTCGAGAAGCGTCTCCTCTGAGACACGGCTCGAGAGCTCCACGGCTCGCTCTAGTTCTTCCTTCGAAAACCCCTGCAAGAGGCGCGAGGTCCCGACGGCGCTTCCGCCCGTATTCGGCTTCACGATCATCTCAGGCCCGAGCCGAGACAGCGCCTCGCCGTGAAAGCTCTCGAGATTCCGCCCCACCCGTTCGAGCTCAGAGCGAGTGAGGAGCCATTCCTCGGCCACCGGGAGTCCGGCGCCGCGATAGAGCTTCTTCGTGTGCGCTTTGTCCGCAGCCACAGCGCTCGCCAAGACCCTTGACCCCACGTAAGGCACGCCGAGAATCTCGAGCAGCCCCTGCAGGCAGCCATCTTCTCCTAGGGCGCCGTGGGCGATGGGGAAGACAACCTCAGGCGCAAAGAAAAGGAGCTTTCCCGCGACCGTCTCATCGAGCTCAAAGGCCTCTGCGACGTATCCGCGCTCTGCAAGTGCACCCATGATGGCGCGAGCCGAAACGCGGCTCACCTCCGCCTCTGCGGACGGGCCTCCCATGACGACGGCTACTTTCATGGCGGAGCGCCTTACCAGTGCGCTCAATAGGACGCATCTCACGCCCTCGAAGGCACGAAAAAACCGGGGGAAGGCCGGCTCGCGCAAGCAGCTTGACCAGAGCAGGCGCGCATGGCCTGCTCGCGAGCGATGCGTCGAACCCCTTGGTCGCTCGTGCTCGGCTTCGCCTCTTGGACAGCCCTCGCGCACGCTGAAACTCCCGAAAGCCCGCCCGCTCCCGACGCTTCGCCTGCGCCTTCCGAGAGCCCCAAGGCCCACGGACACGCTCATGGCCATCATGGCCATCAGGGCCACGGGCATGGCCACGGGCCGCGCCCGAGAGCTCGCGGCATAGACGACGCGAGCCTGAAGAAAGCTCATGCCGCTCGGCAGCGAGCCAAGGCGGTCCCCGAGAAAGACCGCGCGCGCCTCTCCCCCCGCCTCGAGGAGCTCGCTGAGCTCTGGGAGCGAGTTCAAAAGGAGCTCGAACGCGCCCTCGCGCTCGAAAAAGCCGCTGACCAGAAGGAGCACGAAGTTGTCGAGCTCGAGGCCCGGATCGAACGGGCTCGGCTCTTGACGGAGCAGACCGAGGCGCGACGCGCGCGCGCGCTCGCCCGCCTCAAAGAGCTCGAAGGGGCACAAAAATGAAGTCATCTTCCTCTCTCCTCATCTCGCTCTTCGCCGTCGGGACGAGCGTTGCGTGCGGCCCTGCGCAGCAGACTCCTCGCAGCTTGACGGACGCCGATGCGGCAGGCCGGTCTCCGGCTTCCCTCGACGCGGCCTCCCTCGCGCCGCAGGCGAAGGCGGACGCCGATCGAAGGAAAAAAGAAGCCCACGATCTGTTCGAAGCCGGCAAGACGGAGGAAGCCGAAATCGTCGGAGAGCAAGCGCTCGCAGCCTACGAGCTCGCGGTGCTTCAGAGCCGGAGCGCTCGCGCCATCGCCCGTGCCGAGCGCGTCGAGCGGGAGCGCTCCCACAAGGAGGAGCAGCTCGCGGTGCTCGACGGGGCCCAGGCAACACTGCAAGGTGAAGTCGAAGCCCTCGAGCTCAAGGCGCGAGTACTCCTCGACGCGGAACCCGTCGCCGACCTCAAGACCGTCGACAGCGAGAGGCTCCTGGTCCGGCGCAAGGCTGCCGCAAAGCTCACGAGCGAAGCTGAGAGCTTGTGCCTCGGGGCGCGGATCCTGGGAGCGCCGAGTGAGCGGGTCGCTCCGCTCGAAGAGCAGATCAAGAAGCTTCAGGGGGAACTCGACGTCAAGGGGCTGAGCCGTGACATGTTCCCGCGCGCGACCGAACTGCGCGCGGGCTGCTTGAAAGAGCTCACGACCCTGCGCCAGGAGAATTCGAAGTCAGCGCCCCAGGTCAGCGTCAGCGATCAGTTGCTCCGCGAGCTCACAGAGAACTCATTCACCGCACACCGCGACGATCGCGGTATCGTCGTCGAATTTCGCGACCCCGCAGAAGGGGCCACCCTCCGGGAGAAGACCCGCGCCGATCTCGCCCGCCTGGGCGCTCTGCTCGATGGCCATCCGGACGTCCGCACCGTCGTCGTAGCGCACACAGGTGCGGCCGCAGACGCTAAGCACAGCATAGCCTGGCTGGACGCCGCCTCCACCGCCCTCCAGAGCGCAAACCGCGCAAGACCGGAGACCCGAAGCGCCCTCGGCGCTGAGCCGCGAGTGGATCCTCGAGCGCGGAGCGCCGCCACCGAGAACCGCCGACTCGAAGTCGTGCTGGTCACGGCACGCTTCTGAGGGCGACACGGATCGCTCGCCTCCGGGCGGAGCATCGCTTTCCCGCCGGCACACAGGCGGCATAGCCGGGCTGGCTCGAACGCATCGGGCCCGGAGCATTCCCCAGCGAGCGCCCACAAGTGCGAGCGCCCAAGTGCGAGCGCCCAAGTGCGAGCGCTCGCGAGGACTCCTCGGTCGACGCAGCCGATCAGGCGCGCTCGGCGTAAGGGCTCTTCAGGACAATCGTCGCGTCCCGGCTCGGACCCACGCTCACCAGGTACATCGGGACTCCCACCTCTTCGGCGATGAAGTCGACGTAGGTGCGGACGGTCTCGGGGAGCTCGTCCAGGCTGCGCACGTTCTCAAGGTGCTCGGACCAGCCAGGGAACGACCTATAAACAGGCTCGACGAGCCCCGGCGTGGTGAGCAGATCGATCGGGAGGTCCGAGGTGCGGCCGTAGGGAGTGTCATAAGCGACACAAACCTGAATCGTATCGAGTCCCGTCAAGACGTCGAGCTTCGTCAGCGCCAGCCCGTCGATGCCGTTCACGCGGGCTGCGTAACGGAGTCCCGGCAAGTCGAGCCAGCCGGTTCGCCGCGGACGACGAGTCACCGAGCCGTACTCATCTCCAACGCTCCTCAAATGCTCACCGATCGAGTCCTTCAGCTCCGTCGGGAACGGACCCTCACCGACGCGTGTCGTATAAGCTTTGACGATGCCAAGGACGGTGTCGATGCGGTTCGGACCGATACCCGCGCCAATCGCGGCACCGCCAGAAACAGCCGAGCTCGAGGTGACATAGGGATAGGTCCCATGGTCGACGTCGAGCAGGGTGCCCTGCGCGCCCTCGAGCATCACACGCTTGCCTGCGCGGATCGCGTCGTCCGCAGCCTTGGACGCGTTCCCGAGCAGAGGGACCAGGCGTTCGGCGAACGGGCGAATCTGTTCGACGATTTCCCGAGCGCTGGGCGTCGTTCCTCCGAGAGCTTCCATGGTCGCCCGCCACTGGCCGAGCGTGCTCTCGATCTTTGTCTCAAGCACAGCCAAATCCCGAAGATCACCGGCACGAATTCCCGTACGGCGAACCTTGTCCTCGTAACAGGGGCCGATGCCTTTCTTGGTCGTGCCAATGGCGCGATCGCGCGGCGCTGAGCTCTCACGCAGGGAGTCGATCTCGATGTGGTAGGGGAGGATGATGTGAGCGCGGTCGCTCAGCAGAAGGCGCTTCTCCACCTCGGTCTGACCGCGCCGGATCAGCTCATCGATCTCTCCGACCAAGACTGCAGGATCGACGACCATCCCCTGCCCGAGGATACAGCGGGTGCTGGGTCGCAAAATGCCGCTCGGCAGGAGCCGAACCACGAGCTTCTCGGAACCGACGACAAGCGTGTGGCCTGCGTTCGGACCACCAGCGTAGCGCACCACGAAATCGGCGTGCTCAGTGTAGATGTCGACGATCTTGCCTTTGCCTTCATCGCCCCACTGGGCACCAACCACAACGACTGCGGACATGAATATTCTCCAAACTCAACGGACAGCACGGTCTTAACCGTGGAGCGCACCAAACGCAGGATCCCCTGCTTGAGAGCGGGCCACGATAAATTGGGCGACCTGCTCGAAAGTTCCACGGGCGACTTCGGCCTGTGTGTTCGTTCTATAGAGGACAAAGCTCCCGCCGCCCGACATTTCGGCGACGAACGAGTAATTGCCCAGGCGGGCGTACTCGAGCGCCTCGGCGCGCGAAGCTTCTCGAAAGAGCGGCGCCGCCGGAATGCCCCGGGCGCGGAGGCACGCGAGTCCTTTTTGGCCCTCGTCGTTCGTCGGCGCCTCGTCCGCGCCAAAGACGAGCACCCGCAGCCGTGGGGGCTTTTCTTTACGCCCGAGAGAAACCGCCCAAGCGAGATGGTCGATGTTCACTGCGGCACCCGCTGCCGCTCGGGGCACTCCGAAGCGGGCGTAGAGTTCGTCGTACCGCCCGCCCGAAGCCACGGCCTCACCCGGCCCTTCGGCGAGCACCTGGAACATCATGCCCGTGTAATAAGGAACAGGGCGGGTCTCGCCGAGATCGAACACGACCTGGGGCCCCTCTTCCGCACGCGCGATCCGCTCGCCAAGCCTCGAGAGCTCCTCGACGAAGGGGAGCGCAGATGCAAAGCCAGGTAGGGCACGAGCTCGCTCGATCACCTCGGCCCCGCCTTGGAGTTCGGGGAGAGCCGCGAGCGTGCGCACCAAGTCGCGCTCGAGACCACCTCGCTCAGCGCGCGACGCCACCCGAGACTGATCCTTTCGGGCCAAGTCAGCAAGAAGGGCTGTCCGGAGGACACCCGGAACTCCCGAGAGAAGCCCATGGGCGATCCCGCCGTGGGCAAGGTCAACGATAAAATTCTCAAGGCCCGCGGCCCGAACGGCGCCGAGGGTCGCGGAGATGACCTCGAGATCCGCTTCGAGCCCTTCGTCGCCCACGAGCTCGATGCCGCACTGGACGACCTCGATGTCGTGACGAGCGCGCTCGCGCCGGCGGCGCAAGACGTTGCCCAGATAGGAGAGGCGCAGCGGGCGCGGCGCGTCAGGCCAACGGCTCGCGATCAGTCGGGCGACCTGGGGAGTCATGTCCGGACGTAAAGCGACGATGTGCCCCGTCTCGGGTTCCACGAAGCGGAGCAAGAGCTCGGGCCCCACGTGTCCGAGACCCCTCGAGATGACGTCGAGGTACTCGAAGGCAGGCAAGCCGACCTCTTCGTAGCCATAGAGCGCGAAGGTGCGCGAGACAGCCCGACCCAGAGCCCGCTCTTCAGAAATTTCCTCCTGGAGCGCATCCCGCATGCCAATGGGCAAACCCAGGCCCTCGGCTGTGGGGGAAAATGGCTCTTCTTCGACCTCGATCGCGGCGCGGCCTGCCTGCTCTTGGTCGCTTCTAGGGCGAGGCTTCGTCAAAGCCGGCGGGGTTTATCAAGAACGGACCTGTGAGTCACCCGGATTCCGTTGTATTCGTTCCGGGCCATGACCGCCCCGCACGATAGCCAAGATTCGACCCTGGACCTCCGCGAACGCGGCGCTCCCCGCGACGGAACACCGCAATATCTCGACTCTCGGCTCTTCATGCAGCTCCTCGTGCTCGAGTTCCAGAGACCGGGTGAGATGACTTCCACCGCTATTGGATCGGCCGTCGCGGACCGGGGAATGCCGGTGGTCGTCTACGAAGACGTGAATCACCCCGCCTCCTTCGGCGTTCTGACCTTCTCCCCCGATCCTACCGACTTCGTCACGCGGGTGCGCCCAGCGCTGAACTCCCTCGGCTCCGCCAAGGAGAGCGCCCCTCGCTATCGCCCGAACCTCACGATGTTCGGACGCACCTACTCGACAGGCTACGAGCAGGATCTCGACTATTGGATGCTCCGGCGTCCGGCCGAGACGGTCATGAACGACGCCTGGAATTTCGCGGTTTGGTATCCGCTGCGCCGAAGTGGCGCATTCGAGAAGCTGAGCGGGCAGGAAAAGGGCGCCGTCTTGCGAGAGCACGCTGAGATCGGCAAGCGCTACGGCGCGGCAGACCTGGCCCACGACGTTCGGCTCGCGTGCCACGGTCTCGACGAGAACGATAACGAGTTTGTCATCGGCCTCATCGGACGCGAACTGCACCCGCTGTCCCATGTGGTCCAGACGATGCGCGGCACGCGTCAAACCTCCGAATACATCTCGCAGATGGGCCCCTTCTTCGTCGGGCACGCCGCCTTCCGCTCGCAGGGCAATCGCTAAAGCTGTCGCCCGTGCTCGGAGAAGTTGTCGTGCCCATCGGTGCTCGGGAATCTAGCGTTGCTTTCGTCCTGAACGGCAACGCCGGGAGCGTCACGCCTGAGATCTGTTCACGCCTAGGACGCCTTTTTGGAGAGCGGGACGTCTTCGTCTCGAAGAGCCTCGACGACGTCGGGCCGATCGCCGACCGGATTCTCAAAGACAGCTACGACACAGTGCTTGTCGGTGGGGGGGACGGAACCTTCACGGTCATGGTCACCGAGATCTCTCGGCGCGCCCGCGAGCAAGACCTTTCGACGCCACGACTCGGGGTCCTCAAGCTCGGCACAGGTAACGCGATGGCCAAGGTCGCCGGCCCCGACCGCTCTCTGCGCTACATCTCGGACCAAGAGCTCCTTGAGCTCGCGCGCTCACCGCTGACGCGAGAGATCAGGATGGTCGAGGTCGAGGGTTTCCTCACCCCCTTCGCTGGCCTCGGAGCGGACGCTGAGGTCTTGGCTGATTATGTCGCCCTGAATCGACGTCTCCGGGGCACTCCGCTCAGCTCGATCGGCGTCGGTCTCGCCGGATACTCTTTGGCCGCATTGACTCGCTCGATCCCGAAGCAGATCGGCAAGGAGATGCCCTTTTTCCGCATCACGAACCTCGGCGGTCCCTGCCACCGGGTCGGAAAGGGAAATCAGCTCATCGGTCGCCCCTTCGCACAAGGCGAGGTCCTCTTCGAAGGCAAGGCACGCATCGCGAGCTGTTCGACGATCCCTTATTACGGCTTCGGGCTCCGGATGTTCCCTTTCGCGGACATCGAGCCCGACCGCATGCACCTGCGCGTCTCGACCATGGGCTCTCTCGAGTTCGCCCAGAACATCGGAGCAATGTGGAACGGCTCCTTTGACGACCCGAGCACCCTGTTCGACTTCCTCGTCGAATCTGTTCAGATCGAGTGCGAACCAGCCACCGAGCTCCAAATTGGCGGAGACGCTCAGGGCAAACGGAGCCTCCTCGAAATGAAGATCAGCGACATGCCCCTGCGCTTGGTCGCCCACGACTAATCGAGAGCGAAAGCACCCGCCCTCAAACCTCCGGCGCCGGTGCTTCAGGCGCCTGTGGGGCAGGCTTGAGACTCGCCCGCGCGGGATTGCCCTCGGACCCCGCGGCGGCGACCCCGGCACCTGTCTCGCCGGTTCGATCGAGCGCCATCTTAAAGAAGATCGGACCGATGACCTCGTTGATGCCGACCGTGGCTACGACCAAGGAGCGGAACTGAGGGCCGAAGGACGGGAAGGCGCGCTCGACGATGATGCTGAGGCCGAGCGTCAGACCAGCCTGACTGAGCAGTGACGACCACCCCCAGCGCCGCAGGGTCGGCATGTCCTTGGACCAACGCGAGGAGATGACGTGACTCACAATCGTGGCCACCGCTCGGAAGGCTACGAGGGAGAGCGCGACCTGCCACATCGAGAACAAGAGCGGAAGATCGAGGTGTGCGCCGGCAGTGGCAAAGAACACAACGAAGACGATCGCTCCCGACTCCTCAATCGCGTGCAGCAAGCGATCCCCATGAGGGGACAGGTTCTGGACGACGAAGCCCGCTGTCAGGAAGGTGAGCAGCGGCTCGAGGTGGAGATATTGGACGGCCTCGGAAAAACCAAAGCCGAGCAAGACCAGGACGATCATCAGATACGATCCCACGAACTGGAGGTACAGGGCGAGCGCGAGGCCGAGCGTCGTACCGACACAGATGCTTCCGTAGATTTCGTGGCTGAGCCCGCGGAAGGCCTCGAGCGAGATGGTCGCGCTGGGATCGATGAGCGGCCTGCCAATGACCATGGCCGCTGCCATGAGCAAGATCACGACGATGTCCGACGACATCACAAAGGCGAGAGAGAAACGGGTGAGCGGACCGTCCGCCCGCGTCTGGGACAAGATACCGAGGGTCGCCGAGGGGCTTCGGCTGATCGCGAGCACGCCCCAAAAAAGCGCCACACCCCACGCAGCCTGAGGTTCCAGCTCGTTCAAGAACGGGAGGTAGGGCTTCATCGCGTAGAAAACGGCCGTCGAGACCGCAAGGCCGAGCGTCGACTGCACGATCGTGGCGCGCAAGAGGCTCCTCTGCACTTCACGGAGCGTCGTGAGACGGAGTTCGAGCCCGCCGGCCAAGGCGATCAGAGTCAACGCAAGTCCATTGACTCGGCTCAGCTGGTCGACCGCCTGATGGTCGACCATATGAAGAACGTGAGGCCCGGCGAGCACTCCTGCCGCGAGATATCCGGTCAAGTGCGGCAGCCCCACGACATCGAGCACTTCGCTGAGCAGAACCCCGAGCAAGAGCAGCAGACCGAGCGCCAGAGTGAGTCCGCCGGGAGACGACGAGCTCTGCCCGACCTGGCTTGCCACCAAGAGCACGGCGAGCACGATGATGAGAGAGAGCCCTTGAACGACTCGATGTCGCCAGCCACGTCCGCCGCCGCTCATACTGCTTCTTCCTCCGGCGAAGCCGCCGGTTCGTCGACCTCCTGAGCCTCTGGCTCAGATGCAGGTGCAGGCTCAGATTCCGAAACGAGTGCCACCCGCCCGAGCGCCCTCGTCCCCAAGAGATCTCCTACGATCAGCGCTACCGCTGCCATGGCAAAGGCCGATTTCCCCACCATGCCTTCATCCCAAAATAAGATCGTCAGGCCAATCGCTAGGCTGCTCCCACCCACGGGCAGAAATGAGAGAGCGAAAATGTGAGCGCCAGCCGAGACGCCGCCGGCACCCGCTGTAAAAGCGCGACCAAGCCCGTACTGAACGAGACCGCGCAAGAGGGCCATGCCGCCAATGAAGAGCCAGGTCACGAGCGGCATCTGCCAAGCGATGAACGATCCCGCGAGGATCGTGACGGGCAAGACGAGCGGTCGCTCGGTCTTTTGAGTCAGGGCGCGTACCTTGGCAGCTTCGGGGGAGAGTGCGACGACCGTCGACCCGAGCACAAAGGCAGGCGGCAGGAGCGGCAGATCGAACCGTAAGCTCAACCCCACCGTCATCAAGACAGCCCCAAGAAGGATCGGCCAGAGCTCCGCGCGGTGCAGGGACGCACCAATGAGAGAGGCCACTGTAACGCCGAGCACGATGCCAGTGGCCACGCCGAGCAGCGGCCAAGACCAAGAGGGGAAGCGAAAAGCAGCCTCCGGTGGAACGAGCGACGGAATGGCCGCGAGCAGGCCGAGTCCTACCAAGTTGTGAGAGTTGCCAATTTCGGCGCGGTAGCGAGTAGCCGACGGCAGGTCAGAGCTCGGGAAGTGGAGCTCGCGCGTGCCCGAGAGGACGGAGGCGGTCGCAAGCGCGATCAAAAATCGCTCGTCCCCGCTGAAGGCGCCGACAAAGCCCGAGATGAAGAAGGCACTCACGCCCATCACGGCGGCGGCGAGGGAGGTCGCTACGACCGAAGTAAAGTAGCTCCGCGCGCGCACCGCTCGAGCGCCCAGGGCCCCATGAGACAAACCGTGCACAGCCGCCATCCATCCGAGCGCCATGAGCAAGAGCGGACGAAAGGAGTCGAGGGTGTCGCGGTCGACGAAGCCGAGCATGGTCGGTCCGACCAGGGCACCAATGACAAGAAACTCGCCGCCGGAAGAGAGGTTCAGGGTGCGCTTCGAAGAAACGAGGCCCCCCAGGTAGGCAGCTACCAGGAGAGCGACGAGGAGCAGAACGGGATTCAACGTTCCCTCCCCCGCCTCACCCGTTCCCTGCGTTCCCTGCGATGCACCGGAGCTCGGGTCACGTGCCAGAGGCTCATGAGATGAGGCACACGTACGCTCATGTCCTCTTCATCGATGAGCGTGATGTCGAACAGACCCACCTCGAGCACCCGGCCCGCGTGGCCTCCGTAAACGACGAAATCCCCGGCTCGAATGTGGCGCGCGTAGACGAGTCGAATTCCGAGGGCGCAGGAAGCCCAAAGGGGCGTGAGCGCGAGAGCGACAGCCCCGAGGGCCAAGACTCCGACCCGCGTCAGAAGACCATCGTCTTTCCCCGTCAGGAGTGGGACGACGAACAGCATCGCGCCGAGCACGATGCCGAAAGCGACGAGCCTTCCTGTAACGCGCGCCGTCTCCGGTCGCGCCCAGTCGCTATCGACCTCGCCCTTTTCGATGGCGGAGAAGTAGGCAAGCGCAAAGCGCACAGCGATGAGCAGCACCACCGCGCCGATCAAGAACGCGACCAGGATCGGGACCTGGGCTCCGAGACGCTCGAGGAACTCCGCCCCGGGCGAGAAGAGGCGTCCCGTCATGCGCTGCGCGAGGGCTCGCGTCGAGTCGAACAAAGAGAGCGTGAGAAGTCCCCAGGCGTACAGAATGCCGAAGCGCAAGAGCCACAGGGCGCCTTGGGTGCCGATGCGGACCGCCTCTCGGGCCGCAGTCGGATGCATGAGCTCGACAGTATGGATGCGGAGCGCGCCAATGCGGTCGCCTTGCGCCTCGACCCACTCATCGGCGCTCCTCGCCCACGTACGGACAGCCCGAAGGAGCAAGAGCGCAATGAGCCCGAGAAAGACCACGCTCGAGATGCCGAGAACACGGCGGGCGATGCGGGAGCGGCGCTGCTCCCGCTCGAGCCCCGAGCGCACCTTCATCGCGACCTCGCTCACGTACGACTCAAGATCGGCGCGTCCTTCCGCGACCTGATCTTCCTCGGTCAGCTCCACGATGGTGGTCGAGCCGACTTGAAGCAGGGAGGATCCTGGTTTGCGGATGATCTTGAGCTCCCCGGGCTCTTCCAGCACGAGCGCCTCGAGAGCCGCTTCCGCCGCTGCGGCACGCTCCTTGGCCGTCTGTTTGCCGAGCGGGCGCTCGAGGGTGAACACGACCTCGTCTCCTAGACGGACGGCGGCGGGCTTCTCCGTGGCGAACGCGGTGGTTGCCCAGCACAGACTCACGAGCAGCACGAGCAGGACCCGAACAGGGCGCCACCCTGGGACAGGTCCTTTCTCCTCCAACACCCTCATCACTGGTCTCGGGTCTCCAATTCTGTCTTCCAATTGGCTCCTTGCGGGCGAGTGAACCGCAACCGCCCGAAGCTGGCAAACCTACATCCAAAGCCTGTCCCGCAGGGGGCCACGTCCTCGCTCATTCCTCGCGAAATCCGTGGGTCAAACGCACTATCGCAAGTCAGTTGCATGAAGCGGACCCTTTTGTTACGGCCCGCATCCCCGTGCGCGGCGCATCGCCTTTGCCCCACCTCATCGCCTCACGCTCCGAAGGAGCCATGGTGGCGTTTTGCCTGGCCGCGCTCCTGACCGTCGCGCCAAGCTTGGCCCAAGAGTCGAGCGGTGAGGCTGACGCTTCCGGGCGTGCAGAAGCTCCGTCCGAAGACCAGGAGCCGTCCGAAGGCGTACCGAAAGACGCGCCGGAGTCAGCGGACGGGGGCCCTCCCGCGACCGAAGCGGACGCCCCGGCCCCTGACAAACCGCCAGTGGTGCGCCTCCCCGAAATCCTCGTCCAAAAGGAGGCGGTCTACCCAGAGGGTCATATCCTCGACGCAGTCGAGGTCCATGTCGTACTCGTGGTCGAGATCTCTGAGCAGGGGGACGTCACAGCGGCGCGGGTACTCGCCTCCGGTGGGCGCGATTTCGATGAGTCCGCCCTCGACGCTGTTCGTCAATGGAAGTTCATCCCGGCGCACCGCGGCGACAAACCCGTGCGCTCCCAGATCCGCGTTCCCTTCCACTTCATCCCACCCGAACTCTTGCTGGGTGGAGCAACGGAAGCTCACGGTCACGCCCACAAAACCCAAGGCCCCGAGATCGAGGGGGTGCCCGTCGAAGTCACCGTGGAGGGAGCCCGAGAGCTCCGACCGAAAGTCCGAAGCACAGGAGATTTCGAGCTCGGCCGCGACACCTTGCTCGCGGCCCCTCGCTCCGAAGGCGCCGAAATCCTCCGCTCTGTACCGGGCCTTTACGTCGGGCGCGGTGAAGGCGCGACCGTCGCGCACAATTACATGCTGCGCGGGTTCGATAGCGAACACGGGCAGGACATCGAGTTTCGCGTCGGGGGAGTGCCCATCAATCTTCCGTCCCACATCCACGGGCAGGGCTACTCCGACATGGACCTGCTCATTGCTGACGCTGTCTCGTCCCTGTCGGTGCGAGAAGGCATCTACGATCCCGAACAAGGGGACTTCGCGATCGCTGGTACCATCGACGCACGGCTCGGCGTCCCGGAAGCGGCGCGCGGGGTCACGCTCCGCTCAAGCTACGGTTCTTTTCATTCTTTCCGCCAGCTCGCGCTCTTTGCGCCGCGGGGACAGAGCGAAGAGAGCTTCGGGGCAGCCGAATACCGGAGCACCGACGGCTTTGGCCAGAACCGCCGCGGACAAAGCGCCCGGCTCAACCTCCAGCATCGCTTCGGCAAAGGCGACCTCACCTTCCGAGCCATCGCGCTCATGAACGTCGCCCGCTCGAGCTCAGCGGGCGTGCTTCGACGGGACGACATCGACAGCGGTGCCGTGTGTTTTCTCTGTGTCTACGGGGAGGCGACGGCACGCGCCCAAGGCGGTCAAACGGGGCGCTTTCTTGCAGGGCTCTTCGCCGACTACCTTGCCAAGGACGGAGCGAATGGTGAGGCGGGGGTCTGGCTCGGATACGACACCTTCAGGCTCCAGGGGAACTTCACGGGCTTCCTCGAACGCTCTTCGCTCCTCGATCGAACCAGCGGACGCGGTGACCTCCTCGAGCAAGAAAACCAGACGCTCTCCTTCGGTCTGAAGGGCCGCTACCGGACGGCCCGGGCCGAACTCGTTCCTTGGGCCAAGGCGTCGATCGAGGTGGGACTCTCGGGGCGAGTCGACAGCATCGACCAGTCCCAGAACTTGATCGACGCCGCCTCGAACAATCAGACCTGGGACAGGCGACTCGACGCGACCATCCGCGCCGCAGACGCGGGCATGTTCGGGGATCTGAACTTCGACCTGACGCGCTTCGTCACGGCGCGCGTCGGACTACGCGGCGATCTGCTCGGATATTCGGTCGACGACCGGCTCCATCATGTTGCCGAGCGCTCTCGCCCTGAGAACGCGAGCATTCCCGGCTTCCGCCGCTCGGCCGCAGGCATGGCAGCCGGCCCCCGGACCAGCCTCTCCTTTCGCTTCACCCCCGCCCTCGAGCTCATGGCCGCCTATGGTCAAGGCTACCGTTCTCCTTCCGGCAGGATGCTCGAGGATGGCGAAGAAGCCCCCTTCACCAAAGTCCATTCCACCGACATCGGCGTGCGCTACAAGAGCGAAGATGTCTTCGAAGCAGCGCTCGGCGGCTTCTACACCACGCTCTCCAATGACTTGGCTTTCGATCCGAGCGAGGGACGCCTCGAGGCAACAGGCCCGACCTCCCGGGCGGGCGCGACTCTTTATGTCCTCGCGCGTCCGGTCGAGTGGTCGTTGCTCTCCTTGTCGTCGACCTTCGTGGACGCGCGCCTGACGGCTCCTCCGCCTCCGACCGCAGAGGAGCCTATTTCCCCACTCACCGCCGGCGCGCGGGTCCCTTTCGTACCGCCCCTGGTCGTGCGCCTCGACGCATCCGTCAAAAAAGAGCTATTGAGCCGTCTGGGGCCGAATGCGCTCATCGGGCGCGCCGGGCTCGGCCTCTCCTTTCTTTCACCACGTCCCCTTCCGTACGGGGACTCATCGGAGGCAGTCTCGCTCGTCGACGCGACCCTTGGGCTCCTCTGGGGCCCGCTCGATCTCAGCCTCGACGCCTTCAATCTCTTCGATACACGCTATGGCGCCGTCGAGTATTCTTACGCTTCCGACTGGTCGCCGAACGACGGCGTCCGCTCTCGCCTCCCCGCACGCCATATCGCGGCCGGCGCTCCTCTCTCTTTGATGGTCAACCTGGGCATCCGACTATGAGACGCGCTCCCCTTCTGCTTCTCGTCGCCTTCGGCTGCAGCGATCCGGGCCCTCGCTCGGTTCAAATCCCGCTTACTCTCTCGGGAGACGCTTCGTCCAGCGAGATCGAAACCGCCACCGGCGCCGTCCTTCGACTCGACGAGGCCCGCCTCGCCTTCGGTCCTCTCTATTTCTGTGCGAGTCCCGGCGGCGCGGAGTCCTGCGATGTGGCGCGCCTCGAGTGGCTCGGAAGCGCCATCGTCGACCTGCTCGAAGGCGCGGCCCGGCGCGCCGGAACTCTCGAAGGCTCCAGCGGAAAGGTCGCCTCCTACCTGTGTGACCTCGGCATCAGCTCACAACTCACAAGCGATGAGCCCTTCGTCCTCGATGCCGCCGCAGAGCTCGGGGACAACTCGCTCCGCTTGCGGGGCACAGTGGAATTCGGCTCTCGGAGCCTGCCTTGGTCCGCCGCCCTCGCCCTTGCCCAGACGGACGCCACAGTCCAGGGAACCCCGCTGATCCAAACTCCGCAGAGCCAGCGCTTCGCCGAAGAGATCACGACGGACCTCGCTGAAGTGAGCGTACGATTTTCTGCGGCCCGCTGGCTCACTTCGGTCGACTTCTCTCCCTATTTCGCTGAAGAGCCCTGCTCGCCGGGAGCCATCGTGTGCCGGGGAGATTCAATGGTGGCCTGTCCCGAAGAAGAAGAGCCCGAGGACGAGAAGACCACCGACTGTCTGGCTCAAGATCAGGTGTGCGTGCCCGGGGCCGGCTGCCAAGATGAGCTCAGACTCGATGGAGCCGCGCTGCGTGCCCTCAAAGCCAACGTTATGTCGAACTTTGATCCGCTGATCTCGTTCGAAAAGCGCGCGTATTGAGGAGCGAACGGCCCCGCAGGTTCGTGCTCACCCGGCTGCGCGAACCGTGCCAGACCGTGACAGAGGCCCGTACTCGAAGGCGACCGCGACGAGGGCGTTCAAGAGAACCAGCCCCACGAATCCCACGTAAAAGAAGAACGTCACCGCAGCTCCCTCTCGAACCACCACGTTCGGGTCCACGTAGAGCCCCATGCCCGCGTAAAGCGCGAGCTGAACCGCTCCGAAGAAACCAGGAGCGTTCGGGAGGGCGAAGCCGAGCGCCAGCACCCCCGTCACGGTCATCGACTCGATGAAGCTGAGCTCAAACCCGACAGCCCGCGCACCCCACACGAGTGCGAGCCCGTGGGTCGCTACGTGGAGCAGCGAAAGGAAAAGATACGGGAGAGCGAGACCCGGCTTCGGCAGAAACTTCGCCCCTTCTACCAGGCGCGCCGACATGTGAGCGAGCACCTCTCCCCAGCGCGCGTTCAAACGCCCAACTGTGAGACGGATCAGGCGCTCAACCCACCTTTGTTTCCAGAGCAAAAGCGCCATGACAAACAGCGCACCACCAAAGAGAACCGTTGCGGCCTGCGCCGCCCTTGGCACAAGCGCGACCGGCACCGCCAGGGTCCCGATGCGCTCAGGGAGCGGATCCTGAGGCCGAGCAATCGCCAGGCCCGCGAGGAGCGTGAAGCCAAACAGCACGCCGTCCACGAGGCGTTCCGCTGCGACGGTTCCGGTGATGTTCCAACCCGAAACCTTTCCTTTCTCGCGCAGCAGTGCGGGGCGTGAGAACTCACCCAGACGAAGCGGCAGGATGAGAATCAGGGCGCCAGCGATCGAGCCGATGTTGAGGATCTTTCCGAAGGAGATTTGGGCAAGAGGCGCGACCAGGAAATGGTAGCGGGCGTACTTGAGGAGAATGCTGGCCTCGAGGCTGAGCGCGGCGAGCAGAAGCCACGAGACATTCAAACGATCGAGAGCGCCTTCGGGCGGGAGCAATGGAAGCGAGCCGGCTCGAAAAACGGCCACGAACCCGGCCAGAAGGACCAATGAAAGCCCAAAAATCCGGGCGATACGGGCAGGTGACCAGGATTTTTTCGGAGGGTCCGGTTCCATGAGCAGCGTTCGTTTCCTATCAGCGGGCGCCGCCCCCAATCGCGCGGGGAGCCCGAGACGCGCGGCACGCCTCTTCGAAAAGAGGCGCACGCCGTCCCATGGATACGCGCCAAAAGCCCTAGACGCCAGACCCTGCTTATGATTGAAAGGCTGGGCTCATTGTGCCCGTTTTGGGCGAGTGCGTCCGGGGTCAAACCGATCACGTTCCTACGCGGTTCTCCCATGGGACCCTTCGATCCCTCCCCTGAGTCCGATTAGACCTTCAGCAGTCCCATGACCGAAACCTCTCCCGCACTGCCGATCCGCGGCCGCCCGACTCTCCTTGGCCACCTGTCGATCGCTCGCATCGACCATTGGTTCAAGAACGTGTTCATGATTCCGGGTGGAATCGCGGCCTACGCGCTCGATCCGGACCACGTCGCGGACAACCTCGGCTTCCGGATCGCCGTGGGACTCCTGTCGATCTGTCTTGTCGCCTCGAGCAACTACACGATCAATGAGGTGCTCGATGCCCCGCACGATCTGTCTCATCCGACGAAGAGATTGCGACCGGTGCCCGCCGGACGCGTCCACGTTCCGCTCGCCTACGTGCAGTGGTTGCTCTTGATGGTGGTGGGCATCGCGCTCGGCTGGATGATCTCGCTCCCCTTCGCCATCACGGCCTTCGTGCTTTGGGTGATGGGCTGCGTGTACAATATCCGCCCGATCCGGAGCAAAGACGTCCCTTACCTCGATGTCCTCTCCGAAGCGGTGAATAACCCGCTCCGCATGCTCGCCGGCTGGTTCATCGTCGGCACGGCTTCCGTCGCTCCGGGCTCCTTGCTCCTCAGCTACTGGATGGTCGGCTGCTACTTCATGGCCATGAAGCGGTTCGCCGAATACCGCCAGATCGCAGATCCCGCGCGGGCAGGCGCCTACCGGAAATCTTTCCAACACTACACGGAGGAGCGACTCCTCGTGTCGATCATGTTCTACGGATCGTCGGCGATGCTCTTTCTCGGGACGTTCGTGATGCGTTACCGACTCGAAGAGATCTTGGCCTTCCCGCTGGTTGCGCTGGTGATGGCGATCTACCTCTGGCTCGCGTTCAAGCCCGACTCCGCGGTGCAGCGACCCGAGGGCCTCTACAAGGAGCCCGTGCTCATGGTCGCGGTCGTCACTTGCAGTATCGTCGGGATCATCTTTTTGTTCGTGGACCTCCCGTGGCTGGCGGATTGGCTCGTCCCGACCGCGCCGACCCGCGGCCTGGACCCAGCCCCACAATAAAGATCCGATTGGCCTAGGAGGCAGGGACCGTTTTTCACGGCCCTCACAAGTCCCCTGTTGCCTCACAGATCCCGCGGGATACTGTGGTCGAGGGTTTCCGGTGCGCTTTCGTTGGGCTTTGCTTTGGCTCCTCACCGCTCCTGTTGGCTGCGGCACACGCTCAGCTTTGCTCTGGGATACGGCGGGAGAGCCCGCCTTCGAAGAGAGCGGTGGCGCGCCCTCTGAGCGGGGCGCTGGAGGCCGAGGACTCGGGGGCTCCGCTCAGGGAGGCGCGGCGTCAGGGGGCCGCTCAGGAGGCGCAGGCGGGGCAAGCGCTGGAGGTTCGAGCGGAGCCGGAGGCGAGCCCGCGAGCGGGGGCGCTCCGACCTGCGCCCACGAAGGAAACTGTCCTGTCGAAGTCCGCGCGCCGAATGCAGATGCGGGGGACCAGTTCGGGTTCAGCGTGGCGATCTCCGGCGACACCCTCGCGGTCGGGGCCTCTTGGGAGGCTGGAAGAGGAGGCCTCGATCCCGACGATAACAGCGTGAGCGAGAGCGGAGCGGTTTATGTCTTCGTGCGCCGGGGCGATGAGTGGGTTCAAGAGGCGTACCTGAAGGCATCGAACCCAGACCCCGGAGACTGGTTCGGGCGCAGGATTGCGCTTGATGGGGATACGCTGGTGGTCGGGGCTTACGGAGAGGACTCCGGCGGCAGTGACCCTTCGGCCAACTCGGTGACCGATGCCGGCGCAGCCTATGTCTTCGAGCGTCGCGACGGACAGTGGCTCCAAGAGGCCTATCTCAAGAGCCGAGACCCCTCGCCGACAGCTTGGTTCGGACGGCGCGTCGCCGTAGCAGGGGATCGCATCGCCATCGGCGCCTATGGCGATGATCGGGCGGGACAGAACACGGGCTCTGTGGCCGTTTTCGAGCGCGCCGATCGAGAATGGAAGGAGGCGGCCGAGCTCTTCGCCTCTCCCGTCGGCAGCGGTGCCCAGTTTGGCTCGAGCGTCGCGTTCGTCGACGACTCTCTTTTCATCGCGGCCATCGGAGAGTCCAGCGGAACCGGTGATCCCTTCGACACCTCCGCGCCGGCCGCAGGCGCCGTCTATGAGTTCCGGCGCACAGAAATGGGCTACCTACAAACTGCTTACATCAAAGCCAGCGATCCAGACGCGAGGGATTCGTTCGGGGTCAGCCTCGCGGCGGACGAACATTTCCTCGTGGTCGGGGCCTACGGTGAAGACTCGCCCGCCCGAGGTCCAGGGCCGGGCCCGGGAGCTTTCGCGCGAGGCTCGGGGGCCACTTACATCTTCGAACGCCAAGCAGACACCTTCGTCCAGGTTCAGAAGCTGAAGGCGGGCGATGCGGATCCCGGCGATAACTTCGGCAGCAGCGTCACGCTCGCCGAAGGTCGCATAGCCATCGGGGCATTTGGTGATGACAGCGGACACCCCGATCGCCCGGGCGACAACTCCGCCTCGAACTCCGGTACGACCTACCTCTTCGAACAAGCGCAGAGCGGCGGGTTTGTCGAAGTGAAGCGTCTCAAGGCCCCCGAGGTCAACGCGGGAGACCGCTTCGGTTGGGCCATCACCTCCACCCCGACGACCCTTGTCGTAGGCGCCTACGGCGCAGGGAGCTCCCCCCGCAGCCCGAACTCGGGCCTCGGAGCCGTCCATATCTTCTCTTGGTAACGGACGAAGTCCGCTCACGAATTCGGGGGGCAGACCTCTCCAAATCCGAGCGCACGGCGCACCCTGGGCCCCGCCGGCCGCGCGCTTGACGCCCCCTCGAACCTCCATCAAGGAGCGAGCGCTGCGAGGTCCCCGTGCAGATCGCCTTCGTCCTCTTCGTTCTGTTTGGCTCGGTCGCTCTGTTCGTGAGCGACCGCTACCGCATGGACCTCGTCGGCTTCTCGGCGCTCACGCTCCTTCTCTTGGGAGGAGTCTTGACCGTTCCGGAAGCGCTCGCGGGCTTTTCGGATCCAAGCGTGCACATGATCGGTGGCCTCTTCATCGTCGGTGCAGCCGTGTTCGAGACAGGCCTCGCCGAGCGCTTCGGCAATCTCATCGAGCGTTTCGGGGGCGAGAGCCAGACGCGGCTACTCCTCTCGATTCTCGTCGCGACGTCGTGCCTCTCGGCGTTCTTGAGCTCAACGGGCACCGTCGCCCTGATGGTGCCTGTGGTCCTGACCCTCGCGCGGCGAGCTCAGGTCAGTCCTTCGAAGCTCCTGATCCCTCTTGCCTACGCCACCCTGCTCGGAGGCTTGCTCACGCTCATCGCAACAGCGCCGAACCTGGTCGTCTCGGCCGCCCTGCAGAGCGCAGGCTATCGTCCCTTCTCCTTCTTCGACTTCACAGGTCCGGGTCTGATCCTCGTCGCCGCGGGCATCGCCTTCTTGGTCACTCTCGGGCCCAAGCTCCTGCCCGATCGGGCGCCGCTCGGAGAAAATGTCGACAGAATGCCGAGCGCTCGGGAGCTGTGGCAACGCTACGGACTGGCTGGCTGGATCCTCGAGGTGCGCGTCGAACCCGATTCGCCGCTCATCGGGAAGAGTATCAGGGACAGCGCCGTACGATCTCGATTTGGGGTCGTGATCATGGCCGTCCGGAGCCCGGACGAAGAGGAGGTGAACCTCGAGCGCCCGCTCCCGGAGCGGATCCTCGGCCCGGGAGATATCCTCACGATCAAAGGCGCGCCGTCGTCGATGGCCGCCTTCTGTGGCGAGACCCATCTCACCGAGATCGCAGAGCCCGAGAGCCTGCCCAAGGGAACCGTGGTGGCAGAGCTGTTGATCCCGCCCGGCTCTCACCTCGTCGGCAAGACCATTCGGGACAGCCGCCTTCGCAGCCGATTCGGTGTGACGATCGTGGCAGTGTTCCGCACGCGAGAAGTGCTGCGTGATTCGGTGGCACTCACGACGACCCAGGTAGGCGACCTCTTGCTCGCCCTCGGCAGCGCCACCTCCCTCGCCAAACTGCGCGATGAGCTCTCGGACGTTCTCGTCGTCACCGAGAGCGAGGCCCTCAACAAGGGCCGTTTCCGTCGCCACCGCGCTCCTCACGCCCTTGTCGTGGTCTTGGCCATGCTGCTCGGATTCGCCTTCGAGTGGACGGCCCCCGTCACCGTCGTCCTCGCCGCTGCGCTCGGCATGCTCGTTTTCGGATGCCTCGACGCCAAATCCGCCGAACGCTCAGTGAACTGGGAGAGTCTGCTCCTGATTGCGACATTTCTCCCGATGACGACAGCTCTGACGAAGGTTGGGGTCATCGACCTCGTCGTAAGCGGCATCGCAACGGTGACCGGAGGCGCCGGGCCCTACGTGGTCATGGCTGCGCTCTTCTGGCTCACCGTCCTTTGCGGAGTCTTCATCTCAAACACCGCAACAGCGGTGCTCGTGGCCCCGATCGCGATTCAAGTCGCAGGGAACCTTCACATCGAGCCCCATCCCCTGCTCATGGCGGTGGCCATCGCCTGCTCTTCCGCCTTTTTGACCCCGGTGAGCTCGCCGGTCAATCTCTTGGTCGCCAACCCCGGCTCCTACCGCTTCGGGGACTTCGGACGCATCGGGGCGCCCCTATTGTTGGTGGTTTTCGCGATCACGCTCCTGATCGTGCCGCTGTTCTTCCCCTTCTGAAGAAGCGGACGCGAGTATAGGTTCGGAGCCGCCCTCGCCTCTCACGCAGCGTCGCTGTCAGTGAGAGGAGCCTCACCAATGGAGCTTCGTGCGAAGCTCCTCGGTCAGCACCGTGGCCATCGAGGCGTGCTTCTTCGTATTCGGATGCCAGTCGCAACCGAGCTCACCCGTACCCTGGGCTGCGTACTCGAGGAAGCCTACGTTCTCGTCGCCCATGCTCGTCATCGACTCTAGAGCATTCTGCAGATAGGCGCGGGCCTTGTTCAGGTCTTCTCCATTCAGCATCGGGCCCAGCGTGACAAGCAAATAGGCCTCTGGATGGCGGTCGCGCAGATCGGCGAGGAAGCGAAAGTACTCGTCCTCGAAAGCGACCCCCGGATCTCCCGTGGCAAAGTCATTCGTGCCGAGGTTCACCACCACCACATCCGGCTCCCGCACAAAGTCCCAGCTCGTGGACGCATCCATAGTCAGCGTCCGCTCATAAGAGATCGGCAGAAGATCCGAGGTTCCTCCGTCGTAGTTTCGAATGATCCCGTGACCCGAGATCGCGATCGTACTGAGCTCGGCTCCCAGCTCTCGCGCCGCGATAGCGCCGTAACTCACGAAATGGCTCTCGGTGTCAAAAGAGAAGGGACAATACTGGTCGGCGCCGAGGTTCCCGTAACCGCAGGTGATCGAGTCTCCGACGATCTCGATGACCCGATTCGGGAGCTCCGGTGGCTCGAGGAGCTCGCCTTCGACCACTTGGATCTCGGAGACCGCAGTCGTTCCATATTGGCCTTCGGTTTCCCGGTGCAGAACGAGCGTGTGCTCTCCCGCCCCGAGACCTTCCGCGAGCGCAATCGTCGCCTCCCCTTGCTGGGCAGTGATGGAGCGAGGCTCCTCGTCATCCACGACCACCTGAAACACGACAGGCTCATCGTTCGACCACTTCACCCGGAGGCCCGTCCCCGAGAAGCGCGCGAGGAAGCCCGTCCCCGACCAAGTGAACCGTGGCCGGGCCGGCTCACGCCCGTCGACGCGCCCCACGAACCGAACTCCCAAGTACACGGGGCCCGGTTCCTTGTCCTCGCCCTCGGCTCCGCCGCTTCCCTGCGCGCCACCGCTCCCTGGCAAGGAACCGCCCGTTCCTCCCGTGGCCGCGCCTCCCGTCCCGAGCGTCGGTCCGCCGCCACTTTCCGAGCCGCCGCTCGCGGCGTTGCCCGGTGCACCTCCAGCTGGGTTTCCTGCGCCTCCGCTCTCCGCTGCGCTGCCGCCCGCGCTGAGGCTCCCTCCACTCTGTGTGCCGTCATCGATTCTTCCCGAATCGGAAGATTCCGCACAGGAGGAGGCGAACGCGAGAGCGACACAACCGAGCAGGAGCGCGGGGTGGCAGAGAATCATGTGATTTTCCTAACACGGCCGCGGGAAGGAGAGTAGCGGGCGCATAGCTCGCGAAAAAACGCCGCCAAGCGGAGGCGCCTTGGCGCGATCTCTGCAGAGTCGGAGCCCATGAAGCCCCCGCTCCTCCGTGCCGATGCGCCCTCGCTTCCCTCACTTTTCGGCCGCTATACCGCAGTCCTCGCCGACCACGACGCACTGCATCAAGTTCTCGCGCAGCTCCGGGAGATGAGTCGCATCGGCGCGAGCGGACAAGAATTTCCTCCTGAGCTCCGGCCCGATGTCCTCTTGTTCTGCTTGGAAAATGTCCTCACAGAACACTTCGCTCGGGAGGAGTCGATCCAATACTTCGGAACCCTTGAGGCAGCGTCCCCTGCTCTTGCCCAGACCATTGCCAAGCTCCGAACGGAGCATGAGGCGCTTCTCCACGCTACCAGTCGTCTCATCGCCCTGAGCCGAGACGAAGCGCGCCTCTACGGCCTCTCGGCGGCAACCCTGGGCCTCCTCGAGTGGCTTGAACGTCACGAGCGAGAGGAAAATCGCCTCATGACCGATTTCCTCTCGGAAGCTCCTCCAGAGGACAATGACTCGGACGGAGGGGGACCCGCCTAAGCGCAATTCCTGCGCTCGACCAGAATGAGGGTGCACATCCTGCGCGTTCACTGGGGCAACCGTCCCTTTTGAGGCCAACTCGGGGGTGCCTCGGACGGGCCCGAGCGGCTCATTCCGACAAGAGCGCGCGGCCAGCGCTTCTCTCCCACATTCAGAGTTCAGCCTGGCCCGGTCCCTGCATCACTCCGAATGAAACCGCTCACAAGGAGGAACAATGGAGAAGAAGTCTTTCAGAGATCAGCGTCGTGTTCTTTGGCTCATCGGAGGTGTAATCCTCCTCGGAGGCATCCTCGCCTGGGGCATCTTCGCTCCCGGAACAAGTGAGCTCCCTGGAAGCGGCGGACCCGACGTACAATTGCCGAGCATGTCGAACGTCCCGGGGCAATCCGCTCCGAAGATGGACATTGAGACGCAGGAAGAGCGCTGAACAGCCTAAGTCAGCAGCCGAGGGCTCGAGACTCTCAGTCGTCGCTCTCGTCCGACCCGTCGTCTTCCTCGCCATGCGTGAGAGGTAAGGGCTCGCGCATGGCATCCTCGGTGTTCGACTCGTCGGTTCCACCGGCGTACTCCACGTTCCCTGATGTTTCAATGAATGGTCCGCCTTGCTCCTCATCGACCAGCGCGTCGAGCTCTTCTGTCAGCGCGTCCTCGCCGCTCGTCATCGAAGCGACAGCTGTCTCCGCCAGCTCTTCGGCGAAGTCGTCGTCCACATTGTCAGGTTCAACAAAGGCGTGCCCTTGACCTTCCCGAGAGGAGCCCGAGAGCGCCAAGAGACGCTCGGCATGCGCTGGATCGAGGTGCCCTGGACGATCGTACCGGGCGCGCTCGGCCGCTGAGGGGACCTGAAGAGCGGGACGCGAGCTCGGCTTCTTTTCCATGGTCCCCCAGACTGTACTCCGTCTCCAGGAAAAAGGAGATACGCAAAACGTAAGAGGTGACCGGCGCCTCGGACGAGGGGCCGGTCACTCTCGAGCGGCTCAGAACTGCTTGAAGAAATCCCAGATCGTCTCGCCGGAGTTCGGTGCGACCATGTGGCCCCCTTTGTACTCACACCAAGTCACCGGATACCCCTCGTCACATCCGTCGTAGGTCTTGCATTCGCAGGGTTGGTACTGGTTCCCTGCAAGCTGGCACCAGTTCGAGTCGGACGCCTTCGCCATGCCGCACCCGTTGCGAGACACGAACACGTCCCGGGCTTCTTGGCCGCCATCGAGGGCCACAATGTCGTCGTCGACACCGTGGAAGCCCATGTAAGCCACAGGTTTCGTTCCATTCGCGCAGCCCGCCACCGAGGAATTGCCCGCCATGGGAGCGACAGCGCGGGCCAGTCCCGAACAAGCGACAGCGTTCGACATCATCCCGCCAAAGCTAAAGCCGGTCGAGAAGATGCGATTGTGATCGAAGCACAATTCGCTATCAAACCGCTCGAGCATCGCCTCCAAGAACTGGATATCTTTCCCGTTTTCGTTGCCCCAGCCCTTACCCCTCCCACCAAAGTCGGTCCCGTCGGGAGAGACCAGGATTGCTTCTCCCGCCGAAGCGGTGCGGAGCCCGTAGTAGCTCATCTGCTGGGCGACCTGTTGCGCAGATCCTCCCCAGGGGTGCCAGGTGAAGACCAGTCTGTACTTCTTATTGTTGTCGTAGTTGTCGGGGAGCGCGAGAATGTAGTCGCGCATCTGCCCACCGACCGAAATCGAGGCTTGACCGGCCGTGGGCGGCGCCTTTCCGCACCCCTGGCTCGCCTGAACGTCACCGTCGTTCCCCGAACCGCCGCTCGAACCTCCGCCCACACCCGGATCGCCACCTCCAATGCTCGGGGCACCGCCTGTCGTTGGGTTTCCAGCACCCCCCGTGCCGACCGCGGCTCCCGCACCCGCGCCGCCCACGCCAGGACTACCTCCAGCACCTGGCCCGTTCGAGCCTCCACTACTCACGCCACCGCTCCCGGGTCCTCCGGCTCCGCCACTTCCGGGCGCGGCCCCCGTTCCCTCAGCGCCGCCCGAAGGTCCGTTCACAGCGCCTCCAGCCGGAGCGCTCGTATCGTCACCCACCTCGCCACAGCCGGGCGCCATCGCCAGCGAGAACATCAAGAGGGACGCGGAGGGGAGAAGTTTCTTGGCTCTCATATGCATCACGGTCATGGCTATCCTCTGTGCGCGGGCAACAAACAGTTACGTGCTCGCTACGACGTCTTTAGTAACTGGAATCCAGCCACAAACCTGGGGACAATTTTGCCCCCTCGGGGATCCAGACCTGGAGACTCGATCGACACGAGTCGCTGCGTCTC
Organism: Pseudomonadota bacterium; assembly: GCA_023428245.1. Lineage (GTDB taxonomy): Bacteria > Myxococcota_A > Polyangia > Polyangiales > Polyangiaceae > NIC37A-2. The sequence goes on from JAEYYX010000105.1 coordinate 45,130, forward strand.
TTTAGCCGTTCTTCTGTTGTCATAAGTTTATAACAAGACAACAAGGAGTGTTTCCTTGCGGATCACCGCCCCAATGCGCTCCATTCAGCTCGACAAAAAGAAGCGAGGCCGACTCTCGCCGACCCCGCCGTTTCGAAGTGACTGCGAATAGCTATCGAGGCCCCTCGCTCACTGCAGAACCGCGTCCATATCCCAGTCGATGAAGAGCCCTTCCCATTCACTGACCGGAACCTGAAGGCGAGAATCCTGGATGTTGATCTTGCCCGTGTCCGCGCTCATGTCACCGTCGATGGCGCGTTTGAACATCGTCGCCGCAATGCCGGTGTCGCCCACGCTGCAGTGGTTACCTGTGTAGATTTCAAAGGAATGGTTCTTCTCGACACCAAGGGCTTTGTACACCGAGTGCGCAGCCCAAGACGCAAGCGCTTCGCTCGTTCCCGCCAAATGGCACCAGGAATCCCGACCGTTGTCGTTGGTGAAATGGACCAGGTGGCGAGGAGCAATCGTCGCAAGCAACATGTGCTGATCGAACGGTAGGTTGTTGACCTTCGCGGGATTGCTTCTGAAGTATTGGGCGGCGCCGGTGACCCAAGGACCGCAAGCTCCATTGTTCTCGAGGTTGTCGATGCCTTGAGGGGCGGTGCAGCTCAACCGCGACTTTCCGGCGCCGTTGCGGAGCCACTCCGTCATGCGCCAGCTGGTGCCGCCGCCGCCGCCCGACTCGACGATCACGACAATCGGCACTCGACTGAAGACGCCCGCGAGGAACGCACCCTTACCGCACCCGGAGCAGCCTGAGACGGCGATCGCCTTCGGATCGTGACCGCTGTCCGGGTTCTTCTCGAGCACGTCCATCACCCGGTTGATCATCCACCCGATCGCGATGTTCGGGTTGATCTCGGAGAGACCGTAGAGATTGCGGATCTTGGCGTCGTTGCCGCTCCCGAGGGAGAGCGTCTTGCCACCTTGCGGTAGGATGCCGATCGAGAGGTTCAGGCCGATCGCCTTCCCGGTGCCAGTGATCGTCGCTGAGAAGTTCTCTGACTTGTCTCCGACCTTGCAGGTGATGGACACGTTGCCGCCGTTCACGGTACCGCTGACTTCATCACAGTCACCGGGGATCGGCCCGTAGAGGTACTTCGCCGCCATCGCCAAGATCTCCTTGCGTCGACACTCCCACTGAGCCTTCGTGGTCACCTTCGTTCCGTCGTAGAAGGTGAAGGGATCGGGGAGTTTCATCCCGAGATCCGGCAGCGCCGAAGCCTCGGGCAGATCGGGCAGAACACAGTCGAAGACTTCTCCGCCGCCGCCGCCGGAGCCCATCGGCTCTCCGCCGGTACCCGAAGCGCCGCCACTGGGGCTGGCTCCCCCACTGCCTGGCGCCGCGCCCAGGCCACCACCTGGGTCGGAGCCTCCGCTCGTCCCAGGGCCGCCTCCAGCGGCGCTTACCCCGCCGGAAGCCGCCCCCCCAGTCGTGGTCGTGGGCGCCCCCCCGACGCCAGCCTGGCCTCCAACGCCGGGTCCTGAGCCCCCCACGCTCGGGGTGTCTCCTCCGCTCCCGGCGAGATCCGCCGTACCTCCGGAACAGCCAGTGAAATGAAGGATTGCGAAAAGCGGGATCGCTAGGGCGAGGGAAGGGCGTGAAGTTCTGGACATAGGGATTTCGATGCCTCCGGGAAGGTGCGCGTCCGCCAAGGCTCATTTTTGCGCGCGGAATCGCTGAACATCTCTTATCAGGCATCGCTCACAGTTTCTTTCGCCTGTTTCCGCGATCTTAAGCCCCCAAGTTTGTTGAAATTCGCGTTGTGACCGTTCACTTCCAATCACCACCCAAATTTGCGGCGCGAACGCCTCGCGTCACACTACAAAATATCACCAAGCCTACCCGGGCGAGCTCCGCCCTATTCGAGACATTTTCGAGATGACATCCACGACAACACTCGGGGGATGAACGCCTGGCCCAGGTGAGCGAGGTGCGAGCGCTCACTTTCTCCTCACTCGTCGGCACCTAACGCATTCAACACACAGATGCGTTCGCTGCGTCCGCGAGACACAACAAGTCTTCCCTACGCATCCGCGCACCTGGGAGCCCTGGCATGCGAGCCACACAGCGCTTGTCGAAAACCACGCGCTCCTTCCGCTAACCATTCAACCTGCGCGCGGCGACTCAGCGAACCGCCCCCGCGCTCAGCGGCGACCCACTGGCCCGTTGTTCAAACTTAGAAATCCACCGCGCAGCTCATTAACAGGTCACATGGCACGCCGTAGTCATCCACGCCCATCGTCACTTCTCAACGAGGACTATTGAGCTGACGTCGGGAGACTTCTCACCGTCTCAGGAAGGGAACCCATGCAAAAGAACTACACTCGTCCACTCACCGTACTCGCCACATCGCTGTCCACGCTCGTCATCTCGTGCACCGGTGACCCCATTGTCCAAGGAAAAGACGGTCAGGACGCGCCGCCCCTTTTGACACGCTCATCCGAGACGGAGGCATCGGAAGACTGTCCTTCCGGCGGCACCCGACTCGAGGTCGGATCCGATCGAAATGGCAACGGAACGCTCGATAACGGCGAGGTCGCGGACATCCTCAATCTATGCAACGGGGCGAACGGCGACAGCGGTGACAGCGGCAAAAACGGTGAGGACGGCGCCGATGGAAAGAACGGAACTGATGGGACGGACGGAGCAGACGGCCGAAGCGGCTCGCTGATTCGCGTCACGGATCTCGATCCGGGAGAGGAATGTCCTTCCGGTGGCTATCTCGTCGAGACGGGAATCGATGACGGCGACGGCGACGGCGACGAAACCGCGTTCGACGGTGTGCTCGGAGACGGTGAAGTCGACGAGGTCTCCTACGTCTGTCATGGCGTCGACGGCTTCCCAGTCCTCACGCTTCTGACCGCAGACCTTTCAGGGACGTGCGTCCACGGCGGCTATCGCCTCGATATCGGCCTCGACAACGGCGACGGAGACGGAGAGGAGACGGGCCGCGACGGGATCCTCGGCGTCGGAGAAATCGACCAGAGCGCCTACCTCTGCAATGGCGACGATGGAGTCGACGGAGCGACGGGTCCCACGGGCCCCACTGGTCCCACGGGCGCAACAGGCCCCGAAGGCCCAGAAGGCCCCACAGGTCCCGTGGGTGCAACGGGACCCACGGGTCCCGAGGGTCCCCCCGGACCGCTAGGCCCCATCGGCGACGCAGGCCCCACTGGTCCCACGGGCGACGCAGGTCCCCAAGGCCCGACTGGCCCCACTGGCGATGCGGGTCCCCAAGGCCCCGCTGGCGCGACCGGCCCCAGCGGCTACAGCGCACTCTTCACACAGACATCGATCAATACTCAAGGCGGCTGCGCAGGCGCCGGAGTTCGCATCGACAGCGGTCTGGACACGAACCGAAATGGGACGCTCGATGTTTCTGAGATCCAAGCCACAAGCTACGTTTGCTCGGCGGCGGGCGGCGATGCGTCGAGCCAAACAGTCGTGGATGCGTCCGGCGTCCCTCTCGGCGACGAGCTCGCCACAGGCCCGACCGGGATCACGTTCCGAACGATCACGGGTTACATCGTTACGCTCGGCTGGGACGGCGAGCCCGTCCCGGTCAGATATGTGGATTTCAGTGGTTCAAACTGCAGCGGAGACCCTAAGCTCTTCTTCGAACAGTCCGGAGGCAAGCTCCACGAAATGTCAGCGTTCTGGTCCCCCTACAACGGCAAGTATCTGGTCCCCACTGGCACGGTGACGAACGGAGTGATCGCCTCGTCCCCGCAGGACTCTCTCAGCTACTACGAGACGGGTGTGGGATGCACAAACTACAATGCGGCGGGTGCCCAGGAGTGGTCCACGAACCAGCTCGACGGTCCGGACCTCGGTCTCCCCCCGTTCATTAACGGGCCGCTCCGTCTCGAGTAATCCGGAGAACACACGGCGGGCTCGTGCAAGCGAGCCCGCGCTTCGTACCTTCTCGGGCAACAGAGCCAATCGCGAGAAGAGCGCCCCTCCCCGCTGCTGCTTCCGACCAATGTTCAGGCCCAAAAACTGGCCCGTACAAGGTCGCCCATACAAGGTCGCCCATACAAAACGGCCCGCGCAAATGGCCCGCGCAAATGGCCTGTACAAAATGGCGGAGCGGACGGGACTCGAACCCGCGGCCTCCGGCGTGACAGGCCGGCGTTATAACCGACTTAACTACCGCTCCGTGTCTCAGCTCGGCCGAGACTATTTTTCGTCGAAAGCACTCTGAGGGAGCTCTTTCGACGCTCCCTGGCGGGGCGGGGCCGAAGCCCTGTCTCGTTCAGGGAGCGCGTGTTTAGCATGCGGGATTCCCTAATCAAGAGTGATTTCACGGTTCCGCACACGAAGTCGTTTTTCTTCGGGCGGGGCGCCGAGAAAGCACTCTTCTGCATGCGGGCGAGCCCTGAGCGCTTCCCCAGCGCAAGACGCGTGGGAGGCAGACCTTCTCTTTGCCGTCGGTCGAGGCGAGTTCTGCGCCAAGAGCGGTTGAAAGTCGGTCCAAATTTGGGGAGGACTCCGCATCCGAACAGATCAAAAGAGATCGGCTCGAAAAGAAAATGACTCAGACCCCCTTCAAGACCGTCGACCCGAGCGCCCTCCCGAAGCATTTCGAATCCCAAGAGGCCGAGAAGCGCTGGAACGAAGTGTGGCAAACCACGGGCACCTATCACTACGATCCTTCGCGCCCCCGCGAGGATAACTTCGTGGTCGACACGCCTCCGCCGACCGTGAGCGGCTCACTCCATGTCGGGCACGTCTTTTCTTATACGCACGCCGACGTGATCGCCCGCTTCCAGCGGATGACGGGAAAAAACGTCTTTTACCCGATGGGCTGGGACGACAACGGTCTCCCCACGGAGCGCCGCGTCCAAAATTACTTCAACGTCCGCTGCGAGCCGACCGAAAAGTACGTTCCGGACCTGAAACTCACGGAAGCCACCGGCGACAAGAAGAAGGAACGCCCGCGCCTGGTCGGTCGCCAAAACTTCATCGAACTTTGTGAGCAGCTCACCCGCGTCGACGAGAAAGCATTCGAAGGACTGTTTCAGCGCCTCGGCCTCTCTGTCGATTGGCGCCAAACCTACGAGACGATCAACGCGCGCTCCCGTAAACAGGCGCAGCTCTCGTTCCTCGATCTTTATAAGAAGGGCTACGCTTACCAGTCGGTCGCCCCGACCATGTGGGACGTTGATTTCCAGACCGCCGTCGCCCAGGCAGAGGTCCACGATCGCCCCAAACAGGGCCATTTCCATCACATCGAGTTCGGCGTCCAAGGCTCCGACGAGACCTTCACGATCGCGACCACGCGTCCCGAGCTCTTGCCCGCCTGTGTGGGCGTCACGGCTCATCCGAGTGACGCTCGTTACCAGCACCTGTTCGGCAAACTCGCCATCACGCCGCTCTTCCGCACTCCGGTCCCGATCTTCCCGAGCGAGCTCGCGGATCCCGAAAAAGGCAGCGGGATTCTCATGGTCTGCACCTTCGGAGATCAGACCGACGTTCATTGGTGGCGTCAGGAGAAGCTCCCCTCGCGCCAGATCATCGGAAAGAGCGGCCGCCTCGAGCCGATCGAATTCGGCAGCGCGGGCTTCCCGAGCGAAAACCCGCAAGCAGCTCAGGAGTTCTATAGCGCTCTTGTCGGCAAGAGTGTCACTCAGGCGCGCGACGCCATCGTGAATCTGCTCCGCGATCCGACGGGCGGCGCCACACACCAGAGAGCGCCGCTCGTACGCGATCCGATCCCCGTCGAACAAGCCGTCAAGTTCTTCGAGAAAGGTGAGCGCCCGCTCGAGTTCCTCTCGACCCGGCAGTGGTTCGTGAAATTGGTGCAAGAGAAGGAGAACCTTCTCAAGAAAGGCGAGGAGATCGCCTGGCACCCCGAGTTCATGCATGCGCGCTACCGCGACTGGACCCAGAACCTGAGCATCGATTGGTGTGTCTCTAGGCAGCGCTACTTCGGCGTGCCGATCCCCGTCTGGTTCCCGCTCTCCAAGGAGGGCGCCGTCGACTGGGGGCACCCGATCCTTCCCGACGAAGCGACGCTCCCCGTCGATCCGATGGCGGACGCTCCGCCCGGCTTCGATGAATCGCAGCGCGGTCAGCCCGGCGGATTCGTCGGCGAAACGGACATCTTCGACACCTGGTTCACCAGCTCGCTCACTCCTCAAATCGGCTCCCACTGGGGACTCGATGAGGATCGCCACAAAAAGCTCTTCCCCGCCGACATCCGGCCCCAGAGCCACGAGATCATCCGAACCTGGGCTTTTTATACGATCGCCAAGGCCATGCTCCATTCGGGCACGGTGCCCTGGAAGAACATCGTGATCAGCGGCTGGATCCTCGATCCGGACCGCAAGAAGATGTCAAAGAGTCAGGGCAACGTGGTCACCCCCATGCACCTGTTCGACGAACACGGCGTCGACGCCGTGCGCTACTGGGCCGCGAGCGCGCGACTCGGTGCGGATACAGCCTTCGATCCGCAGGTGTTCAAGATCGGACGCCGCCTGACGACAAAACTGTGGAACGCGGCGAAGTTCGTGCTCTCTCACGCAGGCGAAAAAGGACCGATCACGAACGAACTCGATCGCGCCTTCTTGGCGGAGCTGCGCTCGCTCGTCCACCGCGTCACCGAACTCCAGGCGAGCTTCCACTACGCCCAGGCGCTCCAAGAGACCGAGACTTTCTTCTGGACGCAGTTCACCGACACCTACCTCGAGCTCTCGAAGCCCCGCGCCTGGCAATCGGACGTTCCCGGCAGCGTGCAGTATCCGGCCGAAGAGCGGAACTCCGCCGTCACGACGCTCCGCCTCGGACTCTCTGTCCTCTTGCGCCTGCTCGCCCCGACCCTCCCCTACATCACCGAAGAGATCTGGTCCTGGGTGTTCGCGGAAGAGACAGGCGAAAAAACCATTCACCGCGCGCCGTGGCCGACCGTCGCGGACATCGAGGCGCCGTCCCCGAGCGAACCGGACGCGTTTGCGCTTTGTGTGGCCGCCTTCTCGGCGATCAACAAAGCCAAAGCAGATCACCAAGTCTCCGCCGGCCGTGTCGTCTCGAGCCTGACGCTCCGCGCCGCCTCAAAGACATTGGAACAAGCGCGAGCGGTCTTGGCGTCTGCGCTCGAAGCAGCTCGCGTGACCACCTCTGAGCTCAGCGCGAGCGACGAGGTTCCTGAGGGGAGCTTCGCCGTCGAAAAGATCGAATTCGCTCCGAAACTATGAGGTGACCCGATAGGTCGGTCTACGCCAATGCTGCCGACCGGCCTGCCTCACTCGATGAGTTTGTTCTGCGCTGCTGCTCGCGTGCTCCCGTGACCCTGAGCGCGCGCGGCAGAACTCCGTGAAACCTGACAGGCCGACCCTGGCCCCGTCTCGGATCTCCACCCAGGCGCAGTAGAGTTCTAAGAGACAGCTTCGGACCGCTATCCTGTTTCTGTGTGTTAAGCATTTGTGACTTGACGCGCTCGCGCGCACCCAAGCACAATCCACTCACAGATCGGCCTCACGAAACTCGGCCGGCTGCTTTTCGAAAAAAACAGGCACTCTAAGCTCTTCCTTCTCGACCACGGCCTATTGCCCTATCGCTGAGCGCAGCATCATCGTGCCCGAGCGGGCCCCCGGCGAGCCCGTCGACGCCACAATGCTCCTCGACTGCGCCGAGTGGAAAGCGAACGGTTCTGTGTTCGTGGACCTGTCGAAGAGTGCGCCCATGGTCGTCCCTGAAGGGTAATGCGGAGGCAAACTGCCGGGGGGGCGCGGTTCGTGGCCGGTTTTCTCCCGGCGGAGGTCCCAGAAACCCCTCTGCACGCCGTGCAATCGCCCTTCCCACACTCCGGAAGCCCCTTTGCACGCCGTGCAATCGCTTCGCTGCCGTTTCTCCCGGATCCAGCACGCCGACGGGCGGTGACGCGCGGCTCTCCCGGCCCGTTTGCCCAGCCACTCCGCGGTTTTTGACGCCGAAGGGGCGAGCTTTCCGCGCGGAACGCTTGCGGGGCGCTGTCTGGAGCGCTAAGCACCGGCCTCGATTTTCGGCTCGCGGACGACTTTGAAGCACCGCGTCCACCGCGCCTTCGAAGAACGCACGCGAAAGAGAACAGCATGTCGAACTACGCAGTCTGGAATGTCCGCCTCCGTCACGAATCCCTCTCCAAGGACCGCAAGGGAAAGTACCTGAGCCGCCGCAAGCGCGCGCGCATCGGCCTCCAGGAAGCCCTCGACCGCAAGTCGGGCTCCTCGGCTGAAGGCGAAGCGCAGGGCTGAGCCGAAGTGTGGGGCCGGGAGAAGAGCTTCAGCTCAGAGTCCCCGACTCCCCTTCGAGAACCAAAAGACGCCGCGAGCCATAGGGCTCGGGGCGTTTTTTGTTTTGTCTCCTGCACCCCTCGGGCGTCTTGGCCCCGGCCCATCACCTCCGCCTGAGCTCGGCCGAGCCTTCGCCCTTCCGCACCTTCGGTACCTGGACCGATTGGACATTGTTCCCTAGCCTCGGGCACCCCATTTCGGGTCGATCTCTTATGTCTCTCCTCTCAGTGATCCATTCGTCCCTCGCGAGCGTTGGCTCGAGTGCCGTCGACTTCCCCGCGATGGTCGCTTCAGCTGCCGAATCCGTCTACCAAGGGGCCGATCTGCTCGCAGCGGCGGGCAAGAGGATCTGGGATACGAAGCCGTTCCAGAAGCCAGTTTGGACTGGAATCATGTTCGGCCTGCGCGTCGCGCTCTGCGTGCTCGGCGCTCTCTTCCTCATCTATGAGGTGCGCGCCCGCCGCATGGGCGAGCCCGTGCGCGAGAGAACGAAGAAGCGTCTCGCGCTCCTGTTCACGGTGCTCGCGTTCGGTGCCTACTTCGACTTCGGGAATCCGAACACCCGCTACAGCGAGTACTACCACCGGCATGAGCTCTACCACTACTATCTCGGCTCGAAGTACTTCGACGAGATCGGCTACCAGCGCCTCTACGATTGCACGCTGATCGCCGAGGTCGACAACGGCCGCAAAGCTCAGGTGGCCAAGCGCGAGGTCCGCGATCTGCGCGTGAACCTGATCAAAAAGGTCGAAGATACGTACATCCTCACGGAACCCGAGATCTGCAAGAAACACTTCACGCCTGAGCGATGGGACGCATTCCGGAAGGACGTCGACTGGTTCTACAACTCCGCCCGCGGCTCCTACTGGGACCGGATGCAACAGGACCACGGCTATAACCCGCCGCCTGTTTGGACGATGACCGGAAAGGTCATCGCCAGTATCGCCCCAGCAAGCGACGGCTTCTTCAAGGCCCTCGCGGCGATCGACGTCACGCTCCAGATCGGCATGACAGTGCTCATTTGGTGGGCCTTCGGCTATCGAGCCGGCGCCGTCTCAGCCATCTTCTGGGGCTGCAACGCAGCGGCGAACTTCTACTGGACCGGGGGCGCGTTCTTGCGCCAGGACTGGGTGTTCCTCTTGGTGCTCTCCGTCTGTTTGGCGCGAAAGAAGAAGCCCTTCTGGGCGGGAGCCGCGCTCATGTGGTCAGCGCTCCTGCGCGTCTTCCCCGGGGCCCTCTTCGGCGGCTGGGCGATGATGGTGCTCATCTTCCTGATCCAGCGGCTGCGCGGTCGGCCTGCCGCGCCTGGGGACAGGGGATTCCTCTCCTATCTCCACCCAGACCACCGCCGCCTGATCGCGGGCGCCTTCATCGCCCTCTCAGTGCTCGTCCCGCTCTCCATCGTGGGCGGCGGCGGCGTGCAGGCCTGGAAGGATTTCTCCCATCACATCGGCGTCCACAAGCGCACCCCTCTGACCAATCACATGGGGCTCCCGACCATCCTCTCCCACACCTGGGAAGGGCGCATGCGCTTCACGCGGGACAATAACCTCGACGATGCGTTCCAGAAGTGGAAAGATGGGCGCAACCAGCGCAAAGACGAGCGTCAGTTCATCCAGTACGGGATCTTCCTGACCTTCCTGCTCTGGATTGGCTGGGCTCTGCACCGTTCGAAGCTGCTCTGGATGGCTCCCGCGCTCAGCTTGCCGCTCGTGCTCTGCCTCACCGACCTGACTTGTTACTACTACTCGATGTTCATCATCGCAGGCGTGCTCACCAAAGTCAGAAAGCCGATCGGTATCTTGCTCCTCGCCACGGCTACGGCGAGCGTGGTCCTGCTCGGCAGGGACATCGGTTACGCAGACGTGGGGCTCTCGGGCTTTTATTACGTCGACGACAACTTCACGGCCCAGAGCTACATCTTCCTCTTATTCTGCGGATTGATGCTCTTCAGCTACAGCCGTCCGCTCACGAAGGAGTCCTTCCTCGCTTTCTGGAACGGAAAGCCGGTAGTCCGCCGCCCGGAGCACCCTCCGCTCGAGAACCCGACGACGGTCTCCGGCGTCTGAAAGGAGTCCCCCGCGCACTCGCCGCCCGGGCACTCCCGCGAGACTCGGGCCGGCGACTCCAAAAAAGAGACTAACCGGTCGAGCCGAACCCGCCGGCTCCCCGGTGGGTCGCGCCGAGTTCCTCCGTCTCGACGAAGGGGAAATGCACGATCGGTCGGGGGATGAGCTGCGCGATGCGCGCGGGCAGTGTGAGCTCGGGCGCATCCGGATCGATCTTTACGAGGGGCACCATGATCTCGCCGCGGTAGGCGCGATCGATGATACCGACGCTGTTCGAGATCATGTAGCCGAGCTTGATGATCGAGCTGCGCGCGACGACGTCGAAGTACCAGCCCTGAGGAGGCTCGAGGCTGATGCCCGTACCGTAGAGAATGGTCGGACCAAAGCTCTTTACCTTGCGCACGACTGTCAGATCGTAGCCCGAGTCGGAGACGCGACCCTTGCCCGGCAAGATGGCTTCCGGGTGGACCCTCTGGACGTAGACTGTCTGGGACCGCTCGAGAGTGTGAGCGAAGTACTGCACCTTGCGACACCAGGCCGCGTAGCGCTTCAGGTTTTTCTTTCGGGCGAGCGTGAAGTCTCGATGATTCTGTCCGCTCGCCGCCTCGGACGAGAGCCCGTCGTAGAGGAAGCCGAGCACGTCGAGAGCGGCCGCCCCGAACCACGTGAGCGCAGCGGCGTCGACCTCAGAGGGCGGGGTTCCAAGGCACTCGAGAATCCAGCTTTCGAGCGCCTCCGGCTGGCGCTCGAGGCGCACAGCGAGCTCGATCGCGTCCGGGTGGCGAATCGTGCCGGCCACGTCAAACACGCCGCGGCAGAACGCGAGTGACAGCTTTCGGTCGAGGGCAGGAAGCGGACCAGAGACGCGCGCGCCCTGCCCTTTAACGAAGGACTCGCGGAGCAGCGGAGACAGCGGCAGGCGGATCCGCGTCGCGCGCCCCTCCCGGCTCACTCGGGCCTCGGACTCAGCCCGGCGCGATTCGCGCAGGAGCCGCACAAACGCGCCGCCTCTACCTGGCAAGCGAACTTCGAGATGCTCGCCGTCGAGGTGACCTCCCGCGGCGATGCAACCGAAGGCGTAAGCATGATCGGCATGACTCAAGTCTGACAGCAATCGATCCATCTCTCACTCACCTCCACTCTCACTCGCTCGTGCGGCACGCGCCGCCCTCGTCTCTCTTCAACTCTTCGCTTTCGCTCCCTCGAGCAGCGCGATCCGATGCCGCTCGAAGATTTCGCCCGCCATCTCGCGCAGCTTGGCAGCCTCGCGGCGGATCTCGTCGCTTTGCGCGTAGCCGCCCGACCCGAGCACGTAGTTCGAGAAAGCGAGATAACTGCGCGCGACCTCGATCTCATTGCCGATCTCTTTGGCGATGCTGATCGAGCGCATGAAGTATTCGACGGCCTTCCCTTCGTGTTGTCCGCCCCAGGCTCCGGCGCCCGTGACTTCCCCGAGCGTGCGGAGGGCGATCGCGAGGTGGGGTTTGCTGCGCACTTCGCCGAAGAGCTCGACCGCAGAGCGAATGTTGCGGCGCGCGCTCCTGAGGTCGCCGCTCAGGAGATACGACTTGGCGAGACCGCGGCGGGCCTCGGCGAGCTGAAGTTTGTCGCCGAGCTCTTCGCAGAGCCTCACTGCCTGCTCGAGGATCCGGATCGCCTCCTCGCCTTCCCCGAGCCGCTGCAGAGTTTCGCCGATGTTCGTGAGACAAATAGCGATGCGGGTTCGCTCGCCGATCTGCTCAGAGACCTGGTGTGCCTCGCGGAAATAGGCGAGAGCTGAGCCGAACTGGTTCTGGTCGATGCTGAGCGCACCTAGCGTATTCAAGCTTTCCGCGACGCCGACCGGATCATTGATTTCGCGGCGAATCTTGAGAGCGGACTCGAGAGCTTCGCGTGCCGCGTCTGGCTGGCCATGGTCCATCCAGACCATGCCAATATTGTTCAAAGAGAGCGCGATCGAGCGGCGGTCTCCGAGCTCCTGACGCATAGCGAGGGCTTGGGTGAGCTCTTTGAGAGCGTCTTCGTAGTCACCGCGCACCCATAGCAGCTTGCCGATGTCGTCGTGACAGGCGGCGACGCCACGCAAGTCCCCGACCGCCGTAAACAGGCCGAGCGCCGCCGAGAGATGCCGCGAGCCTTCAGCCAGAAAGCCCGTGTCCCGATAGAGTCGGCCGATCCTGTTGTGCGCCGCGCCGCCCTTTCCGGGTAGGTTCATCATGTAGGCGAGCTCGCGCATCTGGCGGAACGCCTCCATCGCGTCGTCGTTGTTGCCGAGCAGCATCAAGACGTCCCCCTTATTATGGAGCGCGTCGATGCGGCGCCGCGCGTCGTCGTCTTTGAGGAGTTCGAGGCCCTTTTCGTAATACTGGACAGCCTTGCGTAGCGCGAAGTTCGAACGCGCGATGTCACCCGCGTCAAGGTGCGCAAAGGCAGCGCGCGTCAGCGAGCCGGCCTTCTCGAGGTGCGTCGCGAGCATCGCCGTATACTCTTCCCGGGAGCGCGCTGTCGTCTTCTGGGCGAGCCAATCGGCGATCGTCTGGTGGTACCTGCGAGTGGCGCCCGCTGCCGTGAGGGCAACAATCTTCTCGCGCTCAAAGTTGTGACGAAAGACGAACTCCCGCTCGTCCGCGAACACAGCGTCCTCCAGGTTCAGGATGTGATCCCGTTCGATGAGGCGAGTGACGATCTCTTCGATGCGCGTGATGTCGCCAGGATCAGGCTTGTTCCAAAGCTCCGGCGCTTCCCGGTCCATGCGCCCGAGCGCGACCAAGCCGCCCAGCCAAAACACGTTACCCATCGCGGCTGCGTGCTCGAGCACCCTGCGCTCTTCGGGCCGGAGCGAAGCGATGCGCAGGGAGACAGCGTCATCGACGCTCATCGGAAGGCGCACGTTCCCAAGGCGGTCAAAGTTCACCCGCGGATTCCCTCGTTCGTCGACTTCGAGGACCCCAGCGGATTGGTAGCTCCGCACCATCTGCACGAGTTGCCCCGGAATGCCTCCGGCTGCCTTGATGGTCGACTCGACGAGCGTCTCCGCCCCTTGTCCCAAAGAACGCAGCAGGAGCTCCCGCGCCATCTCCGTCGCAGAGGCTTGGGACAGGGGGCCGAGCTCCACGACTTGATGAGTCTCCTGCAAGCCCGACGCCACCCGGAGGCCGAGCAGCTCGCGGCCGCCCGCGCAGATCATGAGCAGCGGACCCGAGGTTCGATCGACCAAGACCTCGAGTAAACCAAGCGACTCCTCATCGCCGAAATGGAGATCTTCGAGGACAACGATGGTCGGCTTGTGGCCGGTAGCCGCTTCGATGAAGCGCCGCACGAGAGCCCGGCGCAGGATCTCCGCCTGGCCCGGTTCATCCATGGCAGCGCGAGTGAGGGGACTTTCGGGGAACGAGAGGCCCAGCATCTGGCCCAGGAAGAAGCACACGTCCTCGACCCGTTCGTTGTTCAAGATGCGCGCGACCTCAGCGACAAACCGCTCCCGCGCCTCCTCCCGGGGCATCTCGTCCGGGATACCTAGCCAGCCGGACAGGAGCCGAGCGAAGACGCCGTAGCTCGGGTCTTTGGGGCGGGCCCGGGCGCGGTAGATTGCGAGCGCGCTCGCGGCCCGAGTCGCCAAAAATTCGTTGATGAGCCGGGTCTTGCCAACGCCAGCCGGTCCCACCACCGCCACGGAGCGGGCTGTGCCGCTCCCTAGGGCCTTCTCGAGCGCAGCCATGAGTTCACCCAGCTGTTCTTCGCGGCCAATAAAGCGAGAGAGCTCGTCCGGAGCACGGGGGGGCAGGGGCGGACCCGCAGGGTCAGGCAAGGCCATCAGTCGGCTGAGTCTCTCCCTCCCCGGCCCCTCGGCACAAGGGCTGACCCGCCCCCTAGACAGGCTCGCGGGGAGCTGTTTGCCTTTTGGCGGCGACTCGAGAATGCTCCGGGATCCCTAGTCCCTGTCGCCCGAAAGGTTTCTGATTGGCGTTCCCCCAAAAGACACCAGCCGTCGTCCACGAAAGCGAGAAGAAGTCCGTCGGAAAGGGCGTATTCCAGAAATGCGCCGGCTGCCAGACGGTGCTCGCTGCTGACGAACTACGCCGCTTATTCCACGTCTGCCCCCATTGCGGACACCACCACCCGATGTCTCCCGCCGAGTGGCGGACGCTCTTGCTCGACGACGCGAAGCTCGAGCCTTGGGACGAGCACATCAGCCCCGGTGATCCGATCGAGTTCAACGACGGGCGCAGCTACCCGGATCGCGTCCGGGCGGCACGGCAAAAGGCTCAGGCGAGCGAGGGCATTGAGATCGGCCGCGGCAAGATGTTCGGCGACACCGTCGGCTACGGCCTGTTCGTGTTCGCGTTCATGGGCGGCAGCATGGGCTCGGTGGTCGGCGAGCGCATCACGCGCCTGTTCGAGCGCTGTCATCACGAGAAGCTCCCTGTCGTGCTCCTTCACGCCTCGGGCGGCGCGCGCATGCAAGAGGGTATCCTCTCGCTCATGCAAATGGCGAAGACGGTGAGCGCCCTGTCGCGCTTCCGCGAGTGCCGCAAGCCCTTCATCAGCGTCTGTCTGCACCCCACGACGGGCGGCGTCGCCGCGAGCACCGCCTTCCTCGGGGACGTGAACGTCGTCGAACCGGGCGCGCTCATTGGGTTCGCGGGTCCCCGCGTCATCGAAGGCACGATTCGTCAGAAGCTTCCGCCGGGTTTCCAGCGCTCCGAGTTCCTCCTCGAGCACGGCATGATCGACACCATCATGCCGCGCAGCGAGATGAAACCGGGCATCTCTCGCATCGTGCGTCTGCTCTCGGACGGCGGGAAACCGAGGCCGAGTCGTGCGCCTCGCACAGGAGCGACTCGTGGCTGATTTCCAAGCCGCCCTCTCCCGCCTCTACGGCCTCGCCGGGCGCGGCAAGCGTCAAGAGCTCGGCCCGATGCAAGAGGCCTGCGCCCATTTTGGTCATCCGGAGCGGTCGTTCCGCGCCGTGCACATCGCGGGGACGAATGGCAAGGGGACGGTCGCCGCGTTCCTCGCGGCGATGGGCCAGGCGGCCGGCAAGAAGGTCGGCCTCTACACATCCCCTCACCTCATCCGCTGCGCTGAGCGCATTCGTATCGCCGGCGAGACGATCTCGAATGAGCGACTCGCTTATTGGATCGAGCGTGTCCTGGGCGAGACCCCCGAGCTCACCTTCTTCGAGACGATGACCTTGATCGCCTTCCTCGCCTTCCGCGAGGCGGACGTCGAGCTCGCGATTTTGGAGGCCGGACTCGGAGGACGCCTCGATGCCACCAACGTCATCCCCCCCCCCGAGCTCGCGGTCATCACACGGATCGCCTACGACCACATGGCGGAGCTCGGTGACACGATTGAGAAGATCGCCGCCGAAAAAGCCGCCATCATCAAACCGGGCTGCCGCGTCGTCGTCGGTAAACTCCACCCTGACGCGCTCGCCGTCGTGAAGCGTCGCGCAGAAGAGGTCGGGGCCACCTTGCTCCCCCTCGGTAGCCCCGAGCCCGTTCCGGGTGCACCGCTCGCCTATCCGCGCCTCGCCGTCGTCGGGACGAACCTCGCCGTCGCTGTCACCGCGGGGCGCGCGCTCGGCTTCAGCGTCGCCGAACTGAGCCGAGGCATCGAGACCATCAACTGGCCTGGACGCAATGAGCTCTTGCACAGAAATCGTCGAGAGCTCACCTTGCTCGACTGCGCACACAATCCCGACGGCGCGGTCGCCCTCTCCCATGCTCTCGATCCAGGGCTCCTCGAGGTCGACTCAAAACGTGATATTGCGCTGGTCTTCGGCACATTGGTCGGCAAGAACTACCGGGCGATGCTCAAGCGCCTCGCGCCCGTCGTCGGCCATCGCATCTACGTCGCACCTCCTGTTGATCGCGCTGAAGATCCGCACAAATACCTTGACGTCCTGCCTGGCGAAATCGCTCTCGACGTCGCGGCAGCGCTCGCGCGCGCACGTGAAATCGTCGGAATCGACGGTGTCGTCGTCGTGACCGGCTCGGTTTTCCTCGTCGGCGCCGCGCGCGCCACGCTCCTCGACCTTGAGCGCGATCCCCCCATCGCGCTCTAAGTCCCCCCGCCCTCGGCACCTCACAGGAGAAGTTATGCCCAGCTTTGACGTCGTCTCGGAGCCCGACTGGAACGAGATCAAGAACGCCTTGAACCAAGCTCAAAAGGAGCTTTCCCAGCGCTACGATTTCAAGGGCACGAACGTGGCCATCGAAATCCAAGGCAAGGCCCTACAAGCCAGCGCAAGCTCAGACGACCGCGTGCGCGCCGCCTGGGACTTGCTCATGGGCAAACTTGCGAATCGCGGCGTCAGCCTGAAGCACTTCAAGACCGAACGCATGCTGCCGGGAGCTGGTGGTGGCATGAAAATGGCCATCACCGTTCAGGAGGGGCTCCCCATCGAGAAGTCGAAGGAGATCGTCAAACGTCTCAAGGAGTCAGGGCTCAAGGTCCAAGGCTCGATTGTCGGGGACACGGTCCGCGTGAGCGGGAAGAAGAAAGACGATCTGCAGACGGCCATCGCGTTCTTGAAGAAGCAGGAGGACCTCGAGGTCGCCCTGAGCTTCCAGAACTTCCGCGACTGACGAGACGAAATCCGTGACGCGAAGTTTATTTGGGACCGATGGTATCCGCGGGCGCGCCAACGTGGCGCCGATGACTCCGGAGATGGCGCTCAGGCTCGGCCGCGCCGTCACCTTCGTCGCGCGCAAACACGGGCGAAAAACGCCGCGGATCGTGATCGGAAAAGACACTCGCCTCTCCGGCTATATGCTCGAGCAGGCGATGGCCGCGGGCATCTGCTCAATGGGCGGTCACGTTCTCATCACTGGACCGATTCCGACTCCCGCCGTTGCGAACCTGACGCACTCGATGCGCGCCGACGCGGGCATCGTGATCAGCGCCAGCCACAACCCCTACTGGGACAACGGAATCAAGATCTTCGCTCGGGATGGCTTCAAGCTCCCCGATGAACAAGAGCTCGAGATCGAGAACCTGCTCCGCTCTCCCGAGCTCGACAAAGGCCCGACCGGCGCGCGCATCGGCGGCGCAACGCGTATCGACGACGCGATCGGTCGTTACGTCGTCTTCGCCAAGGCGACATTCCCTGCCGATCTCTCGCTCGACGGGCTCCGAATCGTCGTCGACGCCGCCCACGGTGCTGCGTACAAAGTCGCGCCCGCGGTCCTCCGAGAACTCGGCGCAGAGGTCATCTCGCTCGGCGTCCGCCCCAATGGTCAGAACATCAACCAGAAGAGCGGCGCGCTCCACCCCGAGTACGTTCAGAAGGAAGTCGTGCGCAAAGAAGCGCACCTCGGCATCGCTCTGGACGGCGACGCAGACCGCGTCATTTTGGTCGATGAGAAAGGCGAAGTGGTCGACGGCGACGCGGTCATGGCGATCGCCGCGCTCCGCATGATCAAAGACGGCCGGCTTCACAAGAACACGCTGGTGACCACGGTCATGAGTAACATGGGCCTCGAACAGGCGCTCGATCGCGCTTCTGGCAAGCTCCTCCGCACACAGGTCGGCGATCGGTACGTCGTCGAAGCCATGCGCAAGGGTGGCTACAACTTCGGTGGCGAACAATCGGGCCACCTGATCTTCCTCGATCATGCGACCACCGGCGACGGCACCGTGGCCGCGCTCCAGGCGCTGGGTGTCATGCTGAGGGAGCAGAAACCAATGAGCGAGCTTGCCCGCTGTATGGAGCGTTTCCCACAAATCCTCGAGGGCTACACCTTCCCGAGACGGCTCCCTCTCGATCAGATGGAAAACCTTCAGAAGGCGATGCGCGCCGCCGAGGAAACGCTCGGCAAAGAAGGACGCATCGTCGTGCGCTGGAGCGGCACGGAGCCGAAGCTCCGCCTCATGGGTGAGAGCACCGACGAGACGAAGCTCCGAAACATCATGGGCGAGCTCAGGACCGCCGCCGAGATCGATCTTCGCTAGGGCCCCCGAACGGAGGGGCCGAGATGAGACTGGGCTCATGGCGCGGAGCAGCCGCCGCGGCGCTTCAGAGCGCCTATTTGGAAGGCTCTTTCGTTGTGGCGAAGTCGAACTGAGCCTGCTGGGCGGAGGGCTTCGTCTTCGACCTCTTCGTCTCGAACTGGACCGCTTCTTGTTCGAGGTCTGCCTCGATCACCTCGGGATTGTCGAGGGCGAAGGAAAGCGCGTCGAACACCTGGGATGGTGTCAGCTGGGGATAACGGAGCAATAACTTCTCGACGCTGGTGCCACTTCGGTACGCCGAGACCAGCCTTCGCACCGGGACACGACTGCCGACAATGTAGGGACTCCCGCCGAGGACCTTCTGGTCCACCCGGACATGTGGATGGGGGATGATGACGCGCGGCAGATTCGACACGGGCTCGGCTCGAGAGCGCGGGGGACAAGCGCCCGGCTCTTCAAGCCTCCGCCAAGGCGCGCCCTCTGTCGAGGGTAGCCTCGCCCCCTCTGGTCGAGAGACGCTGGGGGCAGCCCGATGGCGCCCCCCTTTCTGGCTCAGAGCGCGCTTTGAATGCGAGCAGCGACGTGCGCCGGAGTGACCTTATACTCCTCAGCCAAACGCTCCATCGGGGCGGACGCGCCGAAGTCGTCGAGCCCGATGAGAATTCCTTCGGGCCCGGCGATCGCCGCCCAGGGCAGCGTCACGCCAAGCTCAAAGGTCGCGCGGCGCACGCCCTTCGGCAGGATGGCCTCACGGTCGCTCTCGCTCTGGCGCAGGAAGAGGTCCACGCAGGGCATCGAGACCACGCGGATCCGACGACCGTTCTTGCGAAGGATCGCCGCAGCCTCAACGGCGACGCCGACCTCACTGCCCGTCGCGATCAGCACCACCTCAGGATTTTCGTCGTCGGACAGGACGTAAGCGCCCTTGTCGAAGGTCGCCTTCGAAGTCGTCTTCCGCTCGAGCACGGGCAAATCCTGGCGCGAAGCCACGATCACGGTCGGCCCGTCCGCACGCTCGACAGCGTGCGTCCAGGCCCAGGCGCACTCGCCCGCGTCCGCCGGACGCACCACGTCGAGCCCGGGGATCATCCGCAAAGCCCAGAGATGCTCGATTGGCTGATGGGTCGCGCCGTCCTCGCCGAGGAACACCGAGTCGTGCGTCATCACATAGATCACACGCTGCTTCATGAGCGCCGCGAGGCGCATCGATGGGCGCATGTAGTCGGTGAAGATCAGGAAGGTCGATCCGAATGGAATGTAACGGCCCGAGAGGACGAGGCCATTCATGACAGCGCCCATCCCGTGCTCGCGAATGCCGAAATGGATGTTGCGACCGCTGTAGTCGCTGGCCGAGACGGAGCCGCTCCCCGCGATGCCAACTTTGACGCTGCTCGTCAGATCAGCAGCCCCACCAACGAGGTTCGGGACTTTGGCGGCGACCACCTGCTGGATCTTGCCCGAGATGACGCGTGTGGCGGATGCACCCTTGCCGCCGGCCGCCAAGAGCTCTTCGAAAGGCAAGCTCGGCACGGTCACCGAAAGCGCCGCGTCGAGCTTCGCTCGCTCGCTCGGGTCCAGGGCGGAAACTGCCTTCTTCCAGGCATCGTAGACCGCGTCGAGGTCCCTCTGACGCGCCATGAAGGGGCGCTTTGCTTCCTCGGGTACGTAGAAGGTCGGCTCCACGGGCCAGCCAGCGGCTTCCTTGGTCTTTTTTACCTCTTCGCCTCCGAGGGGTGCGCCGTGAGCCGCGCTCTTCCCTTCTTTGCCGGGAGAACCGATACCGATCTTGGTGCGGGCAGCGATCAGAGAGGGTTGCTCGGAGCGGCGCGCCTCGGAAATCGCTGCGCGAAGTGCGTCTCCATCGTGGCCGTCGACGCGCTGGACGTGCCAACCCATAGCCGCGAAGCGCGCCGGGACGTCTTCGGTGAAGGCGATCGAAGTGTCGCCGTCGATCGTGATGTGATTGTCATCATAGATAACGATCAGGTTTCCAAGCTTCAAATGTCCAGCGATGCTGGCGGCCTCGTAGGCCACGCCTTCCATCACGTCACCGTCGGAACAGATGCAGAAGACGTCATAAGCGGCCAGCTGGCCGAGTTTGTCGCCGAGCTGCGCCGCGCTCATCTTGCTCGCGAGCGCGAGTCCGACCGCGTTACCGATGCCCTGGCCGAGCGGTCCCGTCGTCGTCTCGACGCCCGGCGTATGGCCGACCTCCGGGTGACCCGGAGTGCGCGAACCCCACTGACGAAAATTACGCAAATCATCGAGCGTCACGTCGTAACCCGACAGGTGCAAGATCGAGTAAAGAAGCATCGAGGCGTGCCCACAGGAGAGCACGAAGCGATCGCGCGCCGGCCAGCTCGGATCTTTCGGCTGGTGACGGAGCTGATTCACAAACAGCTCTACGGCGATACCCGAAAGGCCCATCGGCGTGCCGGGGTGGCCGCTCTGAGCTTTCTCGACGGCGTCGACGCTCAGGAAACGGATTGTTTTGATTGCGGACTCGAGGTCCTGCGTGGGGATAGGAGAAAAAGGAGCTTCGCTGGTCACGTTTAGTTCTCTTACGTAAAAATTGAGCCCCTTCTTATATTCGCCGCGTGCTACTCTGGAAAGTCCGAGCGGGAAGGTGGAGCGAGAGCTCCGGGCAGCGCTTCCGCCCCCTTTTCGCCTGCGGACGGGCTGAGCCTTGGCCTTGAGCGGGCAAGCTCGGCGACGTTTTTTTGGTGTTCAGCGTAGGAGGCCGCGAATTTGTGGCGCCCAGCGCCATCTGAGACGAAATACAGCTCATCGGTCAGCTCCGGTGACAGCGCCGCGAGAAGCGAGGCGCGCCCGGGGTTTCCGATCGGGCCTGGCGGTAACCCTGCGTGACGATAGGTATTGTAAGGATTTGCGGATTCGCGGAGCAGCGCTGGCGTGGCGCGGATCTTCCCTTCGCTCATCGCCTCCCGGCAGGCTGGAGATGGAACAGGCATGACCCGACAGCCGTAAGCTGCGCTCGGATCACTCTGAAGCCGTCCGCGCGTCTCGCCCTGGGCGTCGCGCAGCCGATTTACGAAAACCGCCGCAATTCGGGCGCGCTCTTCGGGGAAACGAGCCTCCGCCTCCACAAGCGAAGCGAGCACTAGCAGGTCTTCGCGCCTCGAGAGGGGCTTCGGGGGAAAGCGGTCCCCGAGCGCCACAAAGTCGAGCGCGCGCCGTCGCACCATGCTCGTGAGCACTTTGTCAGCTTTGCTGTTTCGAAAAAACTCATAGGTCGCGGGCGCCAGGTACCCCTCCGCTGTGGGAAACGGGATCTCGAGCGATGCGAGCAGCACCGGGTCCGAGAACGCCTGAAGGAACTCTGCTTCGAGGCAGACCTCGGACTCCTCGAGCTTCCGGGCGATGTCGAACCCCGTCGCACCTTCGACGACCAGCACCTTGACAACCTGCCCGGGGATCAGCGCCCGCACACGGCGCGTGAGTCCATTTTCTCCTCCCAAAAGCGAAAAGACGAAGAGCCCGATGAGGAGCGCGAGCGACGAACCAATCAAGGCGCGAACGAGAAGGCGACGCGAATTGTCACGCTTCGCGGCCTGGGAGCGAGCGCTCCGGGCCCGCGGCGCCCGGACACTCGAGCGTGGCTTGGGCCGGGAGGGGCTCTGCCGTTTCATGGCTCTGCGCCCCGCCCGTCGAGGTAAGTTTGCAGTAAGATAGCCGCGGCCGCGCTATCAATCTTCTCCTTCTGCTCTCTCGCGCGTGTCCCCCCCTCGCGGAGCAAGAGGCTGGCTTGGACCGTCGAGAGGCGCTCGTCGACAAGCACGACGTCGAGGCTGAGCGCTTGTTCGAGTTCTCGCGCAAACTCGCGAACCCTCACTTCCGAGCGACCGCTCGTCCCGTCCATGTTGCGCGGGAGGCCCAAAACGACGACGACGATCTCTTCTTCCTTCACCAAAGTCCGAAGCGCCCGGAGCACACGGGCCCGCGGCTCTGCTGGCAAGGCGGGCCTGGGATGCGCGAGGAGGCCAAGCTCATCCGAGACGGCCAACCCGATCCGGGCGCGGCCATAATCTAGACCTAAAGCTCGCCCCGACCTCATTCGACAGTACCGAAAGCGGGAGATCGTCGCCTTTCGGAGGAGACAGCGCTTGACCGGATGCCCGCGGCTTTGCATAAGCCCGTCCGGGCTGCCTCGTTTCGGGCTTCGCCGCGAAAGGTCATGAAATACCGCGCCGTCAAAGGGATGAACGACATCCTACCCGAGGAGGCCCGTCGCTTCCAGTTCGTCGAAGGAGTGTTTCGCGCCGAAGTCGAAAAGGCAGGCTACCGCGAGCTCCGCACGCCCATCGTCGAGGAGCTCGGCCTGTTCCACAAGTCGACAGGCGAAACGAGCGAGGTCGTCCAAAAGCAGATGTTCGTTCTCGAGCGCGGCCGCGAAACTCTCGCGCTCCGTCCAGAAGGAACCCCGAGCGCCGCTCGCGTCTACATCGGCCAGAGCCAATGGGCCAAAGAGCCCATCACGAAGTGGTACTACATCGGGCCGATGTTCCGGGCCGAACAGCCCCAGCGCGGCCGCTATCGCCAGTTTCACCAAGCAGGCTGTGAACTCTACGGCGACCCGGGTCCGCTCTCCGATGCAGAGCTCATCGATCTGCTCTACCGCTTCACGACGAACCTCGGCCTCAAGGGTGTCACGATCCATGTGAACTCCCTCGGCGGCGCCGAAGCCCGCGAAGCTTATAGGGCCCGCCTCCGCGAGTACTTCGAGCCAATCAGGTCGGAGCTCAGCGAACACGCTCAGGCGCGCCTTGGCGATAACCCTCTGCGTATCCTCGACTCGAAAGATCCCCGCGATATCGAAGCATCCAAGGGAGCCCCGATCCTGCTCGATTCATTGACCGACGAAGACAAGACTCATTTCGAGGGCCTCCGCGCGGCGCTCGACGCTCTCGGCACTCCCTACGAGGTCGATCCGAAGCTCGTACGCGGCCTCGACTACTATACGCGCACCTGCTTCGAGCTCACAGCAGACTCAGGCGAGATCGGGTCCCAGAACGCGATCCTCGGCGGCGGACGCTACAACTCGATGATCGGCGACCTCGGTGGCGAGGACGTACCCGCAATCGGTTTCGCGCTCGGCCTCGAGCGCCTCTTGCTCGCGCTCGGCGACGTCGGTCCTGCCCCGCCGCCCCTCTGCTTCTTCGCGCCCCTCGGGAGCGAGGCTGGTCGGGCCGCGCTCAAGGCAGGCGCCACGCTCCGCGCCCGAGGCGCTCACGTGGAAATCGACGGGCGAGAAGGCTCGCTCAAGAGCAAGCTGCGTCGAGCTGGTTCGATGAACGCTCGGGTCGCAGTGGTACTCGGTGATAGCGAGCTCGCACGAGGTGTGGCGCAGGTGAAAAACATGGCTTCTCACGAGCAGTTCGAGGTTCCGCTCGAAGAGCTCCCCGAACGCATCCTGAGCCTGCTCAGCGCCGAGGGCCAGGCTTCCAAATGAGCCTCAGCTTGCCTCGATCCCTCCGCGCCCGGAAAAACGCCGGCTTCGCCCCACTGCTCCTTCTGCTCGGGCTCAGCCCGTCTGCTTCCGCACAGGGCCAGCTTCCCGACATGGCGCCCATCGGCGCCTCCCCTGGCCCCTCGAGTCGCCCGGCTCCGTCCTCGGATATGCCCGAGACTCACGCGGCGGCCGGCGAGGAGTCGACCCTCAGCGCAGGAGATGAGCCCACCCTCCCCGATGACCCGCTCGCGATGAGCGAGAGCGTCGAGCAAGCCATTGGTAGCGACTTCATGCTGGAGGATCCGCTGCGCTCACGCGCGACCCAGCGCCGCTTCTACGGACTCTATTTCGAAGAGTCGAACCCGCTCGAGCGCTACCGCGTTTTGTTCCCGCTTTGGGGCGAGCGAACCAAAAAGGTTCAACTCCCTGAGCTCGAGCTCCCGGGACAGGATCGCGCTTCGCTCTATCTATTTTATTACAATCGTCGCGCGCCCAATCATCGAGACGACATCCTATTTCCGCTGTTCTGGAACGTTCAGAACCCTCTCGAGAATGAGCGGAGCACGATCGTCGGGCCCTTCGTGAATCGCCGCGGGCCCAAGAAGAGCGACGATTGGCTGTTCCCCCTCTACATGACGGGCACGCGGGAGTCCGGTGCCTACACGGTGATCCCGCCGCTGCTCACGATGATGAAGCGGAACGCCGAAGGCGGACTGAACATCGTTGGCCCTGCCTTCTGTTCGTTCACAGGCGGCCAGCGCTGCGACACTCGCACAGCCTCGGACATCGATCTCGGCATCGCGCCCCTCTATTTCTTCGGCCAGAACAAGACGCGCGTCTACGAGGTCATCCCCCCGCTCCTACACTACTACCGGTATTCACCGCGCAGCGAAGATTGGCTGAACGTCTACGGACCCTACTACCGTGAAGAGAAGGGCGAACGGAGCATCTTCCACTTCCTGCCCGCCTATTACTCGATCTGGGGCAAGGGTGAGCGCCACACGACGCTCCTGCCTCTCTTTCACTACGGGTACAAGGGACACCAGAACCTGCTCGTCACGCCGCTCTTCCTGAATCGAACCGGCAAAGATCGCGAGAAGACGTTCGTCACCTACCTCTACGCGCGGCACCGAGGACATGTCGAACTCGACATGATCACTCCGCTCTATTTCCATCACCGGGAGCCATCGATCGGGCTCGATCGAAAGCTGTTCTTCCCGTTCCTCTACTCAAACGTCAGCCCCAGGGAACAGACCACAGTCTTCTTCCCCTTCTACTCTGACAGTGAGCGGTTTGGTGTTTCCCGCTCGACCTGGGTTACCCCCGCCTTCAATTACAAGCGGGACCTCGACGGCTGGTCCTTCAAGGCGCTCCCGAGCATCTTCGTCGGCGAGAGCGGTGGAAAACAGCACCGCGTGGTCGCGCCCCTGTTCTTCGACTTCAAGTCGAACACCTCCCGCCAGACTATCGGGTTCCCGCTCTTCTGGCGCTTCGCCGAACAAGAGTCGACCTCGACCATCATCGCCAACACTTACTATCGCGAGAAGCGTTACAAGAACGGCGTCGACTGGCAGTTCCATTTCCTGCCACTCTTTTCCTACGGCAAGCGTCCTGACGGACACTTCTGGAACATCCTCTTCGGGATGACCGGCTTCACGCGCAAAGGCGCCGCGAGCGAGCTGCGCCTTCTCTACATCCCGATCGAGCTAAGCCAACCGGAAACAATCGAATGAACGCTCGAAGGCGTCCCGAGCCGCGCTCGGTACGCCTTCTCCGAAATGCGCGCGTCCCTGCTCCTCTCAGAACGTCAGGCCAATGCCGATACTCAGATCGGGCCCCGACAGAGAGAGCCCAGGCGCTTCGAACTCAGCGTCAATGGCACTTCCAGCTCCGGGCTCGAGCGTCGAGGCTCGACTCTCCGTGAAGCGATAACCCGCCTCGGCGAAGAGCCAGACTCTTGGCTCTCGCACACGTCCATCCGCCGACCCCGCGAGACGTAAGGCCAATCCAGCGTGGCCCCCGAGCGCAAAGGCCCACTCCCCCCCGTGGAGCGGCAGCGCCAGATTCATGAGGCTACGCTGGATGAATGCGGCTCCAGGAGACAGCCGGGCGTAACCGTAGAATTGGTGGTGGAAATGGTACCGCGCTTCGAGCCCCACGCCGAGCAGGCCCAGCTCGAGGCTCGTCCGCGTCCCGCGCGCGTCCCCTCCCAACGAGCCGTAACTTCCTTCGAAGAGCGCTGCGAAAGCGAAGCGGCCCACGCTGAGCGGCGCCACGCCGAGCCGCGCACCCAAGAGACCGAAGGCCTTGGTCGAAGTGAAGGGATCCGCGGCCGCGTCCGTCAAGAAGGCTGGTCCGAAGGAGAGCTGCAGGTCGAAATGGATTTGGTGGTAGGTGAACGGTAGGGTGTTCGGATCGGGTAGAGGCTCAGGCGGAGGCTCAACAGCGGACACCTCGGTGACCCGCGGGCCGTTCGGCTGGGCAGAAGGGACACCCGGCTCAGCGCCGGGCGGCGCCGAATCGAGAGGTTGAGTTTCTGTTTCGGGCTCAGGCGCGGCGGGCGCAACGTCTCCTGGCACCGGGGTCGGGCCCTCCGTCAGAACCGCGCCTTCCTGGCTCGGAGCGGTCTCGGAGACAGGTGCCCCCGGAGCGGGAGCGCCGGGCACGGGCTCGGCCGAAGGAGGACCCGCTTGCTGGGCTGAAGCTGCCCGCGCTGCCCCGAAGAGCGAAAGCGTGAGGCCCCAGACAATGGCAGTGTGGTGATTGCTCAGTTTCATCGAAGCCCCCAAAGATGAAGTGCGGGGAAATATTCGGAGTCAGTGGGGGCAGGTTGATAGGCGTCTCCCACTGTCACAGAGAGCCCTTGGTCGGCGCTATGCAGGAGGAGCATCGCACGCCCGCCGTCGTCCCGAGCAATGTCGAACACCTCAGCGATCTCGCTCCCTGCCGTGAAAGACGTCGGATGAAGATCTGTAAGATCGATCATTGATAGTGCCTGAGTCTCAGAGGCCACTGCCCAAATGCGCCCGCCGTCACGAGCGACGCTGATCTTGTAGTCGCCGCTGCGCGTCTCGAGCGGGAAAGACTCCCGCTTGATGAGGTCGAGGACGAAGAAGCGACGGGGATCGTTCGAGAGAAGGACCTTCAGATGTCCGTTCGCCCCGCCCACATCGAGCACCGCCGAAAGGGGCACACTGAGATCCGTCGGATCAACGCTTCTGTAAGGGGTCCCGCTCGTCGAGCCCAAAGACCAGAAAGCGATCCGGCGAGCGTCTCCGCCCCAGAGCAGAGCCACGTCGCCTCCTTCCGGGGGAGAGTCGAGAGCGCCTGTGATGCGCGACATACGGGAATACGGAGCGCCCAGCTCGACCACCTCGGTGGCGGTCGTGTACGGGTCGACCAATGTGGCCCGGGAGCGCGTGGGTACAAGCGCGGCGAGCCTGAGCCCACGGTCCGTCTGCACGAACTCGATCGCACTCGGCACCCCGCCCACATCCACGATGTTCACCCGCAAGGAGAAGTCTCGCCCTTCCGTGGTCGGAGGAGCGAACTGACACAAGACCACGTCCGAGCTGCCGTTCAAGCGAACTGCCAAGCGCGCGTCCGTCGGATCATCCGGATCGCCGTCGCTGTAGACAACTTGTTCCGGAGCCAGACGTGTTCCACCCGAGTTCTTCGGAAGCTGCACTGTTACCTCACTTCGCTCGAGATGATCGAGGTCAACGAGCGCGATGTCTCGGTCGGTGCGGGCCACAAGGAAGCGGCGCGGAGCGCCCTCTGGCACGGCCAGAGGCTCGGTGAACAAAAGGCCGACAGGTGCACCGCCAAAGGAGCGCAGCGTCTTCGGTCGAGGCTTCGACTTTTCGTTCTTGAGGTCGATGAAAACGAGTTCGTTCGGATTCGTGACGATAGCGTTCCCTGAAAAAGCCACCACAAACTCCCCCTCGGGGTCGAGGGCGAGCGAGCCCATGGGGTCGTCGAGCTCGAGCTCACGCTCGAGCCTCGGCTTGGTGCCGCCGGAGAAGATTTGGAGGGTGGGCGGAGGATCTTCAGGGCGCACTCGGGGCACTTTCCCCTGCGCAAGAACGAAGAGCCTCTCCCCATCCTGGCTCGCCTCGACGAAGCTCGCCCCTTCGCCGAGCGGGAACCGACTTCTTTCGAGAGATCTCCGCTTTTTGGAGCTCAGGAAAATCAGCTCGCCCATCCCTTCGTCGACTACAGCAACGCTACCGCTGAGCCCAATCGTTCTTCCCCGCTCGAACTGGGCGTCCCACTTCGGATCTCTTCCCCCACAGGCGAAGAGCGAAAGTGAGATTCCGATCAAAAATAGCCGAGTGCCCCACCTACTCATTATTCCACCACCTCTGCCGAGAGCTCGTAACCGCTCACACTGCGAACTTCACCGCTCCGAATTGCAATGAACGTGATGCGCCCCTCCGGGTGCTCCTGCGCCACATAACCGAGCTCCTCCGCCTCTAGGATCCCAATCGAGAGCGGACGACTCCCGAGGACGAACCGAGCGACCCCGAGCTCAGGGAGTCGACCCACATGAGCTTCGGAAACTGCGGAGGAATGAGCCGCGACCAGGAACCCAAAAGGAGACACGGACACCGCCTGGATCGGCGCATTCGTCCCCACCACCCGCGCAAAACGTTCTCGATCGAGCGCCACTACGCTGAACGCCCCTTTGCCTGATTCAGCTCCGGGCCCGTAGACGACGGCGGAGGTTCCGTCGTCGCTGGGGACCACCCCCGTGATTGCGTGCTGAATGGAGACCTTGCGGGACTTCAGGAAATCCGATCCAGGGCGCAGGTCGAGGACCGTCACCTGTTTGTCCTGAACCGCTGTCGTAAAAAGAAGGGCCCGCTCGCCATTCTTCGCCACCGCGGCACTGCCGATCACAGCATCCTCGATCGTCGCCCTGTCGAGAGAGGCCTCGGTGTGGTCAAGCTCGTCGAGCAGGAACGTAACGACCTCCCCAGCGTCGCGGGCCACAGCAACCACGCGCCCCGAGTCTGTCAAATCTACGTCCGTCACGTTCCCGCCCATCACGACGCGGCGGGGTTCGTCCTGGGTCTCGAGGTCGAAAACGTCGAAGCTATTTTTTCCGGGATGGCGCACAAGAGCCCGGAGGCCGTCCGACGTCACCGAAGTATCGAGGCCCGCTCCGGGACCGAGCTCGAGCCAGTCCTCGAGCTCCACCGTCTCACCGAGGGAAACCAGCGCAATCCCGTCCTCGCAGACAACCACCGCGCGCTCCTCACGGAGCACCACCGAGCGCGGCCTGTACCCGACAGTCAGCCGCACTGGCGGGCGCTCGAGGTCCTCGAGCTCGATAACGGCGATTTCCTGGAGCCCTTGGGTGGGGTCAAGAGAACCCTTTCTCTCTTCGACGCCGAACGCCACAGCCCATTTCCCGTCTTCTGAGATAGCCCAACGGTTCGCGAGCTCCGGTGTCGGGATACGCCGCTCGCGGATCGAATCTCCATCGAACGTAAGGACCGAGGCATCGCTCGAACCTTGATTCTGCACGATCGCGCGGGGCAGCCCCGAAGAAGAAGGAAGGCCAAACACCTCAGTCGGGCGGAGACCCGCGCTCAGCAAGCGAACGCTCGAGTCCCGGGCGTCGAGCAGGGCCACACGCCCGCTCTCAGGGTTCGCGCTCCAGAGATAGCTCCCTGTCGCCACCGGCGCGCGAAAAGCGGACTCATCCTCCTCCTCTTCGGGCAAGGGCGGAGCTCCCCCTTCGCCGTCGCCGATGAATCCATCATCTCCCCCGCTCGAGCGGCCGCCCGTTCCCGGGGCGCTTCCTCGGTCGTCCCAGTCCAAGTAGCCATCCGATTCGCCGTGCGACGAGGAGCACCCGCTCGCGAGTCCCATCGAAAGGACCAGGCCAGCGACGATCGAGGACAAGAGACGACGGCGAGGAGACACTTCCTCTTTTTTCCCGTGGAGAATCATTCGATGACCCTGCTCCCAAGTTCATAACCAGTGAGCGTGACGACTTCGCTGCGCGGCAAGTCGATGAAGGTGATGCGACCCTCGGGGTGCGCTTGGGAAACGATTCCCTTTTCGAGCGGCCCCACGATGAACGTCGCGAGCGCGAGGCTCGGCAGCTCATAACTCTGGACTGAGAGCGCAGGAAACCCTGCGGCCAGCGCTATGCTCTTAGCGCTCGAGTCGCCGCGCGTTGTGATCAGGGCCCGGTCACCTCCCGGAGAGAAGACCACATGAAGGACGGGCGACGACGTGCCTTCGATCCGTGGCGGTAAAGGCCGATCGATCGGCAACAAAGCCACAGCCCCCCTTCGAGCACTGCCCGAAGGAGGAGCCAGAACAGCGACAGCGTGACGACCGTCCGGAGAAGGCAAGACGCTCCTCACCGGCGCTCGCAGATCAACTGCGCGCTTGTTCCGAGTCTCGGCGTCGATGATCCAAACGCGGGAGTTCGCGAGCGCGTTCGTATAGGCAAGGATGCTCCGCTTTTCGTCAG
The DNA here is from genome assembly GCA_023428245.1 of Pseudomonadota bacterium. Taxonomy (GTDB): domain Bacteria; phylum Myxococcota_A; class Polyangia; order Polyangiales; family Polyangiaceae; genus NIC37A-2. The sequence continues at coordinate 75,437 of JAEYYX010000105.1, forward strand.
TGAGCGAGACGCTGCCGAGGAAGTCCTCGATCTCGACGACGTCGACCTGACTCGGATCGGAAAGGACGCGCTCAGGCCGAAAGGTCAGAACCAGACTTGTCGGCGGCTCCTCGCCGGATGCGCCCGCGCTCCCCAGGCTCCCTGCCCCGCCCATATTTGCCTCCGCCCCATCACGCCCATCCGGGCGAATCACGCCGACCGCGAGCGCCCCGTCCCGGCTCAGATCGAGGTCGCTCAGTTCCCCAGGCAAGGGGATAGCTATTTCCTCGCCCGTATCGAGATCGAGGACGAGCAAGGACTTCTGCCCCGAGAGGCGAACCAACGCCAAACGTCCATCCGGCGTCACGCTCACGTCCCGCACTCCCTCGGCTTCTGGCAGCGGGTATTCACGGATCACGCCGGACGTCGCCGCCTCGCCCAGTTCGATCACCGTCAGACCGGGATTCGAGACAACCACAGCCCGCGTCTCATCGTCTGAGATATGGATGGCTGTCGGGCGGTACCCGACGCCAAGCTGCATCACGTCGGGCTTCTCTGACGGCTCTATGATCGTGATGTCCTGGTGACCGTCGCTGCCCGAGGTCCCGCTCACGGTCCAAGCGATCGCAAAACGACCACTCGCCCCGATCGCCCAGGAATTCGCCCCTTCGTGAACCGGCACACGCAGCGAGCGTGTCTCCCTCTCGTCGTCCGAGAGCAGAAAGAGGCTGGCATCCCGACTCCGCGTGTTCAAAACGAGCGCCCCGCCCTCCGTACTCCCCTCGGGAAGCGGCGCCAGATGAGTCGGCGCGTGGCCCGCATCGAGAACCCGCACGGCGAGCGTCTCCACGTCGATCTGGGCCACACGATTGCTCGAAGGATTCGCCGAGAACACCGAACGCCCGCTCACCACAGGGGCCTGAAACGATCCTTCCAGCTCGACGTCAGGCGGCACCGGCACGGTGCCGCTCCCACCACTTCCAGACGCGGATCCCCCCGCCCCAGGCCCAGGTACGAAATCGCTGGTCGCGCGCCCACTCGAACAAGCGATGACAAGCCCCAAAGCCGCGCAAGCGGAAAAGAGACCCCTATTTGTAAGAATTATCACCAAGCTGCGTCCCCCTCAGGAAGCATTCGAGCGCCGTCAACGTACTCCCCTGATTGGCCTTCGTTCAGCACACAGCAACATCCGCGCCAATTCTGCCCACGCTGTGAGAGCGGGTCTGATCAGCAGCGAGCGTACTTCTTTCCCGGCACAGCTCCGCAAGCGAGCGTGGCCACTATGACAATCTTGTCACGACCACAGCGTCAGACGGTGCCACCGTGGCGCACGGCCCGAGCTCGTGCATTGCTTGCACGCGCCCCGGCACACGGAAATAAGACCGCCCGCGTCCGGCGCGGCTCATCACCGCCGCCTGGAGCGCAGCCAATCACCGCCAACGCTCACCCGAGCGCGTGGAAGGTCGCCTGAAGCCGCTGCAAATCATGTTCGCCGACGTAACCCGTCAGCCCGACTCGCAAGGAAATCGTGATCTCGTCCCCCCAAGGCCACCAGAGCGCGACCGGCACCAGCCGTCCCGCCACAGCTCCCGCATAGAGCCGCTGGTCCGCACGGATGCCCCCGACGGACTCCGCCATCTCCCGCACATGCTCGGGGGCGCGCGGAAGGGTCCTATAGTCGTATGCCTCAGGGAACGCCACACGAAGCGCCTTCTCGGCCTCCGGCATCAGCTCGACATGGAACGACGAGGCGGTCATGTTGAACCGGTAGTCCCAACTCCACCCTTGTTTGGGCCAGACCAATCGAAATCGATCGAGGGTCTGAAACATCTGATCGGTAGAACTCCCGCCGCCTGGCATCGCGTGATGATAGCGCGAGCTCGCCTGGGAGCGGAAGTGGGGCTCCACAATCCGTCCGGCCCCGCCTATGGTTTTCCCTGCCTGAGCTGAATTACGACTACTTTCCTCATGACGACCCGCGAAGCCATCCTAGAAAAGCTGGGGTTTCCCCTGGACCGACTGCCGAAACCTGCTGCGTTGTACGAGACAGTCGTCCTGACCGGCGACCTCGCGTTCGTCTCGGGCTGTCTCCCCATCGACGGCCCCGACGGTGCTCTGCTCCGCGGAAAGCTCGGACACGACCTGACCGTCGAAGAGGGACGGCTGGCAGCCACGCTGGCGGCGGCGAACGTGCTTCGAGCCCTGGCCAGGAAGCTCGGCTCCCTCGACGCGATCGCGGGCATCGTGAAGCTTGGGGGCTACGTGAGCTCGGCGGAAGGGTTCACTGATCAACACCTCGTCATCAACGGTGCTTCTGAGCTCATGGTCGAAGTCCTCGGCGAAGCGGGACGCCACTCTCGCGCCGCTGTGGGAGTCTTCGAGTTACCCTTGGGGGCCGCGGTCGAGGTCGAGGCCATCGCAGAGGTGCGCCGCTCATGATTCCTTCCCACAGCATCGTCGGCGAAGAGCGAGCCGAGAGACTCTGCTTTCTGACCCACGGAGCACTCGGCGCCGCCCACAATCTCCGTGCCTTCGCTCGCAGGGTCGTCGCGAAAAGGCCCGACTTCAAGATCGCGCTCGTCGACCTGCGCCTCCACGGCAAGAGTCCGCCTGCCGATCCTCCTCATAACATCGCCGCCTGCGTTCGAGATTTCGAGAATCTCGCAAACGAGCTCGGACAACCGGAGCTCATGATCGGGCATTCCCTCGGGGGCAAGGTCGCCCTCGCCTACGGTCAAGCCTACGCAGAGCACCAGGGCTCGAGTTTGAGCGATACTCCCCTGCGACAGGTCTGGGCGCTCGACAGCGACCCGGGCAAGCAGGTCGCCCTCGAGTCTCATGAAGTACTCACCGTCCTCAAGGCAGCATCATCGCTCTGCCCTCCGTTTCCGAGCCGCGCCTACGTCGTCGACACTCTGCTTGCAGCGGGCCTCACGAGCGGCATCGCCAACTGGCTCTCTACGAATGTCGAGCGCAACGGCGACACCTTCACCTGGCGCTTCGACGAGCAGGCCCTCAGGGAGCTCCTTTCGGACTACTTCTCCCTCGACCTGTGGCCGTTCCTCGAGACCCTCGGCGAGCGCCGCCCGCACACTCCTGAATTTCACCTCGTCGTCGCCGAACACTCGGATCGCTGGTCCGGAACCATGCGCGCCCGGGCCGAAGAACTGGCGCCCACCTCCGCGCACCTCCGCCTGCACCACCTGCCAGAATCAGGCCACTGGGTCCACGTCGACAATCCTGAAGGGCTGCTCGACATTCTGATCCAGCAGTGGCCCGAATAAGGAACCGGGGGTGCGGGCTCTGAAGTCAGACTTTGTCGCCGAAGCAAGTCTCGACGAGGCGGGCCGACTCGATCCACGGGTGATCCGGAGGAACGAGCTTCTTCTTGCCAGCGACATCCTTGAGCGGGACCGGCACAGTCTCGCCTCCTTGGAGCGCGACCATGACGTCATAGACGCCCTCGGCGAGCAGCTTCCCCGCTTGGGTGCCGAGACGCGTCGCGAGGAGTCTGTCGTAAGGGGTCGGCTGGCCGCCGCGCTGAACGTGGCCGAGGGCTGTGACTCGAGCTTCGACGCCAGTCATGGTCTGGATCCGGCGCGCGATCCGGCTCGCTACGGACTCCTGCACGAGGTGCACGCCTTCGTGGGTCAAGGCATCGAACACCTCTTCCGGCTCGCTCTTTTTCTTCTTTTTCTTCCGCTCGGGATCCGCTTCATCGAGAGCGAGCTGTTCCCGAGAGCGAACGCCTTCGGCGACGGCGATGATCGAGAAGCGCTTTCCGCTCTTGCGCCGATTGTTCAAATGGCGCGCGACGATCTCGAGATCGTAAGGGATCTCCGGGATCAGGACCACATCAGCGCCACCAGCGATACCCGCGCCGAGCGCGAGCCAGCCGGCATCGTGACCCATAATCTCGCAGACGATGACGCGGTGGTGGCTCGTGGCAGTCGTGTGGAGGCGATCGACGGCCTCGGTCGCGACTCGCATGGCCGAGTCGAAGCCAAAGGTGACGTCCGTGCAGGTGACGTCATTGTCGATGGTCTTGGGCAACGTGATGATTCCGATGTCGGTCGCTTCCCTGAGCCTCAGCGCGTTTTTCTGAGTCCCGTTGCCGCCAAGGCAGACAAGACAGTCGATGTTCATGCGCTTCATGTTGGCGACGGCGACCTCTGTCATATCCATCACCTCCGAGCCCATACGCATCTTATGCGGTTTATCGCGCGACGTTCCGAGAAGCGTCCCACCCGCAGTCAACAGGCCGCTCACGTCTCGTGAGTCGAGGGGGATCGAGCGGTTCTCAACCAAGCCCCGAAATCCGTCGAGAATTCCCTGCACCTGGATGCCGTAGTGCATGGCCGCCTTAGCGACGCCGCGGATCGCGGCGTTCAGGCCAGGGCAATCGCCGCCCGAGGTGAGGATTCCGATCGATTTCGTCTGCGACTTCATGCCTCGTCAGACTACACGAAACGGCTCGCCCTTTGACCCCGTAAATCTGTACTCAGCCGAGGACCCCGTCCCCACGCGCCCCCCCGCTGACCCGCGCCCTTAAGGGCAAAGCAGGTGCATCTCGTAGCTGCCTCCCTCAAAGAGGAACTCGGCGCGATCGTGCAGCCGCCCGGGCATGCCCTGCCAAAGCTCAACGCGATCAGCGCGCACTTGAAAGCCGCCCCAATGGGGAGGGCAAGGCACCTCTTTCCCTGCGAAGCGATCTTCAACGACGCGCAGGCGTTCGAGGAGCTCGTCTCGGCTCCCAATCCGCTGACTTTGGCTCGAAGCCCAGGCGCCGAGCTGGCTCTCCCGAGGCCGGGTCGCAAAATACGCCTCGCTCACCTCGCGGCTGACTTTTTCAACAGGTCCCGCGATCGTGACCTGCCTGGCAACGTTCGTGAAATGAAAGAGGAGGCAGGCTTTGGGGTGCGTCTCGAGGTCGCGTCCCTTTCGGCTCTCATAGTTCGTGAAAAATTGGATATGTCGCCCCGCTCGGCCACGATAAAGCACCGTGCGCGCCCGTGGCGCTCCGTCTTCGCTCACAGTTGAAAGCGTCATCGCCTCGGGCTGTGGCGCGCCTGACGCGGCCCACTCGGCCTGCCATCGTTCAAAAGTGTCGAGGGGATCTGCGATCGATGAGTAGTGGACGATCTCGCTCATGGCTTATCGGCGCCACCCATACCTCAGAGCGCGCGAGCAAGCACCGAGTCCCCGGGGCAACTCTCAAGTGCATGCGACGCCCGCCGCACCTGCCCCTCTCACAGCTGCGCCCGAGGACCGCGCGATTTTTGCGCGCGGCGATCGTGAACCGAACCGACTCCGCCAGCGGCGCCCCTACACTGGAGCTCGAATCGCGGTCTTTCTGGAAGGCAGTGCCAGCTGAGCGCAGAAATCCGCTGACTATGCGCTCAGTCGCCTCGACTGTGGTCACTTTTGTGGGACATTTCGCGCCTCATGCGAGCTACCCGCGCGATTTCCCCTGGGCGTCCCGGGCTCGGCTGCTAGTCTGCTCGCTCTCTTCGCGCTCCCATGCTTTCCCTTCTTGCGACCAGCACCCGCGCTCTCTTGGTCATGAACCTCGCGAGCGCGCCGCTCTCCCGCATGGTGACTCCGGCCTCCGTTCCGGAGGCGCTGCTGTCGACCCTCGCGCACAGGCCGTATGCTTCCCTCGACGACGCCGAGCTCGCCTCGCTCATTCGTCGCGACATCGGCTCTCTCGGCTCAATGTCTGTGGGGCGACCGAACCGCGGCCAGCTCATCAACGGGGTCCAGCTCCAGGAGAGCGAGTACATCCACGTCGTCCGGCCCGACACCGCCTACGCGACGGAGGAAACTCTCTTCTTTTTGCAGAGGGCGGTCATGGCCGTCCACCGTCAGCATCCGGGCACCCGGCCGCTCCACGTCGGGGACATGAGCCAGAAGAACGGCGGGCACCTCCGGCCCCACCGTAGCCACCAATCGGGCCGCGACGCGGATGTTGGCTTTTTCTACACAACCGGGGACACCTGGTACCGACCCGCGGCGGCGAAGAACCTCGACCTGCCGCGAACCTGGACCTTCTTGCGTGCCCTCCTCACCGAGGGCGACGTCGAGATGATCTTCATCGCCACCTACATCCAGAAAATGATCCGCTCCTACGCGCTGAGCGTCGGCGAAGATCCGAAGTGGCTGGCGACTCTCTTCGACGGGACCGGCGCAGGCCCCCGTGGGGCAGTATTCAGGCACGCGCCCGGCCACGCGACCCACTTCCACATCCGCTTTCATAATCCCTTCGCCGAGCGGGCTGGCTCCCTGGCCTACCCGAGCCTCGTACGTGCCCAGGTGATCCCCGAGATTCCGACCTTCACGCTCCACAAAGCCAAGAAGGGCGAGACCTTGGGCATGATCGCGAAGAAGTACGGGACGACAGTGCTGGCCATCCAGCGGGCCAACGGCCTCAAAGGGACCACCATTCAGGCCAAACACGTCTATAAGATCCCGAACAACGGCGCGAGCCCCGCTCCTTCTCCGGTGAAGAAACAACCCGCTCGCCAGAAGCGCTAGACGGGGTTACCTTAGTTGCTGTGAATAGGGAGACGCTCGAGCGAGTCCTCAAGCTCGTCCAGCGAGAAATGGGATGCGAAAGCGCTCGGCTCGAGATCGGTGGGGACCCGCCGGACGCCGCCGAGATCCTATGCGCTCAGGTCCAAGACGGGTTTCGCTTGGTCGCGGTGTTCTCGACCCCTCCGGAAGATCGCGGGCGCGCGAACCTGCGCCTGAAGCAGCTCGCCGAGTCCTTCTTCGATTCGACCATCGAAGCTCCCCGCACGCGAGCCGACGCCGAGGAGCGTCTCGTGCAGCGGCGCCTCGACGATGAACTCTATCAGCTCACCGCGCGCATCGGCGCCACTGGCGCGCTGATCTTGGATCTGAAGTCGCCGGTCATCTGGGCCTCCTCCGACGGCCAGCTCGATGGCGAAGATTTCGACGAAGCCCGTCAGGCCGGCGAGCTCGTTTGGGAAGCGCTCGGCAAGGGCATCGATCTGAGCGTGGTGGGCGGTCTCGTACCCGAAGAGCGCGCCACAGCTCTCGAGTCCTTCGATGCCGAGACGCGCGCGAAGATGGAGCGCTTACTCGCTCGGCTGGCGGGACGCTCTCTCAAGGCGCGAAGGGCACATCTCCTCCGCGCCCAAACCATCGCGGCGCTGCGCGATTGGACCGAGTCGCCCGACGGCCCTTCGACCCAGAGCTCCTTCATCCGTCGCGTAGTCCATGGAGACTCGATGGGATATTTGGTCCGGTCCTTCGCGGGCATCTACCTCCTCGCTGTGTATTTCCCGGGTCCCTTCTCTGAGCTGCACGTGGAAGCGGCTTTGCTCCACGCGCTTCCGGTGATCGAAGGTCTCGTGCTCAGTCTCCCGCCGATCGACCCTCCGCCGAGTCGCGGTAAAGTTCTCCAGCTCCCGCGCCGGGGCTAGAGAGCATCTCAAAGATGGGATGCGCACAAGAAAAACTGGGAACCGCCGAGCAGGTCTCAGGAGAATGCGGCGAAAGCTCGCGTCCGCTCGCCCTTGAGGACGGACGAGAGAACCGCCGCGGCATTTTTGAGACCTGCTCTCGTTCGCTCGTGATGCGCGCCGGGTTCGCACTTGTGATCGCCCTCGCCTTGGGCGGCTGCATCAAAAAGCGCGGCGGCGCTCGCTGGGCTGCGCGCGCGGGACCGAAGATCCACGTCAATCAGGTCGGCTATCTGCCCGCCGGACCGAAGACGGCTGTGCTTCGCTCGCCCTCACAGACCCCCGTCGAGGTCACGCTCGAGGGGCCAAGCGGGACGATATGGCGCGGCCTGAGCGAGCCGTTCGGTCTCGACAAGGCTTCGGGCCACGAGGTCCACCGCATCGACTTCTCCTCTGTCCGAGAGCAGGGCTCAGGATTTCGGCTCACGAGCCGCGGCGAAACGAGCTTACCTTTCTCCATCTCCGAGGAGATTTATGATCGTCTGCCCTTCGAAGCAGCCAAATACTTCTATCACAATCGGAGCGGCGTACCAATCGTCGTTCCTTATGTCGCGAGTGACCTCTGGTCGCGCCCTCCGGGACATCTGAGCGATCGCTCGGTGCCTTGTTGGCCCGGAGGGTCCTGCGACTATCGGCTCGATGTGAGCGGCGGCTGGTATGACGCTGGCGACTACGGAAAATACGTCGTGAACGGCGGCATCTCGGTCTGGACGCTCCTTGCGCTCTATGAGCGAACTTTGCTGCTCGGCGGTGATCTTCGCGGGCTCGGGGACGGCGCCTGGAACATCCCTGAGAGCCAAAACGGCGTACCCGACGTGCTCGATGAGGCGCGCTTCGAGCTCGAGTTTCTCATGAAGATGCAGGTGCCAGCGGGACAGCCCCTCGAGCACATGGCGCACCACAAGATCCACGACCATGCTTGGTCCGCGCTCGCCATCGAACCTCCCACGGAAACAGCCTCACGCGGCATCCACCCGCCGAGCACCGCCGCCACGCTCAACCTGGCCGCCGTGCTGGCCCAGGCCGCCCGTCTCTATCCGTCCTTCGATGCACCCTTCGCCGCGCGGGCCTTGAAGGTTAGTCGGGAAGCCTACGCCGCCGCAAAGCGCGAACCGACCCGCTACGCGAGCCCCACGGACAAGACAGGCGGAGGTCCCTACGACGACAAGGATGTCACAGACGAGTTCTTCTGGGCCGAAGTGGAGCTGTACCTCACGACGGGCGAGGAGGAATTTCGAGCCGCCTTCGAGAAGAGTCCCCATTTTTCCTCGTTCCCGATCTGGCCCGCCCACCCGGGCGGAAGCCCGGACCGAAGCGGCGTCAGCGCCTCGATGAGCTGGCAGGCGACGGCGGCGCTCGGCTGGATCAGCCTCGGGATCAAGGAAACACCCCACAAAGAACTCTCGACCCGCGCCCGCGACGAGATCATCCGAGGAGCCGAGACCTACCTCGAGATCGAAGCAAGAGAAGGCTACGGCCACCCTGTCCAGCTCGGGACCAATGGCCAGTATCCCTGGGGTTCGAACTCAGTCGTCGTCAATAACGCCATCGTGCTCGCGCTCGCTTTCGATTTCTCGCGCGATCCTCGCTTTGCGCACGGAGTCATCGCGGGCCTCGACTACCTCCTGGGGAAGAATCCGATCCATCAGACCTATGTGAGCGGGTACGGGACCGTGCGCTTCGAGAATCCCCACCACCGCTTCTGGGCGCACTCGATGAACTCCGCCTTTCCTCCTCCGCCGCCGGGCGCCCTCGCGGGTGGCCCGAACTCTGGCCTCGAGGACCCTACGACGCGCCGCCATGGCCTGCGCCGGGATATGCCCCCAGCCCAGTGCTACCTCGACCACATCGACGCCTACAGCGTGAACGAGGTCGCCATCAACTGGAACGCGCCCCTCGTCTGGGTCAGCGCGTTCATCCGAGAACGCTCGCGGGGCGACGGAATTTGAAAGAGTGGCGGCCCCTAACGCTTGCGGGGTCGGGGCAGGGCCGCTATAGGAGCCGTCCCCGAGATTCCTCGGGGCGGGTCCCCATCGTCTAGTCGGCCCAGGACACGGCCCTTTCAAGGCTGTAACAGGGGTTCAAATCCCCTTGGGGACGCCAAGCTGAAACGCTGCGAAGAGAGCCGCACCCTCCCCGGGCGCGGCTCTTTTCACTTGGGTCGCCCCCGGGCGCCTCTGCCTGTAGCCTGGTCCCGAAATGACCAAGGCGCGGCTCTTCGTCGGAATTGCCGGCGGGACAGGAAGCGGAAAAACCACCCTCGCCCGCGAGCTCGAAAGGGAGCTCGAACGGGACGTGAGCCTGCTCGAATATGACTGGTACTACCGGGATCGCTCGGAGCTTCCCCCTTTGGAGCGCCAAAAGATCAATTACGACGAGCCCGCCGCTCTCGAAGGCGAGCTGCTCCTTGCACACCTCGAGAAGCTCCGGGGCGGCATAGCCATCGAGGCTCCCGTCTACGACTTTTCGACGCACACCCGCGCCCAGGCGACGCGCACCGTCCTGCCCGCTCCGATCATCGTAGTCGAGGGCATGCTTCTCTTTGCCGAGCCCAAGCTGCTGTCCTCCTTCGACCTCCGCATCTTCGTCGACACAGACGACGACATTCGGCTCTTACGCCGCATCCGTCGGGACATGAACGAGCGCGGCCGCGAGCTCGAGTCGATCGCGACCCAATACGAGAGCACCGTCCGCCCCATGCATCTGCTCCACGTCGCCCCGAGCCGGCGGCGCGCGCACCTGATCGTGCCTGAAGGAGGCGAGAACGCAGAGGCCCTCGAGGTCATCGTCGCGCGACTGAAGATGCTGCTCGCTTCGTCGGCTGACTGATCGACCGGCCCCCGCGCGGCAGAGCTCAGGCCCTGCGCTCCTGCTCCCTCGGGGCCCCCGCCAGCTCGAGGTTGGCAGCCGCCTTTCTGTAGGATACGAGAGGCGCGAGATGGCAACGACCAAGTTCAAAGGCAGTGACGTCAGCACCAACGGTAACCTTCCCGCCCCCGGCTCGAAGGCGCCCCCCTTCACGCTCGTGGCCGCGGATCTGAGCGAGAAGAGCCTCGCTGATTTCGCTGGTAAGACGATCGTTCTCACCATCAACCCGAGCTACGACACCGGCGTTTGCCAAGCCACAGCTCGCAAGTTCAACAGTGAGGTCACCACGAACGCCGAGGTGGAGGTCCTCATGGTGAGCGCTGACCTTCCGTTCGCTCAGGCACGCTTCTGTGGAGCAGAGGGCCTGACAAACGTGACTCCTCTCTCCTCCTTCCGTTCCTCGTTCGCGTCCGACTACGGCGTGCTCATCACCGATGGTCCTCTCAAAGGACTCACGGCCCGCGCCGTGATCGTCGTCGACGGCCAGGGCACCGTGAAGCACAGCGAGCTCGTCCCCGAAATCACAAACGAGCCCGACTACGCCGCTGCAAAGAGCGCCCTCTGAAATTCTGGGCGGAAGACGCGTCCCCTTTGAGGCGCTCCCCGGAGCCCGGGAGCGCCCCAAGGGGGTCACTCGGCCTCAAGACCCACCGTCCGTCGGAAACTGTCGCTCTTTTCATGACCCCAAAGAAACCGCAGCGGATCACGAGCTTCGCTTTCGAACCCGGGACCACCCTGGTCGGCAAGTACCGCGTCATCGAGAAGCTTGGGAGCGGCTGGGAAGCTGAGGTCTACCGCGTCCGCGAGATCCTAACCGGGGTCGATCGCGCCGCGAAGTTCTTCTTTCCGCACCGCAACGTCCGCGACAAGGCGGTCAAGTTCTACGCGAAGAAGCTCCACAAGCTCCGGCACTGTCCGATCGTGATCCAATACGTGACTCAGGAGCGGATGACCGTCTTCGATCAGACTGTCACATTTTTGGTCTCAGAGTACGCCGAGGGCCAGGTGCTCACGACGTTTCTGGCCCAGCAGCCCCAGAAACGGCTGACCCCCTTCGAAGCGCTTCATCTCCTCCACGCGCTCGCTCGCGGCATGGCCATGATCCACGACCAAAAGGAGTCCCACTGCGATCTCCATCCTGGAAACGTCATGGTGCAGCGCCGGGGACTCGGCTTCGACGTCAAAATCATCGACTTTTTCCAGTGGAAAGCCGCGCGTCCTGAGCAGCTGGAGGACGACGTGCGTGGGCTCGTCGAGATCCTTTACACGGCGACGGGCGGTGCTCGCTACTACGCTAAGCAGCCCGACGTCATCCGTCACATCGTGTGCGGACTGAAGAAATCTCTGCTCAGGCGCCGCTTCCGGAGCGCCGTCGAGCTCCGCGACCACCTCGAAGAACTCACCTGGGACTAACGGTTCAACTCGGCGCTGACGAGCCCGAGCCCCCTAGATCGCCTCAACGAGCCCGGAGCAGCATGAACGAACAATCGTCGGGCTTCTGCAGCGGAGCCCCGGACTCGAGCATGCGCCGCCGAGCGAGCGCACTGAGCCGCTCTTCGGCGACCTCGATTTTCCCGCGCGCCGCCTGACCAAGCTCTCTGCGGTACACGTTGTCGAGCAGACCGTCCGTCGCCACGAGCAGCGTCTCACGCGGCCTGAGCGCCACCCAGGGGCCAATTTCGAGCCGCATTTCAGGGCCTCCGACGAGGCTCGTCACGAGGTTCAAGTCCTCGTGATGGAGCGCAAGATCCGGATCGAGCAAGCCGGATTCAACGGCGTAGCCGACCGGTGAGTGCATCACGGTGCTAAAGCGCACCTGCCCGCGCGCCGAGAAGACGAGGGCTGCCGAGTCCCCCGCGTGGAAGGCCCGGAAGTGGAGTCCTTGGGGGCGCTGCTCGACCTGAACCACCAGGAGCGTAGTGAGCGCGCCGCGGGTGCCCGTGACGATGCGATCGCTGGCCGCATCAAAACCATCAATAATGATGGACTGGGGAGTTCGCGACCCGTCCAAAGAAGCGAGGCGTTCCCTGAGCTCCATCACCGCGAGGGCGGAAGCTTTTTCACCCTCAGGGTGCCCCCCGGCGCCGTCTGCGACCACGAGAAAACACCCGCTTTTCGAGGGGACGATGAGCGCGCTGTCCTCGTTCGGTCCGGAACCGATCGGACAGGGTGCCACCGAGTAGGCGCACTCGAACGAACCCGTTCGGAATGCTCCGTGCATAGGCTCGGCCACGTTGAGAAACGCGAGAGGTTCGAGCGTCTTCTCAGTGGCTCCGATCGGCCCGCCCAAGGTCTTCGGACGTCGCGCAGCACGGGGCTCCGCACCCCAGACGACCCGCGCGCTCTTTTGACCCATAGCCTTACCTTACCGAAGTTTTCGCACTTGGTCGAAAAAGCGGCCATTTCCCGCACCTCCGCTCTTGCGCTCGAGCGGGGGAACATGGGATGCCCGCGCCACCTTTCAAAAGTTTCTTCCGTGCAACTCACCGTCCGTCGCTTCTCCTATACGCTCCCCGTGCGCCTCTTGAGTGATGCACTCGGCCCGTTGAGCCGAAGCGACAGGTGGGGCGGGCTCGGGCCCGACAGCATCGCCCTGGCCGCCCTGGCCCAGGTCAAGGGACACCCAGACGATCTCCGGCCCCTCCTCGGGGAAGAGTTCGATGAGGCCATGACCTACTTGGGCGAGGGCGAATTCACGCCGCTCGGTCGAATCCACTGGAAGGCGATCTTGGTCTCGGCGGCCGTGGGTCGCCTGCGACTCGAGCAGTACTTGAGGGAGGGCCGCGAACTCGGGGTCATCAAGGACCCCATCTTCGTAGTCGGTCTGCCCCGCACGGGAACATCCCTTGTCCAAAGGCTGATCGCAACGGACCCGGCGCGTCGTGGGCTTCGGACGAACGAAATGCTCACACCGATCGCTCCGAAGCGCCCGTCGCTCTTGGATGCCTCGAAGCGGTACGGTTACGCGCTGCTCAGCTACCTCATCTACAAAATCTTCACCCCGGAGCTGATCCGGATCCACCACACCTCTCCGACTTCTCTCGAGGAATGTTGGATGCTCTTCATGCCGAGCTACGCGGTCATGAACGCCGACTACATCTTCCCGACGCCAACCTTCGGGAATTGGCTCGAACAGCGGGATATGACGGCCCCTTACGAGCGCTATCGACGTCTGCTCGAGATTTTGGCCCTCGGATCGGGCGAGCGCTCCTACGTCCTCAAATCACCGGAGCACCTCTGGTTCTTGGACAGCCTTCGGCGGGTCTTCCCCACAGCGCGCGTCATCTGGACCCACCGCGATCCTGCCGCAGCCGTGGCCTCCTATGCGGCCCAGATGTCGCTGCCGAACCGCCAGCACCGCGGCGTGACAGATCCGAAGCAGATGGGCGACAGGGTCCTTTCACGATTCGAGAGCGGCATCGCCCGGGCCGAGCGTAGCGTCGCAGACTTCTCCCCGGGAACACTCGCCCACGTGCGTTACGAAGACCTCACAGCAGATCCCGTCGGGACCATCGAACGGGCGTTCCGTGAGCTCGGACTCAGCGTGACCCCTGAGCATGCCCGTCATATGCGTGAGTTCTTGGCCGGCCCCCAGGTCGACCGCCACCAGAACCACTACGTCCCCGAGACTTTCGGGCTCACCGACCCGGGCATTCGCGAGCGCTTCAGCGGCTACATGAGCCGATTTCGCCTCGAACCGAACCGCAGCCAGATCTTGAGCGTCCCGGATCTGCCACCGCTCCTCGCGTCATCGACGCGCCGCTAAGGCAGCAAATCCCGAGCACGGCCTCGCCACGCCCGGGATCGCAACAATCTATCTCGCGCGAGACCTGACCCGTCGTTTCAGCCAGCCTTTTGGCCGATTCCTGCGCTCTTGTTCCGACCCGCGCTCGGCATCCAAGCGAGCTCCGACTCGTCGAACTCGATCTCCTGCCAGATGTTCGGCTCACTCGCGAGACCACGCCGGCCGATCGTCTCGAGCTTGAGCCCGGAGTCGAGCCGGGCCCCTCTGAGGACCGCTTCACAAAGACTGTCGAAATCAAAACCCGCGGAAGCTGCGATCCGGGGGAACAGGCTGCGCTCGGTCATCCCGGGCAGCGTGTTCAGCTCGAGGACGTATTCGTTCATGCCCTCGGTGAGGATCATGTCGACGCGAGCCGGTCCGCGCACATCGAGCGCCTCAGCGGCGCGCTCCGCCAGGTGGAAGATGCCGTGGAGACGGGCCTCGCTGACGCGCGCCGGAAGGTGGTACTCGGTCTTTGAAGAGCGATATTTCGAACCAAAGTCGAAGAGCTCTCCATCCGGAACAATCTCGATCGAGCCGAGGACCTTACCATCCAAGAGCGCCACGGCGACTTCCGTCCCTTTGACGAAGCGCTCCACCAAGACACCCTCGTCGTAAAGCAGAGCTTCTTCGACAGCGATGGCCAGCTCCTTCATGTTCGACGCTTTGCAGACGCCGACGCTCGACCCTTCCCGGCGCGGCTTCACGACGACCGGGAAACCGAAAGAACCGTGCATCGCTTCGAGCCCCGAGCCCGCGTCGAGCTGCTCCCGCTGGATCACGTAGTAGGGCGGAGTGCCGATGTTGTGGAGGCGGAAGAGCTCCTTGCTCTTGACCTTGTCCATCGCGAGCGCGCTCGCGAGCACCCCGGACCCCGTATAAGGCACCCCGATCATCTCCAGGATCCCCTGGACACATCCGTCCTCGCCCTGACGGCCGTGGAGCGCCAAAAAGGCCGCGTCCATGTCAGCCGCCGCCAGCGAATCGAGGGCATCGACCCCATTGCCGAGAACGATGCGTACCACGTCGTGGCCACGCCGCTCGAGCGCCTCGGCCACCGCGTCCCCGGAGCTGAGCGAGATTTCGCGCTCCGACGACGTACCGCCCATCACAACACCCACTCGAATCGGTTCCATGCTTGTCTCCTCTGGGGAGGCGGCCGCCCGTGGCGACACCTCATGAGGGACCGGTACCAGTTACTGAACGCCTTACGCAAAAAAGTTGCGAAAGTTCGGTAGGTGGAGGTGCGATCAGTCGAGGCCGCGCTGGGTCGGAACCTCGCTGCTCGACGCCACATGGGCGTCGTCGAGGGCCTTCACGATGGCGACCGTGATGTTGTCCTTGCCGCCTCGGCTATTGGCGAGATCGATGAAAGCGGCAATGGCTTCTTCGCCCCCTCGACCCACGATTTCTGGAATTTCGGCGAGCTGCAGGTAGCCGTGCAGCCCGTCACTACAGAGCAAATAGACGTCCCCGGGCTGCACATCGACCTCGAGGATGTCCACTTGGACGTAGTCCTTGTTTCCAACGGCGCGGGTGATGACGTTTTTCTGGCGGGAGGTTTTCGCCTCCTCCTCGGTGATCAGGCCGTTTTGGAGCTGCCAGTTGATCAGCGTGTGGTCTTCAGTGAGCTGCTCCGCCACGCTGCCGCGGACCCTGTAGATCCGGCTGTCGCCGACCTGAGCCAGGATCGCACCGGTCGGGGTACGCAGCATCGCGCTGAGCGTCGTCCCCATCCCGGTCTTCGTCCGGTCTTGCTCGGCGAGCCCAAACACCATGTACGTGGCGCCCTGCACGGCGGATTCGAGGACGCGTGAAAGATTCTTGGAAGGCAGTGGGAGCGGCAGGTGTCCGTGATGTCCAGGACGGGGCGCGCCGCTCAGCGCCGCCCGCACCATCTCGTGCACGGTCTCGACCGCCTGCTGGCTCGCAATTTCCCCGGCCGCCTGACCTCCCATTCCGTCCGCGACCACCCAAAGACCCAGCTCATCGTCGAGCAAGTAGGCGTCCTCGTTCGTCTCGCGCCGCATTCCCACGTGGGTGCCGGCACAGGAAGCGAAGATCACGGTAGGTTCAGCCATCTGGCAATGTTTGATTACAGCTTCGAAGGCACCACCTTTGCAAGTGTCGAACGCTTTTGGGTGTTTTCCGGCGGGCCGCGGCCCAAAGCCTGGTATCTGGATCTGCGTACTCGAGCCTTCCATGAGCCAAGCTTGCCGGACCTTCCAGGTACGGCTGGGTACGAGCGACCCTCGGACCCTCGCCCGTCGCCTCCCCGCCCTTCCTCAGGGCGGCTTTGGATTGGTCTTCGTCACGCTTCCTGAAGGGGAACTCCTCCCCTCCGCGCTCGAAGAACTCGCCGCGTCGACTCAAGGAACCTGGGTCGTTGCGCGCAGCGAAGGCGCCTGGACCGAACAGGGAGAGAGCTCCTCGGAAACAAACGCCGCGGGCATGATCTTACCCTCCGCTCGCTACCGCCTCCACAGTGGCCCTGACCTCGCCGAAGAACTCGCTGCCGCGCTGTGCGCCGAGCGCGGCGAGACAGGACTCTTGCTCCTGAGCGAAGACGAGGACGCGACGCGCTTCGCCAGCGATCTCTCGCGGGCGACAGAAACGCGTATGCCTCCCCTCTTCGGCTGTCGCACCCAGGGGCGAATCGCCGCCGTTTCCGAGGGGCGCGTCCTCCGCACAGACGCCCTCGCCCTCGTTTTTCCTCGCCATTTCCCCGTGCGTGTCGCCTCTTCGACGGCCTGCCGACTCATCTCTCCGATCGTCAGGGTCACCCGCGCCGAAGGGCGAGCTCTCATGGAGCTCGATGACACGTCGGCTCTCGAAATGCTCCAGCATCTCTCCCTGCGTCCCGACGAGGCGGATTTGCTCCTGCTCGTGGTCGCCTCCGAGGAGCGCGCGCTCAGCGCCCAAGGCAGATGCATCATCGCGCGCCCCATCGTCGGAATCGATCCAGGACGCGGCGCTCTCATCGTCGAGCCCGAGCTCCCCGTCGGTGCGCGGATCGCGATCGCCGTGCGGGATCGGGGCGCCGCGCTGAGCGATCTCGAGCGTCACCTTCAATCACTCGCTCTAGCTGCGCGCACTGATGCCCCGCTCTTTGGCTTCTTTTTCGCCTCGGCCGCACGCCGGAGGCCTCCGCTCGCCCTCGACAGCGAGGTGCGCAAGGTGGCGAGCCGGTTCCCCTCGGTCCCCCTGCTTGGACTCTCGAGCTCAGCTGAGCTGAGCCCCTTCGACGGCCAGCTCTCCGCGCACACCTACGCGAGCGTGCTCGCGCTCTTCTCCGCGGTGAACTGAGACGCCCCCCACGGCACTCGAGAGTGTTAGCGCATTCTCTGGACCTGCATGCGACGAGGAACTACGCCGCTCTGTTCGACCATACGCTTGGCTTCCTTCTGGAGGAGCGGGTGGGTCTTGCCTTGCAGGAATGCGCCCAAGAGACGGACATCGATTTGGGACATGCTCTTGAGCGTTCGCTTGAGCTCTTTGAGCTTACCCGCGTGGGCTTCGAAGAAGGCCTGAGCCCGGAGTACCTGGGGCTTGAGTTCGCCTTGGGCGGCCTCGAGACCTTCTACGGCGGTGAGCGCGGTGCTCGCTCGCTCGACGTCGCCAGTCCGCGCCCAGGCTTCCGCTGCAACCGCCGAAAGCATCGTGCGCGAGCGCGGATCTTGAGAGCGCTTGAGGTCGATGTTGTCGACAAGCTGGCGCGCCAAGCTGACCTGGCCGAGCATCAGGTGGATCATCGCGCGCTGACCGCGCGCTTCGTCAGCGACCTGACCAGTGTGCTTCGTGAGATCGAGTTGTTCGAGGGTCTCGAGCGCCTTTTTCGGATCCTCCTGCATCTCGAGTTGCGCCTTGGCGAAGAGCTTGGCCGGATCTCGCGCGGCCCCTTCACTCAGCTTCTCGAGCGCCACTTTGCGCTCTTCGCTGGAAGTCGCCGACGCCATGATGCTCGCGACTTCTTTCATCTTGCGGGCGCGACCGAGGGTCCAAAACAGAACAGCTGCCACTGTCACCGTGAGGGCAGCGCCGACACCAATCGCACTCCAGCGAATCGTGCTCGACTGCGCCATGAGCGCGATGAGCCCGATGACGATCCAGAGACCGCCCAAGATCAGGCCCACCCGAATCAAGGTGGCGCGCCACGCGTCGGGACTGAGGGGGTCGACGGCGGCCGGGCGCTGAGACTGAACGAGGGGTCGAGTGAGTTGTGCGCGCTTTTCTTTCCCGGAGGGCTGATCCTTCCGCTCCTGGGTGCGCTTCAATTTTCGCGTTTCGCGGGCCACGGCCCGTGCCTATAGCTTCGGGCCCCTGCCCCGTCGAGGCCCCTTTCCAGGAAGCAAGGGTCAGTCGAGCCGGCGCCGGGTGACCCGGGCTAGCTCAACGGCCGACATGCTGTCCGGACCGGAATCCGGCAGGCAAACGTACCGGAAGTGGTTGAAAACGCTCTGAACCAGCGAGAGCACCGGCACCGCCAAGAGCGCACCCCAGAGTCCGAAATAGTGCTCCCCAACGAGCAGCGAGAAGACAACGAGGGCCGGATGGATTTTCGCGGCGGCGCCGATGATCTTCGGGTTCAGGATGTTGGCCTCGATCTGGTGGATCAAGATGATCCAAGCCAGAACCCAAAATGCCGTGGGCAGGCTCTGGGTCAGGCCAATCGCTACGGCGGGGATCGAACTCAAGATCGCCCCGAACACAGGGATGATGCTGAGCACCCCCGCGAGCAGCGAGAGCACCGGCCAGTACTTGAGCCCAAAGAGCCAGAAGCCGAGAGCCGACAGGACGCCGTTCACCACACAGATCGCGAGCTGACCCCGGACCACGCCCGAGAAACCGCGGTCCACCCGGCGGAGGAGCAAGTCCCAGTCGCTCCGGTAGCGCGGCGGCACGAGCGCCTGGAAATAGGAAAAGATCTGGCGGCGCGTATGAGTCAGGTAGCCCGCGACCATCAGAACCATGAAGAAGAGGAGAATCGCCCGGGCAGCGCCGCCCACGAGCGCGCGCCCGAACTTCAGGACCTCGATCGCGTTTCGCTCCAGATAGGTGACGAAACCTTCAAGCCCCTGGGAGACGAGCTCGGCCAAATGGAACCCGCCGGGGGGCACGACCTCGTGCGCCTTGATGCGGAATCGATTGTCCGAATCGCGCACAACCTCGACACCTCGCCCCACATCGACGTGGAGTGAGCCATCCGGCGCGGTACGCACCACGAAGGCCGGCTGATCTGTGCCTTGGGGTGGATGATGCATCTGTGAGCCAAGGTATTCGTTCACTTTCTGATCGACGGCGGGTCCATGGCGCTCGGCGAGCTCGCGAATCATGCTCGGAGCTTCGCGAGCGAACCGGAATGTTTCGGCGTAAATCCGCGGAGAAATCCAGAGCACCGTGAGCACCGTGAGGCAAAGGACAACCACATAAGTCGACGCCACAGCGAGACCTCGCGGGAAGCGGAGCACTCGCTCCACCCACGCAACGAGGGGATTTAAGACGTAGGCAATTGTGATGGCGAGGGCGAAGGGCAAGAGCACCTCACGCACGCTGAACAAGAGCAGGATCAGAAGCGCCGCCGAGATCAGGAGAAACAGCGCACGTGGACGACTCCAGCCTCCCTCGTCCGGCGGAGAGGTGAACAGCAGCGGGTCCGACATCGCGTTCACTCTAGAGCAACTAAAAAATGCCACAACGAAGCTGTGCAAGACGGTCCTCGGCTACGCTCCTCGCGTCCCGAGGGCGGCCCCGCTCTCGCCGCTCCCTCGCGCGTGGTCCCCCGAAGGCGCCGGGCCTCGGCGTAAAGCACCGTCTATTCCCGGCGCGCACGCCCGCAGAAAAAAGAAAAAGGGCGATCCCTTCGGATCGCCCTCTCTCTCGCCGCTCGTGCGGCCGAGCGTCAGTTGTTGTCGCTCGACTCGCCGACGTTCAGGCCAGCGAGCTTCGCCTTGAACAGGTCTCCGAGCGTCGCGCCCTTACCCGTCGACTCGCGCTTCATGACCTGGAGTTGCTCGGCAGCGGGGCTCGCGCCCGGCTGAAGCATACTCATGGTGAGGCGGCGATCCTGGGTATCGAGGTTGAGCACCTCGGCCTTGACCTTGTCTCCGGGCTTGAGCGTCGTTCCAGCCGGAACTTCTCCGGAAGGAATGACAGCTTCGATACCATCTTCGACGCGAACGAACGCGCCGTATTCGGGCACCGAAAGCACGGTGACCTCTTCGACCACGGTGCCGGGCGCAAAGCGCTCGAGCATCGAACCCCAGGGGTCGTCGAAGAGCTGGCGAACACCGAGCGAGACCTTCTTCTCGTCGTGGTTGATCGAGAGGATGATCGCCTCGACGTCGTCGCCCTTCTGGTAGACGTCGCCGGGGTTGTTGATCTTGACGGTCCAGCTGAGGTCCGTCTTGTGGACCATACCGTCCACGCCCTCTTCGATCCCGACGAACACGCCGTAATCGGTGATGGAGCGGACCTTGCCCGAGATCTTGTCGCCGGGCTTGTAGTTGTCTGTGAAGACGCTCCAGGGATCGGGCTCGAGTTGCTTCATGCCGAGGCTGATGCGCTTCGAAGCCGAGTCGACCTCGAGCACCTGGCAAGCGACCTCTTGACCGATTTCGAGCATCTTCGACGGGTGCTTGACCTTCTTGGTCCAGCTCATCTCCGACACGTGGATCAGACCTTCGACGCCCGGCTCGAGCTCCACGAAGGCGCCGTAGTCGGTCAAGCTCATGACCTTGCCCTCGACCAGCTTGCCCACGGGGTAAGCTTCCGCTGCATGGCTCCAGGGATCTTCCTGAGTCTGCTTCATGCCAAGGCTGACGCGCTCGGTCTCGGGGTTGTACTTGAGGACCTTGACGGTGACCTCGTCGCCCACGTTGAACACCTCGCTCGGGTGATTGACGCGCCCCCAGGACATGTCCGTGATGTGCAAGAGACCATCGATACCGCCGAGGTCGACGAACGCGCCGTACTCGGTGAGGTTCTTGATGGTTCCCTTGAGGACCTGACCCTCTTGGAGGTTCTCGAGAGTCGCAGCCTTGAGGCTGTCGCGCTCCTTCTCGAGCAGCACGCGACGGGAGAGCACGATGTTGCCGCGCTTCTTGTTGAACTTGATGACCTTGAACTCGCTCGAGGTCCCGATCAGCTTGTCGAGGTTGCGGATCGGACGCAGATCCACCTGGCTTCCAGGCAAAAATGCCTTTACGCCGCCGCGGATGGTCACAGCCAAGCCGCCTTTGACGCGCTGCGTGATGGTGCCTTCGATGATCTCGTCGCGCTCACAAGCAGCGGAGATTTCATCCCAGACCTTCATCTTGTCGGCCTTCTCTTTTGAGAGAGAGATGAGGCCGTCGTCACTCTCGCGGCTCTCGACATAAACATCGACCTGATCGCCGGGCTGAACCCGAATTTCTCCGGTCTCGTCGATGAACTCGCTCTTGGAGAGGACACCCTCTGCTTTTCCGCCGATGTCGACGATGATGAAATCACGGGTGACGCGGATGACGACACCGGTGACGATTTGTCCTTCCCCACCTAGCTCATGTTCTTGAGCTGTTGCGACAGCCGCCTCGAACAGGGAGGCGAAAGAGTCGGAAGAGGAAGCGGACGGTTGTAGTTGAGTCATGTGGATGGTTTTTTTCGTGCCTGGAGCGAGGGGTAGGAGAAATCCCCGGAGTCGGAGGCCCAAGCACGAGTCAAAAAAGCCCTCGAAGCGCCGACCGGGGATCGCGGGCTAGCGCGCGGAGGGCCTCGGGTCAAACCCGGATTTCGCCTGCAGAAGGAGAGATTTCGCAAGGGTCCCGAGGAGCGCGTCGAAGCCCTCTCGCCCGAGGGTTCCTTCGCTCCGGAGGCGGCCGATGGGACCTGTGCCATCGTCCATCAGGAGCCCGAGGGGGCTATTTCCAGGCTCGGGAGCAGAGCCGAGCTTTGCGGGCCAGCTCGCCCCCCCTGAGGCCCGGAGCTTGAAGGGGAAGTCGTCCCGGGTCTCCACCTCGAGACAGGGCCGCCCGGACTCCTCCCGCCAGCAAAGGAGCAAGGCGAGCCCGCGTGTTCGCTCGATGGGGTGGGTTCCTTTCCCGGCGCTCGGCTCAGTTGCGGTCAGCAGCAGCACCCCGTCCGGGGCGGAGAAGTACAGAGCTCCGCCCACCTGAACGAACCTCTCGTCCGGCGCAAGCTCGACCGGGAGGCCCTCCTCCTCGAACATTCGCGCTGTCCCCCGGACGACCCCGTCCTTTCGGAACATGCCGCCGAGCGAGACCGAAAGCTCCTCGTCCGGGCCGAGCGCAATAGCGAGCTCCCGTGTATCGACGCCGAGCTCGATCGTCGTCTTGCGCTCGAAATGCTTGAGGCGCGACTCAGGGCCGTAGCGGCCGGCCTCGAGGAGCTCGAAGAAGTGCCGACGGAAGGGCTCGTAGACCACGCCCTGTTCAACGTCGATCGATACCGAAAGCTCCGCATCCGCCGGCAAGAACGTTTCCGCCCGTGGCTCGTAGCGAATGAAGCGAAGATAGACGAAGTACCCGAATCCGAACGACAGAATCAGGCTCCCAACGAGGAATACAAAGACCGCGCGCGGAGAAACTGAGCTTCTTTCTCGATCCGTCATGATTTCGTGAGTTTGAGCTCAGCCTCGCGAACGACCTCGACCATCTTCTCGATGACCTGCTCGAGGGTGAGCTCGGAGGAGTCGACTTCCGTAGCATCGTCCGCCTTGCGCAGCGGCGCGAGAGCTCGCGTGGAGTCTCGCCGGTCTCGCTCCGTGACCTCGCTCTCGACCTCGGCGAGCGGAACATCGCTGCCTCGCCCGTGGAGCTCCTTCTGACGCCGCTCGGCTCGGACACGCGCGCTCGCTGTCAGAAAGAACTTCACCTCAGCGTCGGGGTAAATCACCGTCCCGATGTCCCGGCCCTCGAGCACCACGCCGCCCTCAGCGCCGAGCGCCCGCTGCATCGCGAAAAGAGCATCGCGGACGCCCTGGATCTGGGAGACGAGGCTCGCCGCACTCCCAACCTGCAAAGTACGGATCTTCGAACCAAGCCCTTCCCCAAACACAACAACTTCCGATTCTGTCGCGCCCGGAACGAGCCGGAGCGCCCCGGGGGCCGCGAGCTCTTTCGCCACCGCCTCGACGGCCTGAATGTCGCTCAAATCGATGCCGCGCTCGAGAGCAAGCCAAGCCACGGTCCGGTAGAGAGCCCCGGTATCGACGCGCACGTAGCCGAGCCTCGTCGCTAGGAGACGCGCTGCGGTGCTCTTGCCGGCGCCGGCCGGTCCGTCGATGGCTACTACGGGTCGCTTTCTCGTCATCGTCGCTCAGTTCTCCGAAGGCCCAACGCGCGCCAGCGCTCCTAACCGCCGGAGCGTCCCAGCGCAACGAGGAAAGACCTCTCCGAGACAAGCCACGTCATCGATGGCGCTCGGCTCGGGGCACGCAGAGCCGAGCAGCGCCCCGAGCAGCGCGAGTCGCCTGTCTCCGCCCGTCGTGACCCGAAGAGGTCTCGCGTGAGCGGGGGTCCCTCCAACAACAATCCCCTGCTCGGTAAGTTGAACGGGCGCGCCCGCTGAGAGCAAGTAAGCAGCAGCTCGCGGGACGATGTCTCGGCTCCCGTCTCGCTGGCCACACACGAGATCAGTCACGAGCGAGGGGCGAGCGCCGCGCGCGAGCACGGCGAGGAGCGGCAGCGCAAGATCGAGCAGCCGCGTCGCCTGCTCTCCCGCCAGAGTGGCTCCGCCTCGGAGGGGACCCCTCGCACGCAAGGTGATGTCCGCAAAGGGCTCCCCCTGGCGATCGCCCCGCGACTGCACCTCGATGTCTGCGCCGAGCACCTTGAGCAAGGTGGGCAGATCGGAGGCCGAGCGATTCGTCGCGACCTCACGCACCGTGACAGCTCCGCCGGCAGAAGTGAGCAGGGGAAGGAGCAACAGGTGTCCCGCCACGAACATCGAGCCAACGAACTCGTAGGACGAAGGCGCAAGAGCATCTTCGTCCCGCGGCGGGTGCACCTCCATCCACGTCGACTCGGCGTGGATCGGAGCACGCGCTCGAAACAGCACCCGCTCGAGGTGATCCGGTGAGAGAACCCCCTCGATGATGCGGCTTTTGCTGCTCGCGCGCAGCGCGAGCAGCAAAAGCGCCTGCTTCTCCCAAGGGAAAAGTCCGGTGAGCTGCACGTCGAAACCGGGCGGTCGTCCCTCAATCGAGGCCAATTGAACGCCAGCCCCCGCGTCAGTCGTCACGAGTCTTCCAAGGCCCATCTGCTCGAGCCGCGCGCCGAGCGTCGCCCGGATTGTCTCGTCACAGAGGATCGTGACCGACCGCGCTCGCCCCGCGAGAAGTCCAAGGGCGAGACCGGCGACCTGGACTTCACCTCTTAGGTCCAGGCAGAGGTCCTCTTCGTATTCGGGAAGCGCGGTGAGCCCGAGGCCACGCACGAACACGTCATCGTCGACTTTGCGCACCTCGACGCCGAGCGCCTCGAGCAGACGCAAGAAAGTCTGGATCTGCGCGCCCGGCTCGGCCACGTTCACGCGGCTCTCGCCCCGCGAAATGACAGAGGCCGCAAGTCGCGCAAGCGCGACTCCTTCGTCTGCCGGCACGGGGACGCTGCCCTCGAGCGCGCCAGGACCCGATGAAATCGTAAGAACTTGCACAGAGCTCATTCGAGACCGATCTTGCCCTCGAGCTCTCCGAGATAGCCCACACCCATGGCCACGGCGCGCCCTTCAAGCTCTGTCGCGAATTGCACTGTCTGTCCCGCGACGCTCGAGTCAAAGCGTCGGATCGGGCGTGGTACTTTCAGGATCGTGAGGAGCCAGGTCGCCCGCTCGATGGACGTCACCGAGCTATCGATGCGGCCGCGGGCGAACTCGGCGCGCTCCCTGCTATCGTAGCTGAGCGTTCCGGCGGCGTTCAGACCAGGCGACTCGAAATTCCCGATCAGGCGCGCTCCACGAATGCCCGCCAGAAAGTCGAGCTCACTGCGAATGGTGGCGGGGACAGGTTGAGCGTCGAGATCGACCCCGAGGTGGACACGCCCCCCCGCCTTCTGGAGCATCGTCTCAAACCACTGGGGAAGAACGCGCGCAACTCGTCCCTCCTCGACTCGCTCGAGAATTCGGCGCACGCCAATCTCGGTTCCGACAGCGATCGTTCGAGAGGTCAGGATCGAGAGAGACCAGGCGCCAGCGTGGATGACCTCTGCGCCCGCGAACCTCGAGATCGAAATCGGCTCACCTGAGCTCGTGACCGGGTCTTTCGTGATGGCGCTTCGCAGCTTCTCCGCGTCGAAGCGCCCCTTGAGGACCGTCGCGACGTCGCCTCGCGCCGAGGCATAGACCGCGAAATGAGCGGTTTCGACGTCCTTGGCCCAATCGATGCCGGCCCCGCGCGAAAGAGGAACCCCGCGCTTTGCGCGCTCGAGGATCGCACCTCCGAACTCGGCCTGAGAGAGGGCCTGGATGTCGACCTGACCCCAAACGAGCGCCCCCGCCGGAAAGAGCCCCCAGCTATCGCGGTCGATGACGACGCTCTCTGCCCTCCGTCCCGCGGCCGCGTCGACGATGTGTTCTTGCTTCGAGGCGCAACCTAGAAAGAGGAGCGCAAGGCCGAGCCCCAGACCCAATGCCAGTCGCCTCATCGCGCCACCTTCTCGAGCGCTGCTTCGAGACGATCCGTCTCGCGCGTCAGCCCCACGCTCACTCGGAGGAAGGTATCGAGTCCCGGGATCGGTCGAACGATCACCCCCTCCGAAAGGAGAGCATCGTACAAAGGCGGCGCCGGCCGACCGAAATCGGCGAGGACGAAGTTTCCTTGGCTCGGGTAGACCCGGCGCGCGAAGCGAGCGAGCAGCCGCTCGAGTCGGTCCCGTTCTCGAGCATTGTGAAGGACCGATTCCTTGAGATGCCCTAGGTCCTTCAGGGCCCCAATGGCCGCTTCCTGGCTCGGAACGCCGACGTTGAACGGCGCACGCAGTCGGTGCAGATAGTCGAGAAGGCGCGCGGGGCCGATGCCGTAACCGACGCGGAACCCTGCGAGACCATAGGCCTTTGAGAAGGTGCGCAAGACCACGATGTTCGGATGCAGGTGCCGAAGGGCAAGTCCATCGGGATAGTCCGCCGCAGTCGCGTACTCAAAGTACGCTTCGTCGAGCACGACGACCACATGTTCGGGGAGCGAGGACAAGAAACCGGTGAGCGCCTCCCGAGAGACGTATGTTCCCGTGGGATTATTCGGGTTGTCGATGATGATGAGTCGAGTTGTGCCCTGAACTGCCTCGCGCATCTTCCCGAGATCGTGCACGAGGTCTCCCGTTGTCGGGACCGCGGTGAAGTCGACGTTGTGAGCGGTCGCAATCACCGGATACATGCTAAAAGCGGGGCGCCCGAAGACGATGTGGTGTCCGGGCGTCGTGAAGGTCCGCACCAAGAGCTCAAGGATCTCGTTCGAACCGTTCCCGTGGATGACCTCGGCGAGGGAAACCCCATGGAATTCAGCAATCGCCTCCCTCAGGCGATGACCTGAGCCATCCGGATAACGATGCGTCGAACCGAGAGCCTGCACCGCCGCCAGGATGGCGCGCGGGCTCGGTCCGAAGGGATTCTCGTTCGATGCGAGCTTCACGATATCCGTGAGACCCCGCTCCCGCGCGAGCTCTTCGATCGGCTTGCCCCCTTGATAAGGGCGGAGTCCCTCGATGCCGGGTGTGACTAGTGCGTCGGTCATTTGCGGCCGGGAGCCTACACGGATGAGCGCCCGCATGTCCCCGGAGAAAAGAGCGAGTAGCGACGGCGTCCGCCCTCGATGCCCGAGGCTCCCTTTCGATCCTCCGTGTCCAGGGAGCCGAAATGACGGGGGAAACGCGGAGCCCCCCGGCGCCAAACTCCCCGGCGCCGAACTCCCCGCGCGCCGAACTCCCCGCGCGCCGAACTCCCCGGGCGCCGAACTCCCCGGGCGCCGAACTCCCCGGGCGCGGAATCGACGCGGCGTGAAAGCGGCTAGCGTTCGGGAGACCCGTTCCACTATGGTCGTCGGTCATGTCTCTCGTCCGGGCCGCTCGCCCCTCCGCTATCGGAACCGCTCTTGTCATTTCTCTCCTCGCTTTCGCCTGCAAGCAGGAGAACAAGGCGGCCCCCGCCGCGCAGAAGGAACAGGCGGCCGAAGCTCCCCCCGCTGCTCCGAAGGAAGCCCCGCCCAGTGAGCCCACAGCTCCCCCCGCGAGCGATGCTCCTTCGAGCATTGCCGCAGTCTCCATCGTGACCCCTGGCGAAAATCCGAAGGTTCTTCGTTACGCGTTCCAGAAGGACCAGAAGAAGAAGTTCCACCTCAAGCTCACCGTCCAGCCGAAGATCACCGTCTCGGGCCAGAAGATGCCCGACTCGCCGAAGACAGCCTTCGAAGTGAGCGGGACCAACACAACGGAAGAAGTTCTTCCGGACGGCACAGCCCGGCGCGTCGCCTCCTTCGAAAAGTTCACCCCCGGTACGGCGGGCCTACCTGAGGCTGCCCGGGCTCAGCTGAAGAGTCAGTTCGGCGCTCTGGAGGGCCTCAAGATTCAGGAGCTCCTCTCGCCGCGCGGAGAGCTCCGGGGCGTTCAGATTGTCGAGCTCTCGGCCCAGAACCCGGGCATCTACCAGCTCCTCGAAAACCTCCAGGATGGCCTGTCGAACGCGGTGCTCCCGCTGCCCGAAGGGCCCGTGGGCAAAGGCGGCGAATGGACCGCTACCCAGAACAACCGTACCGCCGGCATGGAGATCTCTCAGACCACTCGCTTCAAGATCCGCGACATCAAGGGCGACAAAATCATGGTGGACGTGAGCTTCGAGCAGCTCGGCACCCCGAGTAAACTCGAAGCCGCCGGCATGCCCCCCGGAGCGAGCGTGGAGCTCGTGAGCTTGAAGGGGGAAGGAAAAGGCAGCGCCGAGGTGGACCTGAAGACCCTCGACATGCGCTCGGAGGTGTCCCTCACCATGGATGTGCACACGCGCACCCAAGCGCCCGGTGCCCCCGGACCCATCGAGTCACAAACCCATAACGATCTGTCGGTATCGGTCAAACTCACCGACTGAGCAGCGCCGTTCGCAGGGCGGCTTTTTTAGAGGTAGCCGCTCAGCTCCCCCCTCCCCGGCATCCGCGGGACACCCCGCGCCTTGCTCAGCGCGTCCTTGGCTCTCGCCGGGCAGTCACGTTTGGGCCGCCTCCGCTCAGACCCGTCGCGCGTTCCTTCGAGCACGTTCCTTCGAGCGCGTTCCTTCGAGCGCGTTCCTTCGAGCGCGTTCCTTCGAGCGCGTTCCTTCGAGCGCGTTCCTTCGAGCGCGTTCCTTCGAGCGCGTTCCTTCGAGCGCGTTCCTTCGAGCGCGCTCGTGTCATACTCACATCGGCCTAACAAAACGAAACCGTGCAGGCCGCATCAAGCGTCCCCACGGTTTCCGCCCCTTGGTCCGCCCACGCAAGAATCCGGCCGCAGCCGACCCTACGCGACCTCGGATCACACGGTCGCTGCTTGAAGCACGCCCTTCGCCTCGAGGTCGAGGAGAATCAGCGCCAAGTCAGTACGACGAGCGATCTGAAGTTTTCGGAACAGTGCGCCGACCTGGTTCGCCACGGTGCGCTCTGCGCTGCCGCGAACCTCCGCGATCTCTCGGTTCGAGAGGCCATCACAAACCAGCCAGGCGACGTGCGTCTCGGCGACCGACATGAGCGATTCCACAGCGGGGCGCGAAGGCACCTCAAAGCGAGCGCTCACGTACGTATCATCACCTTCAGTCAGCACAGCGAGCTTATGGTGTCCGTGTTCACCGCGCTCGAGCTCCTTCAGGCAGCGCCAGGCTTGGAGCGCGAGGAAGCGCGAGTCGACACCGAGCTTCTCGAGCCCGTGCGTCACGTGACCGCACACACATTGTCTCGTTACGGAGAGGCGGCGCGCGATCTCGGAGTCCGTAGCTCCTTCAAAAACAGCGCGCAGAACGACGCGTTCGCGTTCGGTGAGTGACGGAGCGCCGAGCGCAAAAAGCACTCGCAACTCAGTTCCCCGACGCTCGACGTCTACGATCCGGATCTGGCTCGTGAGGAGCCCGTCCCGGGTGAAAGGCTCAGGTGCGGCGGCCCGCACGTGAGCAATACGACCGAGAACGGCCTGTGGACGAGCTCGCACCCCTGATTCAGGAGATGTGAACTCGGCGTCTGTTTGTACTGGTACAAGCTTGAGCATTTTCCGTCCAACCTGGGGCCCGCCCCCAAGCACTTCCGACAGAATACCCTCGCGGTCCTGTTAGTCCAGCTAAATAACCCTGCTCTCCGCGGAGCATACCATACGAAACCTCGGAAAACCAACCATTTTTGTCTCAGTCGAGGCAAAATGCCCCAACAATTCCGAGAGCCTGCGCTCACAAAAGTCTCTGATTTCCAGCGAGTACGCGTAGGGCGCTCGAGCTGCTTCACCTACAAGTGACCTCACGCCCGATCGAAAAAAATTCCGGTTCCCCCCTTCAAGAGCGCCCAAATGCTCCAAATCGGTATGACCAGTGGTTCCAACTGACCTCTCGCGCTCTCCCGAATCGCCCACAGGTTCACGTATTCATCATCGCTCCCAGCGTAAGCAGCCCACCGCGGATGACGGCGCGCAGTTCGACCTCAGCGACCGCCAGTCTTGGCCGAACATCCGATACGTGCCGCACTGCCTTGCACAATGTCTATGCGGGAACGATGGGTCGCACGCGAGAGCCAGCCAAGACAGACTCCTTCTCACGCCAGGGCGCTGGCCGCTGCCGGGGGCAACCTCCCGCATTTCTCAGCGGGAGAACCTCGGAGTAGTGGGCGCAGACAGGCTCGAACTGCCGACCCCAGCCTTGTAAGGGCCGTGCTCTACCAACTGAGCTATGCGCCCGAGGGGGGCCGAGCTTTTAACCTCAGCGGTCCCAGCGAGCAAGCCCCGTCCGCTCTCTCGCATGGAGTTCTGGGCTCGCCGGGGGTCTTTCGGGCCCGGGAGCTCTCAGCTCACCTGGGGCGGAGCTTCGTCAGCGCCCGGATGGGGAACGAAGGGCGTATGGACCGGCTCCTCGGCCGTTCCCCCTTCATCGCCGGAGAGCTCTCGGTACTCGACGACGTTCAGCGGGGGCTCGAGATGCACACTCGAGTCCTCGGTGCGGAGCGCTTCGGCGAGGACCTCGTCCATGTGCGAGACGAGCACGATGCGGAGCCCGGCTTTGACCTGGGCCGGGATCTCGATCAAGTCCTTCTCGTTCTCCAGGGGCACGAGCACCGTCTTGATGCCGTTCCGGAGCGCCGCCATGAGCTTCTCTTTGAGTCCGCCGATCGGCATGACGCGCCCGCGTAGCGTGATCTCGCCGGTCATTGCGATGTCGTGGCGCACGGGGATTTGAGTCAGAGCGCTCGCGATGCTCGTGGCCATCGTGACGCCCGCGCTCGGACCATCCTTACGTACGAACTCGGGGAAATGGACGTGGATGTCTTTGGTCTCGTGGAAGGTCGGATCAAGCTTCAGAACCCCGGCTCGGCTCCGGATATAGCTGACTGCCGCCTGAGCGCTCTCTTCCATGCCCTTTTCGAGGAGCCCAGTCACGACAAGCTTGCCCTTGCCGGGCAGCACCGTAACCTCACAATCGAGCAAGTCCCCGCCGTAGTCCGAGACGCTCAGTCCATGAGTCAGGCCCACTTGATCCGGTTCGTCGGGCTTGCTCGGACGGTACTTCGGCGGTCCGAGCAGCTCTCGAACCTGCGCCACGTCCAGCACGCGGGGCGCTACCACTCGGGCGGCACCGGGTGCGTCGCCCTCCTCGCCTCCCGTCGACTGAGCTCCTCCTTCGACTGCCCCGCCCTTACGAACGACGTCGAGCGCAACCTTGCGGAGCAGTGAACTGAGCTGACGGTCGAGGGAGCGAACACCCGCCTCCTTCGTGTAGCGATGAATGAGCTCGTCGAGAGCCTGATCGGTAATCTCGACGGACTCCGGAGCGAGGCCACATTCGATCAAGTTGCGCGGGACAAGATACTTGCGAGCGATCGCGAGCTTCTCGATGTCCGTGTAGCTCGAGATCTCGATGATCTCCATGCGATCACGGAGGGGGATCGGGATCCCGGAGAGCGTGTTCGCCGTCGTGATGAACATGACCTCGGAGAGGTCGTAGTCGAGATCGAGATAGTGATCGTTGAAGTTGTGGTTCTGTTCGGGGTCGAGCACCTCGAGCAGGGCCGAAGCGGGATCGCCTCGGAAGTCCGAGCTCATCTTATCGACCTCGTCGAGCAAGAGCACCGGGTTCTGTTTTCCTACCTTCTTCAGGCTCTGGATCAGCTTACCGGGGAGGGCACCAATATAGGTCCGACGATGCCCGCGGATCTCAGCTTCGTCACGCACCCCGCCGAGGGAGAGCCGCACGAACTCGCGACCTGTCGCCTTGGCGATACTACGCGCGATGCTCGTCTTGCCGACGCCGGGCGGACCGACAAAACACAAGATCGGGCTCTTGAGCTTCTTGGTCAGGCACTGAACCGCGAGGTACTCGATGATGCGCGCTTTGGGTTTCTCGAGGCCGAAGTGTTCCGCGGAGAGGATCTTCTCCGCCTCGACGATATCAAATCGCTCCTCACTCCGCTCACCCCAGGGCAGGCCGAGGATCCAGTCGATATAGTTTCGAACGACGGTCGCCTCAGCGCTCGTCGGATGCATCATCTTGAGCTTCTTGAGCTCTTTTTCGACGCGCCCCTTGGCCTCAGCACTGAGCGCTTTTTGCGCAAGTTGAGCCTCGATCTCGGCGAGCTCCGCCCGGAACTCGTCGCGTTCACCGCCGAGCTCCTTCTGGATCGCCTGCATCTGCTCGTTCAGGTAGTACTCCTTCTGAGTACGCTCCATCTGCTTCTTCACGCGCGAACGGATCTTCTTCTCGACTTGGAGAATCTCGATCTCGCCCTGCATGAGCTGATACACCCGCTCGAGGCGCTCAGCGACGTTCGTGTTCGAGAGCAGCTCGTAGCGATCGGAGAGCTTGATGGTCGGAAGGTTCGCCGCGATGGTGTCGCTGAGCTTCGACGGGTCGTCGATGTTCTGAATGCCGCTGACGACCTCCGGCTGGATCTTCTTGTTCAGCTTGACGTAGACCTCGAACGTCGCCTGAACGCTGCGCACGAGCGCTTCGATCTCGACGCCGGCCGTCGGTGTGTCGGCGAGAGGCTGCGCCT
Organism: Pseudomonadota bacterium; assembly: GCA_023428245.1. GTDB lineage: Bacteria > Myxococcota_A > Polyangia > Polyangiales > Polyangiaceae > NIC37A-2. Next base: position 107,745 of record JAEYYX010000105.1, read on the forward strand.
CGACGAGGAAAAAACCACGAGTCGCTGCGTACCGCTTGAGCTTGGCTCGCCTGCGTCCTTCGACGAGCATCTTGACGGTGCCGTCGGCCAAGCGAAGCAGCTGAACAATGGCCCCGATAGTCCCGACTTCGTAGATGTCCTCGGGGCTCGGATCGTTGGTCCGGGCGTTCTTCTGAGCGACAAGGAAGATCTCTTTGTTCCGCGCCATCGCCTCGTCGAGCGCGGCGATGCTCTTGTCGCGGCCGACGAAGAGCTGCGACACCATGTGAGGGAAGACGACGATGTCTCGGAGCGGGAGCGCTGGGATGAGGAGCGGAGCGCCTTCGGGCGCATCACCTTTTGCAAGCATGACAGGGGACCTTCGACGACCGAGGAGAACTAAAGGAGCTCGGCCTTTTGTGACTCGAGAGCGCCGGGGTCGAACGGCTGGGTTCAGCCAACCCCGGCTTCTTTCTCGTAAACGATGAGCGGCGATTCACCCTTGGTGATCGCTTCTTCGTTCACGACGACCTCTTTGATCCCCGACTTCGAGGGGACCTCGTACATCACGTCGAGCATCGCCTCTTCGAGGATCGCACGCAGACCGCGGGCGCCGCTTTCGCGTTCGAGAGCTCGGATCGCCACGGCGCGCAGCGCACCCTTCGTGAACTTGAGCTTGACGCCATCCATCTCAAACAGCTTCTGGAACTGCTTGACGAGGCTGTTCTTCGGCGTGGTCAGGATGTCGATGAGAGCTTCTTCACTCAGCTCTTCGAGCGTGGCGATGACGGGGAGACGACCGACAAACTCCGGAATCAGACCGAACTTCAGGAGGTCTTCCGGCTGCACCTGAGCAAACAGCTCACCAAGCTTGAAGTCGCGTTTGCTCTTCACGTCAGCGCCGAAGCCGAGCCGGGACTGGCCGAGGCGACGCGAAATGACCTGGTCGAGACCGACGAAGGCGCCACCACAGATGAAGAGGATGTTGCTGGTGTCGACCTGGAGGAAATCTTGCTGCGGGTGCTTGCGGCCGCCCTTGGGCGGAACGTTCGCGACCGTTCCTTCGATGATCTTGAGCAGGGCCTGCTGCACACCCTCACCGGAAACATCACGGGTGATCGAGGGGTTGTCGCTCTTGCGGCTGACCTTGTCGATTTCATCGATGTAGACGATGCCGCGCTGGGCGCGCTCGACGTCGTGATCAGCGTTCTGCAAGAGCTGAACGATAATGTTTTCGACGTCTTCGCCGACGTAACCCGCCTCGGTGAGCGTGGTGGCGTCTGCGATGGCGAAGGGAACCTTGATGATCTTGGCCAAAGTCTGGGCCAAGAGGGTTTTGCCGGAGCCAGTCGGACCGAGCAGGAGGATGTTGCTCTTGCCGAGCTCAACGTCCTCAGCGCCCAGCTTCGAATCAATGCGCTTGTAGTGATTGTGGACAGCGACCGCGAGCACCTTCTTAGCGCGCTCCTGGCCGACGACGTAATCATCCAAGATCGCCTTGATTTCTGCGGGCTTCGGTAGGGGCTCCGAACCACCGCTCGGCTCCTCTTTCTCTACCTCTTCCGCGATGATGTCGTTGCAGAGAGCGATGCACTCGTCGCAGATGTAGACCGTAGGCCCAGCGATGAGCTTCTTCACTTCCTTCTGGGATTTTCCGCAGAAAGAACAGCTCAGGTTTCCGTTTGAGTCTTCGCGACGTCGATCCAAGTGAGCACCTTATTCCGAGAGGGGGGCCGAGGGAGCATCGCCCAGGTAGAGTTACGTCCGGCCAGGTCGAAGCCTAACCCAGGAGCAACCGGGTCGGCTAGGAAAGGGTAGGATTCGGGCGGCCTCCCCGCAACCCATGGTCACGCGGAGGCCGACGACAAAGTCCCCCTTTTCAAGTTGCCTGGGGGCGGGAGCTCCTCTCGAAAATCTCGTCGATGAGGCCGTATTCCTTGGCTTCAGCGGCCCCGAGATAAAAGTCGCGCTCGATATCGGCTGCGATCTGGTCGCGATTTTTGTCGGTGGCGGCGACCAGGATGTCGATCACGACCTCCTTCATCTTGCGGATTTCCCGGGCCTGAATCTCGATGTCCGTCGCCTGGCCGCGAGCGCCGCCGAGGGGCTGATGGATCATGATCCGAGAGTGCGGCAGGGCGTAGCGGCGACCCTTTTCGCCTGCGCAGAGCAGGAGCGCACCCATGCTGGCGGCCTGACCAATGCAGATCGTTGAGACGGCGGAGCGCACGTAGTTCATGGTGTCGAAGATGGCGAGGCCAGCTGTCACCACACCGCCGGGCGAGTTCACGTAGAGCTGGATATCCTTGTCAGGATCTTCGCTCTCGAGGAAGAGGAACTGCGCGATGATGATGTTGGCGACGTCATCGTCGACGCCGCTACCGAGGAACACAATGCGGTCTTTGAGAAGACGGCTGAAGATGTCCCAGGTGCGCTCGCCCCGGTGAGTCGTCTCGACGACGTGGGGATAGATGACCCCGGCGGTCACGCGGTCGTGCTTCTGTGACTCGATCTCGAGAGAATGCTTACGGCTCTCGAGCAGCTCGAGGGCTTGGGCGCGGGTTTGCGGACGATGATGCATTGGTTCTCCTTGTGGCGCTCGGACGATAGCGACGGCCCGAGTGGACCCGGGTACTCCAGGTCCTCGCTTCGAAGTAGAACCTTACGCGAGTCGGGCCGCTCGGGACAACTGACGAAGCAACAAAGGCCTTCCCGAAACCACCGAGGATTTCGAAAAGGCCTTCGTCTTTTTCCAGGGAGGCGGGGCCGCCCGGACCGGCTTTCACTCGTCTGTGATCTGGGCCTTGGACTCGATGAGGTCGAGGACCTTGTTCTCGAGGATCATCCCGACCAGCATCTCGCGTTTCTTCGGGTCGCTGTACTCGGCGCGAACCTTGGCCACGTTCTTACCGGTCTGCTCGGCGAGCTCCTTGAGGCCTTCCTCGATCTGCTCGTTGTTGATCTGGATCCCTTCCTTTTTCGCGATCTCAGCCATCACGAGTCCAGCGCGGACCTTGACCTCACTCTCCTCGATGACCTGCTTGCGAAGTTCCTCACCGAGGCCACGAGCAGGGGCGCCCTGTGAGATCGCTCGGTAGAGGATCTCGCGCTCGCTCACGCGGGCTTGTTGCTCGACGAGGCTCGGGGGCACGGGGATCGGATTTGCCTCGACGAGAGCTTGGACCAAACGCTCCGCGAGAACAGTGTCCGCCTGCTCCTTGAGCTGACTCTTGAGCTGCTTCTCGATATCGGCGCGGAGCTCCTCGAGGCTGCTGAAATCTCCGAGGTCCTTTGCGAGTTCGTCGTCGAGCGGCGGGAGGATACGCTCCTTGATTTCCTTCACGTCGACAACGAACTCAGCCTTCTTGCCGGCGAGAGCGGGGCTCGGATGACCCTCGGGCATGTCGACGAAGGCGCTGACCTTCGAGCCCACCTTGGCTCCGAGGAGGCTCTTCTCGATCTCGGGGAAAACCTGGCTCGAGCCGAGCTCGATCGCGAGCCCCACCGTGCCAGCGCCGGGAACGATCTCAGCGTCGACCTTCACTTCGATGTCGCAAGTGACGACGTCTTTCTCCTGAACTGGGCGCGCCTTCTTCGGCGTCTCGAGAGTCGAGTTCGCGCGGCGCAAAGCCTCAAGCTCCTGCTCGATCTGCTCTTGGGCTGGCTCGGCCTTCGGGCGCTTCGCCTGGAGACCTTCGTAGACGACCGACTCGATCGCCGGCAGCACCTCGACGGTGGCCTTGTAAGAGAAAGCCTCGCCGGTCTTGAACGGCTTGGGCTCAACGGTCGGCTGGGCTACCGGGAACATCTGCTGCTCAGCAGCGGCCTTCGGGAAGGTCTCGTCCACCAAACGCTGCATCACGTCGACGGACAGGCGCGGTCCGAGGAGCCGCTCGAGGACCGCACGCGGCGCTTTGCCGGGACGGAAGCCCTTGATCCGGGCCGATTTCGAGGCGCGCACGAACGCTTGCTCGTACTCCTTCGTGACGCGATCGGCGTCGATTTCTACGTTGAGCTCCACGAGAACGGGGCTGAGCTTCTGAACGGTCGTCTGCATGTGTCTGTACTCTCGCGCCTCGGCCCGACTTGGAGCGGCCGCCTGATCCCGAGTGGCCTCACCGAGGGGCACCTCCCATCGCACGGGACACTAGCGGACGCAAGTGAGATCAGAGCGCTACGGAAAGGCCAAAATCAGCTCGGGGGGGGGGGGGGGGGGGGGGCCCCCCCCCCCCCCCCAGCGCGACCACTCCCCTCACCCCGACAGCGTCGCCACGCCGCCGAACACCAACAGGATCCCACCCCAGCAGGCTGGCGAGATGCGTTCGCGCAGGAAGGCCCAGGGCGGCACTCATGGCTGTCC
>JAEYYX010000071.1 GCA_023428245.1 Pseudomonadota bacterium
GTCGACCCCTCGCGGCCAACGGCCTCTGGGCTTCGGTCTATTGCGTGCAGCCCGCTCCCGGTGGCGTGCCTCCGTCTGGCTTCGGCGCAACGATGGACAATCAGCAGCCTGGCCTCCGCGGCGCTCCGACGCTCCTCCCCGACGAGAACGTCGTGAAGCTCGAAGCCAGCATGTGGTGGTGAGCATCTAGCTCACGTAACCCAAGCGGCCCTGCCTTCCGGCGGGGCCGTTTCCTTTTTGTAGCTCGATCTCGACCTGCTCAGCGAACCCAGAGAGCGAAAGCGCTCGTCCGCAGGCAGGAGCAGCCGACGAGAAGGAGCGCCCGCGTCGTGACTCGCACTCGAGATCACAACGCAGAGACCGTCAGTCCATGTCGCGACGGAGCGTGAGCGCACCAAGAGTGATCGCGAGAACCATCACGCCTCCCGCAACCCAGCTCGCCCGAATCATGCCCAAGCTCAGAGGGACACCGCGACTCTCGGCGAAGGTCCGATCGAGGACAGTGATCGCGACGGAGAGAACAAAAAGCGCCATGCTCGGGCTCAGCGCCTTCCACAGGGAGCGCTCGGGGCGCACGGACTGATGCAGACTGCGGGGCCGCCGGGAGATCGCTTTCAATTCGAGCCCCGTCGCGGAAGCGGCACGGCGCTCCCCGGCACCACTGTCGATGCGAGGTCGCGGCCCAAGCCCGGAGGAGCTCAAAGGAGCGCCGAGGGGCGCGCTCCTCGGGCCTCCTGCGACGGAAACAGGACGCACGGGAGCAGTCCGAGAGACAAGCGGCGTAGGCTCGTCGGCGCTCACTCGCGACACCTCGGGCATCGCCGAGTCCAGGTCTCGCTCGATCGGCATCCTCTGATTCGAAGAGCGCACGCCGAGCGATCCGAGCTCTCTCTGCAGCCCGACCGAAAGGACCAGGTCGTCCCAGAACTCAGCGATCGATCCGTAGCGAGAACGCGGATCCACCGCGAGAGCTCTGGTGAACACCATCTCCACGGCGTCGCTCACCAGCACCCCCTGGCTTCGTGGGGTCGGTCTGTGCTCGGGATCCAAAGCCGCGCTCATCATCTCGGCCTGTTCTCCTGTGAGCGCGTCGTCGCCTTTCATTGCTTCGACGAGACAGAGCGCAAGGCCCCAAACATCCGTCCATGGTCCCGTTTGTCCGAGGCGCTTCGGGGACCATTGCTCCGGAGCCGCGTAAGCGGGCGAAAACGCTGAGACGGCGCTGGTGAGTTGGCTGAGCTGGCCCGCCTGAGCTATATTTTTAGGTTTGGCCTTGCTGATGCCGAAATCGAGGAGCTTCGGCGCGTCCGTGTCGCCGGCTCGGGCCAGGAAGATGTTCTCAGGCTTGAGATCACGATGAATCACGGAGACGGGTCGCCCGTCGTCCCCGACCAGATTGTGAGCTTGATGTAAGGCCGTCGCGATGGGATGAAGCAGGTGGAGGAGGCGCTCGATGGTGAGCGGCGGTTTCCCGCTGTCGCGCCTGGCGCTGATGAGCGCGCCGAGAGTGCGACCTTCAAGCCACTCGAGCGCCAAAAAAGGAACGAGTTGGCGATCGTCGGTGTGGAAGGCATCGACGTGGAGCGGCCGCACGATATGGGGGCTCGCGCTCGAGAGGCGAAACAGAACCTCGGCCTCCGAGCGGAACTGTTCGAGGAAGTTCTGACGTTCGGCCTCGTTGAAGTTGCTCGGAATTTTCAAACACTTCAGCGCCACCTTGGCGCGGAACCCCTTGTGGTCGGCGCGGTACACGACCCCAAAGCCCCCCTCAGCGACCACCGCCTCGACGCGATAGGTCCGAGCCACAACCTTCCCCACGATGCCAAAACGATCTTCGGTCATGGCTGCAAGACAGGCCGAAAGAGCCAGAGCGGGGACAAGAGGGATCTCACGAGGCGCATCGCCGGAACAGAGCCAAGAGCTTCTTCGAGCGAACCTCGAATAGCCCTTCGAACTTCTTACGTTACCAGACGGCGCGCGGCTGCGCGACGCTGAGGCCTCCGCCGCTCTTAGGCCCGCCCCGCGAGCACTGTAGGCGCCGGGCGCACATGATCGGCACGATAGGTCAGCTCACGCTCAATCGACTCGTGAAGCGTTTCGAGGCCCTGCGCGCTCGTCTCGCGTTCCCGGTACCTGTAACAGGCCGGTACCGGGAGTCTCTGGCTGGCCCGCTCAGTCAACGGAACCAGCTTCTCTTGTGGTGGGTCGACAGGGACTCGAACCCTGGACCTACGGATTAAAAGTCCGCAGCTCTACCGACTGAGCTATCGACCCGATTTTGTTGCCCGCGTGGTTAGACTGGTTCCCTCGGTCCGTCAACCGGAAGCGAGTTTTTGGGCCTCGGGGGGGCGAAGGAGCGTTCACGCACGCCAGGATCAGCCGTAGGCGCGCAAGCTGAGGAGGGCGTGTTCACACTCGGTGCGGAGCTCGGACTCGCCGTGACGGCCAAGATAGGCGCCGACACTGAAAATCGCGAAGCCGACGTAGTCGAGAAGAAGCCGGGCGAGGGTGGCCTCCTGGTCTGCCCCCTGGGCGACCAGCGGTAGGTTCGAGACGACCTTGTCGACGACAAGCTGTCCCGTTTCTTCCGGCCCAGCTCCATGGAGCAGCACGCTGAAAAGGGGACCACCTCCGCTTGAGAAGGAGCTCAAACTCACCGTCAGCTCAGCGCGCCGACCGAGGTCATCGGCGCGGCGAAAGGTCAGAGCGAGCACGTCGTTCGCCGCCAGGACGAGGGCGCGAGGCCCCCCAGAGGGGCGCGCTGCGGTGATCTTGAGGTGTTTCGACTGGAGGAGGGCAAACAGCTGACGCGTCGTCTCGAACTCTCCGAGGCCAGTCTTCCGGCCGAGCTCTGCGACCGAGGAGCGCCCGTCGATCTGATCCCAGACTGTGGTGAGCTCCCGCGGGACATCGCGCGTGTTTTCGACGCGAACCGGGACGTGCAGGGAGGTCGGGATCTTCTGCTCGAAGTAGCTCATCTCATCGATGCGCGTAACGCCTTCCATGATGAGCTTGTGAATCGGGACTGGTTCGCGGGTGCGCAACTGCTCTTGATCTTCGATTCCATCCAAGAAGAAGAACGTGCCACTGCCGACGCGCAGAGCGCCTACGACGATCTCGGTGACTTGCTCACGGAGCCCTTGGTAGAGAGCCTCTTCCGTGATCGCATGGCGCAAGAGCGCGCTCTCCCCGAAGCGTTTTCCTTCGCCCGGTGTGTCCTCAACTTCAGCCCGCTCAAGCTCCTTTTCCCCGAGGCGACCGTAACGATAGAGCACTCGACCGAGGCGCTCCTCGGGGTGCGTCGAACGCACGTCGATTACGTTGCCGCCGTCCACGAAGATATCTCGGAGGACGTCGTCCGTGTGGACACTGAGCACACCTCGCCAGCCGGCCTGGGCCAGGAGCGAGAGGACATCACAGACGATCCCAGGCGTCACGATCTCGCCAGCGAGCCGCACGATGGCCCCATCCCCTGGATCGACCTGACCATCAGGGCCCGTATAGCGAAGCAGGACGAGATGATCCGGCGATGGCAGACAGCGGTAGTCCCCCGAATGCCGTCGCATCCTCTGGCTCGCGACGCGTCCGATCGGGTGCATCACGCCTTGCCCATCGATCCGGACCAAATCGTCGCGTGCGTCGGCCATGGTTTACTCAGGCCCTAATGTAGCGCTCCCCCTTGTTCCTTTGAAGAGCCGGGCTTACCGCGCCTGCCGCCGTTTCTGTCGGAGGAGCCTCTTTCGCGCCCGCCGCCGCGCCCGCCGCCGCGCTCGGGCGGCTGGGGCCTCGCCTCGGTGAGCTCGAGTTCGACAACGTTTTCACCAAAAATCCGCTCTACCTGGGCCAAAAGCGCGTCGCTCGGCGCCACCCGCTTCTTGAGCGCGAGCCCTGCCACATCTCCTGACTCGAGCTCTAGAACCGCATCGACAGGGCAGGACCCTGGTGCATTCGAGATACATTCGGCGAGCTCTTCGAGCTGGCGCGAGGAGATCGCGTCGAGAGGAAGGCGTAAAGTGATACGCGAGGTCGCCTCGAGGACCTTATCGCTGAGCCGCTCGACGGAGTCGACGAAAAGGGTCGGCTCTTGCTCCTCGTCCGAGTCATCCGAGACGGGGAAATTGACCTTGCCTCGTACAAGTACGGCATCGCCCGAGGCGAACAGGTGTGCGTAGACGTCGATCTTGTCGCCGCGCAGCTTCGCCTGAACTCGGCCCTCACGGTCTTCGATGTCAAAGAAGGCAGCTTTCCCCTGCCCCCCCTTCTTGAACATCTTCAATTGATAGTTCTCGACCATGCCGGCGACAGCCTGGACGCTCCAGTTCGGCGCCTCGCGAAGAGCTTGGGTGCTCATGGCCCCGACGCGGGAGAGGCTCGATCCGTAGCGAGCGAGCGGGTGCCCCGAGACGTAACAGCCGAGCGCCGCTTTCTCGCGAGCGAGCAGCTCATGTCGATCCCAAGCAGGCGCGGTCACGAAATCCGTGAGGCCCTGAGAACTCGGACCTTCGCTCGGGCGGGACTCCGAGAAGAGGCTGAACAGGCTTGCTTGTCCCGATTCACGGTCCCGTGTTGCCTTGCGAGCTCGCTCGAGAGCCCGATCGATACTCGCGTAGGCCTGAGCGCGGTGGATGCCGAGGGGCAAATGCACACTGTCGAGAGCTCCGCAGGTCACGAGCGCTTCGAGGACTGCCTTGTTCAGGCGTCGCCCGTCGACGCGAGCCGCAAAGTCGAACATGTCCGCGAAGGGGCCACCGGTCTTCCGCGCCTCGAAGACGCTCTCGAGGGCAGCTTCGCCGATGCCGCGCACAGCTCCAAGCCCAAAGCGGATCTTCGGGTTCAGAGGATCGCGCTTGTCCCCGCCACGTCCCCGGCGCTCCCTCTGTTTGTCGGGCTCATAGACGACGCTGAAGTCGGTCTCGCTGGCGTTGATGTCCGGCGAGAGTACCGACACGCCCCAAGCGCGCGCTTCGGCGATGGTGCGAACGACCTTCTCGATTTTGTCCTTATCGGCCGTGAGCGCGGCCGCGAAGAACTCGGTCGGATAGTGTGCCTTGAGATAAGCGGTTTGGTAAGTGATGAGCGCGTAGGCGGCCGAGTGGCTCTTGTTGAAGCCGTAGGACGCGAAGCCCTCGATCTCGGTGAAGATGGCGTCGGCCTGGGCCCTGTCCACGCCGTTCTTCTCGGCGCCTTCGATGAAGGTCGCCTTCTGTTTGGCCATCTCTTCGGCCTTTTTCTTGCCCATCGCGCGGCGGAGCAAGTCGGCGCCGCCGAGCGAATAGCCCGCTAGCTTCTGCGCGATCTGCATGACCTGCTCTTGGTAGACGGGGACGCCGTAGGTCGGGGCCAGGACGTCATCGATGAGCGGATGTAGCTTTCGCGTCTCCTTCCGCTTGTGCTTCGTCGCGACGAAGTCTTCGATCATGCCCGTACCGAGCGGACCGGGACGATAGAGCGCCACCACGGCTACGATATCCTCGAAGCAGTCGGGGCGAAGCTGCCGAAGCAAGGTCTGCATGCCGCTCGACTCGAGCTGGAAGATGCCCGTCGTGTCCCCGCTCGAGACGAGCTGGTAGGTTGCGGCGTCGGTGAGCGGAATGTCGTTCACCTTGAAAGGTTCTTTTCGATCCGGGCGCGCGTTGACCAGCTTTTCGGCGATATCGATGATGGTGAGCGTCTTCAGGCCGAGGAAGTCAAACTTCACGAGGCCCGCATCTTCGACGTCGTTCTTGTCGTATTGCGTGACGAGCGAGGCGTCGCTCTTGAAGACGGGGACGTGGTCGTAGAGGGGGCCGTCGCTGATCACCACCCCCGCTGCGTGCATGCCCGCGTGCCGGGTCAAACCCTCGAGGCGCGCGCTCTGCTCGATGAGTTCGGCGACCTGCTCATTGTCGTCGACCATCTCCTTGAGCTTCGGCTCCATAACGAGCGCCTCGGCGATCGTCGCGGTCTTGCCTTGCCCAAGATCCGGCACGAGGGACGCGATGCGTTGCGCTTCAGGAGCTGGAATTCCCATGGCTCGCGCGACGTCCTTGATCACGCTGCGCGCCTTGAGATTCTGGAAGGTGGCGATCTGTCCGACGCTCTGTTCGCCGTATTTTTGGGCGACGTAAGCGATGACCTCCTCGCGCCTCGACATGCAGAAATCGATATCGAAATCCGGCATGCTCACGCGCTCGGGATTCAGGAAACGCTCGAAGAGCAGGTCGTAGGGCAAAGGGTCGAGATCGGTGATCCCGAGCGCGTAAGCGACGAGGCTGCCGGCGCCAGAACCGCGACCCGGACCGACCGGGATGCCGCGGGACTTTGCCTCCCGGATGAAGTCCCAGACGATCAGGAAGTAGCCTGGGTAGCGCATCTTCGTGATGACCTGGAGTTCGATGTCGAGTCGCTCCTGATAGACGCGCTCATCGACAGTGATGCCAGCCTTCCGCATGTGCTCGATCCGAGCACGGAGGCCCTCCTCGCTCACCTTCCGGAAGTAGCTGTCGATGGTGTGCCCTTCAGGCACCGGGAAGTTCGGCAGCATCGGGCGCCCGAGCTCAAGCGCCACGTCCCCGCACATTTCGGCGACGAGCAGAGTATTTTTGAGAGCGTCGGGACTATCCGGGAAGGCGAGAGCCATCTCACTCGGACTCTTCAAGTACATCTCGCTCGAGCCGTGGTGGGTGAGGAGCGCCTCTTGGTAGGTCCGCCCGAGCCGGATTGAGTCGAGATAAAGATGAGCCTGGGCGTCATCCTTGTTCATGAAGTGCACATCGTTGGTCGCGACAGTGCGAAGCCCCTGGTCCCGCGCCAGGCTCTCTAAGATCCCATTGAGGACAGGCTGCTCGACGAAGCCGTGGTTTTGGAGTTCGACGAAGAGTCGCTCGGGGCCAAAGCAATCTTTCAAAAGGCCCAGAGTCCGGCGCGCTGGCTCCGGGCCATGCTCGAGCACCCGCTGGCTGATGCAGCCGCCGAGACATCCCGTGAGCGCGACGAGCCCGCGGGCGTTCTCTGCCACCCGCTCGAGCGTGACGCTCGGCCCATCGGGCGAAGCGGGCTCGGTGTGCCCGAGGGAGACAAGTTTGACCAGGTTCTTGTAGCCGTCGAGACTCGAGGCCAAGATCACGAGGTGATGTAGGCCCCCGGTGGGGCCCGTCACGTTCAACTCCGCACCCAAGATCGGCTTGATGCCGAGGCTCTTGCACTTCTTGTAGTGCTGAATGCCCCCGAACATGTTGTGGTGGTCCGTCATCGCGACGGCCGGCATGCCGAGTTCACGGGTTCGCTCCGCGAGCTTCCCGAGCTGCACCGAGCTCGTGAGGAACGAATACTGCGTGTGGACGTGGAGGTGGACGAACTCAGCCGTCATGGACTCGTGACCCTACACGAGGCAGGGCCGCTCCAGAACCGCGCGCTCGGCGACCAAAGAATCGGCTCGTCCTTGGCGGGGGCCATGGTATGGCCTGGACGTGAAGCCCTCTGCCCTCCCTGACCTTCGCCCGATCCTGTCGATCCTCGGCGGTCTCGCGATCGCCCTTGGCTGCAATCGGTCCCCCGATTCTTTGCCCGAATGGACTCCCGCGGACCACGATAACAAGTCCAAGCCCGCGCCCGGCCAGGTCGACACCAAGGCGGCGCGCCCCGGAATGCCCGACCTGCAGAAGGAAGGCATTACGGATCTGACCCTGGCTACGTGGAAGCAGAACTGCGCCACTTGTCACGGCATGATCGGCCGGGGTGATGGCCCTCAGGCCGCTACCTTCAAGCCCCCGGACTTCACGAGCGCCGCTTGGCAGCGCACGGCCATGGAACAGGAAATGGAGCGCGCGATCCTCAAAGGGCGCGGCCGCATGCCCGCCTTCGGTCACCTTCCCCCCGAGACTGCGAAGAGCCTCGTCCGCTTGGTCCGGCGCATGGGCCCGTCGGGAGGCAACGCCGAGGCGGGGCAGGCCGAGACTCCTCCTCCCGCGCAGGGCACGGCTCCGAGCCTCTGAGGGCAAGGGCCCCGGTCCATCACACCAAACGAAGTCCCGCCGAGCCTTTGTCTGAGCTCAACGCCTCGGGGTGCTCTCCCGAATCCCCGCGGCGTTCGCCGCCTCCGGCGCCGTCCCGCGCCTCGCCGGGCCAACGACCAGCCCCGAAGCGAGCAAGAAGCGAATGATTTCGGCCAGATTGCAGCCAGCTCCGACAAATACCCCCTGGGACATACAAATCGGGTCACTTCTTTGGGGGCCCCACTGATTCTCTCTTGAGGATCGGCCGCAGTTCGACGAATACTTGCCTCGGCTGCGCGCCTTGTGGCAGATTTACCTACATTGGAGCAGCGGTCCTTGGGCCGGCGAATCAAAACCCGGTGAGAAAACAATGCATCTGAACCCCTGGTACTTCGTGATCCCGGTCGCCTTCCTCCTCCTCGCCGTCTTGGGTGTCGGCCTGGGTCAGCTCGCGATCCTCGGCGTCACCCTCGCGATCTTCTTCGGGACCGTCACGCTCGGCCGCGTGCGCCCCGGCGACGCGACGCACACCAATCCAGGAATCTGAATTCTGCGACTCGCGGCTTGGCCCGGCGCCCCTTTGAATAGACGCGGAGCTGCCCCATGACCTCGCGCCCCCCTACCCTCGTCGCCCCGCTGCGAGTCATCGACGAGTTTTCGTTCCATGACATCCAAGCGCTGCGCCTGATCTTGCGGGGCGGGTCAGTCATCGACTGGCATCGTCTCGACCTAAGCCGCGTCGAGGAAGCCGAAGCGCTCATCAAAAATCACGAGATCGACCTCTCCCGTGAGGCGGATCGCGCCTTCAGTCAGCGCATGATCGCTGAGTCGATCGGATATCTGCGCCGACAGTTCACCTTCAAGATTCCGAAATCCGTCGAACACGCCACCCTTCCCGAGCTGATGCTCATGGCCTCGGGCAAAGGCCACCGCCAGCTCTGCGCCTGCACGATTCTCAAGACGCTCACGATCATCAACCATATGACGTGCCGTGAGCTCCTGTTCCGGTTGCCCGTCTCCGACCGCGACCTTTTCCATTTGGTCGAAGAGAAGGTCTACCGCGTCGTCGGGGCCATGCTGAGCGGCGGTTTTCCGATCACCGAGTTCGTCGGCGGCCGAAAAAACCTCGATTCGACCTACACGAAGCTGCTCTCGAAGGCGACCTCCACGGCCTCGAACCTCTACGACAAGCTGCGCTTCCGTATCGTCGTCCGCACCAAGGACGATATCCTACCGATGCTCCTCTACTTGAGCGAGCACCTCTTCCCGTTCAACACGGTGATCACGGGCGAGAGCACGAACACCCTTTTCCATTTTCGCTCCTACTGCCTGAGCCATCCCCACCTCGCAAACTTCGTCCCCCGCTTCCAGGGCGCGCCGGACGAAGAGATGAACCCGGGGGACAACCGCTTCAGCGCCAAGACCTACCGCGTCGTGCACTTCGTCGCGGACGTGCCGGTGCGCGTGCCGGAACACCTCATGGAGATCGCGCCCCCTGGCTCGGAGCTACTCGGGCCGGTCGTTCAGGTTCCCTGCGAATTCCAGATGCTCGACGCGGACACCGACGCAGCCAACGAGCGCGGTGAGGCAAGCCACGACGCCTACAAGCAGCGCCAGCGTGAGGCTGTCTTCCGTCGCCTTCGGCTCGGAGCCGGCCCTGACCGCGCCGAGCCCGACCTGGACGAGGAAGAAAGCGACTGAGCCCCGGTCGCCCCCTCCACCTGCATCGCCCCGGGGCCCGCTCCCGGCTGGAATCTGCCCTCTCGGCCAGCGATTCCCCTCTGACATAGGCCGCGTTCTTTGGTAGGAGGGCCGGGATGTTTCTTCCCCTGAGTAAGGTCACCGAAGTCGCCAAGGAAATGGTTCAGGAGCTGCGCGACGCTGGGGACCTCGAGACCGAATCGCCCTATGAGGTCCAGCTTGATCTCGAGGCGGTCCTTCGTCAGTACCTCCGGACGGAACAAGAAATCACGACTCAGGCGCGCGATACCTTGGCCAGCCGAGGCCTCGCCCCCACCGAATACGGACGCATCGTCAAAAATCTCTCGGATCAGCGCGGGGTCAAGGTCGGCGAGGACGCGATGGACTACGTTCTCGACCAGCTCGCCGAGATGCTTTTGAACTCAACGCACGTCGAAGAGCTTTACGTTGAAGACCATGAGCTCCGCCGCCGCCTGCGCATTCCACTGAGAAAGCATGCAAACCAAACGCCCGACCTCGATCGCGTAGTGCGCAAGCAGATGAAGCACGTCGAAGAAGGAGGAGCGCTCTGGGAGATTGAATATCGTCGCATGCTCGATGAGATCCGCCGCCGCCGCGGTATGTGAGGCGCGCCATGCGGAGCATGACAGGATTTGGTGAAGGCACCGCCAGTCTCGGTGCTGGCCAGGTGCGGGTCGAGGTGCGCGCACTGAACCACCGCCACCAAGAGCTACGACTGCGCCTCCCTCCGCACCTCCAAGATCTCGCCTTCCCCCTCGAACAATACGCCCGGGCGCGCCTCGGGCGCGGACGTTACGACATCTCGGTCCGCGAAGAGGGCCAGCACCACGACGCCCAGCGATTCGATCTTGAGCGCTTGAAAGGCTTGTTTCTCGCGCTCCGGGCCCTCGAAGAGACGCTCGTCGCCACACCGTCGCTTTCGATCGGCCACCTTTTGGCCGTTCCGGGGCTGCTCGGCACGCACACGAGTGACGACGGCACTGCGCAAGCGGCCCTCGAAAGAGCCCTCGAACAGGCGATCCTTGACCTGTCTACGATGCGCGGGCGCGAAGGCCAAGCCCTCCGCGCGGAGCTTATCGCCCGCGTCACCCAGATCCAGACCCTCAGCGCCGAACTCCAGACCAGAGCGCCGACGGTCAGCCTCGAGCAGCGCGAGCGCACCAGAAAGCGCCTCGATGCCCTCCTCGAAGGCACACACGTCGAGCTTCACCGCGAGCGTCTCGAGCAGGAGCTCGCCGTCTTGGCCGACAAGAGCGACTTCACTGAAGAGCTCGTGCGCCTGGAAAGCCACATCGCCCAGACCCTCGCGTTTCTCGACGCGAGCGAGCCCACAGGGCGCAAGCTCGATTTCCTGATGCAGGAGATGGCCCGTGAGGCCAACACCATCGGAGCCAAAGCCCAGCACGCCTCCCTCAGCACGTTGGTCATCGACCTGAAAGCCGAGATCGAGAAGCTGCGCGAACAAGTTCAGAACGTCGAATGACCAAGCCAGAGACGCCCCCCATGTCCCCTCTGCCCATGATCATTTCCTCCCCTTCGGGAGCGGGCAAGACAACCCTGACCGCCCGACTGCGTCAGGGGATCGAGGGCCTCGTGTTCTCCGTGTCCCATACGACGCGGGCTCCACGGAAGACCGAACAGGACGGCCGCGAGTACCACTTCGTCTCGCGATCGCGTTTCTTCGAACTGCTCGAAGCAGGAGAGTTTCTTGAGTGGGCCGAGGTCCACGGCAATCTTTACGGCACGAGTGAGCGAGAACTCACCGCCAACGCGGGAGCGCGCGGGATCATCTTCGACATCGATCACCAGGGCGCCCGCCAGATCAAAAGCAAGCGCCCGGACGCGGTCGCCATCTTCATTCTCCCGCCGTCAATGGAGGTCCTATTGAACAGGCTTCGCGGGCGCGCCTCCGAAGATGAAGACACCGTCTTACGCCGCTTTCGCGTGGCGCGCGAAGAAATCGCTCACTATGGCCTCTTCGACTACGTGCTCGTGAACGAAGACTTAGATGAAGCCACCGAGCAGCTCAAGGCGATCTTCCGCGCTGAAGAATGCCGCCGGCACCGGGCAGCGCGCCTTGCCGAGAAGCTCCTGCTCCAAGATCGACTCGACATCGAAGGAAATCTGCCGTGACTACGATTGGACTCATGGGCGGCACGGCGCTCGGTAGCTTCGAGGGCCTCGTACAAACCGGAGAGCACTCGTTCGAAACTCCGTACGGGCCTCCGAGCAGCCCCGTGCTCGAATTCCGGGCCGGCGATCATCGCGTTCTCTTCATTGCTCGTCACGGCCGGGGCCATCACATCCCGCCCCACGCTGTGAACTATCGCGCCAATGTCGCCGCGCTCAAGGCGCTCGGCGCGGAGGCACTCGTCAGTGTCTCGGCGGTCGGCTCCCTGCGCGAAGAGATCCGCCCCGGCGACGTCGTCGTCTGCGACCAATACCTCGATTTTACGAAGAATCGCGTCTCAACGTTCTTCGATCAGGGCGTCGTTGCGCATGTGAACTTCGCCGATCCGGTATGCCCGGAGCTCGCTCGCGCCGGATTCATTGCCGCGACCCGCGCCGGCGCGCGCACTCACGCGGGCGGGACCTACGTGTGCATCGAAGGGCCTCAGTTCTCGACGCGCGCGGAGAGCCGGCTCTATCGCGCCTATGGAGCTCACGTCATTGGCATGACAGCTCTGCCGGAGGCGAAGTTGGCCAGGGAAGCGGAGCTCCCCTACGTGACCTTTGCCCTCGCCACCGACTACGACAGCTGGAAAGACAACGAGTCGGTGAGCGTCACCGACGTGCTCGCTGTGCTCAAGAGCAACGCCGCCCTCGCCCGCCAGATCGTGCTCTCCCTGCTTCAGACGTTCCCTCCTCTTGAGCCGAGCCCCGCGCGCACGGCCCTCGACTCGGCGCTGATCAGCGTGACTTTAGACCAGCTCCCGCCGGAGCTCGCTTGGATCGCTCGCCGCCCGGCGCCCCGGAGCGTTCCCCCCATCTCGGCTGCTCCCGGCGCGCCTTCCGTCCGCCCCTCCGCTCCTCCGGGAGCGCAGGCGTCGGTTCCTCCCGCCGCAGCGCCGCCTGTCTCAGCACCGCCTGTCTCCTCAGCACCGCCTGTCTCAGCACCGCCCGTCGCAGCACCGCCTGTCTCAGCACCGCCGGGCGCTCCAACCAGCCCTGCTGTCCCCGTTTCGGTAGCTCCGCGCGCCTCGACGCCCGCCTCGGGACCGGAGCCCGAAGCGAGCGCTCGAGCGGTCTCCTCCGTTTCCCCCGAACGCATCGAGCCGCCTGGAACGGCTCCTCACTCCCTAAAGGCACCCATGACCAGCACCGACCGCAATCCCGTCCTCGTTATCGGCTCGATGGCCCTCGACGACCTCATCCTCCCGTCCGGCTCGTTCCCGAACGTCGTGGGCGGCGCCGCCACCTTCGCATCCGTGGCTGCAGCCCTTTTCGCTCCGGCGCGCATCGTCGGTGTCGTTGGCGAAGACTTCCCGCCGGCCGTGCTCTCCGAGCTCCAACGCCGCAATGTCGAAACTTCAGGCGTCGTTCGCCTACCCGGTAAGACCTTCAAGTGGACCGGGAAGTACGCCAGCGATCTCTCGAGCCGCGAGACTCTCGACACTCAGCTCAACGTCTTCGCGGATTTCCGGCCGGTTCTGCCGCCGGACTTCAAGAAGAGCCGCTTCGTTTTGCTCGGCAATATTCACCCCGCGCTCCAGCTCGAGGTCCTCGATCAGCTCGAGCCCGGTGCCTTCGTGGCCGCTGACACCATGAACTTCTGGATCGAGGGGGAGCGCGCAACTCTCGACCATCTGCTCCGCCGTATCGACTGCCTCATCATCAACGACGAAGAGCTCCGTCTGCTCGCCGGCACCCACAACTTGCGCCGCGCCGCACAGTCTGTGCTCGGCATGGGCCCGAAGCGCCTCATCGTCAAGAAGGGAGAGCACGGCGCTCTCCTCTTCACGGGCGATCGCATCACCTTCGTCCCCGCCTATCCCCTCGAGGTTGAGATCGATCCGACGGGGGCCGGCGACTCCTTCGCAGGAGCGCTCCTCGGTCGTCTCGCTGAGATCGGCGGCGCCGATGACGCGGCTCTTCGCCTCGCGCTTCCCTACGCGACCGCCGTGGCCTCGTTCTGCGTCGAAGGGGTCGGATTGAATCGACTCTCGGAGATCAGCCGCGGCGACATCGACGCGCGTCTGCACGAGCTGTCCCGTATGGTACAGCTCGAGGGCTGAAGACCGGCCGGGCCCGCTCACGCGGCCTGGAGGGACTGTCTTAGGTACCCGACGAGGCCCAGCCGAGGGTCTCTTCGGGTGCTGACAGGAGCACCTCACGAGCGCCGGGTCCGTCCACCTGGCGGCGCAGATCCGTCACGAAATCGAGGAGCTCCTTCTCTGTCGCCATGCCGGAGTCGAGAAGCGTGCGCATCACGCCATCGACGTAACCTTGCTCGTACGCAATGCGACCCCGCGCCGTTCCCTCGCGGCGGAGGCGCATGCACTCCGTAAGGTGTGCTTTGAGACAACCGAGAATCGACTCCTTGGACGTGGGAGTCGACGAAGTGATGCGGAAACGTGTGGCCATGACAGATTCCACGGGTATTCCGGAGCCAATCGCTGGGCCAAATTTGCCGCTTCCGCGCCCTCTCGCAAGCTCGCTGAGGCATCAATTCCGTCTTTGGTGCAACTTTCCGGATGACCCAGGGGCGCGTGTCGAATGTACGAAGCGTCAGGCGCCTTGCCCGCGACAAGGGACCAAGGTCCTTGGTATTGCTGGAAAAATCGTGCGGAAGGCGTACGGGGAGCGCGCCTCTACCCTGCTCCCTCAAGTCTCTCGGAGTATTCATGGAAGAACTCAAGTCAACTCTGGACACCGGGCGTGAGAGATTTCTCGCGACGAGCCTAGGTTTTGCGCTCGCTCACAATTGGGTCACACACCAAGATCTGATGCGGGCCTTCCCCCCCGACACCTTCATGCGTTCCCTCGAGTCAGCGCCCGGGCTCCGGACGCGCTTGCTCGTTGAGGTGCTCGGAGTCCACGAAAAGATCGCCCCCAAGAAGTCGTCCGCGGCCAGCGCCGAAGATCTGAGCATTGCGCTCGCTGAAGGGGTCGCGACGTCGAGTGACGTTTTCGGAGTCGTGAACGCTGATGAGTGTGTCAGATACTTCGACAATGGCGTGATCTGGAACGTCATCGTCAGCTCCGCGTTCTGGACAACGGACGATGCGAGGGCGCGCGCCCGCATGGACTTCACGCTCACCCGCGCCATTGACGAAGCTCTCATCACCCGCGCCGAGCTCATCGAGCGTATCGGGCTCGAGCGCCTCGCCGATGATCTGCCGAAAGGGCTCCTCGAGGCCGCCTTCATTCGCGCCGTGAAGCTCGGTTTGAGCGGAGCCGCCTTCACCCCGGGCATCCTCGAGGAGGTCATCCCGAGGCAAACCTGGCTCGAACACGTTCGCCTCGAGCACGTCTGGAAGACCGTTTTCGAAGGTCACATCTTGCCGGCCATCGGCCTCGCCGCAGGCACTCCGAGCAACTCGGTCCCTCCGCTCCCCCCGAGCGCCCGCACGCCCTCCGTGCCCCCGCCGCCCCCGAGCGCCGGGGAGCGCGAGAGCCGACCGCCCGAGATCCCGGCGCCCGCTCCCTCCTCCGACTCACAGCTGAGCCCACAGGACGCGGAGGCGATGGCCCGCGGCAAGGCGCTCTCGAGCCTCGCGGAGCTGGGTCGACTACCCGCGCGCCCCGAGGAACTCTCGACGCCGCTCCTGCTCGGTCTCGAGACGATGTGCGCTGAGCTCCGGACGCTCACGACCGACGAAGAGCGCGAAAGCTGTATTCGCGACGCGTTCCCGAACGAGGTGCTCCTCGAGCAAGCTCTCATCGCCCTCGCCGAGGTTCTCGATCCGCGCCTGGACCAGGAGAAGCTCGCCGGAACAGGGCTCGAAGCCTTGATCCAGATCGTCGTCTTCGAAGAGAAGCGCCGCGTCCGCTCCCAGCCTTCTCTCGCCGATGTCGAAGCTGGCCCCGAGATCCGCAATCTGGTTCCCCCTCCGCCTCCGAGCGCAGGTCCGCGATCGGCGGCGCCCCCGCCCCCGCTCCCGTCGCTCTCAAGAGGGAACAAGAAGAGATGAAATGAGGGGTCCACTCGGACCCCGAAGAGGTGCGAAGCGGGCGTCGCTCTTGCGAGCCCCGCTTCCCTGCGCCATGTTGAAGTGTCTTTTCGAGCGAGGAGGACTCACGATGGGGTGAGCCGCCAAATGCTCCGGAAACAGCGACAATGATGCGAAACATGTTCAAATCGAAGATCCACCGTGCCACGGTCACGCACGCGGATCTCGACTACGAAGGGAGCGTCACGATCGATCAGGATCTGCTCGACCGCGCGGAGATCCTGCCCCACGAAGAGGTGCATATTTGGAATGTGACGCGGGGCACGCGGCTCATGACCTACGCTCTCTCCGGCCCCCGCGGTTCGGGAGCGATCTGTGTGAACGGCGCCGCGGCTCATCACAACCGCCCCGGCGATCTCGTGATCCTCGCGACCTTCGCGACGATGTCCGATGCGGAGGCTCGCGCCCACAAGCCGGTCGTCGTGCGCGTCGATGGCAAGAACCGAATCTTGCCCGACACCGCGCCCGAAGTGCCCGGTCCGATCTTGTTCTCGCAGTCGCGCGAGACGATGCCTGTTTGAGGGCGTTCCTTGAGCCCAGGAGAACTCCCAGAGGAGCTAAGCGGGGCTCGGGGGCCGCTGTCCCGAGCGCCCGAACGGACGTTCCGCCGACTGCTCGAAGCCGTGACCTTGATCGGGCCGATTCGGTCCTTGCTCGGCCTCGGCGCTGCCCTCCTTTTGGGCTATCGGCAGACAGGTGAGCTCTTTGTGACCGAGACCGAGCTCCTGCTCACTCGGGAAGTCCGAGTGTTTGGCGCGCGTCTCCGTAGCTCAATCCACCGCTACCAGCTGGAAGGGATCCGCGAGCTCACGCTGCGAAGTGGCAAGAGTGACGTCGAGTTCCTGGCAGGTTTGGTTCCACTCACTCTCGGAACAGTGATCGGTGTGAGCCTGATGGCCCGCGGAGCGCTCACACCCGATGGCGCACCCGCGCTGGTCGGGATCGGGGCGTTCATCGTTCTCTCGGGCGCCTTCGTGGATGCGCTCAGGGATGGTCTTGTCCGGCGGGGGACTCCGGCGCTGCCTCAGGCGCAGCTCTTGGTTCGTCCGGAAGCGCAGCCGGGCTTTGTTCTTTCGCTTCCGGAGCCGGAGGCGCGGTCTCTGTTGCTCCAGGCGGCGCAGGATCCGACGACGCAGAAGGCGCTTCGGGCGCAGCTTGCGGCTCTGTCGGCGGCGACGGCTGCCCCCCAGGATCCTTCGCGGGCTGGGTCCCTGGAAGAGTCGCGCCCGGCAGATCCGCTCCCTCGAGCTTCGGAGCCTCCGTCGGCTTGAGATTCTGGCGCGGGGCGAGCGGGGGGAGCGCCGCGTCCGCAAAATCGAGCAGCGTGCGGAGCTGCTGTTTGGTGAGGCGAAGTGTGCCGACGATTTGTTCGCCTTTTGCCTTGAACTCGACCTCCTCGATGAAGCTCTTCTCATTGCCCCCAAAGGCGAGAGCGGCCAACGCTCCGAGCGCGCCCATCTTGCGAAAATCGACTTTGGTAGCCTTGCTCACCAGGATCTCGAGGTCCCTGGCATGTTCGGCGCGCGCCTGCTTGTCCGAGTCCTCGAGCGTCAGGTCGACGCGCACGCCGCCGTCGTCACTCGGGCGGATTTCGGCGCGGGCCTCCGAGAGGCTCTCGGGCGCGTTCACTCCGAACATGCGCAGCAGCTTCGTGATCTCTTTGACATAGAGCTGCGCCGCGACCCCAGATTTCCCCGCTGGGAAACTCAAGTTCTTCTTGATCTTCTTGATCGATGCGGCGGCGCTCGGGGGCGTCACGACCACGATCCGCTCGTTCGGAGCCGCAAAGATGCGCTCCGCGCGATCCGCCTCGGCCCGCGCGACAAGCGGCTCCCTTCCGAGAATCTCGCCGCCGCGCGCCGCCAAACTCTCGAAAGCCGACTGGATCACCTCGGGAGGCAGGCGATGCTGAACGACGGCGACGATGTTCGTCGTATTCCTGAGCGATGGACCTGCGACGAGAATCCTCTCGAGATCATGGATCGGATCAATGTCAGCAGGACCGAAGAAGTCTGACCATTGGGGCGCGCGGCGCAGGAGCTGACCGATCTCACGGCCCCATACGTGGTCGCGGATCTGATCAGTGTAGAGCAGCGCGCGCACGTTTGCGTTAGAGTCCGCTAGCTTGCCGGCGTCCCCGGCGAGAGCCACGGGATCTTTGGAGCCACTCGGCGGCTTCGGCGCGGGAGCCGCTGGTTTCGGCTTCGGCGGCGCGGGCTCTTCAGGATCTTTCTCCGGAGCCGGCGGCGCGGGAGTCTGTACGGGTTCGGGTGGTCCAACGTCGACGGGCTTCGGCGGAGGGGGCGGCGCTTGCGGCTCAGGGCTCGGCTCAGCCAATAGTTCGATCGGGATTTCGTCCACATGGGGCTCGTCGATCGGCTTCTCGAAGAAGCGCGTGGCGATGCCGAGGAAGAGCGGAAGCGGAGAGAGCGCCGCGTGCACCACGAACGAGAGAATGGCTGCCCCGCCGAGACGACGGCGCCACCCTTTGTCAGGAGCAAGCCAGGCGGGGGACAACGCGAGCAACCTGAAGGCAAATAGCGTTCTTCAGGGGGAGGAACAACTCGGCAGGGGACTCCCCTTACGCGCGATTTTCTGCAGGCTTCTGAGGCCCAGCTCACTCGCGGACAATTCGACAAGGTGGAAAGGGCCGACTAAAGCCTCCTCATCATGCGCCCCGGCGAGCACCCAGAATCATCGCCCGACTTTCGGCGAATGAAGCGTCGCGAGCCCCGCTCCCGCCCGCGTCCCCCCAAAACGTGGCATTTCCTGAATTGTATCCTAGAACAGTCCGAAATGGTGCAAGCCGCGCATCGGCTTTCCCTTCGTTTCTTAGCTCAACAATCTCTTGTGTGTGGTTGCGCAGAGCTCCTCTGGAGCCAGCGCCGTAGTCCTCTGACGAACGATGCGACGTAGACTCCTCGTAACAACCATTTGGGCCGCAGGCTTCGCGCTCGGCTGTGATTCCTCCAAAGATGCCCCGAAGCCCTCGGAGCTCCCAGCCGTCCCGTCGCCCGAGGTCTCGCCTGCGGCTGAGCCGGCGAGCGCCCTTCAGCCGGAGGCCAAGGTTGAAGAGCCCGTCCCGATCGAGGAGCCCGATAGCACCCCGCCCCCGCCCCATCCGGGGCCCTGGCTTTGGGTGACGCGCGTCTCCGCGGGCGTTTACGCGGTTGCGAAGAAGGACTCGGCCCAGAAGCTCGGCTACGTGAAGCGCGGGGCGAAGATCCCAGTGCTCGCGGAGAAGGTGCAGGGACCCGACTGCTCCGGCGGCTGGCTCCAGCTCCCGAGCGGCGGCTACGTCTGCAGCATGATCGGCACGATGGACCCCAAGCACACCGAAGCCCGCTTCCCTCCGCGCCAGCCGAATATCGAAGACGTCCTCCCTTATACTTACGCACGCAACGCTCACCACGGCACGCCGCTCTACAAGTCGATCCCTTCGCGCTCGAAGATGTGCTCTTACGAGCCCTACGCCTGCGAGACCAAGAAGGAGAAGGAAGAGAAAGCAGCCGCCGAGGCCGCCAAGCAGGCACAAGTGGCACAAGACGCGGAGGGTACTCCTGATCCTGCCGGCGATACCGCCGCAGCTCCCAGCGAAGGAAGTACGACGGAACAAGCGCTGCTCGCTGCTGCAGAGTCTCTCGGGGAACCGCCGGAAGCGACGCCGCCCCCCGAGCTCAAGCCCTGGGAGGACGAAGAGCGTCTCCATCAAGTCACTCACGACAAGCTCGAGCTCAAGGGTGACCCATTTGTGGCGCGTCATATGCTCAAAGGGTTCTACGTCGCAGTCGACAAGACGATCCGCTGGAGCGGCCGCGCTTGGTACAAGACCTCCAAAGGCCTCATCGCTCCCGCCGATCGGATGTGGCAAGTTTCGGGTTCGACCTTCCACGGTGTCGAGATCGACGGCGAGGAAATGGCGCTCCCGGTCGGGTTCGTCTACGGCACAAAGAAGAGCGTCGTGACCTATGAGATCGACGAGACCACCCTGCGCATGAAGCCGAAGGGCGCAGCCAAGAAGTGGGAACCTTTGGCTCTGACGGGCAAGACGCTCAAGGTACAGGGCAAAGAGTACTTCGAACTGAAAAACGGCGCGTACATTCTTGGCACCGCGATCCGAAAGACGACGCCGAATCCCAGGCCGCCTGAGATTGGTGAGAAAGAACGCTGGATCGATATCGACATCAGCGAGCAGATGTTGGTCGCGTTCGAAGGTGACACGCCCAAGTTCGCGACTCTGATCTCCAGCGGTCGCGAGTCGAAGATCAAGAATAAAGATCACTCGACGCCGCGCGGCATGTGGCGAATTCGAGAGAAACACATCGTGTCCACGATGGACGGCGACGGTACCGCGGCAGGCGATCTGCCCTACTCCATCGAAGATGTTCCCTATGTGATGTACTACCACCAGTCGTACGCCACCCACGCAGCCTTCTGGCATCAAAACTACGGAAGCCAGATGAGCCACGGCTGCATCAACCTCGCGCCTTTGGACGCGAAATGGGTCTTCTATTTCGCCGGCCCAGAGCTCCACGAAGGGTACGCCGGTGCCTGGTCGACCAAAGAGCGCCCCGGCTCTTACGTGGTCGTCCACGATTGAGCTTGAAAGTCGGGGCGAACCGGCCCAAATAGCCGGCAGAATGGACCAACTCACGGCCCACCTCGATCGCGGCTGGGATCTCGCGCAACGCGGGGACGCACCAGGCGCCGAGGCCTCCGCGCGCAAGGCTCTCGAGCTCGAGGCACAGTCTCCCGAAGCACACAATCTGCTCGGCTTCGCGGCCGCACTGCGCGGAGACTTCGACGAAGCCATGGAGTACTACCGCCAGGCGATCGCTCTCGACGACACGTTCCTCGAGGCGATCTTGAACGCAGCCGAGCTTTGTATCCATCCGCTCGGCGAGTTCGAAGAGGCGATCGCTCTCTGCGACGACGCGCTGAATCTCGTGGAGTCCGGCGATGAGCTCACCGACACACTCCTTCTCAAGTTCGACGCGCTGCTCGGACTCGGCGACAAAGACGCAGCGCTCGCCACCTTACGCCAAATTCCGAAGGGTCCCTTTGAGAACCCAGGGCACGCGTTTTTGGTCGGACGCGCCTACTTCGAGATGGGCGAGCTCGAGCTCGCCGAAGAACTGCTGCTCGATGCGGCCAAACGGGAGCCGGAGAGCCCCGATCCGCCCTATTACCTTGCCCTGATCCTCGACCAGCGCGGCGATACTGCGGGAGCGACCGACGCTCTGCTCCGCTCGCGCTATTTGGACAGCTTGACCTCCGGCCCCCCCTTCAGTCTCTCGCGAGAGGCCTTCCTCGCCACGACGCGCAAGGCCGCTCTCTCAGTGACGCCTCGCCTGCGCGCTTCGCTCGACGAGCGGGAGATCCATACGGCGGACCTCCCCGGAGTCGAGGCCATCGTCGAAGGCGCCGATCCACGAGCGCCCGTGCTCGTGGATGTGCTCGAAGACGACGGAACCGTTCGCGTGTTCGTCTACCAAAAGAACATCGAGCGCATCGCTGGCTCTATGGATCGTCTCTCCGAAGAGATCCGTAACGCTATCGAGCGAGAAGTCGCCGCCGCCCTGCTCGGCGACGATCTGACGCCCCCCCCTGAAGGCAGCGCCCTGAACTGAAAAGGAACAGCCTCGAGCGAGAGCCCGCTCGGTGACGACACTGAGCGGCAGTTGCTTCTTTGCGAGAGCTCGGAAAAGCCGCTGCGCTCAGGTCAAGCGCTTCGCCGGCAGTTTCCGCGCTTAGCTCATGCGCCGCGTCATCTCAGACGCGACCACAGAGAGAAGCGTTCGAGCGGGGCTCTGGGGGAGACCTTCGAGGGCGCGTTCAGCGCTCTGGGTGACGCTCTGGGCGCGCTTGCGCACGGTGTCACAGGCGCCCGAGGCGAGTACTCGCTCGACGATGCGAGGCACGTTCTCCTGGCGCCCTTGGTGCAGCTCACGCACGAGCTCCCGCAGGGCGGCGTCGTCTTTCATCGCCAGGACGAGCGGCAGGGTCATCTTCCCTTCCACGACGTCCGCGAAAAGATTCTTTCCCGTACTTCCACCCGAGTAGTCGAGAACATCATCGACGAGCTGGAACGCGACGCCCAGGGATTCGCCGTACGAGGCGAGGGCATCGACGTGGGCCGTGGAGGCGCCCGCGAGGAGCGCTCCCACCCTCGTCGCAAAGACGAAAAGCGACGCGGTCTTGTCGCTCAGGATCCGGAGATAGGTCTCTTCGCTCGCGTCGAGCTCGCTGCGCCCTCGCAGCTGGACGATCTCGCCGTCGACAAGTCGGCCGAGGGTCTTGATCAAGTCGCCGAGCAAAGCTGGAGCGTGCCGTCCCGTGCGTTCGAGGGCCTGGACCAAGAGGAAGTCTCCGGCCAGGACACTGATGCCGTTACCGTAACGGCGGCGGGCCGTGATGCTCCCGCGGCGCTCCATGCCTTCGTCGACCACGTCATCGTGGAGCAAGGTGGCCGAGTGGACCAACTCAACCACAGCGGCCATTTCGATCAGCGGGCGGCGGATCCTCTCGAAAGTCTCGCTGCCTTCCTGGCAGAAGCAGCGCGCGGCAAGGAGCAGAGCCATCGGGCGAACCCGCTTTCCCCCCTGGTCCACGAGGTGCCGCGCGGCGTCCGCCGCGGGCCGGGAGGCCTGATCGCTCGTATCCCCGAGCACCCGCTCGACCGCAAGCAGATCCTCGGCGAGGAAGGTCTGAACAGCCCCGATGCGCCGCTCGACGAGCTCATCCGCACCGCGGCTCCTCCCTCCTGCTGATAGTACGTTCAGTGCCGATTCGATGGGGAGCGTCATTGGGGGCTTCGCTGCTTGTCGCGAACTTTCAAAAAGTTTTGAAACTATGAAGGAGGAACCCGGGAAACTCAAGCTGCGGACAGGCTCTTCCGATAGTTTCGGGCGGTCGCTATAGGGAAAGCACGTGGCCGACCAACAAGATCAGAACCTCTCGCGGGTCGGCGGGAGGACGACCGGCGCTCAGATTCGCCGCGGGGCCTTCACGCTCGTGGCCCTCTTGATTGCCCTGCTCACCGGTACCGGCAGCGTCCAGGTCATCTCCCAGGCGCTCTTTCCTGCCTCCTCGGCCGCTCCGGGCGACTGCCGAAGCGGCGTCCAAGCTCTCCTCCAAGCGACCGAGCGAGCCCGCGCACAGGTGCCGGCCGGGGAGAACGTGGGGGAGCGCGAGGCCCTCGCCACCTTCCGCAGCGCGCTCATGCCCGAGTGGGGTACCGAGGCGGGCCTCGGGCGCCTCTGCGAGAAGGAAGGCGACGAGAAAGCACTTCGGGCCTTTCGCGCGGTGCGTTTCCTCCGCTATGCCGAGGAACGGCACGTACGAACCGAGTCCCTGGATCTGGCTCGTAAGCGCTCCGTAGCCCCGGCCCTGGTCCGTGCCCTTGATCCACTCCCCTCGTCTCCGAACTCAGCTCCGTGAATTCTAGTTCTTCTCTCGACTCTTCTGACGCGAGCGCCGCTCCGCCTACGTTTTCGGTCCTCCCACTGTCCCCCGAGGTGCGGCGCGCGATCGATCAACTCGGCTTCAAGAGTCCGACGCCGGTCCAAACCGCAGTCTTCGAACCCGCTTCCGAGGGACGCGATCTCGTCGTCCAAGCGCGCACAGGCACGGGCAAGACCGCCGCTTTCGGTCTCCCACTCCTCGATCGTCTGATCAAGCGCGGCGAAAAGAGGGCTCAGGCCCTCATCCTCAGCCCCACGCGTGAACTCGCGCTGCAGATCACACGCGAGCTCGGTCGTATCGGCCAATTCCTGCCCATCGGCCAAGTCGCCATCTATGGCGGCGCGGCCATGGAGCCTCAGGTGCGCGCGCTCGCAGACGGCGCGCAGATCATTGTCGGAACTCCTGGCCGCGTCCTCGACCATCTTGAGCGCGGTACACTGAACCCAGAGAGCCTCCGGATCGTGATCTTGGATGAGAGCGACGAGATGCTCTCGATGGGCTTTTTGCCTCAGATCAACGCGATTTTAGACCACCTACCGACCCCGCGCCAGACGCTCCTCTTCAGCGCGACGGTGCCCCCGGACGTGAAGCGGATCGCCGAGTCTCGCCTGAAAAACCCCGAGTTCATCACGCTGAGCGGAGACCACATCGGCGCGCTCTCGATCGAGCATTACACCTACCCGAGCCGTGGCAACAAAGCCGACGAGTTGGTCCAGATCATCCAGGCCGAAGCCCCCGAAAGTGCCATCGTCTTCTGCAACACGCGCGACCAGACGAAGCGCATCGCTACCGCGCTCAAGGCCCAGGGCTTCGCCGCCGACTGGTTGAACGCCGATCTGTCTCAGGCCGACCGTGAGCGAGTTATGAGCGAGGTCCGCTCGGGCAAGCTGCGCTTCTTGGTCGCGACCGACGTCGCCGCCCGCGGCATCGACATCTCGCATCTTACACACGTCATCAACGCCGACTTCCCTGAGTCCGCCGAAAACTACGTCCACCGCACAGGACGCACCGGCCGCGCCGGACGCACCGGCCGCGCGCTCAGCCTGATCGCGCCCCAGGACATCGGAAACCTCTACATCCTCCGCCTCACCTACAAGATCTTCCCTGTCGAGCGCGCTCTGCCGACGCCCGATGATCTGAAGGCGCGGGCGGAAGTGGCCCGGCTCGAGAAGCTCGAGGCGCTCCTCGCCGGAGCCCGCTTTACCGAAGGAGAGCGCAGCTTCGCCCGCCGCGTCCTCGACAGCGAGCAGGCGGAGGAGCTTTTGATGAGCCTACTCCGGAACTTCGAAGGCGTCGTCGACAAGGCCCCCGAGCGAGCCCCCGAAGAGCCGCGCGCTTCGAGGGCTCAGCGCGCACCCCGGGAGCCCCGGGAGCCCCGGGAGCGAGATGTCGTCGAAGCTGAGCCCGGAGTCAGCGAGACGAAGGCCGCACGGCTTGCGCGCCGCCGCGATGAGCGCAAGCGCAAATCGGAGCGTCCCCGGCTCGTCGAGGCCGAAGTCGAACTCGAAGCCCCTCGCGAAGTCTCCGAGGATCAGGAAGAACCTACTGAGGAGCGGGTGAAGCTCTTCGTCTCCTCCGGCAAGCGCGACGGCGTTCGCGCCGACGAGTGGATCCACATCCTCAAAGCGGCAGGTCTCTCCGAGAGCGACATTGTCTCGGTCAAGGTGAAGGAGAAACACTCCTTCGTTTCCGTGCGCCCTGACCTCGCCGCCCAGGCTCTCTCCGCGCTCAATGGCGCCGAGGTCCTCGGGCGCAAAGTGCGCGCTGAGACAGCCCGCCCCCGCGCCGACGCTGAAGCCAGCTGAACGGCGAGCACGCCCCTTGCGCCATCCGCCGAAGGCAAGGTTGAAAGCGTCGGTGGGGCCAGGGTGCGAGGCCCCTCACGCGGACTTCGTCCTTGTCGAGCCAGAAACAGGCTTTGTGGGGTCGGAGAATACCGATGCGCTCTGGCCAAACGCGCGGCCTTCGGTCACCCTAAAGGTCGAGGTGCAATCAGAGAGTCGACAAATCGAGGGTCTCTATGCCGACGTCGAATGGGCGCTCGCGCAAGGTCTGCCCGAGCGCGATTTGATTGCCATGCTCCAGAGACTCGCCAAGGCCGCGACTCCGCGCTCTGAGTACTTCATTTACGCTCAGAGGAATCTGGCCGAGCTGATTGTGCGGCGCTCTCCGTTCCGAGCGGCCCGGCTTGCCCGGAGTGTGCTCGCGGTCCGAGACGACGACCGCGCTTATGCTGTGCTCGGTCTCTCGCACATGCTCATGGGCAACTACCGCTCAGCCGAGAAGGCCTACCGCTCGGCCCTCGCCCTCGTGCCTCATTGTCCCTGGTACGCCCATAACCTGGGCCACTTACTCGACGTCGCCCTGGATCGTCCCCGGGAAGCCCTATCCTTCCTTTGGATCGCGCGTCGAGGCCTGCCCCAGGAGCCCGAGATCGCAAGCTCCCTGGCCCACGCGCTCCTTCGCAGCGGAGATCCGAAGGGGGCCCAAAAAGAGCTCGCGCAGGCCCTCGGGAATGAACAAGAGGCTCAGGAGCTTCTGGAGTCCTGGGCGCGCTGAGCGCATTCTGTGGCCCTTCGATGAGCCTCGATCTCCCTGCCTTTCCCCGTGTCTTCGCCTGGATTTCGCTCGCTCTGTGTGCGGCGCTCCCCGCCCAAGCGGCTGAAGACACCGCCGGGGAGAGTGAGACTCTCCGAACGGCCGAGCTGGTTCCGACCGCAGACCCCAAGATCCCGAACGATCCCCTCCTCGCCCCCTTGCCGCCGCCGAAGCGAGTCGTCCAGAGTTGGCGCGAGGCTCTCGACCTCCTGCGCAACAACTCCCTGGATCTCAGGCGCGCAAACGCCCAGGTCTCAGCCGCCCGCGGCCAGGCGCGCACAGCCCTCGCCTCGGCGCTCCCGACGCTCTCCGCCACCGCCCAGCTCAATCATCATCTCATCACGGGAACGATCACGGACGTAAACGGTCAAACGATCACCCAGCCGAACCCGCAGACCATCTGGGGCGCGAACGCGAACTTGCAGATGCCCCTCTTCGCGCCCGCAGCTTGGTTCGACTACGGAACCGCCAAAGACCAAATTCGTCAGAGTGAGCTCGCCTATAAGGACACTGAGCGGCGTGTCATCGCCGGGCTCGCCGAGGCGCTCGTCTCTCTCTTGACAACTGAACGCACAGCTGAGGTGAGCCGCGTCAGCCTCGAAGGCGCGCTCGGGAGCCTCGAGCTGAATCGGCGGCGCGCCGAGCTGGGCATGGGGGTCCAGATTGATGTGCTGCGCGCCGAACAAGAGGTGGCCCGCAGTCGAGCGCAGGTGATCAACGCCAATGAGTCGGTCGAGCGCGCGCGGGAGGCGCTCGGTCTGGCGCTCGGCCTGGCTGAGCCCTCGGGGATCACTCCGGACCTCGATCTCGACGATCTCTCGAGGGACGCCCAGGCGACCTGTGAGAGCAAGAGCAGCATCGACGACCGCCCCGACATCCTGGCTCAGCGCGCCGCGGAAGCTCTCGGGCGGCGCCGGGTGCAGAGTGTCTCGCGCGCTTTCTTGCCGACCCTCACGGCAAACTCGACGCTCTCTTACAACGGCTTCTCCCGCTTCAGTCCAAACGGCGGAAATACGACCTGGACCATCGGCGCGGTTCTGAACTGGAACTTATATGATGGTGGCGCCCGCTACGGCCTCAAGCGACAGCGCGCAGCAGAAGTCGAACAAGCGGCCGCGACCACCGAAGAACTCCGGCGCAATGCCACCATCGAGGTCAACCGGGCGCTCCGCGCCGTCACGGTGGCGGAAAACGCTCTCAAGGTCTCCGAAGACTCCCGCAATGCGGCGACGAAGAACGCCGCTCTCGCCCGCGCGAAGCTCATGCTCGGGAGCGGATCCTCCTTCGATGTC
This sequence comes from Pseudomonadota bacterium, assembly GCA_023428245.1. GTDB lineage: Bacteria > Myxococcota_A > Polyangia > Polyangiales > Polyangiaceae > NIC37A-2. The sequence goes on from JAEYYX010000071.1 coordinate 27,223, forward strand.
GTCGACACCCAGCGCGCAAAACGCGAAGCCGAGCTTGACGTCACGGTGCGCGAATTCGAGGTCCTTCGCTCAAGAATCCAGGCGTTTTTGGTGCTCGCTTCCTGTGATCTGTGAAGTCCGGAGCAGAGCGCTATAAGGGGACCATGAACGCGCCGAGGCCCTTGAGCCCCGCCCCTGAGCCGCCGAGAACATTCGCATCGGTCTTTTTCTCCGTCAGCGTCGCGAGCCTGGCCGTCCTTTTTTCCTACCACATTTGGTTCATCTTCACGCAGACGCCCGCGGCTCAGGCCGAAGCGGGCGGACTGACCCAGAAGATCCTCTACTTCCACGCTCCCGCGGCCTACGGCCTCTACCTCTCCGGTGCCGTCTGCTTCGTGGCGAGCGCAGCTTATATCGTGAAACCCACTCTGGGACGGAACGCCCTCGCTCAAGCAGCGGCGGAGGTGGCCACCGCCTTCGGGCTCATGGTGCTCATGAGCGGACCTGTCTGGGCAAAGAAGGCGTGGGGCTATTATTGGACGTGGGATCCGCGCCTAACGACGCTCCTGCTCGCCGTCCTTCTCTACCTCTCGATGGTGATCTTTCGCCGGTTCGTCGGCGACGGGGACGCGGAAAGGCGCTTCGCGGCGGCCTTCGGAGTGCTCGGAACGACGCTCCTGCCGGTCATTCACTATTCCGTGCAGCTCTGGGGCGGAAATCACCCGACTGTGATCGGAAAAGGCGGCGGCGGACTCGCGAGTCCCGAGATGCGCTTTGCGCTCGGCTTTGGCTTTCTCACCATGACGGGCCTCGCCATCATTCTTCTGATCCTCCGCACACGAGCAGCGGTGATCGACACGCGTGTCCGTGAGCTCGAAGACCGCCTCTTCGATCTCGACGATTCCCAGGAAGCGGAGTAACGAGAAGCGAACATGAAGGACGAAAACGCAAAGCTCGTACCCTCGGTCGAGAGCCGTTCTCAGGAGTTCGTCGCTGTCGAGGGCGGCGCGCAGGCGACCTCGTCCGCCGAACTTCTGCTCACGATCGCTTATGTGCTGATGTGGGCCTGTGTGTTCGGGTTAGCGATTTTCACATACAAGAGGCAAGCGCGAGCTCTGTCGCGTCTCGATGAACTCGAAAAGAACGTAGAGGCGCGGGACCGCTCCTCATGACCTTCGAACATATTCTCTACATCCCGGGCGTGCTATTGATCGGAACGCTCATTGGCTACTCCCTCGGGGCGAAAGCCGTTCGTGAGGAGATGGCCCGAGCGAAAAAACAAGCCAAACGCTGACTCGGCGCCCTTTGGTCCCCGAGAAAGCGTCCGATGAGGGGATCATGATCGACTTTCGAACTTCAGAAGAGCAACGCGCTCTCATAGAGATGGCCGCCCGTTTTACGCGGGAGCGGATCATCCCAGTAGCCGCCGAGTGTGATCGAGAGGCCCGCTTCCCGATCGACGTCTTCAAGGACGGGTGGGAGCTCGGCCTCGTGAACCCGACGGTCCCGCCCGAGTACGGGGGGTCGGGGCTTGGCGAGCTCGACAACGCCATGATCGCGGAACAGCTCGCTTACGGCTGCACAGGCATCCAGACGAGCATGCTCGCCAACACCCTCGCACTGACGCCGATCCTGCTCGCCGGGACCGAAGCGCAGAAGAAGAAGTACCTCGGCATGCTCACCTCCGAGCCCCTCTTCGCGAGCTACTGTACGACCGAGCCGACCGGCGGCAGTGACGTCGCTGGGCTCCGGACGCGCTTCGAGAAGCGCGGCGACGACTACGTCATCACGGGCGAGAAATGCTGGATCACGAACGCCAGCCTCGCTTCGTTCTACGTCGTGTTCGCGACAAGTAACCCGGAGCTCCGCCACAAGGGCATCGCCGCGTTCATCGTCGATCGCGACACCCCCGGGCTCACGGTCGGCAAACACGAAGACAAGATGGGCCAGCGGGCAAGCGACACGGCGGCCGTGAGCTTCGAAGAGGTCGTGGTGCCGAAAGAGAACCTGCTCGCCCCCGAGGGTGAGGGCTTCAAGCTCGCGATGGAAACCTTCAACCAGACGCGCCCGGACATCGGAGCCATGGCCACCGGGCTCCAGCAGCGCTGCCTCGACGAGTCCCTCGCCTACGCTCGCGAGCGGAAAGCCTTCGGCCAGGCGATCATCGAGCACCAGATGGTCCAGGCGATGCTCGCCGACATGGCGATCCACTGTGAGGCGACGCGCCTTCTTTACCAGAAGGCCGCCTGGAACCTCGACTCCGGCTCCCGCGATCCGATCGTCTCGAGCTACGCGAAGGCCTTCGGCGCCGATCGGGCCATGCAAACAGCCCTCGACGCTGTCCAGGTCTTCGGCGGAAACGGCTACGTCAAAGACTACCCCGTCGAGAAGCTGATGCGGGACGCGAAGGTGCTCCAGATTTACGAGGGCACGAGCCAGATCCAGCGCGTCGTCATCGCGCGCTCCCTAGCCCGCTCCCCCAGCGCCAAGGGCTAACGAACCGGCTGTTTGGCCGCCTTGGGGCGTTGCGAGCCGCGACCCCCAAGGCTAGCTTCCGCTCGTGTTTGGCATCTCGATGAGCGAGCTGGCCGTGATCGGTGTGGTCGCTCTCATCTTCGTTGGCCCTCAGAAGCTCCCGGGGCTCTTGCGCACGGCGGGAGAATGGGTCGGCAAGCTGCGCCGCCTCACGACCGAGGTGCGAGCCCAGACCGGTATCGACGAGATCCTCCGCGAAGAAGGCATCGACGGAGTGCGTGAGCTCCGTGCTCTTCTGCGCGGCGAAGTCGGCAATCGCAATAACAATTGGCAGGGCAAGAGCCCGAACTACGAAGCCGGCGCCGAACCCCAGGTGAGCGACGAGTACCCTGTCGAAGGCGCCGACATCGGAGACGCTCTGCCGGACGATCTCTGGTCCCCGGAGGAGCCGATCGCCACCGAAGCGGCCGCGTCTGCCGAGTCCGCTGAGTCCGCTGAGTCCGCTGAGTCCGCTGAGTCCGCGAACGGACCGCTTGAACCGAACCCAAAGGGCACCGAATCTTCGGAACCTCCCGCCCCATGAACGACCCGAAAAAAGCCGCACCGGCTCCCGAACCCGGGACGATGACCTTCTTCGAGCATCTCGAGGAGCTGCGCTCGCGCCTGATCCGAATCGCCCTCGCCTTCATCGTCGGGGGTGTCGTGGCCTGGTGGTTCAAGGAAGAACTCCTGATGTGGATCGCCCAGCCCTACATCGAAGGTTGGCACAGCCCAGACGGCCGCCAGGCGGGTTTTTACTTTCCCGCCCCCGCGACCCTCTTCATCGCCTACATCAAGCTCTCCTTGCTCGGCGGCGCAGTCCTCGCTCTTCCGTTTATCCTTTATCAGGTCTGGGCTTTCATCGCCCCCGGCCTCTACGCCCAGGAAAAGCGCATCGCGATCCCCTTCGTCATCTCGAGCACCGCGCTCTTCGCCGGCGGAGCCTATTTCGGCTGGCGCCTCGTGTTCCCGGTCGCCTTCGAATACCTCCTGAACTTCCAGGATCTCCCGGAAGGGGCGCCCTTTCGCGTCGAAGCGAACGTGATGATCGACCAGTACCTGGAGTTCATCATTCAGGCCCTCGTCGCGTTCGGCGTGGTCTTCGAGATCCCGGTCGTGATCTTTTTCCTATCAGCGATCGGGCTCATCACCCACAAACACCTGATCAAGTTCTTTCGCTACTTCATCGTGGTCGCCTTCGTGATCAGCGCCATCATCACGCCGCCCGATCCCCTCAGCCAGATCCTCCTGGCCACCCCGCTCATCTTGCTCTACGCGATCTCGATCGGGATCGCCTTCCTCATGAGCAAACGCCGCGCGAAGCAGATCGCCGAAAGCACCTAGCCTGCTGTTTTTTGGCCCCGGTCCATCACTTCCGCCGGAGCCCGAACGAGCCTTCGAAAGAGCCCTCCGCCTCGCCTGCACCCCACCGCGCCTCGCCTGCACCCCACCGCGAGCGCCCTCAGCTCCCCCTCATGGTAGCCGAGAGGAGTCCTCGCTCGCCCCCGACTCCCTCCGAGGCGTTCGCCCTGTCGTTCGGTGCGCCGTTCTGGTTCGACATCCTCAACAAGATCATGGT
>JAEYYX010000125.1 GCA_023428245.1 Pseudomonadota bacterium
CCATCGACGCAAACAACGAAGAGCCACACTCCCCCCTGAACCAGGGGCGCTGGCGCTACCAGCTCGACAACCACCTCGGCTCAAGCGCCATGGAGATCGACGGCAGCGCTTCGGCGAACGTCATCTCATACGAGGAGTACCATCCCTATGGGTCGACGGCGTTCCATTTGTGGTCGTCTTCCGCCGAGGTGTCAGCCAAGCGCTATCGCTACACCGGGAAGGAGAAGGACGAAGAATCCGGCCTTTACTACCACGGGGCGCGGTACTATGCGGCGTTGCTCGGGAGGTGGACTGCGGCGGATCCTGCAGGGCTCATCGATGGGCTGAATTTGTATCGGTATTCGCGGGACAATCCGGTCAATTTTTCAGATCCAAACGGGACGGAGAGTCAAGGCGACTCCACCCGTCGCAACCTAGGTCAGTACAACTTCACGGGGAACGAAACTCGATCAGAGCTCGAATCGCTGGCGAACCAGCAAGGCTATACCATTGTCGGAACGCCAACTTGGAACGCAGAGAGGAAGGGGTGGGAGCTAGGGCAAATTCAAAGACTCCCGAGCGAATCATCCGATTCCATCACATTCGAAGATGACTACATTACGGCACGTCCTCCGACTGAGGGAGAGGCTTCGAAGGGAAATACAACGGGTGACGCAGAGCCGCTGAAGGCCCGCTCTGATGCGGCCACACATGCGGGGCCAGCGCTTGAGAGGGCTATCTATCAGGGCAGAGGCTTCAGCAAGAGAGGCTTTACGTTGGAGCATCTGTACAACAACGACATCCCCAATGCTATCCGCGGAACCGGCGATAATAGGCCGCTATATGACGTCGAGGATCACGCTCAGAATCGAGTGAAGCAAATAAAGTCCAGTACGGCAGGCCCTGACGGGCTACGTCAACATGCCAGCAAGGCTACTAGGGATGCGGCTGAGGCGATCCAACGGAATCCAACCGGCACAATGGCTGGGAAGCAAGCGCAAGGCGTGGTGATCACTCCTACTGATGCGCCGCCTACCGCGAGCGCTGATATTCGAGCGGGCTACGATCGCATGAAGCACCCCGTCCCAAACTCGGTTCCTCCCGAGCATGTGAGAGGCCTCCCTGGACAGGTCGGCAAAGTCGGAAGGGCCCTCACAGTTGGTGGAGCAGCACTGTCTGGCGCCGCGTTGGCAGCGGATCTCGCACGCGGCGACTATACCATGGCAGGTGCTGACGCGATCTCCGTTGCTGGAGGCGCAGCCGAGCTCTACGCGCTCGCATCCCCAGGCGCCTCCATCGCGGGGGTGAGTGCCGTATCTGCTGGCCTTGCTCTGGGCGGCGTCGGTATTGCGGCTGGCTCAGCAATCCAAGGGGTGCGAGCTTATCGGCAAGGGGACAAGGCAGGAGCGGCCGCCGGGGCGGTTGGCTTCTTGGCTGGAGCAGCGATTACCGCAGGAGTGATCGCTGGAGCCCCAGCTCTCCTGGCCGGTGGACTGGCCGCCGCCGCGGTGGTGGGCCTGTTTCATCTGGGGCGCTGGGCACTCCAATAGGCGGTTGTGCCATCGCACGCGACAACTAAGATCTTAGAATGGCTACTTGGCAGGGGGCGATAGTGGAAGCTTCGGATCCCGCGAAGCTATCGGCACTCGCAGGGTCGTATCGGATTACGGTCACTCGTACGGACGGAAGCTGGTGGCTCATTGATTGCCCACCGACACATAGGAATCTCGGAGTGCCGGACTTCTTGAGTGACCTATCGCACGAAGCGGAATGTTCGGTGATCGGCTTCCACCTTCAGACAACGGCCGGCTATGAGAAGCTAGAACACTGGGAGCGCGGAGAACTTGTCAGGGAGCTAGAATTCCATCTCGATTCCGGGGGTTGGTTGGCTCAGAACGGTAGGACCCAAGAATGGGAACCAAGTTACTTTTTCGTCCCCGGTGAGGGAGTCGGCGAGTCGGAAAATTGGCCGTTCAATCTCCCGGATGAGATCTCCGATCGGGACCTAGCGCGATACGACGCCGCGCGGAAAGCACAACGTCCGGGAGACGTCATGGATTTGTTGAAGGGCGGCTCGATCTTGGGGTTGTGCAATTATCATGGAGTTGACCCTCATCGTCCCAACGCCAGGTGCGAGCCGCCCAAGAGCCACCGCGGACTTATCGTCGCCGCATTAATCGTGGCTCTGGGGGGGGGCGCCTTTCTGCTCGGGGCCCTTACTGCCCCGTAGATAACGGCAATTTTGTGACCTACCCCATTTCACGATGGGACCTTTTGGACAGAGCTGACCCCAACACCGTCCCCACCGCAGTAATACCTCCGGAATCGGGCGAGCCCACGTTCGGGAATGAGTCTGTTGGGGACTTCGCAGCGCTCAGTCGCATTGTTGTAAGAGCTCGCCCGCTCACGGGTGGTGCGGGTAAGGAAAACCTGCGGGGAGTCGCGCTTAAGCTGACGGAGCGGCGCCGACCTCGTGCGGAAGCGGGATTCTGGCTCCGCGCAGCGCCGCTTCGGTAGCGAGCTTGAGATAGGTGTGCGGGCCGACGCCCGCGAGCTTCGCGCTCTCGATCAAGCTGTAGAAGAGCGCTGCGACCTCGGTGCCGCGGCGCGAGCGCGAGCCGTAGTGGTTCTTGCGGCCGACGACGACGGCGCGGAGTGCGCGTTCGGTGCGGTTGTTGTCGAGCTCGACCTCGAGGTCGTCGAGAAAGACGCGCAGCCCATCCCAAACGCCCCCCATATAGGCGATGGCTTTGCCCAGATTACTCTGGGACACCGCTTCGGTGCGGAGCGCCCAGTTTTGGATCTGGACGAGGATGTCTCGCGAGGTTTGTCTTCGTGATTCGAGCCTCTCTTCCGGAGGCCCGTCTCGCGTTTCGCGTTCGATTTGGTAGAGTTTTCCGATCCAATCGAGCACTTCGGCGCACTCTCGCGGATATTGCGCCTCGATTTCGACAAACTTGCGCCGCACATGGGCCCAGCAGCGGGCGAGCTTGAAAGCGGCTCCCCGTTTCTTCAGCGATTGGTAGGCCGCGTAGCCATCAGTGAGCACCGTGCCGCGGTAGCCGCCGAGCACCTTGTTTGCTGCCTCGCCTGACCGACTGTTTTCGATGCGACAGGTCACGGCCGAGGGAGCGGCGAGAGCCCACACGTGCCACTGCTTGCCGGCACCACCATCCTTCTTACCCTTCTCACCCATCAGCCGCCAATGGGTCTCATCAGCGCCCAGCACTAGCTGACTGAGCACGTGCTCTGCGAGAGCTTCATGCGCTGGCTGCAGGAGCCACGCGAGAGCCTCGATCTGATCCCACAGAGTTTGCGAGTCGATGATGAGTCCGTCCCGAGCCATCGCTTTCACTTGCCTCTCGAGCGACAAATGGTCCGTGTACTTGGCCATTGCCACATGCACCGCAAATCCAACCGAGTAGCGCGCTCCGTCGAAAAGCTTCACAGGACCTGGAGCCGTTTGGATGCACGAGCCGCAATTGCAGCGGTACTTCTGGCGCTTGTGCTTCGTCACCACGAAGCGGCGCTCGATGATGTCGATCTCTTCTGACTCTTCGAATTGGCCCGACCACTCCTTCGTTTCGCCACCGCAGACAAGGCAGCTGTCCAAGTCGCCTTGCACATGCACCCGCTCGACCACATCGAGGTTGGGTTGCTCGCGGCGCCCGTGTCCCGTCTGCTTCTTGGGCTGGTCCTCTGAGATCTCTTCAGTCGGCTTCTTGCGACGCTCCGTCGATTCACCGAAGAGCTTCTTGCGCGCTTGCGCCAGGTCTGCCTCGAGGTCGTCGATTTGCAACTTGATCTGCACCGCCTCAGTGCCCTCAAGCACAGCCAGACGCTTCTTCAGCTTGGCGATCATCTTCGCCATCACCAGGTTCTCCGCTTCGAGCAGCTTTGCTGCCCTCAACAGAGTCTCGCGCTCGGTGAGCTGCTCAAGTGTCACTTCGGTAGGCAAAACCTACCTGACGGGCGTCAAATTCTCGAAGCTGACAACTTTTCTTCGAATATTTTCGAGCGCAGGTCGGCCTTCCGCAAGAGCGGTGGGCTGAGCGCCACGCGCCCCAGTGCCTCGCTGCTTTCGACGAAGAGGGCCAGTTCAGCAAGCGTCATCGTGAGATTCTTGGCCATCGGCCCGCGCCAGGGCGTCGCAAACTTTCCGCGCTCGAGCCGTTTGGCGAAGAGGCACATCCCGGTACCGTCGAAATAGAGAATCTTGGCTCGTTTTCGGTCTCGACTCACAAACAGAAATAGGTCGCCGCTCATCAGTTCGCGCGCGAGCTGCTCCTTCACGAGGGCCGCGAGCGTGTCGAAGCTCTTGCGCATGTCGCACGGCTCGCCATAGGCGTACGCGCTCACTCCGCGCAGAGCTCCGATCATGAGTTCGCTCCAAGCAGCGCCCGCACTTCGTCGAGGCTCAATCCAGTAACTCGAAGCCCGTTTGAGCTCTCAACGGCGTAGCTGCGTTGGGTGGCGCCCGAGGGTTCTGCAACCACCACACGCCTTAGATTCGGCTTGGAGCGCCCTTTCGACACATCGTCCTTCCAGAAGTCGAGCGTCGAACGACTGAGCCCGAGCGCGGCGGAGACCTTCGCGAATGATTCGCCCGCAGCCTTCCGTCGCTCCGCGCATTCAACGACCCGCGTCTTGAGCTGCGCCGGGTATCTGGCGCGCTTGCCCACCCTGCGATGCTCGAAAATCTCTGACTTCAGCCTCGTGATCTCTGGGTCCGCCACGCACTGATCTTCCGATCAACTCATGCGCTCACAAGACGGGGAGCGGCGAGGACGTACGCATTGTTGTCAATCGTCATTTTGGGATGCCGACGAGACGGTGAATCTGCTCACGCTCCCAGCGCCTCACGCACGCGCGCAACGGCTTCCTCAATCTGCCGCTCCACAAGCTCAGCTGACAGCCGCAGCACCCGGTAGCCGAGCCTCGCGAGCGTCCTATCCCGACGTCCGTCGCGCTCCGCGCGACCAGTGTGAGCGCGACCATCGACTTCGACCACGAGCCGCGCCTGGGGCGCGAGAAAGTCCACCACGAAGAGCTTTCCCTCGGCCTCGCCGAGGACCACCTGCCTACGGAAGGCAACGCCAAGCTGCCAGCCCTTGAGCCGCGACCAAAGAAGCGCCTCCGAAGGCGTAGCCTCCACGCGCA
>JAEYYX010000053.1 GCA_023428245.1 Pseudomonadota bacterium
CCGTTCGCTGCGTCGCCGCCCCGATGGGCCCCTCTCGGATGCCCTTGAACGAGAGCTCATCCGGGCCTCTGTGAGACGTTTCGTGTCGGGGAAGCCACTTTGCGTTTCCGGGGGGCGGCGGGCAAAGAGCCCCCCGCGGCGGAAGCTGCGAAAGGGAGCGAAGCGTGAGGCGATGGGCTCAGACAAAGGCTCGGTCGTGCTCAGTCTGTTGTGATGGACCGGGGCCGAAAAGCGATGATGAGGGCAGTAGCGTTTACGTGAATCGCCAGGGGAAAAGACTGTGGTGGCGCGGGTCCCGTCAGAGTAGCCACTGTCCTGCCGCTGCGGTGAGGGCGACGATGAGCCAGGGGGGAGCTCTCCAGTGTTCGAGGAGGACGAAGGCGACGAGCGCGGCGGCCAGATCTCGGGGGCCGCGGACGCCTTCCGTGAAGATGGGGGTGTAGAGGGCGGCGGAGAGGACTCCGACGACGGCAGCGTTCGCTCCAAAGAGGACCGCTTGAGCCCAGGCGCGAGAGCGGAGACGGTGCCAGAAGGGGAGCGCTCCTCCGACGAGGAGCCAGGAGGGCAAAAAGATCGAGAGGAGCGCGAGGAGGCCCGTGAGCCAAGCGTGAGCGCCGGTGGCCATCGTCGTCCCGAGGTAGCCGGCGAAAGAAAAGAGAGGGCCGGGGATGGCTTGAGCGGCGCCGTAGCCGGCGAGGAACTGGTCGTCGGTGAGGAAACCTCGCGGCACGAACTCCGCGCGGAGCAGCGGCAACACGACATGCCCGCCCCCGAAGACGAGTGAGCTCGCTCGATAGAAGCTGTCGGCGATGAGGAGCTCCCGAGAGCCAAAAGCGGCCGCGAGGATCGGTAAGCCGACGAGGAGCAGGAAGAAGATCCCAAGGACGCTGAGAGCCGGGCCGTGTCCCCGCGCTCCCGCCTCTTCACGCTCGCTTTCGGGGATCGCCCCTCGATAGAGGAAGTAACCAGCTAGTCCGCCCAGAGCGATGACCCCGAGTTGGACCAGCGCACCTGGTACGGTCAAGAGCACCGCTGCCGCGAGCGCCGCGAGCGTCACCCGCGCTCGATCGGGACAGAGCTTTCGTCCCATGGCCGAGACCGCCTGCGCCACGACCGCCACCGCCGCGAGCTTGAGTCCATGGAGCCAGCCCGCCTGCCCCAGGTCAGAAGCTTCGGCGACCCCATACGCGAAGGCGATCATGAGCAGCGCCGACGGCAAAGTGAAGCCGAGCGAAGCCGCGAGAGCGCCCGGAAGGCCCGCCCGCTGCATCCCGAGGGCAAACACGACCTGACTGCTGCCGGGCCCCGGCAAGAACTGACAAAGAGCTACGAGCTCTCCGTAGTGAGCGTCGTCGAGCCACTTGCGCCGTTCGACGAATTCGGTCCTCAGGTAACTGAGATGCGCCACGGGGCCGCCGAAAGAGACGCAGCCAAGGCGCAGGAACGCGAGTCCGACTTCGAGAGCGCCCCTCACGACGACTTCTTCTCGCTCTCAGGGTCCGGTGCGGCAAGGCGCGCATCGAGCGTGAACCTATCGCTGCCGACCACCATCAGAAACGCCGTTCCTGCGAGCATCGCGAGATCGGTGCGCGACTCGTGCAGAAAGGCCCAGAGACCCGCTTTCGGCGCGAAGGTATGTACGAAGATGAAGTAGCCGCGGCCGAGCAGAATCGGCACCTTCGACGAGAGGAGCGCGACCACCATCGTGCAGAAGAGCGGCCATGCCGCGAGCCGTGTGACAAGGCCGACAAGAAGGAGCCAGCCGCAGAAGAGCTCCGTCGCGCCGACAAAAGGTCCGAGCAGCTCCGGCGCAGGCAAGCCAATCTTCGCGAAGCGACCCGCGCCCTGCTGACTCGCATAGAGAAACTTCCCAGCGCCTTCGGAGAAGAAGATGAGACCGACCGTGAGGCGGATGAGAGCGGCCGCGGGGGGCGCATCGGCTGTAAAGAGCGACAAACGAGCCACGATAGCCTCCGATCGACCGCGACGTTTTCGTATACGTGGCGCCCCGGGAGCGCGCAATGTGCGTCGCCTATACAGGCCGCGGATTTTGCGAGAAAGTCCGTCTGCGGCGCGCGAACGCGCCTCTTCTGGCCAAAAGGGTGCTCCGCTTTGCTCGACGACGACAGCCGCTCATCTCCTTCTGAGCGCCCCACCGATCCTGAGCTGACTTCCCCCCTCGGCGCGCCTTCGCGAGGGACCCAAGAGCCTATAACGCCTCCCCGCGATCCGAGCGAGCTCCCCGGAGCCTCCGGCGCGCCTCTCGAAGGCTCGCGCCGCTCGGCGCTGCTCGCCCGCTGGGTCCTCCTCGGCGCAGTGATTGGCGTCCTATGTGGCGCGGCTTCGGCGCTCTTTCTGTGGCTGCTCGATGAGGCCACGAACTTTCGCAACGGCCAGGAGTTGATCGTCTATACGCTTCCGATCGCGGGCCTCGTCATCGGCTGGGTCTATGAGCGCTTTGGTCGCTCCATCCAAGGCGGCAACAATCTCGTCATCGACACCATTCATGACGATGGTCCCGAGATCCCCCTGCGCATGGCGCCGATGGTGCTCATCGGGACCGTGCTGACCCATCTGTTCGGAGGGAGCGCGGGTCGCGAAGGGACGGCGGTCCAGATGGGCGCGAGCTTGGCCGACTGGGCGGCGCATCGGCTGCGCCTGAGTGGACTCGCCCGGCGCCAGCTCCTCGCCGCCGGCGTCGCCGGCGGCTTCGGCTCCGTCTTCGGCACTCCCATCGCTGGCGCCGTGTTTGGCCTCGAATTCATCACCCTCGGGCGCATCGAATATCGGGCGCTCGTTCCTGCTCTCGTGGCCTCCGTCGTCGGCGACATGACGACCCGCGCGCTCGGCATCGGTCATACTCTCTACCCGGCGCCGCCCCACATGTCGCTCACGCCGCTCCTGCTCGGAGAGTGGATCCTCTTCGCGGGTCTGGTCGCCATCGTCGCCGCAGCTTTCATCGAGCTGACCCATTTCCTGAAGGCCCGCGGCCAAGCTCTCCTCCCGCGCCTGCCGCTCCGGATGGCCCTCGGCGGACTCATCGTGGTCCTGCTCTGGAAGGTCGTCGGGACGAGCGACTATCTCGGCCTCGGTGTGCCGACCATCGTGCGCGCCTTTGACGATCCGGAGCTCCCCGTCTTCGCCTTCGCCCTGAAGCTGCTCTTTACGGCCGTCACGCTCGGCGCGGGTTTCCTCGGCGGCGAGGTCACTCCCCTCTTTTTCGTCGGCGCGACCCTCGGCAGCGTGTTCGGACGTTTTCTCGGTATTCCCCTCGAGCTCTCCGCCGGCGTCGGACTCGCGGCCGTCTTCGCCGCCGCTTCGAATACGCCGCTCGCGCTCTCGATCATGGCCGTCGAGCTGCTCGGCGCCTCCGTCTTCCCTCACGTCGCGATCGTGTGCACCATCGCCTACGTGCTCTCTGGTCACCGCAGCATCTATCCGGCCCAGCGACTCTTCTGGGACAAAGGCGGAAAACCCCTAGCGTCCCCCCGCGCGCTCCGCGACAAGCTCCGCGCAAAGACTTCCTTTCCGCCGAAGGAGCCCCGCCCATGACCGCCCCGCTCCCGGCTCCCGGTGCGCGCCCCTCGCGCCGCCTGCGTCTTGTCGCGAGCGCGCTCGCCTTCGCGATTGCCCTCCCGACCCTCGGCTGCGGCCGCTCGGCGCCGAAAGCGCCTCCCGCGCGCACCATGGCCCTGGCCCGCTCCTGCGCCGGATCTTCCACCCCGAGCGACGGCGCGAGCCCTGCGAAAACGCAACCGGTGCGGGAAGCGGAGCTCCTGGCCGAAATGGCTTCAAGGGCCGCCTTCACCGATCCCCGCGACCGCGTCGCTCATGCGGCCGGCCTTCACACTTCGCTCGGCTCACAGGAAGAATCGCCGCTGTTCGTGCTCGCACGCATGCAGCTCCTGAAGAGTGAGATCTCCGCAGCTCATGCTTACTCCGATTGTCTCGGCGACGCCCTCGAAGAGCTCGAACAGCACTTGGTGAATCGCCACGCCCGCGACGAGACCGTCTTGACGGCTCTCTCCATCGCCATCGGCGCCGCTGGAGCCATCGCAGCCGGGGCCATCGAGCTCGCCGATCAAGATTCCCCCGCTGAACCCATCGTCGGGATCGCCGCAGGCGCAACCTCCGCCGGCCTCGGAGCGAGCGCGCTCTTCTTGCCGATGCCGACGATCGAGCTCGACCACGAGCCGAACCTCCTCGCCTCCGTTTGGACAGGAGTCGGCGACGATCGCTCCTTTTCGCCCTTCGTCTGGAAGTCGCTCTTTCTGCCGCGCGTCGATGGTCCCTCTCCTGCGGCCGAGCTCCGGCGCCGCTGGAAGGAAATGTTAGAAAAAGAGGCGGGCGAGGGTCAGCGCTCCTCTGGCCCGAGCGCTCTCGAACACCTCATCTTCGGGCGCGGCGGCACCTACAGCGTCGACGCCCTCCGCCTGCGCGACGCCATGCTCGACCACCTCGAAACCGAGGTCGCCCTCATGAACCAAGATCTCCAAGATCTGCTCGAGGCCTGGACCGAGACCGCCCTGAAAGACGACCCGCGCGCCGACGAGAACCTCGAAATCTCCCCGGGCGACCCGCCGCTGCCGACGATTCCGACCGACGAAACCTCGCCACCTCCCAAGACGCCCGAGAGCACCGCCGAGACGCCCGAGAGCACCGCCAAGACGCCCGCCTCGAGCTCAACGTAGCCTTCGATTCGCCCCTTCAGCGATCCTGAGGTCTCCCCTCAGAACAAACAATTGGATGGACGGGGGCCCGAGCGAGCAGTGTCTGGCTCATGAACGAAGCCTTTCCCCGCTCTCACGGAACGCTCCTCGGCCTGGGCCTGACCATGCTGCTCGCAGCGCTCAGCGCCAGCATCGTGACGATCGCGCTCCCGAGCCTCGCCCGTGAGCTCTCGGTCTCATTCCACAGCGTCCAGTGGGTCCTCCTGGCCCACCTGCTCACCGTCACGACCTTCATGGTGAGCGCGGGAAAGCTCGGTGATCTTCTCGGACGCAAGCGCCTCCTCCTCGGCGGCATTTTCCTCTTCTCCGCCGCAGCCCTCCTCGCCTCACTCGCGCCGAGCTTCCCTTTCCTTCTCGGAGCTCGCGCCCTCCAAGGACTCGGAGCCGCCGTCATGATGGCCCAGAGCCTCGCCCTCGTCTCAGTATCCGTCGAAAAAGAGCGCACAGGCCGCGCCCTCGGCCTCCTCGGCTCGATGTCCGCGATCGGAACAGCCCTCGGCCCGGCCCTCGGAGGCCTGCTCACCGAAAGTCTCGGCGTGCGCGCCGTCTTCTGGTCCCAGGTTCCGCTCGCCGCCCTCGCTTTCTTCTTCGTGATTCGTTTCGTAGCACCTTCGCATGCGCCTTCGAAACCGGCCGCGGCCTTCGATCGCCTTGGCACTCTCCTGCTCGGGCTCGCCGTCTTCAGCTACGCCCTCGCCATGACCCGGGGCTCCCACGAGTTCCTTCCGACCGCTGTCGGCCTTCTCGCTCTCGCCGCTGTCGCTCTTTTGCTCTTCGTGCGCGTCGAGCTCAAGGCGAAGGCGCCCCTCGTCGACCTCCAAAAGGTCAGAAGCCCCGCGATTGGGCGCGGCCTTGCGACGAGCGCCCTCGTCTCGACGCTGATCATGACGACGCTCGTGGTCGGGCCTTTTTTTCTCTCGGGCGCGCTCGGCCTGGGTCCGAGCGCCGTCGGGCTGGTGCTCGCGGTCGGACCGGGCGTCGCCGCGCTCATGGGCTATCCGGCTGGGCGCCTCGTCGATCGCTTTGGCTCGCCTCGGATCACGCGGCTGAGTCTCGGGGCGATGGTGCTCGCTTCGACGGGGCTCGCTTCTGTCTCCCTCGCCTCCTTCTCCTTGGGGCTCGGCGTCGCCGGTTATGTCGCGCCTCTCGCTTTGGTCACTGGAGGCTACGCCCTCTTTCAAACCGCAAACAATACCGGCGTGATGGGCTCGGTGCCCCGGGAAGAGCGCGGAGTCGTCTCGGGTTTACTCAACCTCTCCCGAAACCTCGGCCTCATCACGGGCGCCTCGCTCATGAGCGCTGTCTTCGCCTTCGCCGCCGGAGCGCCCGACGCCGCGCTCGCGGCTCCCGCGGCCATCGCCCGGGCCACGGGAGTTACTTATGCCCTCGGGGCTGGGCTCGCGCTCCTTTCGTTCTGGATCGCCTCCCGCAGCCCAAAACGGCCACATGAGCGCGACACGCCCCCGCCCCCGGTCGCTCAGAAGGAAGCGCCAGCGCTCTCACGAGCGATCGCGTCGAGCGCGCTGAGGAGCGGCTCCTCGCGGCTCTTGCGGTGAGCGAAGAGGACCCGAACCTTGCGCGGCGAGATGGCGAGAAGGTCGAGCTCGCCGCGCGCTTGGGCGCGCAAGGCGGTCGGCTCGTGGAGCAAACCCACGCCCAGCCGGCTTTCGAGGAGCGTGCGCGTGAGCCCTTCGCGATCGACGCTGACGACACGCCGCGGCCGCACGTTGTGAGCGCGGAAGAGTTCTTCGGCCGCCAGAGCACAACAGGCGCTCGCCTCGGGATAGATCCAAGGGAGCTCCGCGAGCCCTTCCCAGTCGACGGGCATCGGAACCAGGCCCGGCGCCGCTGCGAGGAAGATCTGAAAGCGCTCCACCTCGATCGTGCTGAGCTCAGAGGCCGCTGATTTAGGCTCATTATAGTAGCCGGCGTCGAGCGAGCCGTCGACGAGCCGCCTGAAGATCGCGGCGGAGCTCCCGTGTTCGAGGGAAACCTCAACGTCAGGATAACGCTCGGCGACGGCTTTGAGGAGGTAACCGACCGAGGCGCTGCCGACGCTACTACAGGCGCCGAGCCGAAGACGCCCCGAGAGGCTCCCTTTGATGCGCGTCGCCTCGTCGAGCATCTGCTGATGCGCCATGAGCATCTGCTCGACCTTCACGAGAAGCCGCTCTCCCTCGACCGTCAGCTCCATCCCCCGCGGCACCCGCGAGAAAAGCGTTAGCCCAAGCCCGTCCTCGAGACTCTTGATGTGCGCACTCACCGCCGGCTGACTCAAATGCAGCCGCAGCGACGCCCGCGTGATCGTCCCTTCCCGCGCCACCGCCACAAACGTCCTCAGCTGCGCGAGGTCCATGATCCTCCGAGTATGCGCCTAAAAGGGGGTGAAGGTCGATGGGAGCACGCCGTTTGTGACGGACAGCCGTCTGCTGGCGTCTTGGTTTGCTTCTGGCGCTGTCGTTCGGCGCTCTCTGAACGTATCCTGATCGGCAATCAAAAACGACGCTCGCTCTCGAACGGCTGGCCCCCCCCCGCGGCGGGACGTTGCCGCCCAGTTCGCTCCCTACTTCAAATCCGGCACGGTCAGGAGGAAGCCGCCGAACATCAGGTAGGCGATGATGAGGGTGAAGAGGACGTTGAAGGTCTGGGCGCCGATGAAGGCGAGAGCGGGGCGGCTGCCTTCGAGTTGAACGAGGTCGGAGACGCGAGCTTCGAGACCGATCGAGACGAAAGCGAGGGCGAACCAGGCTGTGCGGAGAGCGCCGAGCACAGGCGAGACCTGCTTTGTGGTTTCGGGGGAAACGAGGAAAGAGAAGAGGAGCGAGGCGACGACAAAGCCGAGGACGAACTTCGGGAATCGCTCCCAGATGATGCGCGCGCTCGGGCGCTCGACGTCGACACGCTTGCGCAGGGTCCACCAGATCGCCAGGAAGAAGGCGGCGAGACCGAGGAGAAGGTTCTGGGAGAACTTCACGATCGTTCCGACTTTCGTCGCGGCGGGTCCGACGAGCTCCGCCGCGGCCGCCACGGAAGCCGTTGTGTCGAGGGTTCCTCCGAGCCAAGCGCCGGCGACAATCTCGTCGATCCCGAAGGTTTGCACGATCCAGGGCATCACGATCAACATCGGGACCGCGCACAAGACGACGATCGTCGTCGTATAGGAGAGCTTCTTCCGATCGCCTTGCACAGCCCCGCTCGCCGCGATCGCGGCCGAAACGCCACAAATCGAGACAGCCGTCGATAGGATCGCCGCAAACTCCTCGTCCACGCCGAGCTTGCGCGCGAACCAGAACGAAAAAGACCAAACGACGAAGACGACCACCAGAGACTGGAGAATTCCCGGAATCCCCGCGCGCACGAGCTCCCGCCAGAGCACCGTCGAACCGAGGAGGACAAGGCCGATCTTGATGTAGAACTCAGAGCTAGCCGCGACGGCGAGCCACTTCGGGATTCGGACAGTGTTGCCGAGCAAGAGACCGAAGCCGAGCGCCCAGATCACGTACTCGAGGCCGTACTGATGGAAAGTTGCGTTACCGGCGAGGATGAGCGCGGCGACAGCGACGACGTAAAGGAGCGGGAAGCCGAGCAGCGCGCTCCTGATGCTCTCTCCAAGCGCCCACAGCCCCACGACCGCAACCGGATAAAGCACGAGCCCGATCTGCAGCACACGCCTCAGGTTCGCCCCCGACAGCACACGCTCCTGGAGGTCCCCGCCCGTGGCCCAACCATAACGAGGCAGCTCAAACCCGGCGAGGCTCGAGCCCAAAAGGAGCGCCATTGCCACCAAGAGACCCGCCACGATCACGGCGAGCCAATCTTCCCCTACTCTTCTGGGCATGGGATTCGCTTCTTCTTCAGCACCACTCATAGCTCAGGCTTTTCCTCCCGAAGACCCCCAGCGCCCCGCGAACAGAGCCGCAGCCGCGCCCTCTGCTACTACTCGCCCCAGGTGGGAGGGATGGAGATCAGAGCGCCTTCAGGGGGCGTCGCGATGGGGTAACGGGTGCCCGGGGCGTCGAAGGTCTCGTAGAACCAAGTACCGCTATCGCGGATGAGGACGCCGCTGCCGTCGGGGGCTGGCCACAAGGGGAAATTGGGGTCCCTGATGTTCGGCGAAGAGGATGCATGAAAGCTTCCCGTGAGACGCGGACTCTTGGGATCGAGGATGTCTTTCACCGCTGTGAAGGCACAGGGGGCGCAGGGAGTTGACCTTTCGCTAGGGTCATCGGGCGAATCCAAGAAGATCGCGCCTCGCCGCCCAAATCCCATGACGACCTCCCCCTTGGGATCCACAGGGTCCCAGGTTTCCACGTCGTGGCGCAAGTCGAGCACTTGCCAGTTCTCGGAAGGACCGCCGTCTGAAACCCGAATGGCACCAATGATTACGTTGTCCTCCTCGGTCTGAAGGACGATCGCTCCGGGTGAAGCTAGGTCCACAGAATAAGCCGACCGCAGTCCCTCCTGTTTCCTCTCAAAACGCTCGAAGCTCGAGCCACCCTCAGGGCGGACACAGAAAATCCAGATCCGGTCCTCGACCACGATGGGTCCACATTCTTCTCCCTTGTCGGGCCCTGATGCGCGAAGCACACCTGGCTCATCCGCGCCCGTCGAGAGGGAAGTGTTATCCCCCAAGTCTCGCACCAGGATCGTGTGCCACACGCCTTCGACTCCTTCAGACCATGCAGCAACAAGAACCAGCGAGGTCTCGGGAATGAGCACCGCTGCCCGCAGCTGGGGCAAACAGTCTCCTGCGGCTTTGCTCGGCGTGCATCCCGCTTGCGGCGCGGCGCGCATGCTCAAGACGTGACTGTTGTCGGATACGTCGGGGTCGCTGTCCCCTTGATGGACAAGGACAATATCGTCGCCCTCGTTTGTGGGGAGAAACGACAAGACGTCGGCGTTCCGGATCCTGACGGGATCACGCTTCGGATGGATCCAGTCGTAGGTTTCGTCAGAACGAATCAGGTAGGAGTAGCCACCATCAGCCGGCCATGGCGCCACATCAACTTCCGAAGCCGAAGTAGTAGTGGTGGAACTTCCTGTGCGTAGGTCGGAGAGGGTCCAGCCATTCCCCAGCGCGAGATATCGATCCGCGTCCACCCAGAGCAAAGAAAAGATTCCATCGGAGACCGTGCTGCGGGGCGCGGTCCAGTTCTCGGAGGAGAACAAGAAACCGCCTCTCGACGACAGATCCTCGTTCCTGGAAGTCACAGTCAGACCCCGACCGTCCAAGCTCCACGCCACCCGCAAGTGACGGTAGCCCATCTCCGGAGTGAGAAGATCGAACTGGCGAGGATTCTCGGGATCGTCAAAGCTGACGATCGTCAGGTTGTCGACACCCGCAAATGCAATCGTTCGATGAGATCCTCCGCCAGGATCCGGGTCTCCCGGGGACGGCTCCCGGGATGGATCCGGCTCTCTCGGCGACAGCTCCGTCGATGCGTCGCATCCGCCTAAGGCCAAAAGCAGAGCGAAGGGGAGAGAGCGCCCCCCGCATCGAAAGATCTTGCCCTTCGCACCTGACTCTTTCGTCCTCCGACGCACGAACAACCCCCGACCCATTGAGTCACAGTACGCCCGCACGAACGCCCGCCGTCAAGATAGGTGCCCTCCCGAAAGGGGCTTCTCAGCGCCCCCGTCGACGAGATCTTAGTTTCCCGCCCCCCGCCTCCTCGGAAGCGCCAGCGCCGGAAGGACGAGCAAGGTCAGGAAGGTCGCAGTCGAGAGGCCCCCGATGACGACAGTCGCGAGGGGCCTCTGGACTTCAGAGCCGGTCCCCTTCGCAAAGGCCATCGGGACGAAGCCGAGCGAAGCCACGACGGCCGTTGTCAGAACCGGGCGCAGCCGATCGGAAGCTCCGCGCACCACACACTCGAGAGCGCTCTCCTGGCCCCCGGGCACGTCATCGCCGGAGGCGACGCCCGAGAGGAGCCCCTGCTCCTCAGCCCGCGCGTAGATGGCCGTGAGGAGCACGACGGCGTTCATGGTCGCGACGCCCATCACCGCGATCAGGCCCACCATCGCCGAAATCGAGAACGGTAAATCGCGCAGGTAGAGAGCGAAGATGCCCCCGCTGAGCGCGGAGGGAATGTTGAGGAGGACGAGGCCGACCGGACGGAAGCGCGAGAAGACGAGGTTCAGAACCGTCACGATGGCGAGCAAGGTGAGCGGGATGATGATCAGGAAGCGCTGCACCGCCGCCTTCAGATTGTCGTACTGGCTCCCCACGGTCACGAAATAGCCGGGGGGCAAGGCGAGACTGCTCAAGCGGCGCTCCAGCTCGACAGTGAACGAAGCCAGGTCCCTCCCGCGCACGTTTCCTTCGATGAGGAGCCGCCGCCGTCCCTGCTCGCGGCTCAGCTGAGCGGGGATGTCATCGAGCGTGAGCTCGGTGACCTCGCCGAGGCGCGCGTCGCGTCCTGGTCCGAGCGGGATCCGGACTTCGCCCAGCGATTCGGGAGAAGGAGAGCTCTCGGGCGAGAGGCGAATGGCGACGTCGAAGCGCCGCCCCTGCTCGAAGAGGGTTCCGACAGTGCGCCCCGAGCGGAGGGCTTCCACGGTGAGCTCCAGGCTGTCCGGTGTGACCCCAAATCGCGCGGCGCGCACCGGATCGGGTCGCACAGTGAGCAAGGGCAGACCCGCCGAGGGTTCGATGCGAAGGTCTGTCACGCCGCGCACTTCGGCCGTTTCCTCAAGAACCGCCGCGGCAATCTTGCGCAGCTCACTCAGGTCTTCGCCGAACACACGAATACCAAAATCGCTCTTGATGCCCCCGAGGAGCTCTTGCATACGCATCTCGATCGGCTGCGTGAAACCGAAGCTCGCACCCGGGAGCGCGGCTACCAGGGCCTCTTCCATGCGTCCGATCAGCTCCTCGCGCTCCTGCGCCGAGAATCCGTCCGCCGTGTCCTTGAGCAGCACGAACACGTCCGACTGCTCGAGACCCATGAGGTCCGTCGCCACATCGGGACTTCCGGTTCGCGACACCACCCGGTCGACTTCGGGCAGGGCGAGCAATGTCTGCTCGACCACTGTGGTCCCCGCCTCCGCTTCCGCGAGCGAAAGGCTCGGGGGACGCGTGATCTGGACCACGAGATCTCCCTCCTCGAGCCGGGGTACGAAGTCTGCACCGAGCCGCGACGCAGCTATTGCCGCGAGCCCCGCGAGGAACACACCGACGCCGAGCGCGAGCCCTCGCCTCGCGACGAAGAAGCGCAAGAGCGGCCGATAACGCTCCCGAAGCTTCGTCACCCAGCTCGGCTCCGTTGCCGCTGAGGGTCTCAGAACGAGGGAAGCGAGGGCCGGGATCCAGGTGAAGGTCAGAATCAGCGCCGTACCGAGCGCGAAGAGCACCGTCAGCGCCATCGGCCGGAACATTTTTCCCTCGACTCCCTCGAGAAGGAGCACGGGCACGTAGACCACGATGACCAAGAGCAGACCGAACGCCACCGAGCGCCCAAACTTGCGCGCATCGTGGACGAGCGCGTGGCCCGTGCTCAGCTTCGTCCGCGCCATCTCTACGAGCGCGCCTTCGACGAGCACGACAGCTCCATCCACGACTAGACCGAAGTCGATCGCCCCCAGGCTCATCAAGTTCCCCGAGACGCCCAACAGGCGCATGAGCGCAAAAGCCCCGAGCATCGCGAGCGGGATCATCGTCGCCACGACCAGTCCCGCTCGGAGGTTCCCGAGGAAGAGGAACAGGATCAGCGTCACGAAGAGGCCACCTTCGATGAGCGACCGAAACACCGTCGCGAGAACGCGATCGACAAAGCGCGCTCGATCGTAGAAGGGTTTGATCTGGACGCCCTCCGGAAGGCGCGTCTCGAGCTCGGAGAGGCGCTGTCGCACGCGCTCGACGACGTCGCGCGCGTTCCCCGCCGCGACCATCTGGACCATCGCGTACTGGGTCGGTCCGGCGCCGTCCGCCGTCGCCGCCGAGAAGCGCGGCTTTTTCCCCTCCATCACCCGCGCCACGTCCGAAACGAGCACAGGAGCTCCCTCCGGCGACGTTCGCACCACCTGGTTCGCGACATCAAGGCGAGTCTTGTATTGCCCATCGAGCCGCAGGAGCACCTGCTCTTCGCCGCGCTCGACCGCGGCCCCGCCGACCGTGTGCCCGCTTCTCTGGAGCGCTCGTTCGACGTCTTCGAGAGTCAAACCGAAGCTGAGCAGGCGATCCGGAGCGACGACGACCTGGATCTCCCGCTCGTCCCCTCCCCAGCTATTCGCTTCGACCACACCGGGCACGAGGAGAAGCTCAGGCACAATCTCCCAGTCAAAGAGCGCCCGGAGTTCCTGGCCCGAGTGTCCAGGCCAGTCGAGAGTGAAATGATAGACCTCGCCGAGTCCCGTGGTCAGCGGCCCCATCTCGGGGCGCTCCGCGGACTCAGCCACCGCGTCCCGAGCCGCGGGCAGCCTCTCGGCGACGAGCTCCCGAGCACGCTCGAGGTCAATATCGTCGTCAAAGATCAGGGTCACGCCGCTGATCGCCGAGCGCGACACCGAGCGCATCATCGTCAGGTCCGGGAGCCCAGCGAGAGCTCGCTCGACAGGACGCGTGACGAGATTTTCGACTTCAACAGGAGAAAGACCAGGCGCTCTCGTCAGAACCTGGACCTGGACGCTCGTGATGTCCGGGACCGCGTCCATCGGCAGGGTCAGGTAACTGCGCACACCGAGCAGGGCTAAGAGCGCCGTGAGCGCGCAGACGAGGAAACGCTGCCGGAGAGAGAACTCAACGATGTGGTGCATCTTCGTTCAGTCTCCCCCGAGGAGGTCTTTCTGAGCTTCTCCCTTCAGCAAGAGGACCCCGCGCACGGCGATGCGCGCTCCGGGGGCCACTCCCTCCGAGATCCAAGCCGTGTCTCCCACGATTCTCTCGACCACCACCGGTGTCACCACGAACGATCCCGGCGGGTCCTCCGCGACAAAGACATGGGGCGCGCCGCCGAGCTCGAGGACCGCGTCTTTCGGGGCACTCGCGAGCTCGATGGAAGGAGCAGCCCCTTGGGTCTGGCCGAGAGCAACCTCAATCGGGTCATGAGCTCGCAGATCCGAACAATCGGGTCCCAGCTCCAAGAACACAGTCACAGTACGACTCGCTGGATCGACGGAGCGAGACACGGTCGAGACCTTCGCCGAACAGGTCGAGTTCACTCGAGGGCGACGGAGCGTCACAAGCTCCCCCGCCGCGGGCTTCTGACTCCAGGCGCTCGGAAACAGCACCCGGGCGCGCAGTCGATCGCGAGAGACGAGGCGAAAGAGCGCTCGCCCGGGCTCCACGAACCCGCCGAGGGTCGCGCTCCGCTCGACAATTTCGCCCGCAATCGGCGCGAGAAGCGCCACCCGGGACCCGGCTCCCCGCTCCGCTCCCCAGGCGCTCAGGCGCGCTCGCATCGCCGCTCGCTGCGCCTTCGCCGCCGCGAGCGCCGCTTCCGTTTCTTCAAGGGCGCTCTGGGAAATGGCGTTTTCTTCGGAGAGCTTTCGCGCGCGCGCGATGCGCTTTTCGCTGAGCTCCACTTCCGCATCGAGCTTCAAGAGATCAGCTCGAGCGATCCCGACGTCCGGAGACTCGATCCAAGCGAGTACGTCACCGCGCCCGACGACATCCCCTTCATGCTTCGTGAGTTCCGCGACGCGCCCTCCGACAAGCGCCGCCACGAGCGCCTCTCCGTCTGGACTCGGAACAATCTCTCCGATGGCGCGCGCTCCCGAGGCTCCGCCAGCTCGCGCCACAAGAGCGAGCTCCACGCGCCCGTTTTTCAGGAGCTCCGGGTGTACACGCACCCGCCGAACGTCGGCTGGCGCCTCCGCATTGTCAGCGCTAGATTTGGGAGGTTTGTCTCCCTTTTCCTCGGTCGGCGCCGGGGCGTTCTGACAGGAGAAAGCTGCGAGACTGAGAGCCACAACGAGGAGCTGAGCTTTGCGGAAGTTCACAGGGAGTACTCCTCGAGCAACCGGCCGGTGGCTTTGAGACGTCCGAGGACAGCTCGATGGACCGCGGCGAGCGCGACGGCGGCGTTCTCTTCGAGCGTCAGGAGCTGTTGGCGGTGGAGCGCGACGCGCGAGATGTCGACTTCGCCGAGTTCGTATTTTGCTGTCACGATTTTCACGGCTTGTCGCGCGGCGGGGAGCGCCTCTTTCGAGAGCAGCTGAAACAGAACCTGAGCGTGGGCTTCTTCATGGGCGGCGCGGTCGCGCTCGACCTTCGCCTTCTGACGCTGGACCTTCGCTGCCTGGCTCAGCTTGTCTTTTTCGGCGAGGAGCAGCGCCTCTTGGTAACGCCCAGGTTTGAAATCGAAGAGCGGCAGGGTGAGGGTACCGGTCAGAACTTGTTCTCCTGTTCCCTCGCGCTGGTACTGCACGCCGACGGAGAGGCCCGGAGCTTGCTGAGCGCGGGCGAGCTTGGCGCGAGCTCCCGCGAGAGACTCTTCGGCGCGGAGACGAGCCTCCGTCCAGCGTTCTTCTTCCGCGCGCTGTCCCTCTTTCAAAGGAGGAGGCGGCGGCAACCCTCCATCGGATTCGACCTCAGCCGCCTCCAGACCGAGCGCAAGCGACAGGTCCGCACTGGCCGAAAAATGGGCTCCTTCGGCCTCGAGCAAGAGAGCTCGACTGCGAGCCGTCTCCGCTCGAGCCACCGCAAGTTCGAGGGGATCGGCCTGACCAAGACGTACCCGTGCCTCCGCGAGGCGAAGGAGTTTCTCGGCCTCCCCGAGGGAAGCCTTGCGGAGCTCGAGGAGATTGTGCGTGAAAGCGAGGTCGAGCCAAGCGTTCCCCGCGGCCATGGCTGCAGCGATCCGCTCGAGCCGGAGCGACTCTTCCTGCAAACGCAGCTCACCTTTCGCTACTTGTCTCTGGAGACCACCTTGTCGAGAAAGGGAAAGGGGCTGAGAGATGCCAACGACGACCTCGGGAGCGATCCGATCACCCATGAAACGAGGGCCGAGTTGCGCGGAGAGGTTCGGAGGCAAGAGCAGCGTGGGCGAAGCTGTTTGTTCGGCGCGAAGAAGAGAGGCGCGGGGCGCGAGAGCGACCAAGACATCGGGACCTCGCTTCACGGCTTCTTGGAGCGCCTCACGCAAACTGAGGACCTTGATGCCCGGATGTCGCTCGGGATGTCTCGCGTGGTCCGCCTCGATGTGCTCGGAGGCGCTGGGGTCGGTCGTTAGGGATGCGCCTTGTGTGAATTCGACGGGCCGAGTCGCGCCTTCAGGCTCAGCCCGCGCGACAGCCGCGACAGTAAGAGCCGAGTTTGCGAGGAGCAGCGAGGCTCCGAGAGCCCGAGAACGAAGCGAGCGCGCCATCAGGCACAAAGCCTAGCCGGGCGGTCGCCCCCGGGGGGTCCGACAAATGTCGGATGCCCGCTCCGCCCCGGCGTCTTAGAGAGTGAGGTCATCCGGTGATAACCTCAGGGAGCTCGCCGTTTTCCCCGGAAGGCGCCCTTTCGACCCGTGGCACGATCCGCCCCCACCTCTCCCACGCAGTCGAGCCAGCTCGGGCTCCAGATCGCCTTGGGCGCGCTGCTCGGGCTCCTCTATACGATCGTCGACGCCTACCTCGATCGCCAGCTCGGCATCGCCGGGTCCAGCCCCGCGAGCCTGATCGAAGTGATCCATACGGTGATCGACTTCGTCCTGCCGACGCTCACCGGCGCGCTGCTCGCCGTCGCCGCTCACATGTCGCGCCTCAAGGCCCGCATGGCCGAGCTCGAGAAAGAGCGCGTCGAAGATCTCCGAAGTCAGCTGCGCAAGATCGAGCGCGACCAAGCCGTGTGGGTCGTCGCGGCCTCGCTCCTCCACGAGCTGAAAAATCCCCTCCACGCCCTCGGCCTCTTGCTCGACGAAGTGAGCGAGCTCGGTGAGGGCCAAACGGAGGAACGAAAGCGGCTCTTGGACCGCGCCCAAGCCCAGAGCGAGCGCATCTCTCGCGAGCTGAGTCTGCTCCGCTCCTTGCCCTCCGCGCACAACCCGAACCTTCCCTTAGCGGAACTTTCAGACGTCTTCGCCGCCACCCTCCGCGCGCGAGAGAGCCTCGCCTCCGCCCAAGGGATCAGCCTCAGCGTCTCGAAGAACCCGCCTCCTGCCCTCGCGAGTCCCGAGTACCTGCGCATCATCTTGGACAACCTGCTCGACAACGCCTTCGAGGCCCTGCGCGATACGCGGGGAGGCTCCATCACGCTCGACGCGGAGCAGAGC
This sequence comes from Pseudomonadota bacterium, assembly GCA_023428245.1. Taxonomy (GTDB): domain Bacteria; phylum Myxococcota_A; class Polyangia; order Polyangiales; family Polyangiaceae; genus NIC37A-2. Next base: position 16,928 of record JAEYYX010000053.1, read on the forward strand.
GGAGAAAAGGTCCGCATCCGGCTCGAAGACAGCGGTCCCGGAGTCTCCGAAGAGGTCGCCGAACATCTCTTCGAGCCCCTTTGGTCCAGTAAACCCCATGGTCTCGGGCTCGGTCTCGCCACAGCGCGGGCGCTTGCGCGCTCCATGGGTGGCGATCTCGTCTACCGACGCGGCCCTTGTGTGTCCTATTTCGAGCTCGAACTCCGGGGAGCTCCATGAGGCGGGCGAAATGAGCGCGCAGAGCGGCGGAACGTCGAAGAACGGAGCGCTCCTCCTCGTCGAGGATGACGACGACGCGCGCGCCTCGCTCGGTCGGTCCCTGACGAAGGCCGGCTATTCGGTCCTGCTCGCGGCGAGCGTCGAAGAAGCCGAGCGAGCGCTGAGTGAAGCGAGCTTCGTTCAAGCAGTCGTCACGGACGTTGTTCTCGGGTCAGACGCCGAAGGAGGCCTCCGCCTGCTCTCGTCGGTCCGCTCCCGCGGCGTCAGCGCCCCCGTCATCCTCATCACCGCCTTCGCGGCCCTCGACAATGTGAAGCGCGCCCTGAACGCGGGGGCCTCCTTCCTCCTCGAGAAGCCCTTTCGCGCCCCAGAGCTTCTCGAAGTCATCGACCGGGTGACCGAAGATCGCCCCGGGGTGCTCTACGCGATCGACAGCGCCTTGGCCGAGGCGGGGCTCACGGACAAAGAGCTGCAAATCGCCCGCTACCTCTTGAAAGGCCTCCGGAGCGCCGAGATCGCTGAACTCGAACAGAACAGCGACAAAACAGTCCGTCAGCACATCACGAAGATCTACGCCAAGTGTGGCGTCACGAGTCGCGCTGAATTCTTCCACTACGTGTTTGCGAACTGATAGTAGACAGCCCTTCTGAGGCGCGCGCCCGGAGCGCGCGAGCGAGGTGCGATTACGAGGATCCGATCGAAGTCTTCGCCTCGCTCAGTCCTTACACTCACGCCGAGCCACGAAGAGCTCTTGGCCCTTGTCGCCGCTCGACGACACGAACATCTCGTGACCGTCCGGCGACAGGCGCGCGTCGACCTCCTCTCCTTGTTCGCTCAAGCCCTCTTCGAGGACCGGCTCGCCGAAGGGAGCGCCAATGCGCGGCCTCTTCATCGACCACACATCGAACTCACCGCGCCGATCCGAGGTGAAATATAGGGTCAAGCCGTCGGGAGAAAGGGACGGCGAGCGATCCTCCGAGTCGACGCGAGCGGTCTGGACCGGCGCGAGACCCGAGAAATTGTAATTGTAGTCTTGGAGGTTCTCCCGCGTCGCCCACCAGATCTCACTCGACGAAGCATCCGTCTGGCGCGAGGTCGTGAAGAGGATCGTTTTCCGATCGTAGCTCAGCCAGGGCGAGTGTTCGCGGCTCATCGTGTTGAGGGTGTCGATAGGCTTGCGGGCGCCAAAGACTTCTGAGCGAAGTTGGCGCCAGACGACCCAGAGATCGCGCGCCGAGGGCCCACCGTACCCTTCGAGCGTGAAGTAGATCTCGAGGCCATCCGAGCTGATGAACGGAGTGCCCAGAATCGGCGATTGCATCAGATCGACGAGCATCGCCTCTCCAAAAGGCTCACCTCGCGAGGAGCGCTCAGCAACGTAGATCTTCTCGCTCCCGGGCGTGCTCGCCGCAAAGGCCAAGAGGAGTCCATCCGCGGTCACGCTCGGCGCAAACAGATCGTCATCGACGCCAAGGCCAGTGATCGGTTCGAGCGGCCCAAAATCTCCCTTCGAGCAGGCGCCCGCGATCGTCACGCCGCCTCCCCCCAGGTCCGCGCCACCCTGACCACCGCCGCCGTAACCCGCAGTGCCGCCCCAGGAAGCGCCGCCTGAAGCTTTGGAGCCTCCGGACGAGGCGCCACCACCCCCTCCTCCCGGGCGCGAGCCCGTACCGCCCGCGTTGGTGCGACCTCCCGAGTTCCTCCCCCCCGAAGAGTTAGCTCCGCCGTCCGGCGACTTTCCGCCGCTCGACGAGTCCTCTCCACCTGTGCCCGATTTATCGTCGAAAGCCTCGATCCCGAAGTGCCCGCAGTTCGCGGTCAGCCCCGCGATCACGAGCGCAAACCCAAGCCGAAAGCCCACCCGCCGTACCGAGGAGCGGGCGCGAGCGCGAGAAATGCGCGCGGAGACCTGGGACGGTTGAGTCATCGGGAGACGCCGCTCGGCAAACGCCAGCGCGCCCAGGATACCCCGCGCACCTGGGGGCGCCAATCGGCGCGGCCGAGCCGTGGATTTCCCCGGATTCGCAGTTCTTGCAGAGTCTTTACAGACTTTCAGCAGGGTGGGACCCTCTTTCGATTGCGTCCCTTCGCTCACATCCTCAAGGTCTCTGTGGCGCTCGCCTCTTGGGTGGCTGCGCTCTTGCTCTTCTGTGGATCGGCGATCGCGGCGAACCCCGCTCCGCCCGCGCTCTGGACAGCGGAGCGTGCGCTGCCCGGCTTTTTCCGAGTCGGACTCGCTCGGAGCCAGGCGCCCGAGGTCGCGCTGCGTGCCGGAGTCTCCTACGGGTTCATTGACTCCTTCACGGGCCTCTACGGTCCGGCCCACCGTCTCGGCGGCGAAGCGGCAGTCGCTTATGCACCTGTGAAGTGGGGCATGGCAGCGCTCGACTTCTCCGGGCGCATGGACTTCTTCTCCGCACGAGGCGAAGGAGCGAACGGTACGGGCGAACCTCGGCTCACGTTGCGCGGCATCTTTTGGGAACAGGAGCGCGTCGGCCTTGGACTCCAAACGGACGCGCGGTTCATCGGGGCTGCGGCTCCTTCGATCGATTTTGAGGCCACGAGCCCTGCGATCGTCGGGCTTCTTCGGGTTACGCCGACTGACACGAACGAGCTCGGCTTTGAGCTCGGCGTGCACATCGACCGCTCCGGGTACGCGCTCGATGCCCCGGAGCGACTGAGCGCCGCGGACCGCGTCACCCTGAGCGCGAACTCGGGCGCCCAGCTCCGCTTCGGACTCGCCTACAGCCAGCGGCTTCCTCCCGAGAAGACGCTCTGGCTCGCCGAGTTCCGCACCGATCTCCTGCTCGACCAGGGGGCCGAGTACCTCGGACAATCACCGATGACCTTGTCGATCGGCGCTCGTCATCCGCTCAGAGCTGGACTCGGTCTCGAAGGACGCCTCGAGCTCGGGTTCTCTGCGCGCCCCTCCGAGTTGACGAGCGGAGCGTTGATCCCGATCGGCCCGCGCGCGGGCCTTTCCGTTGCGCTCCTTTGGGCCCCGGAGAAGAAACTGGCCCTCGCCCCGAAAGCCCCAGAACCCGAAGAAGGGCCGCCTCCCCCCCCGCCCAGCGTTCAGAAAGAAGAGCCGAAACCCGTCCTCGTCGAGGTCACGGGTCGCGTCATCGATGAATCAGGCACAGGCATTCCGGACGCCGAGATCCGCATCGCGATCGGCGAACAGCTCGTCCCCTCCGTTTGGACCAATGAAGACGGCTCTTTCCGCATCGAGGGCATTTCGGACAATAAGACTCTCTCTCTCGAGGTCCACTCGACAGGCTTCGACATCGCGAAGAGGACCCACGAGGCAAAGGCAGAAGCCCCCCTCGAAATCACCCTGTACGAGGCGCTCCCCCGCGGCTTGGTGCGCGGCAGCGTGCGCGATGTCCTCGGCGGTCCCCTTGCCGCCACGATCCATGTCGAACCGGGCGGCCCCACGATCGAAGCTGCGCCCGATGGCTCCTTCCAGGTCGAGCTCGGCCCCGGCACCTATCGCATCCTCTTCGATCACCCCGGTTTCGGGCGGGAGATGCGCTCCGTTACGGTGGTCGAGCACGGCGTCGTCATTCTCAATATCGGACTCGCGCGCTGAGCACTTGCTCGGCTGAGCGCGGCCTCCGGCCTCAGCGGTCCAGACTCTCACCCAAGATCAGTCGCGCATGAACTCGGAGGACCTCTTCCGCGTGAGCGAGGCGAGCCTCCACGCCCGAAAAGCGCGCGGAAAGTGGGCCGTCGAGAAGGAGCTGCGCGAGGCCGTGCACCAGGGACCAATGGAGAGAAATCAGGGGATCGCTTTCGGCGTGGCAGCCAAGACTCGGACGGATCGCAAGAACCATCGCCTCGAGCTCTGAGAAGGCTCCCCCCGCGGCTTGTTCAGCGGCGGGGAACTTTCCGACCTGGACGAGCTCCGGACGAAACATGAGTCGAAAGTGAGCAGGCCGCCGCAAGGCGAAGGTCACGTAAGCGAGCCCTTGTCCCGTAAGCCGCTCCGAAAGGCAGGAGGCCTGTCGATGTGCAGCGAGCGCCGCCTTGAGCTCCCAAAACCCCGCCTCGACGAGTGCCGCCAGGATGGCTTCGCGGTCTCCGAAATGATGATAGGGAGCTTGGTGGCTCAGGCCGGCCCGGCGCGCGACCTCACGCATGCTGAGAGCAGCGAGCCCTTCGGTCTCCAGTAGCGCCACCGCGGCATCGAGGATGCGCGAGCGTGCGTCGGTCTCCATGGGCGACATCTTCGAGCTCAACCTGACACTGTCAAGCGAAGAGCCCCAGCGCGTTCACGCTCGGAAACGGGACAAGCGCGGAGCCCGAGGAGCAAGCTCCTCAGAGCTCCGAGGAGAAGCTTGTGGCCTCAGGGGCCCCTACTCCGCTGCGAAAACCGATGACCTCAGAGTCGACTGAGGAAGTCGTCGACCACGTCGACCGCGAAGCACGGGATGCCGTGGTTCGTGTTGCTGTATTGGGGATCGTTGTGGTTACAGAAGTAAGTCGGCTCGCCGCACCCTTCGAACTCCTTGCAGCCGGGGTTGATGTTCCCGCCGCACTTGGTGCCGACCTGAAGGTCGGTATCGACCTTGTTCTCCGTGCAGCTGTTGCTGGTGCGGTAAGGCACGATGTCTTTTCGGCCGTCACAGTCGTCGAGGCCGTAAGCGCAGCGCTCCTGATCGTCCAGACCATGGATGACAAGAGCCGGGACGGGGTCCCACTTGTTGCAGTAGACGGAGGAGGCGATCGGAATCACCGCGTCGAAATCTTTCACACCCGCGCAGAGGAGCTGCACGATCATCTGAGCGCCTGAGCTGTGTCCGATCGCGGCGACGCGGTTCTCGTCCACGCAGCCGTTCTCGAGGACCTGTTGGTAAGCGGTATCGTAGCGGCCCCGGTCCTGCTGGAAGCTCCAGCCGCTTCCGGAAGCCTGCAGGTAGATCATCACATTCTTCTGACCGACGACGGTATTGCCGAAGTGGTTCTCGAGCTGCGAGTTGTTGTTGCCCGCGGCGTGGAAAGCGAAGACCACGGGATAAGGCTTCGAACCGTCGTACCCCTGAGGATAGCCGACCTTGGCGTTCGAGACGGTGAAGGTTTGTGAGCCTTTGCTACAACCAGCGCTCGGCTTGGCGGCCACATCGCCGCCACCGCCGCCACCCGTTCCCGGATCGCCACCCCCGCTCGCCGAGCCGCCCGCCGGGGGAGCACCGCCATCAGCACCAGGCCCGCCTCCGGCCGCTGCCCCGCCTGTCGGAGCTCCACCGGTCGTCGAACCCCCGGCCGAACTGCCTCCCACCGTCGCGCCTCCGGAACTCGCGCCACCAGTCGCCGCAGCGCCACCACTCGCGGCACCGCCGCTCGACGCGCCACCAGCCCCAGGGTCACTCCCACCCGCCCCGAGCCCGTCGTCTCCGGGTTCCAGGCTTGGCGAACAGGCGAGAGCTAAAGGAAGCGCCGAGACGGCGAAAGCGACGAGAAAGCGGGTAGGAGAGCGGCGGCGCATAAGTTCTTGGATGCTAGTTCCGGCGGCACTGAACGCCAAATCATCGAAATCTCCCCCAGCCTCTGAATCATTTCAGCGGGATCGCAATCAGAGAGGCCCCTGGCGCGTGATCCAGAACCCCAGCGCTTCCGTTCGTGACTTGACACCGTCAAGTGCGCCAGATAGACAGTGTCAAGTCCGGAGAAACTCATGCACAACCAAACTCGACTCTTCCTCGGAATCACCCTGCTGACCGTCCCGACCATCGTCTACGGCGGCCTGACCCTGCTCGGCGTCGTCACGCGCGGAGGCGCCGGCCTCCCCGGTCCCTCCTCGCTCACTGCGGCCCAGGCCGCGCTCTATCGTGCCGGCCATGCGCACGCGGGGGTCCTTCTCCTCCTCTCCCTCATCCTGCAGCTCGCCCTCGAGCACTCGATCCTGTCACCCGAGCTACGCCTGGCCGCGCGCATCGCCGCGCCCCTCGCGGCAGTGCTCCTGTCCGGAGGATTCTTCGGGCTGGCTCACGTGCCCGCGCTCGCGGTCCTCCTCTACCTCGGAGCCCTGCTCGTGGTCTTCGCGACTGTTACGACGGGCGTGGGTCTACTTCGCCAGCCTGCCTGACGACGCCGCGAGAGTGGGCCCTCCATCCTTTTCGCAACCCGATTGCATTCGAGGCACGAGCGGCGTTCTATGAGCGAGACGCCATGGCTTCTGTTCCTTCTGCTCCTCTCGGCTCCATCAGCGCCAGCTACCAAGTCCTCGTTCCCGCTCGCGGCGCTGGACCTCTTCCCGTCCACGACTTCGCGGTCCTCGGGTTCATGACAAAGGGCCGCGGTGTTCTCCAGCAGCGCGGACGACACTCAATCGAAGCTGGCGATGTCTTCCTCATCCCCAGCGGTGAGCGTCATCGCCTCGTCGAAGGGCGAAGCCCCGAGGCTTGGGGCGTCCGGTTTGCGCCGGCCTGCTTCGGACACAGAGACCTCGAAGGGCTGCTCGCCCCCTTCACGCGGGTCAGTTCCGGCGCCTCGCCGATCTTGCGAATCGCCTCCGAACGCCAAGAATCGCTCCATCACCTCTGCGCTGAGCTCGAGCGCGAGACCGCCTCCCTGGGCGCGCGTCACGCTGAGCTCGCGGCCCAGAGCCTCCTGACGCTCATCCTCACCGATATTGCTCGCGCAAGCTGTGAGGAAACGGGCGCCACGGCGCAGCTTCGTCCCTCCCTCGCCAGTCGGGTACTTCGCTTCATCGAAAAAAACTGCCTGGAGCCGATCTCGCTCCGCGACGTCGCAAGCGCCCTCGACAGGTCTCCGTCGCACGTCGCGACAACAATCAAGCAGGCCACCGGAAAGACCGTGCTCGAGTGGATCATCTCGGGTCGCCTCGCGGAAGCACGGCGCAGACTCCTCCACACCGATGAGCGGATCGACATCGTCGCTGAGCGCGTCGGTTACGCCGACCCGAATCATTTCATCCGTATGTTCCGCCGCGCCCACGGCGTCACCCCGAGCGCCTATCGAGCCCGCGCCCGGAGCACGGCGTCGACTCCGGATCCGACCGAGCCCCTCGGCCGCTCTTCGAGAAGTTCGAGGATGAACTCGGAGTCAGCGAGCGCTTCGCGAGCGTCTTCGAGCGAGAGCTGAGTTTGACCGGCAGCGATCGTCGGAGTTCCCGTGACTGGATCGAGGGGGCGGTGCCCGACCAGAAATAGGGTTCCCCCCGGGGCTACGTGCCGCGCGAGCCTGCGAATGAGATCTTGTGCTCCTCTTGGAGCGTGCAGATAGAGACAGAGGACGAGGTCGAACTTCCCTTCAGAAGCCGCTAACTCCCCAAAGTCCCCGACCACCCAATCGATGCGCTCACTGACCTCTGCGCCGAGCGCGTCGGCCATCTCTCTCCCCTGCGCCACGGCGCTCGCGGAGACATCAAGGGCCGTGACCCGAAAGCCGCGCGCCGCGAGCCAAAGGGTCTCGGCGCCATGACCCGCGCCGACGTCGAGAGCTCGACCTGCCGGAAGAGCGCTGAGCTCCCGTACGAGATGAGCATTCGGGGGGCGACTGGCGACCTTGTCTCGATGAGCGCTGAGCGTCTTGGCCCAGAGTTCCTCCCAGAAGGCGGCGTCGTATTTCGCCCCGCTCCCGCCTGATTCGCTCATCGCTCCCGCCGGTACCGAGGCAGCGCCCCTTCGCGCAGGAGCTCGGAAGTGACATCTACGTTGAGCGCGGCGGAGGCCTGCATGGCACTCGCGGCGGCTATGATGGCCCCCTGCATCCGCGAGGTAAGATCGCCTGCGGCATAGATGCCCGGACGGGACGTCTCGCGAGTCATGGGATCGATTCGCACGAAGCCATTTTCATCAAGCTCGAGTCCGAGGGAGGCCACGAGTGGAACTTGTTTTTGCGGAGGATGAGCAAACAGGACCTCACAGGGGACCCGCGTCCCATCGGCCAAAAGGACGGCTTCAAGCTCCTCGCTTTTCGCGACCAATCCCGCCAACGGGCTCTCAAAGATGCGCACGCCGGCCCCTTCAAGAGTTGTCACGGCCTCTCGAGGCAGCTCGAACTCCGCCTCCAGAAACACACACACACAGCCGGCGAGGCCGCGCAGCTGGAGCACGAAAGGCAAAAAGTGCCCGAGATTTTCTGCTCGCACGAGGTAACCCCAGGTTCGGTCTTTCACCTCCCAGCCATGACAATAAGGACACTGGAAGATGGAGTGACCCCAGAGCTCCTTGAATCCCTCTATCGGAAGCATTTCGTCGACCATTCCGCTGCAGAGAAGGATGCGACGAGCGTTGAAGTTCTCGTTCCCCGACCTCAGAGAGAAGTTCCCTTTGGTCCCGGAGATCCGCTCGATCTGCACGTCGCGCACACTCACATTCGGATAGGCCTCGAGCTCTGCTCGCCCAATTCGTCGGAACTCTGTCGGCGGCGTGCCGTCGCGAGTGACGAAATTGTGAATCTCGGTAGCGCGCGCGTTCCTGCGCGGACCCGAGTCGCAGAGAAGGACGTTCCTGCTCATTCGACCGAGCGCAAGCGCCGACGAAAGCCCAGCCGGGCCTCCTCCCATGATCACAATATCGTACGCCATTTTTTACTCCTCTCCCGGGCGCGGCATTGCTGTGAGGCAGAACTGCCTCGCGCTCCCGTCGTGCTCGTATTGTCTTTACTCGCGCTCCGCTTGAGAGACGAGGGGCGCGATTGCGGTGAAATCGGCGGATCCTTCGGGTCAGCGCGTTTTCCCCGTCTAGCGCGCGCGTCTTGGCCCTTTTTTGCGAACTCCGCCTGGGTGGTATGCTGAAAGAAGCGATGCCAGAAACCTACCGCGAACCGAGAGAAGATTGTTCGATTCGCGTGCCGTCTCCGCCCACGAGGCGGGAACGGGGGGTGCTCTGGGTGGTCCTGCTGACCGCCGTGATGATGGTCATCGAGATCGGCTTCGGATACGCTACAGGCTCCATGGCGCTGCTCGCCGATGGTTGGCACATGGCGACGCACGTCGGTGCGCTCGGACTCGCCAGCCTGACCTATTGGTTCTCGCGGCGCTTCGCTCTTCATCCCTCCTTCGCTTTTGGCACCGGAAAGGTGCGTGCTCTCGGTGGGTATACGAGCGCAATGGCGCTCGGACTCGTCGCCATCACGATGGCGGTCGAGTCCATTGAGCGGCTCATCGTTCCCCAGGACATCGATTTTTCGACCTCGCTCCCCGTCGCAGTCCTCGGCCTCATTGTGAACCTGGTGAGCGCCCTGCTCTTGCACAGTCACGATCAAGGTCCCGACCATGAGCATCACCACGACTACTCGGCGCACAGCGAAGGGCATGGCCACGGTCAGCATCATGATCATGGCCATGACCACAATCACCGCGCTGCCCTCCTTCACGTGATCGCGGATGCCTTGACGAGCGTGCTCGCGATCGGAGCGCTGCTCGCCGGTCGTTGGTACGGCTGGCTCTGGCTCGACCCGGCGACAGGAATCGTCGGCGGCGCGCTCATTGTCGTCTGGGCCACGAGCCTCGCCCGTCACGCGGCTCTCGAGCTGCTCGACGCAACCTCCACAGCTCCCCTAGAGCAGGAGATTCGCCGCTCCCTCGAAGAGGTCGACGATGTCCGCGTCCACGATCTCCACGTCTGGTCACTCGGCGGCTCGAAAATGAGCTGCATCGCGACCGTCGAATCGAAAACCCCTCGTGACCCCGAGGTCTACCGGGCAAAGCTCGAGCGCTTCGCCCTCGCACACCTGACGATCGAAGTGCGCAGCCCCGCCGCGAGCTGAGCGCGCCTCAGCTGCTGGATCCTCGCGGCATGGCTCTTCAGAGATAGGTCATCGCTTGTTCGAGAGCTCGTCGCGCGTCCGGCCCCCTCGCGACCTTTTCGTGGGCGACGATCACCCGCACCAAGTCCTCGCGCGCAGCGTAACGCTCGAGCTGAGCCCGGAGCGCCTTCTTTTCCTTGATGATCGTCCATTTCGTCAGACGGGAGACCCGGGGACCCGGCGCCGAGCCCAAGAGCGTCGTGAACAGGTACCCCATGAAGTCGGTCTTTTTGTCCATGTTGAAGATCACGTCGTTAAAAACGAGAGTGAGCCCGTCGGACGAGCGCACCAGCATGACGCCTTCCTTGTCCCCCACCCCATCGAGGCGCTCGAACAGAACGCACGGGTCAACGCTCGAGTATTCGTCCATCACAAGGTCAACGGGCACGACCTCTTCGACGAGCTTCCGTGATCCACGCGGAGCGACGATCTTCGCCTTCGGATAGCGGTCTTTGTAGATCTTCGAATCGAGGCGATGAAACCCGCTCGGAGCGACGAGCACGGCCGGTTCACCGAAGCTCTCGAGCTGCTTCATAGATCCCTCATCGAGAGCGATTGGGTTATGGATCACAAGATCTCCGCTCTGCAACCGCGCCACTACCATGTTCCTCTTCAGAGACATCGACGGCAGCGTCCCCCAGACGAACCACAGGTTCTCAGCCAGCTGCTCGAGCGGGCCGTGCTCTAAGACAGTCCAAACTTCGTGAGCCTTCGCCATGTGAGAGTCATACTCCCATTTCTGGCTGTAATCGAGACCAGCCCCAGGGCTCACTTCGGCCACTATGGCCATAACGGGGGCGCACTTCGGTGCGAGACCTGCGGCCTCACCCGTGCCAAGAGGCCACCCCAAGGGCCGGCAACAGGGTCCAGTGAGGAACGATTTTGTCTCTCACGATCGAGTCATCCTTGTTGTTCTTTCTCCAGCACGCGATCGACCGGTCTACACTCAAGCGCATTCCGCGCCAAGCATTTCCGTGCGCACGTGTGCATCCCGAAAGGAGTAACCGGTAAATCGCGCAACGAGGTGCGTCCTCAAGTTGACGCGACGCGCGAATCTCTCTAACTCGCCCGACGCTCGGCACGCTCGTTCTTCGCGCGCGCCATGAGTGCGGTGGTCTATCCGGATCATCGTTTCATCAACTCCAGCGCGTCCGGAGGTCGACTCTCCCCTCGCGGGCAGCGGCCCCCCGAGCGCGCCCGAGAAAGGCACAAAATAGATGTTCGCAAGACCCCGAAAAGCACGATCCCTTGGCGCATGGCTTGGCTTATTTTCCCTGGTTTTGTCCGGTTGCGGTGACGGAACGGACTGGTCTGGTGAGGACGATTTCTCGCCGGTCGACTACGACGCGGCGTCCAGCGCAGGCGACGAAGAGGAAACCAGCAATGCAGGAGGAGGAATCCAAGACACAGAGGAGGTCCGGGAAGCGGACCAAGCTGTCGTTGATGGCCAGTTCAACACAACGCCCACGCAATGGGTCTTCCGAGGCGGTCAGACCGCCGCGCAGGTCAACGCGCTCATCACCAGTGGCTATCGCTTGGTGAGTCTCCAGGTGCAGAGCGCGTCCCCTCTTCTGTTCACTGTTGCGGCGGTTCACAACTCGGGCAGCCACGCTCAGACGAGTTCATGGATCCACGGAGTGACCCCCTATCAGCTGGACGTGGTCACCGCCTCACAAAACCTGCGCGTCGTCGATATCCACGCCTATCAGACCTCAGCAGGCACCCGCTTCGCGGCCATCATGGTCCCGAACACCGGAGCAACCGCCAAAAACTGGTGGTGGGCCCATGGTAAGACCGTGGCCGAGCTCGGCACCATCGCGGCGACGAACAACGCCCGCCCGATCGATCTTCAGTCCTACGTCGAAAACGGGGTCAAGAAGTACGCCGCCGTCTTCATCCAGAACTCAGGCGCTGACGGAAGCGCCTGGTGGTGGTACTTTGACGCGACGGGCTCCCAGGTTCAGTCGCTCTTCGGAGGTACGGGCAACTGCCTAACCAGCATCAACCCGACCGCCGAAGAGAAGTTCGACGTGCTCCTTATCCCCTGTAGCGCACCCTATGCAGAGTGGTGGAACGGGCACTCCGAAGCGTCGCTCAATGCTCGCGCTGAAGCCATGGGCCTTCGCATCTTCGACGCGAAGTATCTCGGCCCCAACCGCTACGTCGCTCTCCTGACCGAAAACTCAGACGCCGAGACGATCCGGCTGCGCAAGCGCCTGCGCGGCACCTCACATCGCGGCGAAGTCGGCTTCATGGTGAAACGGGTCGGTGGGCCCATTGAGCGCAGCATAAACGTCGACTACGCGTACGATCCTGCAAGCTCCATAAAAACGCTCGTCGCAGTGCACGCACTGCGCGGGATGGAGCACGCAGCGTTCAACCTGAACACCCCTATCGACATGTACAAGGCACCGTCGAGTCCCCTCACCGACTGCCCCACGGACATCCTCTTAGGCACTCAGGAGACCATGGGGAATGCGATCTGGCACATGCAGGTTCAGTCCGACAATCAGCGCACCCGCGCCTTCATGGACCTTTTCGGTATGCCGGCCCTGGAGCAATTCGGACGGGACATCGGCATGGAAAAGATCAGCATCTCCGCCTATCCAGGATGCTCGAGCTTCGCGAATCGTTGGTCGCTCCGGGATGCCACGCGTCTCTACGAGGGGATCATGAACGGTTCCATTTTCGTCCAGCCATCCAGCCGGGACGCCCTCTTTTCGCGCATGCCAGCTGATGGCGGCTCGTCCGGCGTGCTGAACGCTCTTCGTAACATTGCAGTCGAAGAAGGAAACGCCCTCGGGAGGACCCCTTCCCAGATCGCGAACTTCAACGCCATGTTGCGCGCCCACTACAAGGCCGGCCACCATTGGAACCCCGTGTTTTGGGAAGACGTGGAAAACATGTCGATCTCCGGCATCGCGCGCATCCCGTCGTGCAACGGATCAGCGATGGTCTATCGCGACTATGTCTGGGGTGCGTTCCTTTACAACTCGACCTATCCCGAAGGACAGTACGCGTTCCAAGGCTCGGAGGCGGAGCCTCTTCGCCTCTCCGTGCGAAGCGCCCTCGCCACCGGCGCCAGCTGCCTCTGAGCCGAGCCGCGCCAACCGACAGCGCCCACTTCCCTCGCGGGGGGTGGGCGCTCTCCCTTTTGTGAACATGCATGCCGCCTTGGGCCGCACGCTGCCTGCGGTCTAGAGAGCGAAACTCGCCGCACTCATTTCGCCCGCTTGCGCAACTTGAGCGGCGTCGTCACGCCGTAACGCTCGTGCACGCAGGCCGCTTCGAGGGCCTGGCTCGGGCTCACTTCGCCGGCCAATAATTGCCGATAAGCGAGCAGAGTCTGGGTCACTTCGTGGGCCTTTTCCCAGACGAACTCGACGCGATAGCGGCGCACCCCGAGCCCAAGGAGCTTCGGAACGAGAGGAGCGGCGCTCTGCGCAAGAGCATTGAACATCGTGTTGCGGCAGCTCACGTCGACGACGACGGGATGTTCGTGGCCCGCGTAGTCGCGGAGGGCGACCCTATGCTCCTCGCAGGGGCGACCGCAGGAGCGATAGTCGGTCCCCTCGCTCAGAATGTGCGCGTAGACGCAGTGGGAGTTGTGGAAGGTCGCGATGTGGTGATGGAGAGTGATCGCGACACGTCCCCGCGGAACCCGCTCCAGCAGGTCGAGAAGCTGATCTTTGTTCAGATCGTGGGAGGCGGTGACGGTTTCGAGACCGAGCCCCAGCAAATGGAGCGCGGTGAGGGAGTTCGTGACGTTCAGGGAGAAGTCGCCATGAACCGCGAGCTTGCGCGCACCATTTTCCACTTGGTTCCGTGAGAAGTGCATGAGCGCGCCGAAATGGCGCACGAGGACGCCTTCTGGCTCGAGACGCGCGATGCGACGGTCAAAGGCCTCTTCTCCCGGCTTCTGCACGCGCACAGTAGCCAGGGTCACCTGAAGGCCGGCGCTCTTGGCCCGCGCGACGGCGCGACCGAGTCCGACCATCTCCATCCAATCGAGCTCGACCTCAGCGCCCGGACCAAGCCCGCTCGCGATCACTGCTTCGAGCTGTTCCTCCGTGCGACACAGAGGCACGAGCACAGGAGGTCCGAGCTCAGCCGTCACGGGCCCGCTGAGCTCCTCGGAGAGCCGCGGCAGGCAGGAGCCGGACTCGATGAGCAAGGAGCGTGGCGCCCTGAGCCCTGCCTCGAGCGCCTCGACAAGCTCCCGGCGCATGCGTTTGAGCTCGGAAACGGGCAAATAGAGCCCCGAAGCGAGCCCCTTGAGCTGGAGAGTATCGAGCCGGAAAGGGGTTCCTCCGAACCCTCCGAGCTTGTCTCCAAGCAGAGCGTCGTCGAGCCCCACCCCCGCGTGGGCGGCCGTGAGCACCGGGCGCGAAAGGACGCTCGCCGAGAGCGGAACGACAGACTCAGTCGTGCGAGCTTCCACGCGAAGGGCCTCGCCTTCCCTGCCGGATACCGAGAGCAGGAGCCCGATGCGTCCGCTCACACCTCGCTCGAGCAGCTGCTCCACCTCGCGGGCGAGCTCCGGATCGCCCGTCAAACGCACATCGTCGCCGATGCGCACGCGGCGGAGGTCCGGCCCCGGTTGACCGAAACCGAGCTCGACAAGGCCCTTTCCAAGAGACCGTGCATGAAAGAGCGGTCCACCGGGCGCATCTTCCGGATCGAACTCCGCCGCACTCCGCCCAAGCGCCTCAAACTTCACCCCGACTCCCGGACGCAGAGCTTCGAGCGTCCTCTCGCCGCCACGGAGTTCGACCACTACGCGCCCCGGGCGCACCTCTCGGACAGCCCCGACCTCGAGGCCTCGATGTTTTGGCGTACTGCCAACGACGAGCGCTTGATGATTGTCTCCGCGCAGAAAGCCCACCGAGCCGCCCCGGGAGAAGGTCAGCTGAGTCCTTTCGACGTCCTTGCTGAGAGTTCGGTAGTCCTCCTCGGTCACCCCGCGCAAGAGCGCGTCCCGAAAGTTTCGAAAGGAGTCGACGGCCGTGCTCACATAGGCCGGCCCCTTGTAGCGCCCCTCGATCTTCAGGCTCTTCACGCCAGCTGCCATCAGCTCAGGGAGCACTTCGTGAGCGGCCAGGTCCTGAGGACTCAGCAGATACCGCAGGTCACCCAGGTCAAGCTTTTTCCCGTCGACGATCGCCTCGTAAGGCATGCGACAGGCCTGGGAACATTGACCGCGATTCGCCGAACGCTCCGAAAATGCCTCGCTCGTCAGGCATTGTCCGCTCCAGGCCATACAGAGCGCGCCGTGGACGAACACCTCGCTCTCGAGCGGACTCTCCCGCGTGAAGCGTGCGATCTCCCGGGCGGAGAGCTCTCGCGGCAAAACAACCCGATCGATTCCCAACGTCGCTGCAAAGGTCGCAGCCTCGGCGCTCGAGATCGTCATCTGCGTGCTCGCGTGGAGGCGGATCGTTTTCGAGATGCGTCGAGCCAAGAACGCGGTGGCGGGGTCCTGAACGATGAGCGCGTCGACGCCGCTCGCGATCGCACGGAGGAGGAGCTCTTCGAGGGCGGGCAGCTCCTGCTCGAACACCAATGTGTTGATCGTCAGGTAGAGGCGCACATTTGCGGCGTGGGCTCGCGCTACCAACGTAGGCAAATTGTCGAGACGAAACGCCGTCGACCGACTCCGAGCGTTGAACCCCTCCGCCAGACCGAGATAGACAGCATCCGCTCGACTAGAAAGCGCCGCAGCGAACGATTCCAGAGTCCCCGCGGGTGCAAGGATCTCTGGTCGTCCGAGCGAGGCCCGCTCGCTTTGCTCGTGGGCTGCAGCAGCTGTCATCGCGTCCTTCGGTCCCGGGCCCTGTAGCACGGCTCGCGCGCTCGCTCGCGCACCAAATTCCAGGAGCTACGGGCTTGCCGGAACGCGATCTTCCCTCGAAGCGCGCCCCACCGAAAACGGCCTCCTTTCTTCGCTCGCCGGCTCTCCAGACTTCGCCCTTTCCGGTGTCATCGGACGCTCCCTCCGGATCGCGCGGCTCGCTCGAGCGCGCTCCGGTCGGCACGCGAACACTCTCCCCTGAGGGGCCTTGTCCGCGCGGGCGCCCTTCCGAAGAAAAACAAAGCATCACCCGTGGTCATGGCGACAACATTCCTTCGCCAAGCCGAGGAGAGGTCCATTGTAGGACTTGAAAAAGATTGCTAGGAGGGTGATAGGTCGGATCTATTTTCTCTCCCTGTTCACTCACAGTGGGGAGGTAGATTGGACCGGTGTTCTTACACCTTTGGGAAGACTCGCACGGATACACGAAAGATTATCATGAAATACTACACGCTCCTCTCTCTAGCTCTGGCACTGATCCTCGGCGCGTCAGGGTGCAAAAAGCTCAACAAAGTGCTCCCTGAGAAGGAAGATCCAGCTGCTCCGGCGGTCAGCGACAAAGACATGTCCGTCATGGGTCAATACGCCGAAGGTTTCAACACCATCATCGGCAAGCCTCATGAATGTCTCACTGAATACATGAGCAAGATCCCTGAGGAGGGCCCGGAAGCCGGCAAGAAATACACCTTCTTCCCCCGTCAAAACTTCGCCTCCACCGCCCTCGATGCGGCCAAGAAGCAATTCGCCGAGGCCAAAAAAGACGCCTCGAGTAAGCTCGAGCACCTGGGACCGCTCGCCGACGCAGCAGTCGCTGACCTTGAACAGATCGTGACGACCTTTGCCGAAGTTCACAAATACTACGACGCCGAGAACTTCAAGGACGACGGCGGCGCGAAGGGCAAGGAGCTCCACGAGAAGATGGTGAAGCTAGCCGGATCGTACCAGGCGAACATGGAAAAGCTCGAGAACGCCCTCTCGGAGGTCGAGCGTCAGCAGACCCTCGCCGAGCTCAAGAAGTACGAGGCGGACAAGGGTTACAGCTACTGGTTCCGCGCCTTCAATTTCGAAGCGAATCAGCTTCTCAAGGGAGTCGACAAGGCACGCTTCGAGAAGTCATTTGCGAAGCTCAACGAGGTCTACTCCTCCCTCAAAGCCTTCTCTGACGGAAAGGGCGACCAGCTCAACGCCACGTTCAAGGCCTACATGACTCAGGTCGAGCGGTTCCACTCCATCGCCACGAAGGCCTCACGAACCTTCGCTGATTCCCCTGACAACGCTGAGGCTATTGCGAAACACCACGACGACCTCATCAACGCTTACAACACGATGATCAATGTCTCGAACTCGATGCAAGAGCTCGAGGCAAATAGTCTCCTCAAGTAACCTCACCTCGGGAATGCTCGGGCTCTCGAGAGAGAGCCCGAGCGACGAATCCCTCATTTCTCAGACGCAAAAATCGCCTTGTAAGTCACGGCCCCGAGAGCGCCTCCGATGATCGGAGCGACCCAGAAGAGCCAGAGCTGCTCGATGGCCCAGCCGCCCGCGAAGAGGGCAACCCCGGTGCTCCGAGCAGGATTCACCGACGTATTCGTGACGGGGATGCTGATCAGGTGGATCAAGGTGAGGCAGAGGCCGATGGCGATCGGAGCGAAGCCGGCGGGCGCGCGCGCGTCCGTCGAGCCGAGGATCACGAACAAGAAGATCCAAGTGAGCACGATCTCGGCGACCAAGGCCGCGACCAACGAGTAGTTCCCGGGTGAGTGGTCCCCGTAGCCGTTCGAGGCGAAGCCGGCGTGCACGTCGAAACCCGGCGCACCGCTCGCGATGACGTACAGGACGCCGCCCGCGAGGATGGCGCCAACGACCTGCGCGACGATGTAAGGGGCCAGTCGGTTGGCTGGGAAACGCCCCGCCACGAGGAGCCCCACGGAAACGGCGGGGTTCAGGTGGCAGCCCGAAATCGGCCCGATTGTGTAGGCCATCGTCAGAACAGTCAGGCCAAAGGCGAACGAAACGCCCAAGAGCCCAATGCCCACGTCCGGGAAAGCCGCCGCTAAGACCGCGCTCCCGCACCCCCCGAACACGAGCCAAAACGTACCGATCAACTCCGCGACGTACTGCTTCATGATGAGCTCCTTCCTGTGGTCCGCACCTCGCGAACCCCCAATCTTCTCACCGTCATTACCAGAGACTCAATATCGTCGTCGAGGGTCACATCGGCACACCCTGACTCACTCGGAGAGGCCCGCTCCATTCGCGAACGCCTCAAAAAGGCCCACCGTCCTTCCCGCGCCCCCGATCGGCGCTCCGGCGCTCCGGCCGAGGGTCGAGTCCCCGGAGCGCCCCCAGGCTCGCTCCAGAGAAGTGACCACAAAGTGAGCCTCGGGACCGGAAGCGTGGCGCTCGGCGCTCGGTCTGCCCCCTTCAAATTCGATCGCCAGCGACGAGCGGCGTGGTAAACGTGCGGCATGAAACATACAGCTTTGGGATGGCTTGTCTGCGGCTTGGGGGTCTTGACTTGGTCCGGTCAGGCCCTGGCTGAGCGAGGCACGAAGACGCGAAAGCCTGTCACTCACGAAGTGCTCGCCCGCGTGGACGCCTCGGTAGCGCCAGGCGGCTTCGCCCTCCTGACGCACTCCCGAGCCGAAGGAGACTATGAAGCCGGAGCGATGCACCTCGGTCCGAGGCTCGCGGTCAACGTCGGATACGGAGTGAGCCGCCTCGTTCGGGTCGGCTTGGGGGCGGGGGCCGATTTTGCGATGGGCCTCGCGACCACACAGAACATCCCCTTCACGGACATCGACGGCTGGATTCGCTGGTTCGCCGGACCCACGGTCGGCTTCCGCTGGGGGCCACGGGTACCGCTCGAGCTCGAGGTGCAGCTCGCCTTCACACATCAAATGCCGATCGGAAGCCAGGGGCAGCCCTTGATCGTCGGGAGACCCGCTCTCGCCTATGAGCTCGGCTCCCAGATGTATGGCCTGAAGAACGGGGCAATCCTCTATTACCGACCCTACGGGGCCCGTTCACCCTTCGCGCTGCACGGCGGCGTGAGCTACGGCTGGGCGTTTTCCGGAGACTCGTGGAAAAACTCGAACCTATTCGCCGGCCAGCTCCTCTTCGGCTTGAGCGTCGGGCTCTAAGAGCCGCAAGCTCCCAAGTTTCAAACGTTCTCTGATTCAGCGCGGACGTATTCCAGGGCGCTCCCGCGCTCCGAAGCTCGCACGAAACCGAGATTCTCAAGCAAGTGCACGAAGGGCGCGTTCGATTCGTCAGTGGTCGCGCGAACACGGCGGCATCCGCGCACGCGCCCTTCCCGGAGAGCCGCCTCGGCGATCTCATAGGCATACCCTCGTCCCTGGAAGCTGCGATCCACAGCCACCACAAGCTCTTCGGCGTCCCCCGGCCGCGGAGGCACAAGTCCCACCACTCCTACAGGCCTACCGCTTCCATTTCGAGCGACAAACATCCCGAGCTCCCCTCGCGCAAAGCGACGTTCGCTCTCCAGCACGAGACTCCGGAGAGGCTCAGAGTCTCGAGCTTGGGAAGCAAAGAGCACTCGCCCGAGGCCACTCTCGACGCACAGCTCCGCGAGCTCTGGGATGTCCCCGAGTGCCCATGGCTCGAGCACCACACGGTCCGTCGCGAGCAGATTGGTCATTTCACCGGACCTCCGTCTCAACCCATCGAGCCATTCAGCGATCAGACGATTGAGCTGAGCCCGGGTGTGCTCTCGGTCGGAGGCGCTCACGACCTGTGTCCCGGCTTCTTCGAATATCGCCTCGAACAATCGCGAGAGAATCAGGATCGGACGCGGGCGGAGGAGACCGCGCACAATCCACTCGCGGACCAATCGAGTGACGAGCGCCTCGTTCGCCCTCTGATCGAAGCCGATATGGTCCGCATCGGTCTCCCGAGTCCCGGCTCGAAGAAGAAGATTTCGAAATGCTGGGTCGGAGCATGCGTCCAAGTAGGCATCACAAGCAGCTCTCACCCCGGCCCATCCATCCGCGCTACTTTCGGCCGAGCTGATGCGATCTTCGAGCTCGCTCAGAGCCTCATCCGTAGCTGCCGCAAAGAGCTCCTCCTTTCCCCCGGGGAAGTGGTGCGCAAGGGCGACACGAGTCGCCTGGGCGAGCTTACACACATGGGCGAGGGAGACGTCCTCGTAGTGGCCTTCGGCAAAGGCACGACGCGCAGCCTTGACGATGCGGGCCCGCGTCGCCTCCCTGTTCCGGTCCCGCAGACTCTGTCCCCGCTCCGTCATCTCTTCTATCCCCAGTCGAACAGAAAATTGTCGCACAGCTCCTCGCCTCACGAAAGCGGGGCTCTTTCGGCGACGCGGCCGGCGCTCTTTTCGGAGTCGCCTATCGGCACACATGGGGCAGCTCTCTCGCTGCGCCCGGAAAAAAGCGCTAGGAAGCGCGCTCAGTGGCTCCTCGTTTCATCGCTCCGCGGGTCGTCGTTTACAGCGCGGCCGAAGCGCCGCCCGAGGTAAGCTCAGGCGTGCTCACCTTTGCTGAACTGCCCGCTGAGCTCGCCGGAGGATTCGTCTTTGGAGACGGCTCTCATCCTACAACCCGTCTCTGCGCGGGAGCGCTCGACATGCTCCTCGGGCTGAAGCGTCCCCGAAAAGTGCTCGACGTCGGCACTGGCACAGGCATCCTCGCGCGCATCGCTCGCGCCCGCGGAGTTCCTGTCGTCGTCGGTACGGACATCGATCCCAAGGCGCTTGCCTGGGCCCAAAGGCAGAGCGCGCTCGACGGAGCCGATCGAGAGATCGCGCTCACAAGCGACCTCCCGAACGCTCGGGGAGCGCGCTTCGATCTCGTCGTAGCGAACATTCTCGAAGGGCCCCTCACTGAGCTCGCGCCGTCCATCGCGCAAGCTCTTCGCCCCGGCGCGACCCTTCTACTGAGCGGCTTCACCCCGCTGCAGGTCCCTGCGCTCCGCGCGGTCTACGAGAAGTCGTCGCTTCGCTTCGTCCAAGAGGCGCGGCTCGGCGAATGGTCGCTGCTCAGCTTCGAATCCATGGGCTAGAGCGCATCTCGAAAATGAGGTGCGCACAAAAAGCACCAAGGAACCGTCGAGCAGATCTCCGGAAAATACGGCGAGCCAAAAGCGCCGCTCCGCGCGCAGCGAGCGCCAACGAGGGGCGCTCCGCCACGTGTGGACATTCGAGCTCAGGTCAAAGACGCGCTGAATACGGCGATCACCTTCGAAACGCTAGTGGGGCAGTGGGCCTTGTATTCCGCATCGGTCACGCCCCAAGTGGTGTTCAGCTTGATGCGCCCTGGCTCGCCGTAGCGAAGCGTAGCGAGACGCGTCAGACGACAAAACTCCTCGCGGCTTTGAGAGCGCGCGAGGGCCTTCGCTTCGTCGTGCAGGTAGGTGCCAGAGTCATCCTTAGCGAGAACCGGTTCGTCGCTCTGTGAATAGATCAGACCGCCATGACGAATGGTGGCGCCGGGAACACAAGCCGATGGGTCATGATTGTCCGAATAGGTCCCCGTGATGAGCCCGAAGCCGATGAGTGTGCTCACGCCGTTTATTATCTGGCGAACGTAAGGCACCTTCTGGGTGCGGCTATAGTTCCCTACAATCTGAAAGTCCGAAGGGATACCGTTCTGTAAGACATACATCCCGTCTCCCACGTACATCCCCGGAACGAGCTGGCGAGGAAGAAAATCACCCAACGGAACAATTTTCATCGTCGCTTGCGTCTTCTGATGCTCAGTCCAGTTACTGTGCGAGTAGAAGTCCTGCATCGTGTGCAAGATCTGCCCGAAAATGCTCTGAGCATCTTTATCCCTGAAGGCGTTCGGGTCGAGGTAGCGCACGAGGGTCGAATATTGACTCCTGAGGCGCGCCGTCGTCTCGAGGAAGCGGCAGTTGTCGAAGTGATATTCGCTCATGAGTTTCATGAACCCAGCGTCCGTTCCTTCATTTTCGTCTCCGAGATTCTCCCGCACGCTCGACTTAAGAAAGAAGAGCGCTGCTTCCGTCAAATCTTCATGGTCCGCCGCCACAAAGCCTATGGAGGCGAACTCGTCTTCAGCTTCCCTTGTCATCTCCGCCTCCGCCTCTTCGGTGCTGACGACCTCCATTCCGCACCCTGCGAAGGCGACCCCAAGAAGAGAGAGAGACATCACACAAACGATCGAGCGGGCGCGCCGCTTGAGGATTCTTTGGTTCATCGATTTCCTTTCCATGGCAGATTTGCCCTCGCGAGTTTTCTCGCACGCGGAGCTCCGACGGCTGGAGCAAGCGCCATGCCACCGGACCTCAAGAGGACGCGGGCCTTCCCTGGCAAAACAGGATTTCCCGACACCTCAAAGAGCTCACCACCTCAAAGCCACTTAAGAAGAACTCCCGCCACCAGCCCCAACCAAACGCACCATCAGGCGCCTCTCGAAAGCACATCTCCTCACCTCAGAATCTTCGGCAGCCTCCCCCTCGAGCGGGGAACGAGCGTTCGCTCAGAGAGATGCAAGGAGCGCGCTCGACAACTCTCGACCGCGTTCGCCGCACCGCAGAGTGATCGAACACGTTCAGCCATGATCGGACGATTCCTCGGGCTGCCCGACCGAAAACTCGATGTCCTTAGAAGAATGGGGCCCGAACTCGCGGAGAAGGGCCGGCTCACGTCTCCCGACGGGCTCGTGGGGGCGTTGGCACTCCCCTTGCTCTGAAGCGCGTGACGCGACGAGAAAAGCGCTCGTCGTAGATTCTCAGAGAAAGGTATTGAATGATGAAGTTCTTGAGTGGTCTTCTGGTCCTGAGTCTTGGGCTCGGCGTCCTTCTTCAAACGGCTCCCGCAAACGCCGCTGGACTCAGCGGCTGGGTGAACATCGTCGAAGTCCGGACCTTCAACTCCGATGGCGGGGCGATCGTCCGGGTCGACGCAAACCTTCCCACCACGTGCGCCACGAAGAACGCCTTCCGCGTGACGCACGAGACATTGGTGCGCGCCGTGCACGCAAGCCACCTCGCTGGTCGCCCCATCCGCGTTCAAGCGACCGACTCTTGTGCCAACGTCTTCTCGAACGCGACCGAGGTCATCTTCTAAGATCTCTCCGCGATGCGTGGGTTCGCCCCGCTCCGGGGCGCACCCGCCAGCCGCA